>JBFWUS010000088.1:0-18415 GCA_050247155.1 Rhizobiaceae bacterium
CGCCCAGACCACACCAACAAAGAAGGAGAAAGCACCCACCTTGACCAAGGCCTGAGACCCAAACCATACATGAAGGCGGGTCACTTCTCGGCGAAAATCCCGGGTCAGCTCTCAACGGAAATCAACATTCTACGGAAAAGCTCTTGTTCTTTCTCTCATCCGCCAAGGATTGAAACAGGACCACATTGCGGCGGCAGTTAGCATGCATCGAACGAGCCTCAGTCGCTGCTTTCCGAAAGGCGTGTTGGCTGAGGTAAGCCGGTTAGCTGGGAAGAAGCAGGATATCGATGATGGACAAGAAGCAGGCTGATGAACTCATAGGTGAGGTTCGCGCTGTAAAGAAGCTGCTGATTTTACAACTTCTCAAGGCGGACGTATCGCAGAAGCAGATAGCATCGATGCTTGAGGTCAGCGAGGTGACCATGAGCCGTATGATGCCGAAGGCGCAGTCTGCCAAGAAAAAGGACGCGTCGACCGTGAGCAAGAAGGATGGCGCGCTGTGAAAGAGGCTCAAGCCGACCAAATCATTCGTCTGTTGGAGGACTTAAGGCGTCTTGCGATCTTGGGTCTGCTTGACAGCGGCTACAAACAAAGCAGGTTGGCGGAAGTGCTCGGTGTTTCCCAGCCGACGATCAGCCGTATGTTCCCGTCTGCTTCAAAGTCGAAATCACAGTCACCGCGTGCGGATAGCTGAGTTATGCGCACGTCCGTCGTGAACATAAGTGGAGACTACGAGGAGAGTACAGTTCAATTGGCGCGTCATTTGGGAACGGGCCATCTGCGTCGAAGCTTGTTTCAAGCGGTATACGGCAGGGGCGAACGTCCTAAGACGAAAAGACAACTAATGACTTTAGCCGGCATAGATGATGCTGGGACCAATGCCCAACAGGCGCAAAACGAACTCGACCACCTAGCCAAGCACCATTTGATCGTCAAGCTGAAGTCGGAGAAGCCGTTGCATGATGGTTCGCGAAATCTCTATGCGAAGGATGACACCGTCCGAGCTAACAGGGCGCGCATAGTTTCCTATGCAGATAACCGCCGGCGTCGTGAGAGCGTGGCTACCAAGCGCTCCACGGCATCCGTTGTCGGCACCGCAGGCCCATTGTTCACCGTGATTCACAAGGACGTAGCGTTCCCTCCTCGGGAAATAACTGTTGATGAGATCGATTCGTTCTCAGCCGTCCCTGGAATCGCTGCGCGTCGCAGTCACCTTGCAGGCATAAGTGAAGAAAAGTTCAAGCACGGTGTTCAGGCGATCATAGGGGAAAAGGGTATTTTCAAAGACTGGGGTGGAGAGAAAAGCGATCTTCTATCAACCCGCTTGGTTCTCGATGGCAAACGAAGAGGCTCGGCGTTCGCTTTCAAAGGCCCAGGGCAAAGCGGCGTGCTTACGCCCGCTAGGATGGGAAAGAATGGTGATCAGGCGCTTCGGCTGTTTGAGGAGCCTGCGGATGTTTTTATCGTGCAGCACTGGCGGGAGATTGGTTCAGCGGTAAGAACCTTAGTCCAGAGCCTTGCTCTCGCTCATTCTGTGACACGGCGAAAGTCTCTGATCTATTGTTTCATCGATGGGCAGGATTCCCAGAGGTTGTTGGACGCCTATCCTGACGCTTTCAAGTAGAGCCACCAAGCCCGCTAGGAAAGATAGGGGGCAGCATCTACCCATCCCCCATTTTCAGCGCTTCAATGAACGCCGCTTGCGGGATATCCACTTTCCCAAACTGCCGCATGCGCTTTTTGCCTTCCTTCTGCTTTTCAAGCAGCTTGCGCTTGCGGGTGACGTCGCCGCCGTAACATTTCGCCGTCACGTCTTTGCGTAGAGCGGAAATCGTCTCGCGGGCGATGATGCGGCCGCCGATCGCGGCCTGGATCGGGATCTTGAACATGTGCTGCGGGATGAGCTCCTTCAGCTTTTCGCACATGGCGCGGCCGCGCTTTTCGGCCGCCGTGCGATGGACCAGCATGGAGAGCGCGTCGACCGGCTCGTCATTGACCAGGATCGACATCTTCACCAGATCGCCTTCCTTGTAGTCGGTCAAATGATAGTCGAACGAGGCGTAACCCTTGGAGATGGACTTTAGGCGGTCGTAGAAGTCGAACACAACTTCGTTCAGCGGCAAATCGTATTGCAGCATGGCGCGCTTGCCGACATAGGAGAGGTCAACCTGCACGCCGCGCCTGTCCTGGCAGAGTTTCAGGATCGAGCCGAGATAATCGTCCGGCGTCAGGATGGTGGCGCGGATCCACGGCTCCTCGATCGAGGCGATCTTCACCACATCCGGCATGTCGGCGGGGTTGTGCAGCTCCTTCACCGTACCGTCGATCAGGTTCATGCGGTAGACGACGGACGGGGCGGTGGCGATCAGGTCGAGGTCGAACTCGCGCTCCAACCGCTCCTGGATGATTTCCAGATGGAGCAGGCCCAGAAAACCGCAGCGGAAGCCGAAGCCGAGCGCGGCCGAGGTTTCCATCTCGTAGGAGAAGCTGGCGTCGTTGAGCCTGAGCTTGCCGACCGCGGCGCGCAGATCCTCGAAGTCGGCGGCGTCGACCGGGAACAGGCCGCAGAAGACGACCGGCTGCGCCGGCTTGAAGCCGGGCAGGGGCTCGGCCGTCGGGCGGCGGTCCTCGGTGATGGTGTCGCCGACGCGGGTGTCGGCCACCTCCTTGATCGAGGCGGTGATGAAGCCGAACTCGCCGGGGCCGATCTCGTCGGCCTGCACCATTTTCGGCGTGAAATAGCCCGTTCGCTCGACCGGGTATTTCGCGCCGGTGCCCATCATGCGGATCTGCTGGCCCTTGCGTAAAACGCCGTCATAGACGCGCACCAGCACGATGACGCCGAGATAGGCGTCGTACCAGCTGTCGACCAGCATGGCCTTGAGCGGCTTCGAGGCATCGCCTTGCTTCGGCGGCGGGAGCTGGTGGACGATCGCCTCCAGCACCGCCTCGATGTTGAGGCCGGTCTTGGCTGAAATCTCGACGGCCTGCGAGGCGTCGAGGCCGATCACCTCCTCCACCTGCTCCTTGATGCGCTCGGGCTCGGCGGCGGGCAGGTCGATCTTGTTCAGAACCACGACGATCTCGTGGTTGGCGTCGATGGCCTGATAGACATTGGCCAGCGTCTGCGCCTCGACGCCCTGCGAGGCGTCGACCACCAGCAGCGAGCCCTCGCAGGCGCGCAAACTACG
Organism: Rhizobiaceae bacterium; assembly: GCA_050247155.1. Lineage (GTDB taxonomy): Bacteria > Pseudomonadota > Alphaproteobacteria > Rhizobiales > Rhizobiaceae > Mesorhizobium_G. Next base: position 3,192 of record JBFWUS010000088.1, read on the forward strand.
CGACACCTCATAGGCGAAATCGACATGGCCGGGCGTGTCGATCAAATTGAGGATATAATCCTCGCCGTTTTCGGCACGGTAGTTCAGCCGCACGGTCTGCGCCTTGATGGTGATGCCGCGCTCGCGCTCGATGTCCATATTGTCGAGCACCTGCTCCTTGCCGGCCATCTCGCGCGCGTCGAGCCCGCCGGTCAGCTGGATCAGCCGGTCGGCCAGCGTCGATTTGCCATGGTCGATATGGGCGACGATGGAGAAATTGCGGATGTGGGACAAAGGGAAGGTCATGACGCGCGCGTTTAGGGGCGCGGCAGCCAAAAGGCAAGGGAGTGCGGATGGCCGGGCCTGAAGCCACAAGAAGCTATTTCCGGTAGACTCTTCCAATAAAACAACCTTAGAGTGTTAACGCTGGCAAGATGCCGGCTTTTTCGCGCGCTCTTGGCAGGGGAGCGGCGTGGGTTTTGCCCGCGCCGATGCGGCCGCGCGTGCTCGGGGGAGTGGCGGTGGACGTCGAGGCATTCATAACGCGCTGGGCGGGGCGCGAGGGCGGCGCGGAGCGCGCCAACTACCAGATGTTTCTTGCAGAGCTGTGCGGCGTGATCGGCGTCGAGCCGCCGGATGTCGCGGGCGCGGCGCGGGCCGGCAACGACTATGTGTTCGAGCGCGCAGTGCGGACACGCGAGAGCGAGGGCGCGGCGAGTTCCAAGCGCATCGACCTCTACAAGAAGGGCTGCTTTATCCTCGAAGCGAAGCAGTCGCGCCTGCCGGGCAAGAAGAATGCGATCCCCGGACAGGCGGTGGAGGCGGAGCCGGCACGGCTGGGGCGGCGGGGCGCGGGCCAGGGCTGGGACGTGATGATGCAGAACGCGCGCCAGCAGGCGGAGCGCTATGTCTTCCTGCTTGATGCCGATCATCCGGCGCCGCCTTTCATCGTGACCTGCGATGTCGGCCACGCCTTCGAGCTTTATGCAGATTTCACCGGCACCGGCCGGGCCTACAGCCAGTTTCCCGACCGCAAGGGTTTTCGCATCTATCTGGAGGATCTGCGGCGCGAGGAGGTGCGGGCGCTGCTGGCCAAAGTGTGGAGCGATCCGCTGTCGCTCGACCTGGCGCGCGAGCAGGCACGGGTGACGCGCGGCGTCGCCAAGCGGCTGGCGGAGGTGAGCAAGGCGCTAGAAAAGCGCAAGCACGACAAGGAAGAGGTGGCGCAGTTCCTGATGCGCTGCATCTTCACCATGTTCGCCGAGGATGTCGACCTTCTGCCGAAGGATTGCTTCAAGGACCTGCTCCGAAAATGCGTCGCCGATCCGGCGCATTTCAAGCACCGACTGAAGGCGCTGTGGCGCGACATGGACAAGGGCGCACCGTTCAGCGGCGTGATCGACGCCGAGGTGCGCCATTTCAACGGCGGGCTGTTTCGCGACACGACGGTCTTCGAGCTCGGCCGCGAGGAGATCGGGGAACTCTTGGCGGCGGCGGAGTATCGCTGGACGGAGGTCGATCCGGCGATTTTCGGGACGCTGCTGGAGCAGGCGCTCGATCCCGACGAGCGCAAGAAACTCGGGGCGCACTACACGCCGCGCGCCTATGTGCAGCGGCTGGTCGAGGTGACGGTGATGGAGCCGCTGCGGGCCGACTGGCAGCGCGCGTTGACCAAGGCAGAAAGCGCCAAGGACGCAGGGCGAGACAAGCAGGCTATCCAGATCGTAAAGGCGTTTCACCACCAGCTTTGCACGACGCGGGTGCTCGACCCTGCATGCGGCACCGGAAATTTTCTTTATGTCAGCCTGGAACTGATGAAGAAGCTCGAAGGCGAGGTTCTGGAAACGCTGGCGAGGCTTGGCGCAACCGAGAGTCTGGGGCTGGAGGGCGAGGAGGTTGATCCGCACCAGTTTCTAGGACTTGAGCTCAACCCGCGTGCGGCTGCGATCGCCGAATTGGTGGTGTGGATTGGTTACCTACAGCAGCACTACAAAACCAAGACGGGCCATCCGAAGGAGCCGATCCTGCGGGCCTTCAAGAACATCAATTTCGGCCGGCGCGAAGGGTATGACGCCGTGCTGACCTGGGACGGCTGGCCGATACCTGCGGTGGCAAAAAAGGACGGCAAGCGGGTAGAGACGTTGCCGAATGCGCGCCGGCCGGATTGGCCGGAGGCGGAGTTCATCGTGGGGAACCCGCCGTTTATTGGCGGCAAGGATATTCGCGCACGGCTAGGTTCGCTCAAGGCCCAGGGTCTATGGGCTTCGCACCCGCACATGAACGAAAGCGCCGATTTCGTCATGTATTGGTGGGACCGCGCCGCCGCATTGCTGACGCGCAAGGGCACGCCGCTTCGTCGCTTTGGGCTGGTGACGACCAATTCGATCAGTCAGGTGTTTCAACGCCGGGTCATCGAACGACATCTGAACGGCAAGACGCCGATGAGCATCACGTTCGCGATCGCCGACCACCCTTGGACGAAGGCGACTAAGGACAGCGCGGCCGTCAGGATTGCAATGACGACTGGTCAGGCGGGCAGTCAGCCGGGAACACTTTGCGAAGTGATCGAAGAGACTGGCTTGGACACTGACGATCCAAGAATTTCCTTTGCGGTGAAACGCGGAGCCGTAAATGCCGACCTCACGGTGGGAGTGAATTTGACAAAGGTCGAGCCGCTTGCATCGAATGAGGGGCTGTGCTCACGCGGCGTGCAATTGATGGGAGCCGGGTTCATAGTGACGCCATCGGAGGCGCGCCATCTTGGCCTTGGGCGCAGAGCCGGGCTCAAAAGGCACATCCGTTTCTATCGCAATGGACGCGACCTCACGGCACATAGTCGCCAGATGATGGTTATAGACCTCTTAAGTCTGTCGAAGGAACAGGCCCGCCAAGACTTCCCGGAGGTGTATCAACACATCCTCGCTAAGGTGAAACCTGAAAGAGACAAAAACAATCGAAAGAGCTACCGCGACAATTGGTGGATTTTCGGGGAGCCGCGCCGGGATTTGCGACCTGCGTTGGACGGTTTGGCGCGATATGTCGCCACCGTCGAAACCACCAAGCACAGAGTCTTTCAGTTCCTTGATGCGTCAATCCTTGCCGATAACATGATTGTCGTCATCGCAGATGGCCACGCCTGCAGGTTGTCGGTGCTGTCGAGCAGCACGCATGTTGCCTGGGTACTAAGCCAAGGCGGCGTGCTGGAAGACAGGCCCCGCTACACCAAATCTCTCTGTTTCGACCCATTCCCGTTCCCCGATCCTCCTGCCGCCCTTCGTCGAAAGCTCGGCGAGGCCGGGGAAGAACTCGACGCGCTGCGCAAGCGCGTCTTGAAGAAACATCCAGACCTGACACTCACCGGCCTCTACAATGTGCTGGAGAAACTGAAGGCGGGCACAAAGCTTTCAGACAAGGACGAGGATGTGAAAGAGCGCGGGCTCGTGCTCATTATAAAAGAACTGCACGAGACGATCGACCGGCTGACGGCCGAGGCCTATGGCTGGCCGGTGAACCTCTCTGATGAAGAGGTGCTGGAGCGACTGGTTGCACTGAATGCCGAGCGCGCCAGGGAAGAGGCCGCCGGTCGCGTGCGCTGGCTGAGGCCTGACTACCAGATACCGAGATTCGCGAAAGCGACGCCCGCGAAGACCAGCGAGCTTGATCTCGGCCCGAAGGTCGTTGCCTTCGACAGGCGCCTGCCGACATGGCCAAGCGATCGCGACGAACATTCGTTGGCGGTGGAGGATATACTGGTTTCTGCCGGCGGACCGATGGATGCGGCGGCGATCGCGCGCGGGTTCAGGAGCGGCGGCAAAAAGATCGAAAAGCGGGTGGAAGCCGCGCTGCACTCACTGTCCCGCTACGGGCGGATCACCGGCTTGCCGGATGGACGGTTCGTGGCGCGGCGGGCGGCCTGATGGTGCGTCGTTCGAGGCTCGCCATGCGAGATCGCTTCAAGTGTTCAACGTCGTGCGGGCTAGCACCTCAGGATGAGGGCCGATGTGCTTACAACGCTAACGACCAACGCGAAGCCTGCCAACACCTAACAAACGGCCCGGTGATCTACGGACATCGGATGAAACACCCCCGCGGCACCCCGCCTGCTGCAGTTAGGCGGTGCAGCGTCAAAGATTGGCGTGGCAGGCTGCGACGTTCCTCATCCTGAGGTGCGAGCCTTCACCGCACTGAAGGGCTAGCTGCAACCTCGAACGGCGAGCCTTGAAGGACGCACCGTCAAGCGGCCGAGGATCGCGCATCCCCGGCAACGCCATCCTCCGGCTAGTCCAAAGTTTGGAATGGTATTCCTTACCGGTTTGTGCAGCGCTTCTTATCTCTTTCGGGATTTCAACTTTCACCCTCCCAAAGGCGCTTTCATGTCCACGCTCTTCGACCCGGCCAAGGCCGGCGGCCTCCTGCTTTCCAACCGCGTCGTCATGGCGCCGCTGACACGCAACCGATCGCCCAATGCCGTGCCCGGGCCACTGGCCGTGGATTATTACGCGCAGCGCGCCTCCGCCGGCTTGCTGATCACCGAAGCGACAGCGATCAGTCATCAGGGCCAGGGTTATGCCGACGTGCCGGGCCTCTATGCGCCGGAACAGCTTGCCGGCTGGCGCAAGGTGACTGATGCCGTGCATGCCGCAGGCGGGAAAATCGTCACCCAGCTCTGGCATGTCGGGCGTATCTCGCACACGTCGCTTCAGCCGAACGGCGGCAAGCCGGTGGCGCCGTCGGCCATTCGCGCAAAGTCGAAAACCTATCTGGTGAACCCGGATGGCAGCGGCGCGTTCGAAGAGACCTCCGAGCCCCGCGCGCTCGAGCTTGGCGAGCTTTCCGGCATCGTTGCGGCCTATGCCCGGGCGGCGAAGGCGGCCATCGAGGAAGCCGGCTTCGACGGCGTCGAGCTGCATGCGGCCAACGGCTATCTGATTGACCAGTTTCTGCGCTCGGGCTCCAACAAGCGCGACGACAATTACGGCGGCAGCATCGAGAACCGCGCACGCTTCCTGTTCGAGGTGGTGGAGGCGGTCACCGACGCCGTGGCCCCGGGCAGGGTCGGCGTCCGGCTGTCGCCCGTGACGCCCGCCAACGATGCTTCCGACGACAACCCGCAGCCATTGTTCGATTATGTGGCGCAGGGGCTCGGCAAGCTCGGCCTCGCCTATGTGCATGTGATCGAAGGGGCGACCGGCGGCGCGCGCGATTATGCGCAGGGCGAAAAGCGCTTCGACTACGACGCGTTCAAGGCAGCTTACCGCGATGCAGGCGGCACTGGCGCATGGCTGGTCAACAACGGCTACGACAAGGCCCTGGCCGAAGAAGCGGTGGCCAGCGGACAAGCCGATCTCGTCGCCTTCGGGAAATTGTTCATTGCCAATCCCGATCTGGTCGAGCGCCTCCGGCTGGATTTGCCGCTCAACGAACCCGACAAGGCGACCTTCTACGGCGGCGGCGCACGTGGCTATACGGACTATCCGCGCGCGGCGTGAGGATCGCTACTCCCTTTTCAAGGCAAGCACATCGCTGCCACCGGCGCCACGCATCCCCAGGGCCGACGGCCCGCCATCAAACCCGCCAGAAAATGCCACGATGATCCCGACAAGTTGTGGCGGGCTCCAAAAGCTTCCGTCAAGGATGAAATCTTAGATTGTTAAGCTTATAGATTCAATCTGTAGTTGACATTGTTCCGAACCTTAGAAAATATGCTGTCCGGGCATATTCTTTTGGCCTGCCGCAGGGAGCGGTGGATCAGTGTGGGCAGGGATATCGTTTGATTTCAGGAAGTTGCTTGGAATGCGTGGCGACCCGCGCGTTCGAATCGCGATCCTCGACGGGCCTGTTGATGTCGCACATCCGTGCTTTGCCGGGGCCAGGCTTCATTTTCCCGCCGGGCAGGCCGATTTAGACGTCAGTTCGTTCGCAACCGTGCATGGAACACATGTCGCCAGTATCGTTTTCGGCAACGGCGCAGGGATCGAAGGCGTTGCTCCGTGCTGTCAAGGAATCATCATTCCGGTTTTCGGCGCGCATCCGACTGATATCCGATGTTCGCAGCTTGACCTTGCCCGTGCGGTATTGACGGCTCTGGAGGCTGGCGCACATGTGATCAATATCAGCGGCGGGGAGATTGCCGACGCCGATAATTCAAATGCGCTGCTCGTCGACGCCCTATCCAAGTGCGAGCAGGCCGGCGTGCTTGTCGTCGCCGCTGCTGGCAATGACGGACTTTCAACGACGCACATGCCGGCTCGAGTCAGCACAGTGCTGGCAGTCGGTGCCTGCGACCAGCAGGGCAACCCACTAGAAATCAGCAATTTCGGCTCCGATTACTTGTCTCATGCCGTGCTCGCGCCGGGCGATCGTGTGAGGGGGGCAGTGAGCGGCGGCGGGGCAATGGAGAGAACCGGCACGAGTTATGCGGCGCCGAAGGTAGCGGGTCTGGCAGGATTGATCCTGTCGGAACAGTTGCGCCGCGGTGAGCGGGCCGACCCGCTCTCAGTACGCGCCATACTGATAAACGCCGCCATGCCCTGCGCGGGAACCGATGCCGCGCGATGCCTCGATGGCAGGGTCAATCCAGGCGGTGCGTTCCACCTACTTCAAAACGGGAGACGGGACATGGGTTTTGCGACAACAACCGAGCCAATCAAGGTCAGTCCGTCGGGGGGCGTCCAACCATCGGAAATACAAGCTGACCAAGGTCAGGTAGCCGACCCGTCGGCCGGGCCGCCACCATTTGCTGAGATCATCCCGTCAGACGTAGCACCGGCAGATTGTGGATGCGGATGCGGCGGGACGAAGAAGGACTGCGGATGTGGTTGTGGCGGCGCTGGGAAGGTTGCGGTTCAACCTACCCCACAGCGCATCATGGCGCTCGGTCAGATCGGATATGACTTTCTCACGGAGGCAAGGCGCGACTCATTCCTGCAATTTCTGCCACAGGGCGCCGTGATCAACCCGGAGACAATTATTGAAGCGCTTTCAGACGGCGACGACATTTCTCCCGAAATCGAACGGATCACCTGGACGCTTAATATCGATCAAACGCCTATCTATGCGATCAGGCCTTCCGGCGCGTTCGCATTCAACGGCTACGCGCAGCTACTCGAGGCGTTCAAAGCTCAAAACGTAGCTCCAACGAGCGAGCCAACGAAGGGTGACAAACGTAAGCGCAAATGGCCTGTCACGCTGTTTGCGGTAGCGGGTGTCACAATCGGCAAGGTTCGGCTGATGTCGGGCGAAACGGTTCCCGTACTCGCGCCGACCTCGCGCGGCATTATCTGGTGGGATATTCAGGCCAGTCTGGATAATTATGTGAAACAGGCCGAACGGTTTCCAACCAGTCTGGGATTGGCGTTGAGGCGAGAAGATAACGACAGATTTGAGAGAGCGTTCTCGTCGAGCCTGGCGGATTTCCGCGATCTAATGACCCGAAAATATCGGAACCTGGGTCTGCTAGGGCGCGAGCGAGCGCTCAACTTCGCTGCAACTGCCGCCTATCGCGTATTCGAAATGCTCGACGAAATTGTCGGCCTAGGCCTGATCATCGATGACATCAGCGTGCACCCCAGCCCCGCCTGCAGAACCGGGTCCGAGTGCTATGACGTGAGAATCAAAACCTTCCGACAATCCGACGTTACGGCTGCTCTGCGGGTGTTCCAGTTCACGCTCGACGTCAGCGATACGATCCCCGTAAACGTCGGCGCTTTGGGGGTATGGAGCGAGCGCCCCTGAATCCCCGAGAAGCATTCGGAGTGTCGGCGAGAGCATTCCGGTCCGCTGTGTTCCTCTCGCGCAATCTAGGAGACAACAATGAGACCATCGGCAAAAGTAAGGATTACAACTACATTTGACCCACGCCCCATCGTCCGTGGCATTGGCACCTCCCCGGCAGCCGGATCCTTGGGGCCATCAGACATCTATTGCGACCTGTGCCATGTTGCATGCGAAGCGATTGGCGATCCGATCGGAAAGGCAGCTTGCCACGCCGCTTGCAACGCGACGGTTTGTTAGTATCGCCGGCTGCGGACGATGGGGCCGGCGGCCCCAGTCGCCGCTGCCCGGGCAAAAAGGATGCCCCTTTCATCCTTCTAGCAGGGCAACTGTAGGCGCCTACAGGCTGGGTGGACGCTTACCTGACCGCCGCCACCAGCTCCTTGTCCGGAAAGCACGTCGGCGACTGGCCGCTCTTCGCCTGCCAGTCGCCGATGGAACGCCGGGTCTTGAAGCCTGGCAGGCCATCGGCGCCGCCGACGTCATAACCCTTGGCTTCCAGCGCGCGCTGGAGGTCGGCGACGTCGGAACGGTAGAGGCCGCCGACCGGGCCCCAGGAGGCCGCAAAGTGCTTGTCGCCGCCGGCGATGCGGTCGGCGCCGTGGCCGATGAAGAGCGCATAAAGGTCGCTCTCATTGTATTCCTTCAGCACGTAGAAATTCGGCGTGACGATGAAGGCTGGACCGTGGCGGCCGGCGGGCATGAGCAGAAAACCTTCCTTGCCGAGCTCGGCCTTGGGGAAGGGTTTGCCGTTGACGCGGACGATGCCCAGAGCCGCCCAGTCGGCGATCTTTTTGCCCTGGTCCGGGCCTTCCAGCGCGCACGTGACGGCGGCCGGCACATTGACCTCGAAGCCCCAGTCGCGCCCCTTCTGCCAGCCATAGTCGACCAGATAGTTGGCGATGGAGGCGAGCGTATCGGCCTGGCTGTTCCAGATGTCGGCGCGGCCGTCGCCGTCGAAATCGACAGTGTGTTTCAGGAAGGATGTCGGCAGGAATTGCGGCTGGCCGAGCGCCCCGGCCCAGGAGGATTTCATCGCGGAGCGCGGCGCGAGGCCCTTTTCGACCATCTGCAGGCCGGCGATGAGTTCGGTGCGGAACATGTCCTTGCGCGTGGCGAGCCAGGCTTTGGTGCCGAGCACCTCGAATGCGTCGTAGGGCATCTTCGCCGCGCCGAATCCGGATTCGCGGCCCCAGATGGCGAGCACGACTTCTGCCGGCACGCCGTAGCGTTTTTCCACGGCGGTCAGCGTTTTGGCGAGCGAGGCCGAGCGGGTGCGGCCGCCCCTGGTGACCGCGCCGATGGTCTTTTCGGCGAAATAAGTGCCGGGGGAGGAGAACTCCGCTTGATGCTGTTTTTTCGGGGTGGTCGCCTTCTGGCCGGGCAGAACGAGGTCCGGCAGTTTCGGGTTGGGCTTTACGCCGACGAAAGCGGCGTCGAAGGTGGATTTCGAAACGCCGGCGGTTTGGGCTTCGGGCCACAGCGATTTGGCGAGCCAGGATTGGAACTGGGTATCGAGCGATTGGGCGTGGGTGGGGGCTGAAAGAAACAAAAATGGCAGAAGGCTAAGGCTGATCAGGGTGCGTCCCGTCCTGCACCGACCCCCCTCTGTCCTGCCGGACATCTCCCCCTCAAGGGGGGAGATCAGCAGCGTCAGCCTGGCCGCCCACCTTGCAATGTTGGCGATTGGGGAAACCGTTGCGGCCGGCCGATCTCCCCCCTTGAGGGGGAGATGTCCGGCAGGACAGAGGGGGGTCGGTGCAGAACCTGAGCAACAGCGGGATAACTGCATCAATTTCCTCAAAACGCCGTCCGTGCCTTCATCGCCGCGGCGAGCGTGCCTTCGTCGAGATAGTCCAGCTCGCCACCGACCGGCACGCCATGCGCCAGGCGGGTGACCTTCACCTCGAAGTTCGCCAATTGATCGGTGAGATAGTGGGCGGTTGTTTGACCTTCGACGGTGGCGTTGACCGCTAAGATCAATTCAGACACGCCGCCAGCCGCGACGCGCTCCACAAGCTGTCTAATGGTAAGCTGGTCCGGGCCGATGCCGTCCAACGGCGAGAGCGTGCCGCCGAGCACATGATATCTGGCGTTCATCGCGCCGGCCCGCTCCAGCGCCCAGAGATCGGAGACGTCCTCGACGACGATGATCGTCGCGCCGTCGCGGCGCGGATCGGTGCAGATCATGCAGGGGTCGGATGTGTCGACATTGCCGCAGGTGGAGCAGACTCGCACCTTCTCTTGCGCGTCCGCCATCGCGGCGGCCAGAGGGCCGAGAAGCTGCTCCTTCTTCTTGATGAGATGGAGCGCCGCGCGGCGGGCCGAACGGGGACCCAAGCCCGGCACCTTGGCCAGAAGCTGGATCAGACGTTCGATTTCAGGGCCGGCGATTCGCTTCGACATGGAAGCGGTATAGAGGGAATAGGGAGTAGCAGGTAGTGATTGGGGGATCATGAGATAGTGAGTAGTGATTGGTTCGGTCACTACTCACCACTCACTATCTCACGACTTTCACTGCTCCCCCAGTTCCTGCTGCTGCAGGATCAGCGCGCCGACCTCGCCAGCCTGTTCCGGGCTCGCCTCATAGGACATGGTCGGCTGAGCTTCATCATAGCCGGAGTCGATCTCGGCTGCTTGTGCATCCAAGGTGCCGGACGATGCTTCGCCGCCGAAACGCGTCGGCGCGGGCTCGGCCATGGCGACGACCGGCTCCTGCTGCACGGGACGCGACTTCGGCGCAACGGCGAGGAAAATCGGCTGCGGTTCGCCGCGGGCGCGCTTTTTCGCAACATCGGGCGCTGCCTCCTCAGCGGAGGCAACCATTGTTTCCTGCATGACCGGCTGCTCGATCTCCGGCCCGCGACGGCGGCTGCGCTTCTCGTAGAAAGAATTGCCGCCGGCAACGACCGTATAATGCATGTTCTTGTAGGGGAACTTCAGTCCCGCCGTGTGGAAGAACATGACGTTCTGGTGCACCTTCGGATGACGCTTGCCCTTGAGCACGGCATCGGTGGCGGCCATGACATCGGGCAGCGCCCTCGAATTCATCTGGCGCGACAGCACGCCCGGCGCGAACTGGCGCTTGGCCCCGACGACGCTGCAGATGTCGCCGCCCCATTTGCCGCTGTCGCGGCGGTTCATGACGACCGAGCCGACGGCGACCAGGCCATCCTGGCTCGACCGGTTCGATTCGAAAAACATGGCGCGGGCAAGGCATTCGCGTTCGCGCGCCGAAGCGCGGTAGGTCTTGCCGCGCGTCGAACCCGGGACCGAGCGCATCGAGCCCGGCATCATGCTGGCCACGCCCGACTTGATGCCGAGGGCGCCATCTGTTTGGGAACATCCGGCCATCAGGCCGAGAGACAGGAGGGCGGCAGACGCCGCGGGAACGCTACGCAAAAAACTCAACACACGGCCTCATCGGTCCCCCGACCGCTGATTACAGTGCGGCCAGATTGCGGACGTTTCAGGCGAAAGAATGACGCGGATATGGTGAAGGAAGGGTAAGCGGGGTGCCTAGCCAGCCTTCCAATCAGATCAAATCATCAGTTTTGCAGTACCGGGCGCAGCATCCGGCCAGACTTTCCGGACGTGGGCTCGACGGGTCCGCCGAAGCGGTCCGCGGACGGTTCCGATGCCGGGGCGAAGGCGGCTGGCTGCACAGGCAGCGGCCGGGCTATGGCGACGGCTGGCACAGGCACCGCCTCGTCGATGGTCGGCTGTTTCTGCTTCGCGGCGCGGCGGACAGCGCGCTTCAGCGGCGTATCCTGCGCCGCAACGCGCATCTGGCCGGCAGAGGCCAAGACGGCTGACTGCGGCGTGTTGTTCATGCCCCGCATACGGCGGCGCTTTTCGTAGAAGGAGTTGCCGCCCGCCACTACGACATAATGCATGTTGTCGTAGGGATAACGGTAGCCGGCGGTGTGGAAGAACATCACGTTCTTGTAGATTTTCGGATGGCGCTCGCCTTTCAGAACGGACTGCGCAGCCTCCATGACATCAGGCAGCGCCGCCGAATCCATGCTGCGGCTCAAGACACCCGGCGCGAACTGGCGCGGCGCGCCGACCACGTCGCAGACCGTGCTGCCCCAGCGCCCGTCTTCCAGACGGTTCATGACGACGGAACCGACGGCAATCAGGCCGTCGCGGCTGGAACGGTTGGACTCGAAGAACATGGCGCGCGCCAGGCATTCGTGCTCGCGCGACAGGAAGGCCGCGCTGCGCTTCTGAGGATCAGGATAGGTGAAGGCCGCAGGAGCAGCGCCGACGCTTTCGGCGACGCCGGGCAGGGGACCCGAGGGCGACAGCGACGCAACTTGTACAAGCTTTTGCGCGGATTCCGTACCGCCGTCAGCCGGTGCGAAGGCGGGCGCAAGCGCGGGATCGGCGTCCGTCGCTGCAACAGCATTTGGCGAAGGGGTTGGAACGGGGATTGGAGCGCCGGATTCGCTCGTGGCAGCCATCAACGAGGTTTCGGTGGACGTGTCAGAGGCGAGTTGTGTGGAGGCCACGGTCGTCGGCTGGCCGGCAAATCCGAGCCCTTCCTCAACCCCTGGAGATTGTGTGGTGCAGGCTGCCGCCAGCAAAAGCGGCGCCATCAGAGCCAAAAACCGCGTCTTCGCGCCAGCCGCTTTCACGAATCTCGCCTCATGGTCCCCCCGACCGACGCCACGAATGCGGCTAGATAGCGAGTTTCGCGGCTAAAGCGTGGCGGAATTATGGTGAAGGCTTCGTTAACGTTAATCGTTACGATTTTATTAAGCTGCAAAGGAATGGCAGCTTCATGCCGGGCGGCAACGGAAGGCCGGCCATCCGGCCGATATCATGCCACCTAGTATCCGAGCTTCTGCTCACGTAAATGATTGAAATTGGTCGATTTGAAGCCAGTGTTCAATGCCTCGACATAGACATCCAAATCCACAGTGAGAAGTTCGGCTCCCGATTCGAGCAGAATAGTGAGCGCAGCATCAGTCAATCCGAGTCTAACAAACAGCGGATGTTGGACTGCTGCCCCGCTTGTCACATAATGCTCATCCATCGTTTGAACGACGTTGCCGAGACCGGCAGTAACTTGTTCGCGATAAGGACTACCTATCTGTCGAAGCAAATTTGATGCTTCTGTCGTTATATTAGGGCAAGTGACGAGCTTAACTGACCCGCCTAAGAATTCCGTCAAAAGTTTGAAATCTTCATTGTCGTAGCCGATCAAACGCTTGTGTTTTGCGATCAGGTTTGGGTCAGTCCGACCTACAGCTAACAGAATCAAGAGATTCGTGTCCAAGACGACTTGACGCACGCCTAGTCGACCAGTTCGCCACGCCGCGTCAACGACTCGACGGCGCCGTCCTTGTCGCGGACTCGCACCACCCGATATGCACGTTTTGTGGGTTGCCCGCCGTCAATAGTCGTCAACGGACCCTTGATTGTATTCCAGGGCCGTGAAAAGCCGACGGTAACTTCCCAAGCTCGCTTCTTCTCATTGAACACAACCTCTTCCAGCCCAAGATTTTTCATGCCCTCATCCTGGAGCAGGTCTGAGACGTACTTCTTGGCGATCTGAACCGCTTCCTTAACTTGCATCGAACAAACCTCCTTGTCGGTTACGATACCATATGCGCCCTCAGAACGGCAGCTTCATGCCGGGCGGCAACGGCAGGCCGGCGGTGAGCGCCTGGGTCTTTTCCTGAATCTGCTGTTCGAGCTTTTTCTTCGCCTCGTTGTGGGCGGCAAGAAGCAGGTCCTCCAGTATCTCGACTTCGCTTTCCTTGAAGAGCGCGGGGTCGATCTTCAGCGCCTTCATGTCGAACTTGCCTGAAAGCGTCACATTGACCAGCCCGCCACCGGCCTGGCCGGTGGCTTCAAGCGTTTGCATCTCTTCCTGCATGGCCTGGAATTTCGCCTGCATTTCCTTGGCCTTGCCCATCAGGCCCAAGAGATCTTTCATCAGCTTTTCCTTTATCGGTCAGATTTCGTCGTCGTCTTCTACCGGCGGTTCCGTCGGCAAATCGGCAGGCTGATCGGTCTCGGCGGCCTCCGGACTGTCCGGAATGCGCACATCGATGATCTTTGCCCCGGGAAAACGCGCCAGCACGGCTGCAACCGCCGGATCGTTGCGCGCATCGAGGATGGCGTTTTCGCGCTTAGCGGTTTCGGCCTCGGCCATCGTCTGGCCGCCGGCGTCCTTGGACACCGAGACCAGCCAGTTGCGGCCAGTCCAGTTCTTCAGACGCGTTGTGAGATCGCCAAGCAGCGTTTTCGGTGCAGTCTCGGTCAGGCTGACCTGGATATGGCCCGGATCGATGCGGACGAGACGCACATGGTTTTTTAGATTGACCTTGAACAGCCGGTCTCGATTTTGTTCCGCCAAGGCGGCGATATCTTCCAGGCTCCTGATCGAAACGTCCGGCGCAGCCGGCTCGGGCTGCGGCGCGACATAGGCTTTCGGCTCAGGCGTTGTCTCGACCAGCCGCATGGCAGGCGCGCCGCCTGCGCTTGTGCCGCCCATGGCGGTGCGAGAAACAGCGGACGCGGGAGGCGGAGCCGATGCGCCGGAAACGCCAGCAGGCGAGCCGTTTGGCCGAGCCGGCATCGACGCGCTCTGCGGCGCGCCTTCCAGCGATTTCAGCGCCTCGTCCAGCGTCGGCAGGTCGGCGGCATGCGACAAGCGGATCAGCACCATTTCGGCGGCGCTGACCGGGCGGTTCGAGGTCTGCACTTCCGGAATGCCCTTCAGCAGCATCTGCCAGGCACGCGACAGAACGCGGACGGACAGCTTTTCCGCGAAGTCGAGGCCGCGCTTGCGCTCTGTCTCCGTCAAAGAGGCATCGTCGGCTGCAGAAGGCACGAAACGGAAGCGGGTGACGAGATGCACGAATTCGGCCAGGTCGGTCAGCACGGCTGCAGGGTCGGCGCCTGTGTTATATTGCGCGCGCAGTTCGGCCAATGCGGCGCCAACGTCGCCTTTCATGACATATTCGAACAGGTCGACCACCCGGGCGCGATCGGCCAGGCCCAGCATGTCGCGCACAGCAGTCGCCGACACCGTGCCCGCGCCATGGGCGATCGCCTGATCGAAGATCGATTGCGCATCGCGCATGGAGCCTTCGGCCGCACGGGCGATCAGCGCTAGCGCCTCATCGTCGACTGAGATGCTTTCCAATCCAGCGATGCGTCTTAGGTCGTCCTTGATGACGCCGGCATCGATGCGGCGGAGATCAAAGCGCTGGCAGCGCGACAGAACAGTGATCGGAACTTTTCGGATTTCGGTGGTGGCGAAGATGAATTTGACGTGCGGCGGCGGCTCTTCCAGCGTCTTCAGCAGGCCGTTGAAGGCCTGCGTGGAGAGCATGTGCACCTCGTCGATGATGTAGACCTTGTAGCGGGCCGAAACGGGGGCATAACGCACACGGTCGATGATGTCGCGGATGTCGTCGATGCCGGGGTGCGAGGCGGCGTCCATTTCGTTGACG
>JBFWUS010000089.1:0-18331 GCA_050247155.1 Rhizobiaceae bacterium
GGCCCCGCGCCGGGGACCTATGTGTTCGAGCCTTGAGTTGACGAATTCGGCCGCCCCCTCATCCGGCCCTTCGGGCCACCTTCTCCCCGCTGGGGAGTAGAGGAGGCGCGGTGTTGTGGCCGGCACTCTTCTCCCCAGCGGGGAGAAGGTGGCCCGAAGGGCCGGATGAGGGGGACAATGCCAGTCAAAACCAAGCCGCGCGACTATGTCGGCACGATGGACATCAAGATCTTCGATGTCGACGGGCAATTGCTGCGCACCGGTATCCGCCACGGCTCGTCGTCCCGGCCGCCGCTTTTGATGTTCAACGGCATCGGCGCGAATCTCGAACTTGCCGAACCGTTCATGGCCGAACTTACCGACACGACCGGCATCATCTTCGACGTGCCGGGCGTCGGCGGCTCGCCCGCGCCGACCTTTCCCTACCGACCGTCGACGCTGGCGCGCATGGCCAAGCGGCTGGTGAATATTCTGGGCTATGACCGGGCGGATGTTTCCGGCGTGTCGTGGGGTGGAGGCGCTGCGCAGCAATTCGCCTTCCAGTATCCGGCCGTCTGTCGCAAGCTAATCCTGGCCGCCACCGCACCGGGCATCACCATGTTTCCGGGAACGCCGAGCGTGCTGTCCAAAATGGCGAGCCCACGCCGTTATACCGATCCCGGCTATATGCGCTCCATCGCCGCCGAAATTTACGGTGGCGCGTTCCGCACCGACCCGACGCTGATCGGCAAGCATGCCGCGGCCATGAAAGGCGCGACGCAATATGGCTACATGCTGCAATTGCTCGCGATGAGCGGCTGGACTTCGCTCCCATGGCTCTGGATGCTGCGTCAGCCGACGTTGATCCTGGCCGGCAGCGACGATCCGCTGGTGCCGATGATCAACGCCAAGATGCTCAAGTCGATGATTTCCAATTCAAGGCTGGAGGTCATCGATGACGGGCATTTGTTCATGGTGACCAGGCCGCAGGAAACAGCTCAGTTGGTCGAGGCGTTCTTGAAGGAGTGATCCCTCCCCCTTGAGGGGAGGGTGCCGAGCGAAGCGAGGCGGGTGGGGTCGTTGCCAACTCGCGGACCCAAAGAGAACGTCGAGCGCGGCCGCTCGGACCCCACCCGGCCCTTCGGGCCACCCTCCCCTCAAGGGGGAGGGATCAAAACCTCGTCACGACGCCGATGCCGGTTCCCTCGAACTTGTCCATGGCCATCAGCGCGGCGGACGCTTCGTCCAGTGAATAGGTCCGGCCGATCAGCAGTTCGGGTTTCAGCTTGCCGGTCTGGATCATGTCCAGCATCGGCTGGTAGCGGAACGCCTGCATGCCGTGGCTGCCGCGGATTTCGAGTTCGAAAGCGATGACTTTGGCCATCGGGATTTGCGGCTTGGCGTGGTCGGCCAGCATGAGGCCCACCTGAACATGCCGGCCACGCCGGCGCAGGTTGTTGATCGAATTGTTGCAGGTGACGGGATGGCCCAGCGCATCCATCGACATGTGCGCGCCGCCAGTGGTGATCTGCTTTACGGCTTTCACGACGTTGGGCTCGGTTTTGGCGTTGACGGTTGCCACCGCGCCGAGCTTTTTCGCCATCTCCAGCTTGTCGTCCGCCAGATCGATGGCGACGACATTCGCGCCCATCGCGCCGGCGATCATGATGGCCGATAGGCCGACGCCGCCGCAGCCATGCACCGCCACCCACTCGCCTGGCTGCACACGGCCCTGGTCGACAACGGCGCGGAACGAGGTGACGAAGCGGCAACCGAGGCTGGCGGCGGTGGCGAAATCCATCGAGTCTGGCAGGCGCACCAGATTGGTGTCGGCGAAGTCTATCGCGACATATTCGGCATAGGAGCCCCAGGCCGAAAAGCCGGGCTGGTATTGGTGCTCGCAGACTTGGTGGTTTCCGCTCGCGCATTCCACGCAGCGCCCGCAGGCGGCGACGAAGGGCACGGTGACTCGGTCGCCCTTCCTCCATTTGCGCACGTCCGAGCCGATGGCCGACACGGTGCCGGCCAGTTCGTGGCCCGGCACATGCGGCAGCTTGATCCCTGGATCGTGGCCCATCCAGCCATGCCAGTCGCTGCGGCACAGGCCCGTCGCCTCGACCTTGATGACGACGCCTTCAGGCGAGGGCGTGGGGTCGGGGACGCTTTCGATGCGGGGCGTTTCGCCGAATGCGTCGAAGATGACGGCTTTCATTTGAAAATCCTATTCGGCGTCGGGCTGATTGGCGGGCGCGGCTTTCTTGAAGGCCGGCAATTCCATGCAGGCGGCGTTGATGCGGGAGATCGTCGGGTAGGGGCTCATGTCGACGCCGAAGCGCGCATTGTTGGTGACCTGCGCGGCGAGGCAGATGTCGGCCAGGCCCGGCGCGTCGCCATGGCAGAAGTGGCCCGTCTCCTTGGCCGTCGCCAGAAGCTTTTCCATGGGTTCGAAGGTCTCGTTGACCCAGTGGCGGAACCAGTTGTTCACGTCGTCGTCGCTCGCGCCGAAGAGGCTGCGCAGTGAGGTCAGGATACGCAGATTGTTGACCGGGTGAATCTCACAGGCGACCATTTGAGCAAGCATCCGGACATGGGCGCGGCCGAGGGGATCCTTCGGCAGCAGTGGCGGCTCGGGATGGGTTTCGTCGAGATATTCGATGATGGCCAGCGACTGCGACAGCATCGTGCCGTCCTCAAGGATCAGCGCCGGCACCAGACCTTGCGGATTGACGGCAAGATAAGGCGCCTCGCGATGTTCGCCGTGGCGCAGGTGATGCGGCACGTATTGGTAGAAGATGCTCTTCAGTTCCAGCGCGATGCGCACGCGGTAGGAGGTCGAGGAGCGGAAATAATTGTGCAGGACGAGTTCGCTCATGCCCAGCGCCCGCTGATCGTGAATTTTATCCCGCCAAGGCCATCGATGCCGCCTTCGACCTTGTCGCCGGGTTCCAGTGCGCCAACGCCGGCCGGCGTGCCGGTGAAGATCAGATCGCCCTGCTGCAGGGCGACCGACTGGCTGCAAAAGGCGATGGTGTCGGCGACAGGCCAGATCAGCTCGTCGAGGTCTCCGTCCTGCCGGACATGATCGTTGACCGACAGCCAGATGCGACCCTTCGCAGGGTGCCCGACGGCAGCGACGGGGTGCAGGGCTGCGCAGACGGCGGAATTGTCGAATCCTTTCGACCAGTCCCATGGCCGCGAGAGTTTCTTGGCCTCGTCCTGCAAGTCGCGGCGAGTCAGATCGACGCCGACGCCATATCCCCAGACGTAGTCGAACGCCTTGTCAGCGGGGATGTCCTCGCCGGCCTTGGCGATGGCGACCACCAGTTCTATCTCGTGATGCAGGTTTTTGGTCAGCGGCGGATAGGGCACCGGCCCGCAATCGTCGATCACCGCATCGGCCGGCTTGGTGAAGAAGAAGGGCGGCTCGCGATCGGGGTCCTTGCCCATTTCGCGGGCGTGGGCGGCATAGTTGCGTCCGACACAAAAGATGCGCCGGACGGGAAAGCGCTCGGTCGACCCGGCTATCGCGACGGACGGCTGCGGCTGCGGGGCAAAACAGAAATCAGGCATGGCTATCGCTCCTCGCAGAACCGCCCCCTCACCGGCCCTTCGGGCCACCTCTCCCCGCTGGGGAGAGGAAGCAGGGTTCTGAAACGCCGGCGCGCTCTTCAGCTTGGGTTCCTCTCCCCAACGGGGAGAGGTGGCCCGAAGAGCCGGTGAGGGGTGCTATCAATCCCGGCGAAGACTGCCCGGTTCAGCCCGGCCTTACAAGCACATGTTTTTTCTTGCCGACCGAGAGTTTGAGCACGCCATTCGCCAGCGCGGCCGAGGTGACGACCAATCGGTCATCGTTCACCGGCTCATCGTTGAGCCGCACCGCGCCGCCCTGGACATGCCGGCGCGCCTCGCCGTTGGAGGCTGCGAGGCCAGCGGTGACCAGCAGGGATAGCAAGCCGATGCCGGCGGAAAGCTTGGCGCTCGAAACCTCGACCGTCGGCAATGTGTCGGCAAGCGCGCCTTCCTCGAATGTCTTGCGCGCCGTTTCGGCGGCCTGGTCGGCGGCTTCGCGGCCGTGGACGATGGCCGTCGCTTCCGTTGCAAGCACCTTCTTGGCTTCATTGATCTCCGAGCCGCCGAGCGCTTCCAGTCGCGCGATCTCGTCCAGCGGCAGGCGCGTAAATATCTTCAGGAAGCGGCCAACGTCCGCGTCCTCGGTGTTGCGCCAGTATTGCCAGAAATCATAGGGCGAGAAGAGGTCGCCGTTGAGCCACACCGCGCCTTTGGCCGACTTGCCCATCTTCTCGCCAGACGATTTGGTCAGTAGCGGCGTCGTCAGCGCGTAAAGCTGCGGGCCGCCCATGCGGTGGCTCAGATCGACGCCGTTGATGATATTGCCCCACTGGTCCGAGCCGCCCATCTGCAAAACGGTACCGTAGCGGCGGTTGAGCTCGGTAAAATCGTAGCCCTGCAAAATCATGTAGTTGAATTCGAGGAAGGACAGCGACTGATCGCGGTCGAGCCTGAGCTTCACGCTATCGAAGGCCAGCATGCGGTTGACCGAAAAATGCCGGCCGACGTCGCGCAGGAACTCGACATAGTTGAGCTTCATCAGCCAGTCGGCGTTGTTGACCATGATCGCGTCGGTAGGCCCATCGCCGTAGCGCAGCATGCGGCCGAAGATTTTCTTGATGCCTTCAATGTTCTGGTCGATCCGCTCCGGCGTCAGCAACTGCCGTTGCTCGTCGCGGAAAGACGGGTCGCCGATCATCGACGTGCCGCCGCCCATCAACGTGATCGGCCGATGGCCGGTCTCCTGCATCCAATAGAGCATGGTCACCGTGATCAGATTGCCGATATGCAGGCTGGTCGCGGTGGCGTCGTAGCCGACATAGGCGGTCACGGTCTGCTTGGCGAAAAGCTCGTCCAGGCCGGTCTCATCCGAGATCTGGTGGATGAAACCGCGCTCTTGCATAACGCGCAGGAAATCGGATTTGAACGCTGGCATGACTCGCTCTGAGGCTGGTGTGGCGGACCGCAGCATGGCGCACGGGCCGCCGCGCCTTTAGCATCCCTGACCCGAGAATCACAAGAAAGCAGGCCAAATGAGTTTGACCACCGCGATCGGGCTGATGAGCGGCACGTCGATGGACGGCATCGACATCGCCATGCTGCGCACGGACGGCGAGGCGGCGATCGAATTCGGGCCGCAGCTCTTCGTACCCTATGACGGGGCTTTCCGCCGCCGGCTCGAAGGCGGGCTGGAGACGGCCAAGGCCATCGTCAAGCGCGAGGACCGGCCCGGCGATCTGGTTGGACTGGAGCGCGATATTACCGGCCGTCATGCCGACGCCGTCGCATTTTTCCTGAAGAATCTGCCGAAATCCATCGATCCGATCTGGCAAAAACCTGATCTTATCGGCTTTCACGGCCAGACCGTGCTGCATCGGCCGCAGGCCGGGGTCACGGTGCAACTCGGCGACGGGCCATGGCTGGCGCAATTGACCGGCGTGCCGGTGGTCTATGACATGCGGGCCAACGACATGGTGCATGGCGGGCAGGGCGCGCCGCTGGTGCCAGCCTATCACGCCGCACTGGCGCGTTCGCGTGCCGACGCTTTCAGAGGCCGTTTTCCGATGGTGTTCGTGAATATCGGCGGGATTTCGAACGTCACCTATGTTCCCGAGGCTGGCGACCCCGTCGCCTTCGACAGCGGGCCGGGCAATGCGCTGATCGACCAGTGGGTCGCGCATGTCGGCGGCGTGCCCTACGATGCCGACGGGGCCATTGCGAGCGAAGGCAGCGTGGTGCGGCACGTTGTGGACGCTTATCTGGAGAAGCCGTTCTTTGCGAAACCCGGTCCCAAATCATTGGACCGGCTGGATTTCACGCTTGCCGAGGCGGAAGGCCTGGAGCTTGCGGACGGCGCGCGGACGCTGGCGACAGTCTCTGCGGAGGCGATCCTCAAGGCCGCCGATCATCTGCCCGAGTCGCCAAAACTCTGGATACTCTGCGGCGGTGGGCGCAAAAACCCTCATATTGTCAATGATTTGCGGGAAGGCGCTCGCAACTCTGGCGCCAAGGTGATGCTGATGGAAGATGCCGGCTGGAACGGCGATTTCACCGAGGCCGAGGCATGGGCATACCTCGCCGTGCGGTCGCGAAGAGGTCTGCCGTTGACATTTCCGACCACAACGGGATGCCGAGAGGCCGTGAGCGGCGGCGTCCTGGCTCCAATCAGGTCCGCAAATGGCTGACGCAGAAACGGAAGACCTGCTCGTCACGCCGCGCCTGCGCTTGCGCATGTGGGAACCCGGCGACCCGCCGTATGTCAAAAGGCTGCACGCGGACCCGGTGACGAACAGATATTTATCTCAAAAGCCGGACCCTTGGTCGGACAAGAAGGTGGCCCGGCGACTGGCCGGCTGGCAGGACGAATTCGCCGCCGATGGCCTGACCAAGTTCAAGCTGTTGCGGCGCTCGGATGGCGTGTTTCTCGGACGAGCGGGGTTCAGCCGGCTTCACGGGAGCGGCGAGTTCGAGTTGGGCTATTCGATCCTGCGATCCGAATGGGGGAAGGGCTATGCCAGCGAAATAGCCGCGGCGCTGGCGCAATGGTTCTTCACGCTCGGCAAAGGGGACCATTTCGTCGCCTTCGCCCATGTCGATAACATCGCATCGCAAAAGGTGCTGGAGAAGGCCGGCATGCGATTCGAACGCACCGGCCCATATCACGACATGCCTTTCCGGTTTTACCGCATGGAACGCGGCGATTTGGCTGATCAGCCCAGCTTGCCATAGCGGCGCACGAGCGCGGTCATCTCGGCTGCGCCTTCGATGCCAGCAAGACCTTCCGCAACCCCGACGCGATCGGCTTCAGGCCTGTTCTGGCTGACTTTCCACTTGCCGTGGATTTCGCCGATGTCGATCTCGATACCGACGATGCCGCGCAATTGCGCTTCGATGTAGCGTTCGGGGGCGTCTTCGACCGCCCACGGCTCAACCCGACTGGCTTCATGCTTGCCGGTGAGTTCGCGGATCTGCTGGCCGATCCATGCCGTATCCTCGATGGCGCGCGCCTTGCCACGCACTTGCACCGTCGCATAGTTCCAGGTCGGTACGACCTTGCCGGTCTCGCGCTTGGTTTCGTACCAGGACGGCGTGACGTAGCTGTCGGCGCCCTGAAAGACGACGAGCACCGGCATCTCCGGGGTGTCGCGAATGATCTTCCAATGAGCATTGGCGCGGGCGACATGGGCGCGCAGACGGCCGTGCTGGCCTTCGTCGGCATCCAGCAGCATCGGAACAGGATCGGCAACCGGGCCGTCTGGCGTGGCCGAGATCAGCAATCCGAGCGGATGAGCGCGGATCAAGGCGTGAAGGACGTCGCGGTCCGTCTCAATAAAATGCGGTGGCTGGTACATGGGCGAGCTTCCTTTGGAAGCGCTATGCCTCAACACTGGATCAACGTCTTGATCCAGTGTTTCCGATCAGTCTGCCAACCTTTTCCGTCTACCTGAGCCGCTTCGGCTTCGGGTCAGCCAGTTCGCCACGCAGGCGGCGGTCGAGATAATCCTCGCATTCCAAGATCAGCTTGTCGGCATCATTGGCGAAGAAGTGGTTGGCGCCCGGCATCGTCTTCTGGGTGATGGTGATGCCCTTTTGCGTGTGCAGCTTGTCGACGAGAACCTGCACGTCCTTCGGCGGCGCGACCTTGTCCGCGTCGCCATGGATGATCAGGCCGGACGAGGGGCAAGGCGCCAGGAACGAGAAATCATAGGTGTTCGGCTGCGGCGCGATGGAGATAAAACCTTCGATCTCGGGCCGGCGCATCAGAAGCTGCATGCCGATCCACGCGCCGAAGGAATAGCCGGCGACCCAGCAGGTTTTCGATTCCGGGTGCAGCGACTGCACCCAGTCGAGCGCCGCGGCGGCGTCGGACAGCTCGCCCACGCCATGGTCGAACGCGCCTTGGCTGCGGCCGATGCCGCGGAAATTGAAGCGCAGGGTGGTGAAATTGCGCTTCTGGAACATGTAAAAGAGGTCGTAGACGATCTTGTTGTTCATCGTGCCGCCGAATTGTGGGTGCGGATGCAGCACGATGGCGATCGGCGCGTTCTTTTCCTTGGACGGCTGATAGCGGCCTTCCAGCCGACCTTCGGGACCGTTGAAAATGACCTCTGGCATAATGACTCCGCACTGGCGCCGATGGCGCAAAAGCCGCTTCAAGTCTTGACGCCGTTGCTGCGTCTGCCTAGAAGCTAGTTTAGAATTATTCAAAACTGGGATGCGCGCTTCGCCGCCCAGGAAAGCGGCTAGATAGGATGGCTGGCCCTGCAATTTCAAGGAAATTGCGCAGCCGGCCAGATCCAGGTCAGCCGATTGGTGAACGACAGGATTGCCCGAGCAGAAATGGCCGCTTCCCGCGCCTATCTCGATTGGAATGCCAGCGCGCCGCTTTGCGATGCCGCGCGTGCCGCCATGCTCGCTGCGCTGGATGTCGCGGCTAACCCGTCGTCGGTGCATTCGGAAGGCCGCCGCGCGCGGCAGATGATCGAGGAAGCACGCCGACAGGTCGCCGGTCTGGTTGGCGGCAAGGCCGAGCACGTCGTATTCACATCAGGTGCGACCGAGGCGGCGGCCACCTTGCTGACGCCGGGCTGGCGCATGGGCCGTTCGCCGCTGCGCATGGGACGGCTCTATGTCTGCGAGGCGGATCACCCATGTCTGCTGAACGGCGGACGGTTTGCGCCCGAACAGATCAGCCGGATCGGCGTCGATGAAAACGGGCTGCTGGATATCGACGCATTGTCGGCCGCGCTTGCCGCGCATGACCGTGATGAAGGCTTGCCGTTGGTCGCGGTTCATGCGGTGAACAACGAAACGGGTGTCATCCAGCCGCTGGCCGCAATTGCCGCGATCGTGCGCCAGGCCGGCGGCGTGCTGGTTCTCGATGCCGTGCAGGCTGCCGGGCGCATCGCGCTCGACATGAGCGCCAGCCTTGCCGACTACATCATTCTGTCCTCGCATAAGATCGGCGGCCCGAAGGGCGTCGGCGCGATCGTGGCGGCTGCCGACCTGATGATGCCGACGCCGCTGATCACCGGTGGTGGCCAGGAGAAGGGCCATCGCGCCGGTACCGAGAACCTTGCCGCTATTACCGGATTCGGCGCTGCCGCGGGTGAGGCGGCAAAGCGGCTTGACTCTGTCGCCAGGATCAGGACTTTGCGCGACCGCGTCGAAGCGATCGTGCAGGCGAACGCGCCGGACGCCGTGATCTATGGCGCAGCCGCGCCGCGTGTGGCCAATACGAGTTTCTTTGCACTGCCGGGCATCAAGGCCGAGACTGCGCAGATCGCCTTCGATCTGGCGGGCGTGGCGCTTTCGGCCGGGTCGGCTTGCTCGTCGGGCAAGGTTGGGCCGAGCCATGTGCTGAAGGCGATGGGTTTTGGCGATGGCGCCGGCGCGCTCAGGGTTTCGGTCGGGCCGACGACGACGGAGGCGGATATCGGGCTTTTCAAGGCGGCGCTGGTGGGTTTGCTGGCACGGACGGAACGAACAAGGGCGGTAGCCTAGTTGCTATGCCCCCTCATCCGGCCGCTTCGCGGCCACCTTCTCCCCGTCGGAGAGAAGAGGAATGCGGCGATGCCGGCGAACCTCCTCTCCCCAGCGGGGAGAGGGTGGCCCGAAAGGCCGGGTGAGGGGGATTCTCCGGTGCAAAGCCGGAACGGAATGACTATATGAGGCGCACGCTCTTTTTTTGCGGCGCCATAGTTTGAAAACGGCCGGGCCTTGACCCCGGCATGGATGGAGAACAGCCGATGCCTGCTGTGCAGGAAACGATCGACAGTGTCCGCAAACTGGACGTCGACCAATACAAATACGGTTTCCAGACGGAGATCGAGACCGACAAGGCCCCCAAGGGCCTGAACGAAGACATCATCCGTTTCATTTCGGCCAAGAAAGACGAGCCGGAATGGATGCTGGAATGGCGTCTGGAGGCGTTCCGCCGCTGGCTGACGCTGGAAGAGCCGACCTGGGCGCGCGTCGATTATCCGAAGATCGATTTCCAGGACATCCACTATTACGCGGCGCCGAAGAACCAGTCCGGCCCGAAGTCGCTGGACGAGGTCGATCCAGAACTACTGAAGGTCTACGAGAAGCTGGGTATCCCGCTGAAAGAGCAGGAGATTCTGGCCGGCGTGCAGAAGGAAAAGGCGCCTGTCGACGGGTTGGACGAAGACGGTGAGCCAAGCGACAATGTCTACAAATCCGGACGCGTGGCCGTCGATGCGGTGTTCGACTCGGTATCCGTCGTCACGACCTTCAAGGAAGAGCTGGCCAAGGCCGGCGTCATCTTCTGCTCGATCTCCGAAGCGATCCGCGAGCATCCGGAGCTGGTGAAGAAATATCTCGGCTCGGTCGTGCCGACCACCGACAATTATTATGCGACGCTGAATTCGGCGGTGTTCACCGACGGGTCGTTCGTGTTCGTGCCGAAGGGCGTGCGTTGCCCCATGGAGCTGTCCACCTATTTCCGCATCAACGAAAAGAACACGGGCCAGTTCGAGCGCACGCTGATCATCGCGGAAGAGGGGGCCTACGTCTCCTATCTCGAAGGCTGCACCGCGCCGCAGCGTGACGAAAACCAGTTGCACGCCGCCGTGGTCGAACTGATCGCGCTGGACGATGCCGAGATTAAATATTCGACGGTGCAAAACTGGTATCCGGGCGACGCTCAAGGGCGGGGCGGCATCTATAATTTCGTGACCAAGCGTGGCGATTGCCGCGGCGATCGCTCGAAGATCTCGTGGACGCAGGTCGAGACCGGCTCGGCGATCACCTGGAAATATCCGAGCTGCATTTTGCGCGGCGATGACAGCCAGGGCAATTTCTACTCGATCGCGGTGTCGAACGGTTATCAGCAGGTCGACAGCGGCACGAAGATGATCCATCTCGGCAAGAATACCCGCAGCCGGATCATCTCGAAGGGCATCGCGGCCGGGCGTTCGCAGAACACCTATCGCGGCCAGGTCTCGGCGCACCGCAAGGCGACCGGCGCGCGCAATTTTACCAATTGCGACTCGCTGCTGATCGGCGACCAGTGCGGCGCGCACACCGTGCCTTACATGGAGGCCAAGAACGCCACGGCGAAGTTCGAGCACGAGGCGACGACGTCGAAAATCTCCGACGATCAGAAGTTCTACGTAATGCAGCGCGGCATTCCGGAAGAGGAAGCCATCGCGTTGATCGTCAACGGCTTCGTCAAAGAGGTGATTCAGGAACTGCCGATGGAGTTTGCGGTCGAGGCGCAGAAGCTGATCGGGATCAGCCTTGAGGGTTCTGTCGGATGATCAAACGCATCTGGCACGGCTACACCACGCCCGAGCGCGCCGACGAATACGAGGCGCTGCTGAGGGCCGAGGTGATCAAGGGCATCGAGGGCAAAAACATCCCCGGCTTCTGGGGCATCGATGTGCTGCGCCGGCCGCTCGGTGACGAGGTCGAGTTTATCACCATCATGGATTTTGAATCGCTCGACAGCGTCAAAGCCTTTGTCGGCGAGCACTATGAGCAGGCCTACGTGCCGGATGAAGCCAGGGCGATCCTGTCGCGCTTCGATGAGAAGTCGCAGCATTACGAGGTGCGCGAGCAGCGCAGCTACAGCGACGCCACCCTGGCGCAAGCGGCATCGGCCGGTTCGGCGGCAGCGACACAACCGGCGACCGGCAGCCATGCCGCCACCTCCACGCTGCCGGAGGGCGTGTGGTTCGTGCGCTCGAACAAGGGCAGCGGTTCATTTCCGGTCACGCGGGAGGGATTCCGCGTCATGCGCAACTATATCTTCGGCCTTCTGGGCTGGGCCGTCGTCGGCGGGGCGGTGTCGGCCTACGGCGTCTATCAGGGGCCGCGCGAGCTCATTGTCGGCGGTCCGCTGGTCTTTGCAGCCGGGGCGGTGCTGACCGCCATCTACTTCATCTACACGGCGCGAAAGCACACCGACTTCGCGATGACCTACAACGATTATGTGAAAGCAAGACGCAATGCTTGAGATCAAGAACCTGCACGCCAAGATCGCCGACACGGACACGGAAATCATCCGCGGCCTGGACCTGACAGTGCAGGACGGCGAAGTCGCTGCCATTATGGGGCCGAACGGTTCCGGCAAGTCGACGCTGTCCTATATCCTGGCCGGCCGGGACGACTATGAGGTCACCGAGGGCGACATCCTCTACAATGGCGAGTCGATCCTGGAGATGGACCCGGCCGAGCGCGCCGCCGCCGGTATTTTCCTCGCCTTCCAATATCCGATGGAAATACCGGGCGTCGCCACGATGGAATTCCTGAAAGTGGCGATGAACGCGCAGCGGAAGTTCCGCGGCGAGGAGCCGCTGAAGACGCCGGATTTTCTGAAGCGCGTCAAGGACGCCGCCGCCTCGCTGAGCATGGACTACAACATGCTGAAGCGGCCGCTCAATGTCGGCTTCTCCGGCGGCGAAAAGAAGCGCGCCGAGATCCTGCAGATGAAGCTGCTCGAGCCGAAGCTCTGCGTGCTGGACGAAACCGATTCCGGCCTCGACATCGACGCGCTGAAGATCGTGGCCGAAGGCGTTAACGCGCTGCGCTCCCCGGATCGCGCGGTGGTGGTGATCACCCACTATCAGCGCCTGCTCGACTACATCGTGCCGGACACCGTGCATGTGCTCTCCAAGGGCCGTATCGTGAAGTCGGGCGACAAGACGCTGGCGCACGAGCTGGAAGCGGAAGGCTATGCCGGCGTGGTCGGCGAGGCCGCGTGAGGATTTGACGATGAACATGCATGCCCAAATGCACACGGCGGCCGAAAAGGCGCTGTTTGCCGCCTACGATACACTGGTCTCCGACCTGCCAGGCGACGGCGACGTCACCATCAAGCGCGACAATGCGCTGGAACAGCTCAAGGTCGGCCTGCCGACCAAGCGCATCGAGGCGTGGCACTATACGGATTTGCGCCGCCTGCTGACCAAGGTGCCCGAACCGGCGGAGCGTGGCGAGGCCAAGCCAGTCGAGCCAGTTCTGGAAGGTTCGCTGACGCTGGCGCTGCTTAACGGAGCGTCGAAGGAAGCCGGCAATTTGCCTGACGGCGTGGCGGTAACCCGCCTGAGCGAAAAGCTGACCGATGGCTCTTTCGCTCCGGCGCTGGAGCCACAAGGCTTCGATGACGCCATCGGTGCGCTGAACAGCGCCTTCGTGGCTGACGGCTATTTTGTCGATATCGCCGATGGCACAGAGCTTGAGAAGCCGATCGAGCTGCAGAACATCCAGGCCGGCGGCCAGACGCATGTGCGGCTGGCGGTGCGCGTCGGTGCGAACGTCAAGGCGACGATCGTGCAACGCGAGACCGGCAGCGGAGCAGGGCTGGTCAGCTCCGTCTCGAACCTTTCGATCGGCGAAGGTTCGGAAATTCTGTGGCTGATCGTGCAGGACCAGCTGGACACCGCGACGCAGCTCGGCCAGTTCAATGCCGAGATCGGCAAGGGCGCAAAACTGACGCTGTTCGTCATGAATGCGGGCGGCAGACTGGTGCGTCAGGAAGTGCGCGCGAAGGCGGTCGGCGAAGGCTCGGATTTCCAATTGCGCGGCATCAACCTGCTGGCCGGCGAGACGCATACCGACGTCACCATGGTGCTCGACCATGCCGTGCCGCACACCGGCTCGCGCGAGCTGGTGCGTAACATCGTCACCGGCAAGGCGCATGGCGTGTTCCAGGGCCGCATCAATGTGCATCAGCCGGCGCAAAAGACCGACGCGAAGATGGCCTGCAATACGTTGCTGCTTTCCGATGACGGCGAGTTCGATACCAAGCCGGAACTGGAAATTTTTGCCGACGACGTTGTCTGCGGCCATGGCGCGACGGTGACCGAGATCGACCGCAACCATCTTTTTTATCTGATGGCGCGCGGGGTCGATGAAAAGTCGGCGCGCGGCCTTTTGGTGAAGGCGTTTTTGGCCGAAGTGATCGAAGAACTGGAAGTTGAGCCGGTGGTCGAGGCGCTGGAAAAGCGGCTCGATGACTGGTTCGCGACGCATGGCTAAGCTTGCTTGAGCTATCGAGATCGGACCAACACCCCTCATCCGACCTCGCTCCGCTCGGCCACCTTCTCCCACAAGGGGAGAAGGTAAGGCGCGGGCATCGCCTCCGCACCACCTTCTCCCCTTGTGGGAGAAGGTGTCGAGGCGAAGCCGAGACGGATGAGGGGTGTTGGAAGAAACAATGGATCAGACGGTCAGCGCAAAACCTTATGACGTCGAGGCGATCCGCCGCGACTTCCCGATCCTGTCGCGCGAGGTCTACGGCAAGCCGCTGGTCTATCTCGACAATGGCGCGTCGGCGCAGAAGCCGAAGGCCGTGCTCGACACCATCCAGCATGCCTATGCGAACGAATACGCCAATGTGCATCGCGGCCTGCATTTCCTCTCCAATGCCGCCACCGACGCCTATGAAAAGGCGCGCGAGACGGTGCGGCGTTTCCTGAATGCCGGCTCGGTGGAAGAGATCGTCTTCACCTCCAACACGACGGCGGCGATCAACACGGTCGCCTACGGGTTCGGCATGCCGAACATCGGCGCGGACGATGAGATTGTGATCTCCATCATGGAGCATCACTCGAACATCGTGCCCTGGCATTTCATCCGCGAACGACAGGGCGCGAAACTGGTCTGGGTGCCCGTCGATGACCTCGGCGAACTTCACATCGAGGATTTCGAGAAATCGCTGACGCCGCGCACGAAGCTGGTGGCGATCACCCACATGTCGAACGCGCTAGGCACCGTGACGCCGATCAAGGAAATCGTGCGCATCGCGCATGAGCGTGGCATTCCGGTGCTGGTCGATGGCAGCCAGGCGGCGGTGCACATGCCGGTCGACGTACGCGATCTCGACTGCGATTTCTATGTCTTCACCGGCCACAAGGTGTATGGGCCGTCCGGCATCGGCGTGCTCTACGGCAAGAAAGAGATGCTCGAGAAGATGCGGCCCTTCCAGGGCGGCGGCGAGATGATCTTCGAGGTCACGCAGGACACCGTGACTTATAACGACCCACCGCACCGCTTCGAGGCAGGCACGCCGCCCATCGTCCAGGCGATCGGGCTGGGCGCCGCACTCGACTATATGGACTCGGTGGGCCGCGACCGCATTGCCGCGCATGAAGCCGAGTTGAAAAAATATGCGCATGAACGTCTGCGGGCGATCAATTCGCTGCGTATCTTTGGCGATGCGCCGGACAAGGGCGCGATCGTCTCCTTCGAGCTGGAAGGCATCCACGCGCATGACGTGTCGATGATCATCGACCGGCAAGGCGTGGCGGTGCGCGCCGGCACGCATTGCGCGCAGCCGCTGTTGCAGCGCTTCGGCGTCACCTCTACATGCAGGGCATCGTTCGGCATGTATAATACGCTGGCCGAAGTCGATGCCTTGGCCGAAGCGCTGGAAAAGGCGCGCAAGTTTTTCGGGTGAATGCGATGGACAGTTCAACCCACGCCAAACCGGAGCCGGTGGAGGCACAGGCTCCAAATCTGCCCGCCGTCGAATCCGCTATTCCGGCGGATGAACTGGCGCGCCTGACGGACGATATCGTCTCGGCGCTGAAGACGGTCTATGACCCGGAAATCCCGGCCGACATTTACGAGCTGGGGTTGATCTACAAGATCGATATCGAGGACGACCGTTCGGTCAAGATCGACATGACGCTGACCGCGCCCGGCTGTCCCGTGGCGGGCGAAATGCCCGGCTGGGTCGAAAATGCCGTTGGCGCGGTGGAAGGCGTATCGGGCGTCGAAGTGAAAATGATCTTCGATCCACCATGGACACCCGACCGCATGTCCGAAGAGGCGCAAGTAGCGGTCGGGTGGTATTGATCTCTGTGCGAGTCAGCCCTGTTCTTCAATGCGCAGGGTTGATCTTTCTGCTGTTTCAATATCGTAACCTAGACTATAATTTCTGCTTTTGCGCCAACTAGTAAAAAATCGGCGGAGTATCAGCCCAAGCCCTCCTGTCGAGATCATGAGGCCGAGAATGGACATCAGCCAAACGACATTTCCTTTAGACCAGGGCAACATGTCCCATAAGAAATAGATTCCAAAGGAAAAAAGAAAACAAGAGGATATCGTAGCGGCCAGCCCACGGAAAAATTCCCGAAGATGAAAGCGCTCTTCTGCGGAAAATCTTGGCTGAGATCGGCTAAACATGGTCCCTGAAGATATTCCGGCATGAGCAGGCAATCAAGCCGACGGACTTCGATTGCAAAAGGGCCGGTAGGCCCTTTTGCAGATCAGTCCTACTAATCTAGAACCTTGACGATGCGGCGCGTGTCGGGCTCGACCAGTACGGTCTGACCATCGACGACGATGTATTCATATTCCCTGGCAAAGCCGGGGGCGTCGAGCGGCGTCACGGTCACCGTGTCGGGGAGTTCCGCCCCGACAACGATATCGAAATCGTCTGGGATCATTACCTCGGGCCGCGGTTGCTTCACCACATATTCGCGCACGATCACCTCTTCTTCAGGTTGAAGGATCACCGTCTGCGCGAAAGCCGTCCCGGCACTCGAAAGGGCCAAAATTCCGGCCAGCACAAGCGATTTGCGTACGAACATGAAAATCTCCATTGGTTGCACGGGTCGGAAACACGTCCGCGCAGCATCGGTTCCGCGATTGTGATGAATGTTACAGGCGGTGACCGTGGTGTGCGGGCGCCACGGAGCAGTGGTGTGCTCAATCCATAATGTGAATGATCTTGCGCGTTTCCGGCTCGATCAACACAGTGCGGCCATCGACCACAACATATTGATAGCGGTGGTCCGGAACCGTGTTTTCGGCCAATTCGCCCGGCTTGAAGACATCTGGAATGACTGCGCCGACGATCAGTTCGAAGTTGGACGGACGTTCCACGATCACCGGGTTGGCCTTGACGTATTCGCGGACGACCGTTTCCTGTTCGGGGGTGATCACCACCGTCTGAGCGGTCGCAAAAGCCGTGCTGCCGAGCAGCAGAGCACCGGCCACCAAGCTTCTAAGTTTCATAATCGCCTCCTTTTGATTGTGCGATGAGGTGAGAACCGCAGTGCAAGCGGAGAGTTCCGATGCACACTTGACATTGTGATCGCTGTAACAATCTTCACGAACGCAAAATGGCTGCCTTGCGTGGGGTGGGAATCTTCACCATCTTAAGATAGAAACCGCATCATTCCGCAGGCCTTGAACCTGCCGCGAGTGGAGACTTTCATGGGACGCTTCGCCGTCATCTCACTGACCGACAAGGCCGCAGCGCGCGTTCGCGAGATCGTTGAAACGCGCGACGACGCCCGGGGCATTCGCCTCGGCATCAAGAAGGGCGGCTGCGCCGGAATGGAATACACCGTCGATCTGGTGACCGAGCCGAAGCCCGGTGACGATCACGTCGAACGCGAAGGCGCGCATGTCTATGTGGCGCCGGAGGCGGCACTTTTCCTGCTCGGCACCGAGATGGACTTCGAGCAGACGAAGCTGCGTACCGGCTTCACCTTCCGTAACCCGAACCAAAGCTCGGCCTGCGGCTGCGGGGAATCCGTCGAATTGAAGCCGGCGGATCTGAAAGCGCTGGCTGAAGCGCGGGCCGCTTCCGGCGCGCCGGCCTGACGCGTTTTGGGCGACCCTCGCATCTTGTTTTAGCAGTCTCGTCTTATGGTGTGCGCTCTCGACGCCGGAGGCGCCAGTGCATCCCGATAGCTACAAATGGACATGCGCCTGCTGCGGCAAGGCGATGACCGGCCTGCCCATGGATCTGGCCTTTGGCGAACCGGGTGGATGGAACGGTTTGTCGGAAGAAGTGCGCGAGCGTTCAAGCTTGTCTGACGACTTCTGCTATATCGACCACGGTGAGGGCGTGGTCAATCGATTCATCCGCTGCTTGCTGCCTTTCTCGGTTGTGGGCCTTGATGAGGCTTTCCGCTTCGGCGTCTGGATGTCGGTGTCGGAAGCGAGCTGGAATGTCTACGACAAGGGCTTCGACGCGGGCATCTATGAGCTGGACGGCTGCTTCGGCTATCTGGGCCATACCGTTCCGGATTTTCCGGATTCATACTTGCTACACGCCGATGTCTATTTCAGAGAAGGCAAAGATCGGCCGCTCGTAGAACTACACAATGCCGATCACGCCTTGGTGCATGCTCAGTGCGAAGGCGTGCCAATGGCGCAGGTGGAGAGATGGGTCGCAGCCTCGATGCGGCATTAAGCGCCTGGTGCAGGTCAAGGCACCGTCAATGGTCGTGCTCGTCCCGACCATCTGCTGTGGCGAAGGGTTGGTCGCCAAGTCGGGCAGGCAGATCCTCGGGACAAG
>JBFWUS010000090.1:0-18167 GCA_050247155.1 Rhizobiaceae bacterium
CCAGGATGTCATGGAACCTCAATGACCGCGTGCCGGGCAAAGCGCCGCTGCTGGTGATTTAAGTTTATTGGACTCGTACCCCCTAACCCCTCCCCGTAAGCCTAACCCCTTCCCGTAAGAATGTATCGGCAATCGCACTACCCGCGCCAATCAGGGCTACGAACTGAGGTCGACGAAATGTTGAGTGCCCCCTCACCCGGCCCTACGGGCCACCCTCTCCCCGCTGGGGAGAGGAAGCCGGTGGCGACGTTCGCGCCCTCCTCTCCCCAGCGGGGAGAGGGTGGCCCGTAGGGCCGGGTGAGGGGGCGCTCAACATTTCGTCGACCTGAATTCATTGCCCTACCCGCGCCAATGCCTCGCATTGACATCTGGGCTCCCATCCTCCACCTGAACGGCGAATTCACGAATGTGGAGCGTCCGGGCGATGTCCGGCTATTTTTCCTCTCCTTTCCCCCGCCGCACCTCTGTCGGCGTCGATGTCGGCGGCGTCATGGTCGGCGGGTCCGCGCCGGTCGTCGTGCAGTCGATGACCAACACCGATACCGCCGATATCGACTCGACCGTGGCGCAGGTTGCAGCCCTTCATCGCGCTGGATCGGAGATCGTTCGCATCACGGTCGACCGCGACGAGAGCGCTGCCGCCGTGCCTAAAATCCGCGAGCGGCTGGAGCGGCTGAACATCAACGTGCCGCTGGTCGGCGACTTCCACTATATCGGGCACAAGCTGCTGGCCGACCATCCGGCCTGCGCCGAGGCGCTGGCGAAATATCGCATCAATCCCGGCAATGTCGGCTTCAAGGACAAGCGCGACCGGCAGTTCTCGGCCATTGTCGAGATCGCGATCAAGCACGACAAGCCGGTGCGCATCGGCGTCAACTGGGGCTCGCTCGACCAGGAACTTCTGACCCGGCTGATGGACGAAAACCAGAAGAACGGTTCGCCGATGACTGCGCAGGAAGTGATGCGCGAGGCGATCTGTCAGTCGGCCATTCTCTCGGCTAATCTGGCCGAGGAAATCGGTTTGGGTCGCGACAAGATAATCCTGTCGGCCAAGGTTTCCGGCGTGCAGGATCTGATCGCAGTGTACACCGAACTCGCCACCCGCTCCGATCATGCGCTGCATCTCGGCCTCACCGAAGCCGGCATGGGATCGAAGGGAATCGTCGCCTCCTCGGCCGCGATGGGCATCCTGTTGCAGCAAGGCATTGGTGACACGATCCGCATTTCGCTGACCCCCGAACCCGGCGGCGACCGCACCCGCGAGGTGCAGGTCAGTCAGGAACTCTTGCAGACCATGGGTTTTCGGCAGTTTGTGCCGATCGTCGCCGCTTGCCCCGGCTGCGGCCGCACGACGTCGACTGTCTTCCAGGAACTGGCGCAGTCGATCCAGGAAGATATCCGGCGGAACATGCCGGTGTGGCGCGAAAAATATCCGGGCGTCGAGGAGCTGAAGGTTGCGGTGATGGGCTGCATCGTCAATGGTCCGGGCGAATCCAAGCACGCCGACATCGGCATTTCGTTGCCGGGCACCGGCGAGACGCCGACCGCGCCTGTCTTCGTGGATGGCCAGAAGGCTGCGACGCTGCGTGGCCCCAATATCGCCGCCGATTTCGAGAAGATGGTGGCCGACTATATCGAGCGGCGGTTCGGGCATGGCGGCAGGCAGGCGGCTGAGTAACTGGCCCAAGGTGGCTCGAATCTTTGTCGCGGCTGCGCTGTCGGTATTAGCGGCGATCGCCCCCGCCGCGGCGATTGATCGCGACGATCATGACCCCCTTCTTAGGCCCACCGTGAGACTAAAGAAGGCAGCGCAGCCGATCGATCGCATCTGCGATTTGATCGAGACCCATGCGGACCGCCAAGGCCTGCCGAAGGATTATTTCGCCCGGCTGATCTGGAAGGAAAGCCGCTTCGACGCCAAGGCAGTGAGCCCGGTCGGCGCCGAGGGCATCGCCCAATTCATGCCCGCGACGGCGAAGGCGGTCGGACTGGCCGATCCATTCGACATTGAGCAAGCTATCCCCGCATCTGCCAAACATCTCGCCGAGTTGAAGGCAGGCTACGGCAATCTTGGCCTCGCCTCCGCCGCTTACAATGCCGGCGAGGGCCGTGTGTCGCGCTGGCTGGCATCCGGCGGCTTCCTGCCGCTGGAGACGGAAGGTTATGTGCTCGACATCATGGGCGAGGACGCCGCCAACTTCGCCAACGCCGCGTACACCGGCACGATCCGCCCCTTGGACAAGACGCTGAAATTCCAGGACGCCTGCCGCAAGCTTCCGATCATCATGTCGCGTACGGTGCCGATGGCGCGGGTGCACATCAAACCGTGGGGCGTGCAGGTGGCCGGCAATTTCCGCCGCGCTGCTGCCGTACGGCAGTGGGAACGGGTGCGCGCGCGCTTTCCGGCGCTGTTGCGGCAGTATGAACCCGTGGTCGGCAGGGTGCGCACGCCAATCGCCCGCCGTGGCGTCTATGCCGTGCGCATCGGCGTCGAGAACCGCGCAAACGCCGACATCATCTGCCAGCAACTGCGCGGCGCCGGTGGCTCGTGCGTGGTGGTCAGGAACAGGTAACTGCGTTCAACTGACATCCAGCACGATCTTGCCGATGTGTTCGCCCTCTTCCATGCGCTCATGCGCGCGCCACGCGTCCTTGAGCGGGAAGATCATATCCATGATCGGCGCGACCTGCCGCGTCGCCAGCAGCGGCCACACTTGCGCTTCCAGTTCGGCGGCGATCTGTCCCTTGAACTCGAAGGTGCGTGGGCGCAGCGTCGAGCCGGTATGCACCAGACGCTTGACCATCAGCTTTCCGAAATCAGCGCTGCCGACAGCGCCGCCCTGCGTCGATATCTGCACGATCCGGCCTTCGATCGCCGCGGCGTCGTAGTTGCGGGCGACATAATCGCCGCCGATCATGTCGAGGATGACGTTTACGCCTTTGCCGTCGGTCGCCTGTTTCACGGCCGCGACAAAATCTTCTTCGCGATAATTGATCGCGCGCACCGCGCCGAGTTTTACGCAAGCCGCACATTTGTCGGCGGAGCCGGCCGTGGCGATGACACGCGAACCCAGCACGGTCGCGATCTGTATCGCCGTCGTGCCGATACCCGAGGAGCCGCCATGTACGAGCAGTGTTTCGCCGGGTTTCAATTGGCCGCGTTGGAACACATTGTGCCAGACGGTGAAGAAGGTCTCGGGCAGGGCGGCAGCTTCAGTGAAGGTGAATCCGGGCGGGATGGGCAGGGCGTTTGTGGCGTCCACCGTCACATATTCGGCATAGCCGCCGCCGTTGGTCAGCGCGCAGACCTCGTCGCCGATCGTCCAGCGCGTCACCGCCGAGCCAGCCGCCACGACGACGCCAGAGACTTCCAGGCCCGGCAAATCCGATGCGCCGAGTGGCGGTGGGTACTTTCCGAGACGCTGAGCCACGTCCGGCCGGTTGACTCCGGCCGCGCGCACCTTGATCAGGATTTGCGTTTCGGTAGGGCCGGGCACACGCCGCTTTTCCGGCTTCAAGACCAGCGGTCCGCCCGGTTCCGTTATGGCGACGGCCATCATCTTGTCCGGAATTTTTTCCGTTTGCGCCATTCGTTCACCGTTCCTATTGCATCGATTTGCCACCGGCCATCGCCTCTATGTATCCTTGAGCGCGATGCTGCAACCGGAGGGAGTTTCATGGCGATCTTCGATGACGAACCGCGCAGAAAGAAATCGATACACGAGATCGGCCAGGATCTGTCTTTGCTTTCTGTGACCGAGTTGCGCGAGCGCATTGGTCAACTTGAGACGGAGATCGAGCGCCTCAAGGCCGATATCGATGCCAAGGGCGCGACCAAGGTCGCGGCTGAAGCCCTGTTCAAGCGCTAAGAGCCTGCTTGCGTCGTTTTCGTGCCAAACTGTCGGCGCCGCAGCCGCTATAGAGACGCACAACCCTGATTCGCCGCTATGGGACCAGCCATGTACGCCGCATATCGCCCCATCCTTTCCCTGCTGCGCGGCACGTCTTTCATGCTGGCGGCCTCCGGCCTGCTCAGCCTCTTGATGCCGCTTCGCGGCCAGGCGGAAGGATTTTCGACGGCTGTGCTCGGCCTGCTCGGAACGGCCTGGGCGGGCGGCTTCGTGGCCGGGTGTTTTCTTGCGCCGCGGCTGGTTAGGCGCGCCGGCCACGTGCGGGCTTTCGGCACCTTCGCGGCGGTCAGCGCGATCGTCGCTTTGCTGACGGGCTTGATGATCGACGAAACGGCTTGGCTCGTCCTGCGTGTCGTCACGGGTTTCACGACGGCAGGCGGGTTCATGATCATCGAAAGCTGGCTGAATGAGCGGGCAACCAACGAAAACCGGGGCACGGTTTTCGCCCTCTATATGATGGTGACCTATGCTTCCATCATGGTCGGCCAGATGGTGGTGGCTTATTCAGACGTCACGACGGCCTCTCTCTTCATGATCAGCGGCATCCTCTATTGCTGTTCTCTGATCCCCACCGCCGTCTCCACGCAGGCGAGCCCCCGTCCCCTGGAAAACGTATCGCTGGACCTCAAAGGCCTCTATGCCAATTCACCGGTCTCATTCGGCGCGTGTCTGCTGATCGGTGTGGCCAACGGTGCGTGGGGAACGATGGGCGCTGTCTATGGCGCCCGCATCGGCATCACCACCGCCGAAATTGCGCTGATGATGAGCCTTGTCGTGATCGCCGGCGCCGCCATGCAGATGCCGATCGGCAGGGTGTCCGACATGACCGACCGTCGGTATGTGCTTGCCGCGGCGGGCGCGGTCGCCGCAATCGTCGCGGTGGGCATCTTTCTCCTTTCGCCGCGAGACGGCACGTCGGTCATTGCCCTGACCGCGGCCTATGGCGCGCTAGCCTATGCGCTTTACCCGATCGCGGTCGCGCATGCGAACGATCACGCCGGCCCCAACGATTTCGCGAAGATCTCGGGCGGGCTACTGCTTCTGTATGGTTTTGGAACGATGATCGGCCCGGTTGTTGCCTCGGTCCTGATGGAATATCTGCGGCCGGAAAGCCTGTTCATCGCGACGGCGATCGCGCATTTCGCGCTCGCCGCCTACACGATCTTGCGCATCAGCCGTCGCGCGCCGGTGCCCGTCGGCAGCCGCGAGGCGTTCAAGACGATGCCTTCCGATCGCGCCGCGACACCGGAGGCGACGAGGCTCGACCCGCGGACGGGGAATTCGGGATAAGCAGGAATTAGTGCTGGGGACAGCTTACCTTCTTTCCGTCAGGGCCAGCTTGGAAATGGCTGTGCGTTCCTGCGGAAAAATAAGCTGTCCCGGAGTTATTGTCCGAGATAGCGATTCAAGACATTGGCGGTGACTTTCTCGACCATCGCGTCCTTGCGCAACAGACCAGCGACCCATTCGCAACTGCCGGCGTGAAAGACTTCGCCCTTGCCGCGCTTGAAGTTGACGATCATGCCGTTGGAACGTTTGACCTTGTCGAGGTTCTCGTCGCTCGGATCGCCATAGAGCGTCCCGGCAACGAAACGGCCGTCCTCGTCGCCAAAAAACTGGTCTTCGGCGGCGACCATGTCGCCCTCCTCGACCTGGCTGGCCATGCCGAGCGCCAGGATTTCGAGCCCGTCCGGCGCGCCGCTGGTCGCCGAGGGGTAAGGCAGGCCGTAGTCCATGTCGTAGTTCAGGCCGTCGACCTCATAGCCGTAGACGTGGCTGTCGGCACCGAGCATGTCGCCGTAATAGAGGCCGGTGCCGGCAAAGGCCCAATGCTCCGGACGGTAGATCGGAAAGCCGCGCATGCCGCGCGGCGCGCAGCCGCCCCAGCCGACATAGATGCCGCTGCTGGCGTTGAGGCCGAACGTCTTGCAGCCGGGCCGGCCGATCTCCGGCGCTTCCCAGGAATTGGTGGCGCGGGTGGCGTCGCCGCTCTTATAGGCCGGGTCTTCGGCGCGGGCGCGGTATTTATAACAGACCTGGCGTTTGCCATCGTCTTCCAGACGCGTCTGCCACATGAAGTTGCCGGCAAAACGCGCGGCGCGGCCGCCCGCATCGACGAAAGCGTCGACGGCATCGCGCATTTCCCAGGTCCAGTATTCGTCGTGACCGACAAAGACGGCGCAGTCATAACCCTGGATCAGTTCCGGCTCGAAATGCAGCTCGTGCTGGCTGCAGAGATCGACAGCGTAGCCGGCTCGCTCTGCCCAGCGGAAGAAATGGCTATCGTAGCTCGCCCAGCCGGCCGACGCATATTTCTTGGAATGGCCGGTGGCGTAAGCCCATTCCATATGCGGGTAACGCGGCACAGCTCCGGGCGGCACGCTGTTTTCCAGTGGCACGCGCGGCGCGCCTGAAGGCAGCACGACGAAACCGCGCGGCCAAGGCCGCTGCGTGCTGACGGCGGTGGCGAACTTGTCACGGTTCGACCCGGTGATGCCTTCATAATGATTGGAGCCACCCCAACTGTTGTAGGCCGTCCAGGTGCCTGTCGAGGCAACGTGCAGGATGCGGTCTTTGTGTTTGGCCAAAGCAGGCCGAACGATGAAGAGATGGTGGCTGCGGATCGGAGCGCCATCGCGGCCTTCCGCCGTCAGTGTCACGCGATAACCGCCGGAGAGCCAATCGTCACCGATACGGAAGGACAGGGTTGGTCGCCAGCCGCAGCCTTCGACCGAACATTGGTCGGGCGTGTCCTGCCAGGATGAGGCGATGCCGGATCGCGTCAGGACCAATGTCTCGACCCCGCCATCGCGAACAATCTCGATATGGAACGTCTTGGCGGTCGAAGAGACGAATAGCTCGACCGCGTCGCCGGGGCGATAGGAGAAGCGGTCCGTGTAGCACCAGATCTCCCCGCGCTGGCCGTCCATGCCCGGCCATTCGTAATAATTGCTGCGCACCGCGAGGCGGCGCTGCTCCGGCGTCAGGCCGAAATCCGGAAAATCGCTCTGCATGGTCTCGCCCTGACAATCTGCCGGCGGCCGCAAACACGGGACCGCCGTCTTAGCCAGAACACAGCTCGCGGGTATTGAGAAGTCCCTGCCAACGATCGATTCGTTATGCAGCTTGCCGTTAGCTGATCTGGCGATCGGCTCGCCCGTCAATTTTTTCGGTTCGGCCGCAGAGTTCACGAGGCAATCTGCCATTGCGTCGTCAGGTGCAATTCCAAAGTTCAGGTTGCGCTTTCGAGCACACTGCACCTATGATTCCCAAATGGGTGTTATTGATGCCTTTGCTGCCATTTCCGATTCCCATCGGCGACAGCTTCTCGAAGCGATGAGGGACGGGCCGCGATCGGTGAGCGAGCTTGCTGCCGGCCTGCCCGTTTCGCGCCCTGCCGTTTCGCAGCATCTCAAGGTTCTTCTGGATACGGGGCTTGTGACCGCCCGAGCAGTCGGCACGAAACGGCTCTATGAGATCAACCGCCATGGCATGCTGAAACTCAACATCTGGCTCGATCAGTTCTGGCAGGATTGACGGCTATTTCGCCGTTT
Source organism: Rhizobiaceae bacterium (assembly GCA_050247155.1). Lineage (GTDB taxonomy): Bacteria > Pseudomonadota > Alphaproteobacteria > Rhizobiales > Rhizobiaceae > Mesorhizobium_G. The sequence continues at coordinate 7,466 of JBFWUS010000090.1, forward strand.
CGAGGCGCTTCAATATTTCGGCAAACGCAGCGCGCAGATCGGGGTTTTCCACGCGCGGCAGGGCATCGGCAATGCGATGCAAATCCTCCGCCGCTAGCACAAAGGGATCGCCTTCCACCGTCGAATCGGCTGTTATGACGTTGGCGCCATCGTCGCGGCCCATGAAATCTCGGGCCAGCGCGACATTGACCGGGTCGTAGATCATCTTGAGGCTGATCTGTGTGTGCCGGTCCATGGTCAGCCGACGCGGAGCTTGTTTGTCGGCTCGTGCCATGGCGTCGACCGGCGTGTCATCATGCGGCGACGAAAAAAGCTGCCGCTGGCCGGACAGGAACAAAAGAATCGCGCGGTCAGGACTGACGTTGCTGCGAGCTGCCGGCAGGATGGGCATCCCTTCCGCCCCAATGGCCGCCCAGACATCGGTTTCAACCGTGCCGCCGGCGAGGAAGGCGGGATCGATGAACGCCGCGTGAACCCGTTCGCGCCCCACCCAAGCGGAGTAGTGTTCAAGCGTCGCGCGGTAGTTAGGCCGCCCTTCCGCCACCCGGCGTAAGATGTGCTGCCGGACCGAAATGCCGCGTTTCAGGCCCCATTGCCGCCAAGACGACAGAAGCAGCTCGTCCTGCCGTCGAATGTAATAGATCACGGACGTATCGAAGGCATCGAAACAGGCTTCGAGATACGCGGCCCGGGCGGGATCAGACAGATTTTCGGCCGACAGGATGAGGGTTTTGACGCCCATGTCGGTCAAGTCGGCCTTGCGGGCCGCCAATTGTTCACCGATTTGCGGACCGGAATCATTCAGGAACCAGACCGGCCAATCCCAATCCGGCGCTTCATGCGGTAGGCGAAAACCGGCGCCGATGAGGTACGTGCCTTGGTCCGCCAAGGTCTGGCGGTTGGCCCAAAAAAGGTTCTGCACCGTGGAAGATGCGCATTTCGGGTGACCAACATGCAGTATAAGTTTCATGACGATCTACGAGCCCGCTTGCAAACACGTGAGGGCAGTCTGCAAACGGCGCTTTTCTGCGCCTCGGTGCTCACGTACTTCATTGTACGCTCCGCTCCGACGCTCGAAATCACCATTTTCGCCACGCTCTGACGCGCTTTCAGAACGGGCTCTATACGGGCAATGTGGCCCGCAGCGCTATATCGTCATGTTTTTGAAAATCAATACGCCACGTGCTCCGGCGGCACAGGGCAGGTCGCCGGAGCCTAAAAGCTAGATGTGCTAGCGAAACGGTGCTCAGTGTGTCGTCGGGTGAGCCTTCAGTTTCGCGATTTCGTCCTTAAGCGCCAGCTTGCGTCGCTTCATCGTGGCGATGTCGAGATCGTCCACGGACGGATGCGTCATGGCTTCATCGATTTCCCGCTCGATGTCGCTGTGCTTCCGCTGCAGCTCTTCAAGATGGTTTGCTAGAGACATTTAATGATGCTCCCTTCAAGGTTTTATGTCCTCGGTCGACCATCACACCCGTTTCCACCGCTGGACTGCAGCATGACGGTACGATGACACTTTGCCACCATACTTTTCGAATGTCGAATGCTGTGTAGTAGCATTTTACGACGGCACAGAATGTGGTAAAGGCTTCGCGCCGGCGGCAATGCCGTTTCGGCCACTTTTGGCGCGCCCGCGGCGGGCGCCGCCGCTTTGCAGACGGTGACTATGGCGGACCAGGATCAGGCCGAAATTCGACTCGAGTTTGCAAGGCTCAAGCAGGAACACGCAGACCTCGACGCGGCGATCAACGCGATGATCGCGACCAATTGCGACGCCCTGCAGATCCAGCGCCTTAAAAAAAAGAAGCTGGCGCTGAAGGACAAGCTCCGCGTGCTGGAAGATAAGGTCATTCCGGACATCATTGCTTAGAACCGACTATGCCGAGCAGCAGGGCAATCGCGTCAGGTTAACACGCTGTATTAATCTCAACACGGTGCCCTGCCGCTGCCGCGCCGCCTTGCGGCAGCGGTCGATTTCCGTTAAGCGCCGCACTTTCCGTTCCGGGGGGTGGCAAGTGGCCGACGTCGCGATTATCATGGGCAGCCAGTCCGACTGGGAGACCATGCGCCACGCTGCCGAGACCTTGCAGGCGCTCGGCATCGCCCATGAAGCGCGCATCATCTCCGCCCACCGCACACCCGATCGCATGTTTGCTTTCGCCAAGGGCGCAAAGGCAGAGGGTTTCAAGGTGGTCATCGCCGGCGCGGGCGGCGCGGCCCACCTGCCGGGCATGGTGGCCTCACTGACGCCGCTGCCGGTTTTCGGCGTGCCGGTGGAATCGAAGGCGCTGTCGGGCCAGGATTCGCTGCTGTCGATCGTGCAGATGCCGGCCGGCATCCCGGTCGGCACCTTGGCGATCGGACGTGCCGGCTCTATTAACGCCGCGCTGCTGGCGGCCGCGGTGCTGGCGATCGGCGACGACGCGCTGGCCGCACGGCTTGATGCCTATCGCGCCGCGCAGACGGCAAAAATTGCCGAAAAGCCCTCGGACAGCGCGCAATGAGCGCCCTGCCACCGGGTTCGACCATCGGTATCATCGGCGGCGGCCAGCTTGGCCGCATGCTGGCTATGGCGGCGGCAAGGCTCGGCTACCGCACGACGATCCTGGAACCGCAGCCGGACTGCCCGGCGGCGCAAATGGCCAACCGGCAGATCGTCGCGGCCTATGACGACGCCACGGCGCTGGAGGAACTGGCGCGCACCAGCGCGGTTGTCACCTATGAATTCGAGAACGTGCCGGTGACCGCTGCCGAAGCCCTGGCCAGAAGCGTCGCCGTCTATCCGCCGCCCAAGGCGCTTGAAGTTTCGCAGGACCGGCTCGTTGAAAAGCGCTTTTTGAACGAAATCGGCGTTCCAACCGCCAAATTTGCAGTCGTCGACGATGATCGGCAGTTGGCGGACGCTCTGGCGAAGCTGGGCGGCAGCGGCGTGCTGAAAACCCGCCGCATGGGCTATGACGGCAAGGGGCAGCGCGTTTTCCGTGGCGCCGGGCCAAACGACACGAACGGCGCGTGGGCCTTGATGGGCGGCGTGCCGCTGATCCTTGAGGAATTTATCCCCTTCGAACGTGAGATTTCCGTTATCGCCGCGCGCGCCATAGACGGGACCGTCGTGGCCTATGAGCCCGCTGAGAATGTCCACCGCAATGGTATTCTCCATACATCGACCGTGCCACCGAAAATTTTGCAGGATACGTCGATAGCGGCGCGGGAGTATGCGGTCGCCTTGCTCTACCAGCTTTCCTATGTCGGCGTTCTCGGGTTGGAATTCTTTGTCACGGCCGATGGCGGGCTGGTCGCCAATGAATTCGCGCCGCGCGTGCACAATTCCGGCCACTGGACGGAGGCCGCCTGTACGGTGTCCCAGTTCGAGCTGCATATCCGGGCCATCGCCGGCCTGCCGATGGTGGCGGTGAAGCAGCATTCAGACTGCGTGATGGAAAACCTGATCGGCGACGACGTCTTGCGCGCAGAGGCTCTCGCGGCCGAACCGGATCTGCTGATTCATCTCTACGGCAAGGCGGAATCGCGCCCCGGTCGCAAAATGGGCCATTTCACCCGGCTTCTGCGGGCTTCTGCGTGATTCGATCGCTTTGCCGCGGTTGACAGCCAAGCTTCTTCTCGTTTATGAGCCGGGCACACTTTCAAGGGCGCGCTTTGGCGCGCCTTTTCGTTCGGCCCAAACGGGCCCAACCCAATAGAGCAGACCAATGAAGATCAAGAACTCGCTCAAAGCGTTGAAGGGCCGCCATCGCGACAACCGCCTGGTTCGTCGCAAGGGCCGCATCTACATCATCAACAAGACCGCCCCGCGCTACAAGGCGCGCCAGGGCTGATGATTGCCGGCCGAAAGGCCGCCTCACGCGAAATTCAATTTGACGTTCCGATGCGCCGGACTAGATTCAGGCGCATGCGGAACGTTTTTGCCGTCTCACTGGCTGTATCTATTGTCGCCGCGGTTTCCGCCGCCCCTCTCGCGCGGGCCAACGCGCAGGCGCTAGACTCGCCCTTCATGAAGATACTGCCCAGGCCTCCGGAGAAGTCCGATCCCAAGAAGCCGGCACGGACGCAGCCCGCCAAGCCTGAACCGGCAAAACCGGAGCTAACGCATGCGCAAAAGCTCGACGAGCTGTTTGCGCAGCTCAAGCGCGAGCGCAACGAAAAGGCCGCGCAGCGAATCTCGTCGCGAATCTGGAGCGAATGGAACAATTCCGGCTCGTCCTCCATCGATTTGATGATGGGTTGGGCGAAATCCGCCATGGATGACAAGAAATATGACGTCGCGCTCGATTTTCTCGATCAGGTGGTGACACTGGACCCGAAATATCCCGAGGGTTGGAACCGCCGGGCGACGCTGCATTTCATGATGCACAATTTCGGGAAGTCGATGGCCGACATCGAGCAGACGCTCGAGTTGGAACCCCGCCACTTCGGCGCGTTGGCCGGCATGGCGCAGATCATGCAGAACCGTGCGCGCAAGGAGCTGGCGCTACAAGCTTACCAGCGCATCCTCGACATCTATCCGATGGACCGCAACGCGCAGAACCAGGTTTCGACCATCGCCGAAGATCTGGCTGGCGACGCGATCTGACCCCCCCTTGACGATTTCCCCGCCTATGGTTTTCGGCTACGCGAGACGAAACTTACCGACATCCTCGCCTCGTTTCCTCGTCGATGAACCTGATCTACGCCGCCCTAGCCTTCCTGCTCGCGTTGTTTTTCGTCCTCGTCGGTCTGACCAGGGTCGGGGCGTGGGTCATCGAGCGGCGCAATCCACCCATTGGAGAATTTGCCGAGATCGATGGCGCGCGCATCCATTATGTGCACGTGCCGGCCCCGCCGAACGCGGACCTGCCGCCGATCGTCTTCATTCACGGTGCCAGCGCCAACCTGAAGGACCAGATGCTGCCACTGAGGCCGCTGCTCGAGGGCCGGGCGGAAATGCTGTTCTTCGACCGGCCCGGCCATGGCTGGTCCGAACGCGGCGCGGCGAATGGCACGCAAAGCGGGCAGGCTGCGACGATTGCCGCCCTGATGGACAAGCTCGGCATCAAGGATGCGATCATCGTCGCCCACTCTTTCGGCGGCTCCACCGCTACCGCCTTTGCGCTGGAACAGAAGGCCAAGACACGCGGCCTGGTGTTTCTGTCAGCGGCGACGCATCCATGGGAAGGCGGCAAAACCTCATGGTACTATCACGTCACCGACACGCCGGTGGTCGGCTGGCTGTTTTCCGAGGCGCTGTCTCTGCCGGCCGGCTGGATGCGAATCGGCGGCGCGACCGGCTGCGTGTTCGCCCCGAATGCCGTGCCGGAAAGCTACACCGACAATGCCTCGATCAAGCTCGTGCTGCGGCCCACGGCCTTTCGCGCCAACGCGGCGGATGTGCAGAGCCTCTATCCCTATGCGCTGAAGAACGCGCAGCGGTACAAGGAGATAGCGGCCCCGACCGTAGTGATTTCAGGCGACCGCGACACGGTCGTCTATGAAGAGATCCACTCGATCGGGCTGAAGCGCGATATTCCCGGCGCGGAGCTGTTATGGATCAAGAATCTCGGCCACAAGCCGGACTGGGTCGCGCCCGATCTGGTTGTCGCCGCAATCGAAAAGGTCGCCGGAACGCCGCGCGATTTGCAGGCGATGGCACGGCAGGTCGAGGCTCGGATTGCAGCGGACAGGCAGGGAGCCGGCGCATGCTACAATCCGGATGAGCCTGCGGCGCAGGCGATTGACCTGCTTCAATAAAGCCCGGGCTTACCTGTCAGCTTCTTCGCCGCGCGGGACCGGCCGGCGGTAGCCTTGGCACCTCCGCCTCCTCGGCCGGTCAGAAAGCCCTTGTAGATATAGCCGCTCTGGCCATTGTAAGTGACGGCGCACCAGCCGCAATCTGTCTCGGCCTGGACGGTGGCATTGGTGGGGATGACAGCGATGACTTTCGCTTCATCGGCCGGCCCGTCGCGCAGATTGACGTAGCGCGTAACGCGCACGGCCTGAAGATCACCGGGCACGGGGATATAGGGGCCGCCCATTGCTGCGGCATCTCCTTCCTCCGGAACAGCAGCCGCGTCCGAAGGCGAAGCCGCACGTTCGAGCCGCGCAATCTCCATCTCGCTTTCGGGAGCGGGTTCGCCCATGCCGAGCTGCGCTTCCAGCTTGGCGACTTCGGCCTCGGATTCCGCGATGGCAACGTCAGGCGACAGGCCGGCGACATGATCTGCGCTGGCCGGCGGTAAGAAGACGGATGAAGCGATTTGTTCAGACACGACACCCTTGCGTAAGTTGTTACTTACAATATCTGGCTTTTGCTGTTGCTGGGCGAGGGTGACCGGCCGGGCGCTTTCCGACACAGGCGCTGCGACAGTCGCAGCCGGCACGGGTCGCGTCGTGACAACATGGTTCGCCGCCGCCACCATGGCATTGTGGCTGGCAGCGGTTTCCGTCTTGGGATCGGGTTTGGGCGAAACGGCAGGCCCGTTCGCAACAGAAGCGGTTTCGACCGGATCGATGTCAAGAAAGTCGGTTGCCGCATAGGCGGCGATACCGACCGCTGCCAGAACCGCGGTTGCCAGACCGGCCATGACGCGCGCCGGTAGGGGTGGGGTCATCGTTTTGCCGGCCGAAACCACGCCGAGGCTGAGAGGTTCTTGCGGGCGCCAGGATGGGGGATTGGTCATTACAAACTCCAACTCAACGGTAACGGCGCAAACCGGTGTCGACCCCCCAACCCGACTTACTTTGCGCTAAACATGCTCTCCGCCCGTGGCGATTGCCCGATCGCCACGATGGCTTTCCGACTAAACTCATTCTTGGACGGAAATCGGGCAGGCAACGAAATGTTAAGAATTGCCGTCGGACCGAGGGTCGCCGCCCATGCGTTGCGAAGCCCCAGTACACCAGCTTGGCAAAGTCCGGAGCCTCGGCCAATATCGCCTGGTCGCGCGCATAATGGGGGTTTTAATGAAAGTGACCGTAAATATCGACTGCACGCCCGAGGAGGCGCGCACCTTCATGGGGCTGCCGGATGTTCAGCCGCTGCAGCAGACGATGATGGCGGAAGTCGAAAAGCGCATGATGGCGGAGATGGAACGCTTTTCGCCCGAAGGCCTCATGCAAGCCTGGTTCACCGCCGTTCCGCAGGGTGCCGACATGGTGCGTTCGATGTTTGGCGGCCTGTTCGGCGGTGCGCAAGGCAGCGATGACAAGTCGAAGTAAGCTCACGCCGTAGCGGTAGCTGCCTGTTTGAGCATGGCCGGGACGATGCGCCGGTGGAATGGCGTGATGGCTATGAGATAGAGCTTTCCGAAGAGATTATGTGTGCGCACGTAGGTCGTCGCGGTGGCGGCGATTTTGCGACCTTCGGCGCCACTCACTTCGACCACCAGCCTGAAATCGAGGTGCCTGTCGTCCAGACCCATCACGACGCGTTGCGGCTGCGCGGAGAGGACTGGAAAAGGATAGCCGGTTCGTGTCTTTGGCCCTTTTGAGAGCCTGGTCTTCAAACCGAACGGCGCGACGAGCGTGTTGCGCACCGCCATCAGCTTTGTCACCCAGCCGGGCGGCTTTCCCATCCGCGCTGCGATCGTCTCAGCATCTTCGCCCACGGCGATGCCGCTGACGCGCCAGGCGTCGGCGAAATCCGCGCCTGGCAGAACGGAAGAATCTTTGGCGGGCTGAGTCTCGATAATCTTCATCGGAGTCACCTTTGGACTCCGATATTGGTACGTGTACGCCAAATTTGCAGTGCGGTGCGTTGTCGCCCTCAAATATGGATCGGCTTGAAGAAAGTCGCCAGCGCCGCCTCGCGCACGGCTTCCGACATGGTCGGATGCGCGTGGCAGGTGCGGGCCAGATCTTCCGACGATCCGCCAAACTCCATCAGCACTGCGAGTTCATGGATCATCTCGCCGGCGCCGAAGCCGAGGATATGCGCGCCGAGCACCTTGTCCGTCGCCTTGTCGGCGAGGATCTTCACGAAACCGTCCGTGTGCAGCATGGCGCGCGCGCGGCCGTTGGCGGTGAACGGGAATTTGCCCACCTTGTACTCAATGCCGGCCTTCTTCAGCTCTTCTTCGGTCTTTCCGACCGACGCAATCTCAGGGCTGGTGTAAACCACGCTCGGAATCACGTCGTAGTTCACATGGCCCTTCTGTCCGGCGATCATCTCGGCCACCGTCAGCCCCTCGTCCTCGGCCTTGTGCGCCAGCATCGGGCCTGATGTCACATCGCCGATCACCCAGATGCCCGGCACGTTGGTGCGGCCATGGCCGTCATTCTTGACGCGGCCGCGATCCATTTCCACGCCGACGATGTCCAGCCCGAGACCGTCGGTGTACGGCTGCCGGCCGGTGGCGATCAGCACGACATCGGCCTCGATCGTCTCAGCATTGCCGCCCTTCACGGGCTCGAAGGTAACGGACGCGCCCTTCTTGGTCTTCTTGACGCCGGTAACCTTGGAGCCGAGCTTGAACTCGAAGCCTTGCTTGCCCAGCATGCGCTGGAATTGTTTCGCCACCTCGCCGTCCATGCCGCCCAGGATCGTGTCGAGGAACTCGACCACCGTCACCTTAGCGCCGAGCCGTGCCCAGACCGAACCCAGTTCCAGGCCGATCACCCCGCCGCCGACCACGACCAGATGAGCCGGCACCTTTTCCAAGGACAGCGCGCCGGTGGAGGAGACCACCACCTTTTCATCGATCTCGACCTCGACGCCTGGAATGCCTGCGACATCGGACCCGGTAGCGATGACGATGTTCGCCGCCTCGATCTGCTGCGTCTTGCCATCCTCGCCGGTGACCTCGACGAGCTTGCCCTCGATGATCTTGCCGGTGCCGCGGAAGGCGTCGATCTTGTTTTTCTTGAACAGGAAGGCGACGCCGCCGACATTGGCCTTCACGACTTCGTCCTTGTGCGCCATCATCTTCGTCAGGTTCAGCTTCGGTTTGCCGACTTCGATGCCGAGCGTGTCGAAGGAGTGTTCCGCTTCGGCCATCATTTCCGAGGCATGCAGCAGCGCCTTCGAGGGGATGCAGCCGATGTTCAGGCAGGTGCCGCCGAAGGTGGCCCGCTTTTCCACGACGGCAACCTTCAGCCCGAGCTGTGCCGCCTTGATGGCGCACACATAGCCGCCGGGGCCCGAACCGATTACGACGACGTCATAGCTCATTGGCGTTCCTCATCTCGCGCCTGCCGGCATTTGATCCATGCTGCGTAGCTAGCGCTTGGCGCGGCTATTTGCACCCCAAAATTCTCTCGGCAGCCATGCAATTCTGCTTTGCGGCCATTCGCGCAAGTCAGCGACCGCCGCTCACGGTGACGATGGTCCCGGTCGAGTAGCTTGCGGCGTCCGACAGCAGCCACAGCACCGCCTGCGCCACTTCGTCAGCGGTGCCGGCGCGTTTGACCGGGACGTTGACGCTCATCTTCTCAGCCCGATCCGGCTGACCGCCGGAGGCGTGTATCTCCGTGTCGATGATGCCGGGCCTGACCGCGTTGACGCGAATGCCTTCGGTCGCAACTTCTCGTGCGAGACCGATGGTAAAACTGTCGATCGCGCCCTTGGCGGCGGCATAGTCGACATATTCGCCCGGACCGCCGATCACTGCGGCCACAGAGGTGAGGTTGACGATAGCGCCGCCCTTGCCGCCATGCTTAGTCGACATGCGTCTAACCGCCTCGCGGGCGCACAACAATGAGCCGATGGTGTTGATGCGGAACATGCGCTCCAGCCGCGCCAGGCTCATCTCGTCCAGTCGCGCCTTGACGTCGACAACGCCGGCGTTGTTGACCAGCGCGTCGAGCGGCCCGAAGGTATGATCGACCAGATCGAACATGGCCAGCACATCCGCTTCCGAACCGACATCGCCCTGCACGGAAACGGCGTCGCCGCCCGCCGCGCGAATGTCGGCGACGACCTTTTCGGCTGCTTCGACATTGGAGGTGTAGTTGACGGCGATTTTGTAGCCCGCCGCCGCAGCGAGCCGGCACACGGAAGCGCCGATGCCGCGGCTGCCGCCGGTCACCAGAAGAACCTTACTCATTCCTGGCAGCCTTTCATTTCAAACACATCGAAGGGAATTTTAGTGAGCCCGGCCGGGCCGAATGCCGTCGCGGCTTTCAGCGACGGGCCAAGATCGGCGAGGATCAATCGCTTCGGTGCCGGCATGCCCTGCGCCGGCAGCAGGTCGACCACGCCTTGCTCGCTGGCCGTGTAGACGATGCCTTGCCAGACCGTGCAGGCGGCATATTCCTCGCCGGTCACGTCGCCCGTCGGGCAGTTGTAATGCAGCGTACCCCACGGCCGCGACTCGCCCTCGGTCCACTGGACAAATCCATCAAGGACAAAATTCCCGATCACCATCTTGAAGCTGTTGGTGACGGTGGCAGCATCGGTCGCTGGCCGGAAATCGATCTCGGCCGCCTGGTTCTTCTCGCCATAGACGGCGAGTTCGATCGGGCAGGCGGCGTGGGCGGGAGGGATAGAGGCAAGGCAGATCGCGAGCGAAAGTAGCCCTCCGCAATAATTTTGCTCTTTCCTGCTCCGACCCCCCTCTGTCCTGCCGGACATCTCCCCCTCAAGGGGCCTGTTGCGCAATTGTGCGGGAGGCGAGGGATGAGTTTTGTGTTCGTCCATTTGCAGTGTTTTGGGGTTTATTTTGTCGGTTTTTTGCCAGATTTGACGGGCGGCGGGAGAATTTGGACGCAG
>JBFWUS010000091.1:0-18093 GCA_050247155.1 Rhizobiaceae bacterium
GCGATCCGAGCTGCCGGCAGCGTGAGCGAGCTTGCACGCAGAATAGGCATTTCGCAGCCGTCGGTGTCGAACTGGATTCGTGTTCCCGCGGAACGTGTCGTGACGGTCGAGTCGGTGACCGGAGTGAACCGCGCGACCTTGCGTCCCGACCTTTATAGCGAGCAGAAGATGGCCGGTGACGTCGACGAGATCGATGAGATCGATGCCGCGCGCGCGCAAGAGTATGCGCTGATTGCCGCGCTCCTCAATCGCGCGCCGGATGCGAGATTGCTCAACGACCTTGCAACGCTGCGCGGCGACGCGACGCCGCTCGGCATGGCTCACGTGGCGCTTGCCGAAGCGGCCGCGGATGCGACAGCGGAAAAGGTCGAGCGCGAATATTTCGATCTCTTCATCGGGCTCGGGCGCGGCGAAATACTGCCTTACGCGTCCTACTACCTGACCGGGTTTCTTCAAGAACGCCCGCTGGCCCGCCTGCGCGACGATCTCAATCAGATTGGCATTGCGCGCGCGGACGGCGTTTTCGAGCCGGAAGATCACGCGGGAATTCTCTGCGAAATCATGTCGGGCCTCGCGAGCGGGCGTCTGCCGGCGCCGGCCGGTTCGGACCGGATGATTTTCGAAAAGCATATGGCGCCGTGGATCGGGCGCTTCTTTATCGATCTCGAACGCTCCGAGGCGGGAAACTTCTACCACCGGCTCGGCACGCTCGGTCGCGTGTTCATGGACATCGAAGCTGAAGCCTTCGACTTGCCGGCTTAGCGGCAGGTCGTATCAGGACAAACGTGTTTCCGAGGAGGGAACTGCAATGAAAAAAGAAGACAAAGCCAAGTATGGCCGCCGCGATTTTCTGCGTGCGATGGGTGCCGGCGCGGGCCTGGCGGTGACAGCGACCGCGGTGGTTGCGCCCGAGGCGAAGGCCGCGGAGTCCGACGCTGACAAAAAGAAGGCCCGCTACAATCCGAACTCGGAGAACGTGAAGACGTTTTACCGGGTCAACGGTTACTAACCAGGGAGAACGCCCGTGCTGATCAAAAGGACAGAACGCCAGGCTCGTCGCGCCGGTGTCGCCGCAGCGCTGAACAGCCAATCAGGCGGCCATGTCAGCCGCCGTAGCTTCCTGAAGAAATCAGGCCTCGCGGCCGGCGGTCTTGCCGCCATCGGGACGCTGCCAATCGCGAATGTGCGCAAGGCCGAAGCGGCTGGTCCCGCTGCGGCTGGCGCCACGATTAAAAAGAACATCTGCACCCATTGTTCGGTTGGCTGCACCGTCATCGCAGAAGTGTCGAATGGGGTGTGGGTCGGACAAGAGCCCGGTTGGGACTCACCGATCAGCCGCGGTTCGCACTGCGCCAAGGGCGCGGCGACCCGCGAACTGGTGCACGGCGACCGCCGGTTGCGCTATCCGATGAAGCTGGTGAACGGCCAGTGGAATCGCATTTCGTGGGATCAGGCGATCAACGAGATTGGCGACAAGCTGACGGAGATCAGGGCCAAGTCCGGCGCCGAGTCGGTCTACTGGCTGGGTTCCGCCAAGTTCACCAACGAAGGCTCCTATCTCAACCGCAAATTCGCGGCCTATTGGGGCACCAACAACACCGACCATCAGGCGCGTATCTGTCACTCGACGACGGTCGCCGGCGTGGCCAATACCTGGGGCTACGGCGCGATGACGAACAGCTACACCGACATCCGGAACTCGAAGACAGTGATCTTCATGGGTTCGAATGCGGCGGAAGCGCATCCGGTGTCGCTGCAGCATATCCTTGAAGGCAAGGAACTCAACAAGGCCAACGTGATCGTGATCGAGCCGCGTATGACGCGCACGGCCGCCCACGCCAACGAGTATGTGCGCATCCGCTCTGGCACCGACATTCCGGTGATCTGGGGCATGCTGCACCACATCTTCAAGAACGGCTGGGAGGACAAAGAGTTCATTCGCCAGCGTGTCTACGGCATGGACGACGTTCGGAAGGAAGTCGAGAAGTGGACGCCGGAAGAAGTCGAGCGCGTCACCGGTGTGCCGGAAGCGCAACTCAAGCGCGTCGCGGAAACCTTTGCCAAGCAGCGTCCATCGACGCTGGTGTGGTGCATGGGCGCGACCCAGCACACCATCGGCACCGCGAATGTCCGCGCGTTCTGCATCCTGCTGCTGGCGACCGGCAACGTCGGCGCGCCTGGTACCGGCGCCAACATCTTCCGCGGCCATACCAACGTTCAGGGCGCAACCGACCTCGGCCTCGACGTCGTGACGCTGCCGCTCTACTACGGCCTGGCCGAAGGGGCGTGGAAGCACTGGGCCCGCGTCTGGGGTGAGGATTTCGAATGGCTCAAGGGCCGATTCGACGATCCGAAGCTGATGAACACCTCGGGCATTCCTTCGACGCGGTGGCACGACGCCACGCTGTTGCCGAAGGACAAGGTCGCCCAGAAAGACAATCTAAAGGCGATGATCGTGATGGGTCACGGCGGCAACACCGTGACGCGCATTCCCGACACCGCCAAGGCGATCGAAAAGCTCGAACTGCTCGTCGTCGCCGATCCGGTGCCCACCACCTGGGCCTCGGTGTCGAACCGCAAGAACGGTACCTACCTGCTGCCGATCGCGACCAGCTACGAGACTGACGGCTCGCGCGTCGCCTCGAACCGCGCCATGCAGTGGGGCGAACAGATCGTCAAGCCGATCTTCGAGTCAAAAGACGACCTCGAGGTCATGTATCTGCTTGCCAAGAAGCTCGGCATTGCCGATCGGATGTTCCGCAACATCAAGGTCAACGGTAATCTCCCGGTGGCCGAGGATATCCTGCGTGAGATCAATCGTGGTGGGTGGTCGACCGGCTATTGCGGCCAGTCTCCGGAGCGTCTGAAGTCGCACATGGCCCATCAGGCCGACTTCGACATGAAGACGCAGATGGCGACCAAGGGCCCGAACAAGGGCGACTATTATGGTCTGCCGTGGCCGTGCTGGGGCACGCCGGACGTCAAGTTGCCGGGCGGCAAGGTCGGTCATCCGGGCACGCCGATTCTCTACAACACCACGCTTCCGGTATCGCAGGGCGGCGGCACGTTCCGCGCGCGTTTCGGCAACGAGCGTGAAGAGAAATTGCCGGACGGCACGACCCGCAAGGTCAGCATGCTCGGTGACGGCTACTACTCCAAGGACTCCGACATCAAGGACGGCTACCCGCAGTTCACCTATGGCGTCCTCAAGAAGCTCGGCTGGGACAAGGAACTCACCGATGCAGAACGAGCGACGATCGAGCGGATCGGCGGCGGACCGGACAAGTCCGACGGCGTGTCGTGGTCGATCGACCTCTCGGGTGGCATTCAGCGCGTCGCGCTGATCCACAACTGCATCCCGTACGGTAACGGCAAGGCTCGCGCCAACGCGTGGAACCTGCCGGACCCGGTGCCGGTGCACCGCGAGCCGATCTACACGCCGCGTGTCGATCTCGTCGCGAAGTATCCGACCCGTCCGGACGCGGTGCAGTTCCGCGTGCCGAACATCGGCTTCACGATGCAGAAGGCAGCGCTCGACAAGGGCATCGCCAAGCAGTTCCCGCTGATCAACACCTCCGGCCGTCTGGTCGAGTACGAAGGTGGCGGCGAGGAAACGCGGTCCAACAAGTGGCTCGCCGAGCTCCAGCAGGACATGTTCATCGAGATCAACCCGTCCGACGCCGCCGAACGCGGCATCAAGGACGGCGCCTGGGTCTGGGTGTCGGGTCCGGAAATGGAGGCCGGCAAGGCCTGTAAGATGAAGGCGCTCGTGACCGAACGTGTCGGCAAGGGCGTCACCTGGTGTCCGTTCCACTTCGGCGGCTGGTTCCAGGGCGCCGATCAACGCGCCAACTATCCGAAGGGCGCCGATCCGGTCGTGCTGGGCGAAAGCGTCAACACGATCACGACCTACGGCTACGACCCCGTCACCGGAATGCAAGAACCCAAAGCAACGCTCTGCCAGGTTCGGGCAGCGTAAGGAGCAACGACAATGGCACGAATGAAGTTTCTTTGTGACGCCGATCGTTGCATCGAATGCAATGCTTGCGTCACTGCCTGCAAAAACGAGAACGAAGTGCCGTGGGGCATCAACCGCCGGCGCGTCGTTACGCTGAACGACGGCAAGCCGGGGGAGCGGTCGATCTCGATGGCCTGCATGCACTGCACCGATGCGCCCTGCGCATCGGTGTGCCCGACCAACGTGTTCTACACCACGGCGGACGGCGTGGTCCTGCACTCCAAGGACCTCTGCATCGGCTGCGGCTACTGCTTCTATGCGTGTCCATTCGGCGCGCCGCAGTATCCGAAAGTCGGCAACTTCGGATCGCGCGGCAAGATGGACAAATGCACCTTCTGCGCCGGCGGCCCTGAAGCCGACGGCAGCAAGGAGGAGTTCGAGAAGTACGGTTCGAACCGTCTGGCAGAAGGCAAGCTGCCGCTCTGCGCGGAAATGTGTTCGACCAAGTCATTGCTCGCCGGCGATGGCGAAGTGATCGCCAAGATCTACAAGGAGCGGGTGGCCAAGCGTGGCTACGGCTCCGGCGCCTGGGGCTGGCAGACGGCCTATCGCGAGTCGATCGCAACCTGATTGCGCGCGGCGGCACGGGAATCGATCCCGTGCCGCCGCCCGTTCGCAGCTTGAGAACAAGAAAACTATCGAATTGAGGGAGTGGGAATCATGGCGAAACTCATTTCGCAGGTTCGTCTGATGGCCGGCGCTTTGGCACTCGCATTCGTCGTTGCGATGGCTGCGCCCGTATCAGCGCAGCAAGTCAATCCGACCGCGAGCGCGGTGAAAGAAGAGCAGCTGCTTCAGCAGCTCAAGGTTATTCAGGGGCGCGTCAGCATTCCGGACAAGAAGTCCGACGTGCTCGAGCAGCCGGGCGGGCGTGATTGGCGGCAGTTCCACCAGGTCACGTTGAAATGGATCGGCGGCATCGCCATCCTGGGCATGCTGGCGCTGCTCGTGGTCTTCTATCTGTCGCGCGGCATGGTCAAGATCCAGGGCGGCAGATCCGGGCGCCGCGTCGTGCGATTTACGTCGCTTGAGCGCTCGGTTCACTGGATGACGGCAGCCTGTTTCATCATCCTCGCGCTGTCGGGGCTGAACATCACGTTCGGCAAGTCACTGTTGTTGCCGTTGATCGGCCCGAGCGCGTTCACGACGTGGTCGGAGCTCGCAAAGTACGCGCACAACTATCTGAGCTTCCCCTTCACGATCGGTGTGGTGGCGATCTTCCTGATGTGGATCGCAGGCAATATTCCGAACTCCGCCGATGTGAAATGGGTCAAGGAAGGCGGAGGACTGTTCAACGACAAGCACCCGCCGTCCTACCGGTTCAACGCCGGCCAAAAGATGATCTATTGGATCGTCGTGATCGGCGGCACGGCGTCGGCAGTCACCGGCTATCTGCTGATGTTCCCGTTCTGGGGCGGCACCGGTATCGAGGGCATGCAACTCGCCCAGGTTCTGCACGGCACCGTCGCGGTGCTCTTCGTGGCCGCGATGCTGGCGCACATCTATATCGGCTCGATCGGCATGGAAGGCGCCTTCGAGGCGATGGGCGAAGGTACCGTCGACGTCAACTGGGCCAAGCAGCACCACAATCTGTGGCTCCAGGAAGAAATGGCCCGGACCGGCCCCAATCAGTCGCAGACCCAGCCGGTCGCCACCCCGGCCGAATAGAGCGCGATTTACCGCGATGCAGGACGCCCGGCTTCACGCCGGGCGTTTTGCTATAAGGACGCCATGCGTGTCATCGGCCTCGCCGGCTGGAGCGGTTCCGGCAAAACCACCCTCATCAGACAAGTCCTGCCCAAGCTGATTGGGCGGGGCCTGCGCGTGTCGACGCTCAAGCATGCGCATCACGGCTTCGACCTCGACCAGCCCGGCAAGGACTCGTTCTTCCACCGGGCTGCCGGCGCTACCGAAGTCATCATCAGTTCGGCGAAACGCTGGGCGATCCTGCACGAATTGCGTGACGAGACCGAATGGGACCTCGGCGCGCTGCTGACCAGGATGTCGCCGGTCGACCTCGTTTTGGTCGAGGGCTACAAGCGGGATGCATTCCCGAAGATCGAAGTGCATCGCGCCGCCAACGGCAAGCCGCTGATTCAGCCGGACGATCCCCATATCGTGGCGATTGCCACCGATATTGCGTTGCCGGCCGCCAAAGTGCCGCTGATCGACCTCAATGACATCGACGGTGTCGCCGACGCGCTGCAACGTCACGCGGTGCCGCTCTCCACCGTGCCGATGATGCGAGACGGGCGATGACGCAGTTGACCGACGACTGCTTCGCTTTTTCCGGCCCGCTGATGCCGATCGCGGAGATGGAGAAGCTGATCGTCGAGCGCATTGCCCCGGTTGCCGGCATCGACCGTGTGCCGCTCGCCGAAGCCGGTGGACGCATCGCCGCCGCCGACGTGATCGCGCCGATCCCGTTGCCGCCGTTCGATAACTCCGCGGTCGACGGCTACGCCGTGCGTCATGCCGACCTGCGCAGCGACGGCGACACCCGGCTGACGGTGGCCGGGCGCCTGACCGCCGGTGCCGCCGCCGAAACACCGATAAGCCCTGGTCAGGCCATCAGAATTTTCACCGGCGCGCCGATGCCGACGGGCGCCGATACGGTCTTCATGCAGGAAGACGTGACGGTCGATGGCGACACGGTCGTCGTTCCGAGTGGATTGAAGAAGGGCGCCAATCGACGTCTCGCCGGCGAAGACACGCCCCGGAACAGCGTCGCGATCGCCGCCGGAACGCAGCTTGCCGCGCGGCACATCGCGCTTGCCGCCGCGCTTGGTGTGACCGCACTTGAGGTCAGGCGCCGGCTGCGGGTCGCGGTGTTCTCGACCGGCGACGAGGTCGTCGATCCGGGCGCGCCGCTCGGCAAGGCCGGCATCTACGACGCCAACCGCTTCCTGCTGTCACAACTGCTGTCGCAATTCGGCGCGATCGTGACCGATCTCGGCATCCTGCGCGACGACCTCGCGACGCTGCCGCAAGCGATCCTGACGGCGGCCGCCGACAACGATCTGGTGTTGACCTCGGGCGGCGTGTCGACCGGCGAGGCCGACCATGTGCGCGACGCGGTCGAGCGGATCGGCAAGCTGGTGTTCTGGCGTGTCGGCATCAAGCCTGGCCGGCCGGTGGCGATGGGCGTGATTCGCAATGGCGCCAACAGCGCCGCGTTCGCGGGGCTGCCGGGCAATCCTGTTGCGGTGTTCGTGACCTTTGTGCGGGTCGTGCGCCCGCTCTTGCTGCGGCTGTCCGGCGCGGCGCCGCAGCCGCTGATTGCGCTGCCGGTGCGCTCGGCCTTCGCCTACCGCAAGAAAAAAGGCCGCCGCGAATATGTCCGCGTTTCGTTGCGGACCGCGGCGGACGGTGAACTCGAGGCCGTCAAGTTTCCGCAGGACGGCGCCGGCGTCCTCACGTCTCTGACCGGAACCGACGGCCTGCTGGAATTTCCCGAGGACGTCACGGAGATCGAACCCGGCGCGCGTGTCGGGTTCCTCTCCTATGCGGTTCTGACCGGCTAGAGCGTCTCTACGCGAGGCGACGACCGGCTCGCGAGAAGAAGGCGCAGCGGGGCCGGGAACAGAGCCCGGCCCGCGATCTCGTCAAAGGCGGACCGCGTTTGTGGAGTAGGCGGCGTCCACCGGCTCTTGCATCCCGTTCAGGACGAAAACGCCGATCACGGCAATCACGACGGCGGCGGCGCAAGCCGAGAGAAATGCGTTCATTGTTTGTATCCTCCTCCCCAGTTCACATTTTATAATTATAGCAAATCCAGCAAGGCGGCAAAGCCGGATCAAGCCGGCGCTCCAAGCTCAGATTTGGGGATTTTGCGCCGCAACCTTCTCCGCCGCCGCCGCATCGTCCGGCGTATTCACGTTAAAGAATGGGTCGACAGGTTGGTCGGGCCAATCGGCAATGGCGATGCCGTGCCGTGAGGTCCACACTTCGATCTTGTGCAGATCCTCGACCGTGATGGCATGGCGCAGGTTCTCGCGCAGCGCGACCGGCCAGAGACCGACGACAGGATGCCGCCATTCACCGGAACGCGCGCAGGCAAGCGCCGTGCCTTCGGTCCGCCGTGCCCCGTGCAGCCGTTCGACGAGATCGTCGGGCAGGAACGGGCAGTCGCCGGGCACGCTGAGTATCCAGGCGATGTCCGGCCGGTTGGCGGCAAGCCAGTCGAGCCCGGCGAGCACGCCGGCCAACGGCCCGACGAAACCCGGTACGTTGTCGGCAACGACGGGCGCGCCGGTGTCGGCGAAGCGCGCCGGATCGCCATTGGCATTGATGAGAATGCCCGCGCATTGCGCGGAGAGGCAGGCCAGCACGCGGTCGAGAATCGTCACGCCGCCGACCTTGAGCCGCGCCTTGTCGCCGCCGCCCATGCGCCGCGCCAAACCACCTGCGAGAACGAGACCGAACGTCGGCGGCAGGTTAGTCGTCATGCACCGCCGCTTTGCGCCGGTGTTTGGCGCTTTCGTCCTCGACGTAAGCGAGATCCTGATCGAACACGATGCGGCTCTCGCCGGCGAGCGCGATGAAGCGCTTGCCGCGCGCTCGGCCAACCAGCGTCAGGTTCGCCTTGCGGGCCAGCTCGACACCCCAGGCCGTGAAGCCTGAGCGCGAGATCAGGATCGGAATGCCCATCCGCACCGTCTTGATGACCATTTCCGAGGTGAGGCGGCCGGTGGTGTAGAAAATCTTGTCGTGCGCCGGCACCCGCTCCTTGAACATCCAGCCGGCGATCTTGTCGACCGCGTTATGGCGGCCGACGTCTTCCATATAGACGAGCGGCTGGTCCCGCCGCGCCAGCACGCAGCCGTGGATCGCGCCGGCCTCGAGATAGAGCGACGGCGTGGTATTGATCGACTGCGTCAGCGCATAGAGCCATGAGGTGCGGAGTTCCGCGTCCGGCAGCGTGACGTTCTCCAGCGCCTCCATCAGATCGCCGAACACCGTGCCCTGCGCGCAGCCCGAAGTCTGTACCTTCTTCTTCAGCTTCTTTTCGTAATTGGTCTTGCGTTTGGTGCGCACGACGACGACGGCGAGTTCCTCGTCATAGTCGACCCCGGTGATGACATCGTCCGGCATCAGCATGTTCTGGTTGAGCAGGTAGCCGATCGCCAGATAGTCCGGATAGTCGTTGATCGTCATCGCGGTGACGATCTCCTGGCTGTTCAGGTAAATCGTCAGCGCGCGCTCGACCGTGACGGAGGTTTCGATCGGCTGGCCGGTCTGGTCGACGCCGGTGACCCGCTCGGTCAGCCGCGGGTCGTGCGGGTCGGGCTTGATGATGTAGCGGTCGTCGTCTGCTGGCTTCGTGCTCATGGCGCCAATCTATAGGGCCCGCAGGGGAATTTCACCCCGGCAGGAACGCGGTTCGGCCTTCCCTCGATACCAGCGTCTCGACCGGCGTCCGACAGCGCCTTCGGGTGCGTCATATTGGCCGAAGCGAACACCTCGGCCTTCGCCCGGTCGGCGATCTCCTTGCGCAGGAGGCCCGACGGGCCGGACTTGGCGGTGACCGTGTTGCCGGACGCTGCCTCGAACGCCTTGGCGACGTCTGTCAAGGCGTTGCGGAGGCTCCCCGCGGCGTGGAGATAAACGGTCTCTGCGCGCGCGGGGTTGCCGGTCGTGACGACTGCCGCCAATGCGATGGCGATGGCCGCGGTGTTCATCACGCGCCCGCGTCGTTCGCGTTCGTGAAGAACAACTGCTGGCCGTTCACCTTGTAATCTGCGATCGCCTTCTGGCCTTCCGTCGAGACGATCCAGTCGATGAACTGCTGCCCGAGATCCTTCTTGACGTTTGCGTGCTTCGCCGGATTGACCAGCATGATGCCGTACTGGTTGAACAGCCGCTTGTCGCCTTCGACCACGATGACGAGATCGCCCTTGTTCTTGAAGTTGATCCAGGTGGCGCGGTCCGTCAGCGTATAGGCATTGCTGGCGGAGGCGGTGTTCAATGTCGCGCCCATGCCCTGGCCGATCGCCTTGTACCAGGCGCCCTTGTCCTTCTCGATGTTGACGCCGGCGACCTTCCAGAGCTTGAGTTCGGCGCTGTGCGTGCCGGATTTGTCGCCGCGCGAGATGAAGTCTTTGCCTTTATCCTTGATCGTCGTCAGCGCTTTGCCGATGTCCTTCGCGCCTTTGATGCCGGCGGGGTCGCTCTTGGGCCCGACCAGCACGAAGTCGTTGTACATCACCGGGTAGCGCTTCACGCCGTAACCGTCGGCGACGAACTTCTCTTCCTGCGCCTTGGCGTGGACGAACAGGACGTCGGCGTCGCCGCGGCGGCCGGTGTCGAGCGCCTTGCCGGTGCCCTGCGCAACGACCTTCACGTCGATGCCGGTCTTGGCCTTGAACTTCGGCAGGATGAAGGTGAACAGGCCGGAGTCCTGCGTCGACGTCGTCGACGCGAGGACAATCGACTTGTCCTGTGCCATGGCGGCCGGCGTGCCGAGTGCGGCGAAGGCGAGGACTGAGGCGATGAAAATACGGCGGGTGTTCATGAGTCCCTCCTTTTGTTTTCGGTCTTAAACGAGCAGTTCGCCGGACAGGAACGCTCTCGCTTCCGGCGTGCGTGGGTTCTCGAGGATGTCGGACGCGGGTCCATGTTCGACGATGCTGCCGCGATGCATGACGACGATGTCGCCGGCCAGCCGCTTCGCCTGTCCCAGATTGTGCGTCGACATCACGACCTTGACGCTGCGGGCGGATATCGCGGCGATCGTGTCTTCAATCGCTTTGGCGGCTGCGGGGTCGAGGCTGGCCGCGGGTTCATCGAGCAGCAACAGCGCCGGATCGCGCGCCAGCGCCCGCGCCAGTGCGAGACGTTGCTGTTCGCCGCCGGAGAGCCGCCGCGCCGGGCGCTCGCCGAGCGTTTCGAGGCCGACCAGTTGCAGCAACTCGGCAATCCGCTGCGTGTGAGCGTTGCGCGCAACGTTCGCGGCCTTCAGCGCGTAGCGGAGGTTGCCGCTCGCGCTTCGCCGCAACATGGTCGGACGCTGAAATACAATGGCGCGCTTGTCTGGCTGCGCCTCGTTGCGGCCACCCCATGTGATGTGTCCTGAGGTCGGGGCCTGCAACCCCATCAGGACACGCAGCAGCGTGGTCTTGCCGGAACCGTTCGGGCCGATCAGGACGGTCGGCGCACCGGAGCCGATCGTCAGCGAGACGCGATCGAGGATCGTCACGGCGCCGATCCGGACACCGACGTCCTCGAGCAAGATCGGAAGATCGGATGTCGGTGCCCGCATGGTCATCCCGCAAACCGTTCGCCGGCACGGCGCGCACCCCAGGCGAGCGCGTTGACCGCGACGACGATGGTGATGAGGACGATGCCGAGGCCGATCGCGAGCGGGAGATCGCCTTTCGAAGTTTCGAGCGCGATGGTCGTCGTCATCGTCCGGGTGAAGCCCTCGATATTGCCGCCGACGATGATGATGGCGCCGACTTCGGCCGCGGCGCGGCCGAAACCAGCGAGCAGCGCGGTGACCAGGCTGAAACGCGCATCCCAGATCAGCGTGGCAATGCGGCCGGCCGGCCCGACATTCATCGCTGTCAGTTCGTCGCGATACTCGTCCCAGAGGTCTTCGATGGTCTGCCGGGTCAGCGCGGCGATGATCGGGGTGACCAGCACCGTTTGCGCAATAATCATGGCCTCCGGCGTGAACAACAGGCCGAGCGGGCCGAGCGGGCCGGAGCGCGACAGGCCGAGATAGACGAGCAGCCCGACCACGACCGGGGGCAGGCCCATCAGGGCGTTCAGGACGACAATCAGCGTCTCCCGGCCCGGAAACCGTGTCAGCGCAATCAGGGCGCCGAACGGCACGCCGATCAGCGCAGAGAAGAACACGGCGCTGCCGCTGACGAACAACGACAGCCACACGATCTCGAGCAGCGTCGGGTCGCCCGTCAGCACGAGCTGAAGCGCTGAGGTGTTGTCCGGCATGTCAGCCTCATCGCCCTCGGCGGTGAACGTCGCGGGACCCCGAAATCTCTGAAAATTCAGGGATTTCTTATTTCTGCATTAATTTCCAGAAACGTCAATATATGTAAATAATGCATATCAAAGCAGAATTACACCGCAGTGTCGTCGATGCAGTCGAGTTGGCCGGCGGCGGTCTGCGGGAAAATTTTTGCGCCGGGCTGTTTTGCAAAATCCGGAACGCACCTTTAGGAAGACGCCTCCGGTGCCGCGCCAGCAACCGGTGCCGCGACGATGGAGAGGTGGCCGAGTGGCTGAAGGCGCACGCTTGGAAAGCGTGTATACGGGAAACCGTATCGAGGGTTCGAATCCCTCTCTCTCCGCCAGTTCTTTTCAAAAACCCTTCGCCGGCTTCTCCTGGCCCTACGAGAAACGCCAGTGACGCCGCACGTTCGCGTCCGAAGCTCTGTACCGAATCGGATGGTGGGCGCCGGATTCTTTCTCTCTGTGCGCGATTTTCTCTGAACCTCTGTACTTTCTCGTTCTTGTACGGTTCTCGTAAGCGGCTGTACTGATACGCTTTTTTGTGTTGCCTCGCGACCGGGTTTTTGGGACGCGCATGCCCTTGGAGAATGGAGAACGCAAAATTTCGCTAAGTTCCACGTAACGTTAGGTCGGGTCATCGACTACGTCGAACGGAGAGTGAGGGGTCGCATCTGCGATCTAGCCTTTTGATCCCCTGTCGTTGTCCAGTTCGCTCGCTCTCGTACCTACACACCCACCAACAATCGCTCAGCGGCCCTCGGCGAGAGAGTTTTCACGTCAGTTTCAGTTGGCTAATTTTCCTTTGGCGGGATGATGAGCACTTCTCGCGGGTTGCTGCTCGCATCGGTCCCGTCAGGAAGTGGCGTATCGCCTTCCGCCGCCGATCTAAGGCCCTGCCCGTGCAGCCATTCCAGATGTTCTTGCCAAGATGGCGTCGGGTCCGGCGAGTGCCCTTGCAAGCTGATGCGAGGACACGTTGGTTCAATTCGTTTGATGTAGTCGAGTGCCGCGTTGAATGATGAGAAATCATCCACGCGAACCGCGGGAAGCGTAGGCAGATTACGGTAGGTCACTAACACCACGGGTTTATCTGCTTCGATATTCGGCTCTGCGGCAAGCGCCACAGTCACCGTGCCGTCGCCGTCCTTGGTGAAATTCGCCGCCATCCGCATGACATACAAGCGGTCATCCCGATAAACATCCCCGCGAAACAACTTCATCGCTGCACCGCTATAGGTTTAACGCTTCAACGCGCGACTGAAGGGCTCGATGCAGCGCTACCATCTTATCGGTCATCCACTCGAAAACTTGCGGCCACTTGTCAGGGTCCCGGTAGCCGCCGATCTCTGTAATAATTGCAATTCTGCATCCCTTACGGTCTTCCAACGGTTGCCAATCCAACGGCCCGCCAAAGTCGCGCTCAATTTGCTCTTTTTGGGCAAACAGCTTGTTAAAGATTTCCTTGTTCTCGTTTGCACGCTCTGGTCCGCGACCGATCCATAACTCGACCATGCCGCTGTGCTGGCGCACCACGTAGTTGAAGGTGATTCCCGCCGTTCCGGAGGGGCCACCGATAAAACTGTCACGTGATGCGGCGCGTCCAGCATGGAGATCGGTTTTCTTGTTGGCAACTTCGAGCAAGCCTTCCCAAAATCGCTCGCGCTCGTGATGACGCGCCTGAAACCGCTCTTTTTCTTCCGCAATTATCTTCGTTTCGGGGCTTGGTCCCGTAATTAGGGTTAGAAGCGGCGCGACATCTGAATTTCCAATGCGGAATGCTTCGACCTTCACCAAATAAAAATCAGCAGACGAAGACTGATTGAGCCAAGCAATGGCGTTCACATGTTCGACGCGCGGCTTTTCGACAATCCACACTGCTGCCTGCGCCTCATGCGCCGAGAGATAAGTTAGTACCTTACCAAGGTGGTCGTGGTCACTCTTGCCGATCTGATTTTCTATAACGACCTTGCCGCCGCCGTCATCTTCGGCAATCAGGTCCACGCTAAAATCGCCCGCCGGCTGTTCAGCACTCGCGTTCGCCAGCGACAGTCCGGTTGCTGCGTTTATTTCCTCGATGTTAGCTTTCACCCAGCGGGATAAATCTCTAACCTCAGAGGGAAATGCCACCCGCAGCGGCACACGTTCCAGCTTCGCAACCATTGTCCTGCTCTCGTTCTATTTCAGCGGAAACCCAATCCTAGCAGGTTCACAACGTGCCTGAGAAACACCGTACTACGCGAGAATACAGACTTCGGCAGCTTGCCGAGCGAGACACCCGCGCCATTGAAGCCGAGCGGGACGCCTTGCTGATCGTGCGACAGTTCAACGCGCGCGCCTGTCGGCCAAGAGGTCGGCGGGGTTCTGGCCGACTATTCAAGCCACGCCCAAATTCCCGGCATCCGTGGCTGACAGTCCTCTGCGGAAGTTGCGATGCCGTCCTAGACTTGGACCTGCGGGTCAAGCCGCGCGATACCGCCGCATCGGCGATCCGCGTCTTGATCGAATTCACCGAGTCGGCCTTGGGAGATGGAAAACACAAACCTTTGTCATCTATGCGTGTTGCCGAGGTTGGCCATTTCGCGGTTCGAATCCTGTCAACCCAGCCAACCAGTCCGGTCTCTCTGCCGGAGTTCCCAATTGAACGCAGAAGGCCCGCAATTGCGGGCGACTTGCGTCATGGAGGTGGTCTCTGGTCCGACTGAATTTTCACGAAGCAGGCCCACTCGGGCGAAATGTCTCCGCCGAGCTCGGGCGATATTCCCAAATTCAGGAGACGCGTGCTGGAGACTATTTCGATGCGGCACTGGGTGGGTATGGCGGTACTCGGCGCCCGCCCATGTTCGCGACCGAATTTCTAGAGACGGTTTTTGGAGTGCTATTATCGCGAACCAATTGCCGGCGTACGATCCTCCGAAAAACGAACGTTTTCCGCAGGGGCGATATATCCAATTGCCCCAATGTGACGCGGTGTATTCCTCTCTCTCCGCCATCCCTCATGTTTTGCATGGATTTCTTGTGTGCCATCCGGGCCGACTCTAACTGACTCCGGCTTATATTTGCGATCTTGACCCGTTCTCCCCCTATCTCCGACGATGGCCGGGGAGGAAGTCGACATGCCACAGCCAATCGGTGGGGGACCGGAAAAAGTCGCTGAGTTGCGGCAGAAGATGATGGATCATCTCGAAGCCGCGCTAGCCCTTGCTGACGAAAAGCGGGATGGCATCACTGGCTATCTCATCGAAAGCGCGCTCGATCAATTACGCGCAGATAGCTGGCCCGGAAATCTTGATCTTCCGCCGCGCGATTATCGTAAGAAATGAAGCGCTCACTAATCGTTCGTAGCTGCACCGAGGTTTCGAGCTTCAGCGAGATCAATTCGATAGTCTCGGCCATGTCTTTGTAGCATTGCGATTAGATTTGGCCCGTCGACGAGCGATAGTGGCTTATCTTTCGCGAACTCATAAGCGTCGGGGCCGAAAGAACTTGTTGTAACGAGGATACCTCGATTGGCTCCCTCGTTCATAACCGTTCCATAAAGGTCCCGTACTGAAGCGACATCCACTGTTCGCGTATATCGTTTGGCTTGGAGAACATACTTTCCGCCGCGAAGCGGGTCAGGATCAAACATTATTGCGTCAACGCCTCGGTCTCGGGATGCGCGTGTAACTTTAACCTCGACACCACTTCGGCCAAATTCCCATTCGAAAAGTTGACGTACTAAGTGTTCAAAATCCTCCCACGGTATTGCGGCTAAGTTTTCAGTCGCAGCTAGACTATTTGCGACATCTCGATTTTCGACAACACGACTATCTTTTGTGTCGAGATAAAAAATAGGGCGAATTGGTGTCGTTCGCTCAACAGATGGCGTCGCAATGCCTTTGAGATGAAAGAAGCAAGCCTTGGGGTCAATGTGACCTGGCCTCAGCGAAAAAAAGTCAGCTTTGAGCGCTTGTAGCGAGGCAATAACCCCTTCTCGTGTGTTGCCTGTAGCCGGATCAAACCATTGTTGCTGAACATTTACCGCTAACAAATCTATACGATGATCAATGTCGGAATGCGCACACAAATACCCAGCTCGTACAGCAGACGCAAAAAGAAAATTCTCTAGAGCCTTTTTTCTTTCGGTCGCATTTGCTGGCCCATATTTATGACCTGCCTTCGGCTTCTGTATTTTAATGTTCGCAAAATTAGGCACCTCAATTTCGCAAAGCAACGTCCGCGTCTTTTCGTCATATTTCAGATTTGAAGGCCGTCGCAATGCTGCTGGTAGGTAGTGCCGCGTCAAAGATAACGATGCCAACAATTCCACGTACTTGGGGTCGCCTGTCGAATATCCGAGACGCAGGGCCTCCATCATTTTAAGGTCGATCTGGTACGTTTCTTCAAATGACTGGCGAAGTTTTGCAAGTTTGGCCGACAGCTCCCTAGCTTTGGTCGCCGCATATGGCTTTTGGCCGGCTATTTTGTTCCACTCTGGCAATTCCTCCGGTTCTTGCGGAAGTTCGGGAAACTCGGGCGGCCTCGGCACTTGCAGCAATTCACTGCCAAGGGGCGGGCCCAGGTTTTCCGGAGCAAGTGCGCTGTTTATTTGCGACAAGGACACGGTGTCACCGTTTCCATCGGCCCGGATCGTATAGAACCCGACTTCGTAGATACTGTCTGATCGTTGAGTAGTAGGAGTTATAACACTTTCGTACCGAAGCGATTTAATTCGATACTCGACTGAATTCAGCTCTCTTTCGAAATCCTTCCAACGACGGTCAATATTGTCAGCGGGTTGTCGGCGCCAATATCTTTTCATCCTGCCCACCAAACTTTTGCATATGGACCTTATTCTACGCATTCAGTCTCAGCGCGGAAGAATTGAGAGGCGGAGAAAATGCGATACGCACGCGCCGCGATCCGCACCGAGGACACCGCAATCGGCTTTCCAGCATCCCTAACGGGAAACTTCGCCCGCGTGTCCAAACGAGCGTAGCTAGGTCGAGCTCACCGCCAAAGACACACTCGCGTCGGCGCTTCATCCCGTCGCGCGGACCCCAGGCGCATCGCACATGGACGCGCCAGCCGAGGTCAAATGCCTCTCCAATGGTCTCGACGGCCATTGTGAACAAATAGCGAACGTGATAAGTTTCGCAACGGAATTTTGAATAGCAACCCGCTGCAATTAGCAGCGCTGGGAGACCTGTAATGCTTACGGATGGGCTTTATCGCGTGAGTTTCCAGACGCCCATGGGAATGGGAGCGGGTGTCATTGTCTTGTCGGGCGGGCGGATGCGTGGCGGCGACAGCAGTATCTACTACGTCGGCACTTACTCTCAGGCAGGTGACGAATTTACGGCCAGCGTTGCAACCGACAGACATACCGCCGGTCTAGCGTCGGTGTTCGGTGTTGACCGGGTCCATATTAGCTTACGAGGTCGTATCAAAGACGGCAGTGTGACGATGCAGGGTTCAGCTGCGGAAGCCCCAGGAATATCGTTTCAAGCAATGCTTATGAAGCTTTCCGACTGAAGTCGGATATGTCGCTCATTCCGCCAAATGTTGGCCCGCCTCCGATCACAGCGACCGGCCAATCTGAATTGGCAGCAGCTTACCGAAAAACTCTTGTCGAGATGCAGTCGCAGCTTTTTGATAAAGCGGCTTCTTACAACAATTTGATAATGGTTGCGGGCTACGCGGGCACAATCACGATTTGGGGCAATTTGCGAGAAAGATTGCCCATGCGGGCAAATCTTCTGATCGCCCTTTTGCTCGGAGTGTCGCTGTGCATTTTCATTGGGTATCAGATTTTCAAAATGGCCCGCCATGTTGGCCATTTTCAGAAAGTCCGTGAGCTACTTCAAGAAAATTTGACGCCTGAGGCGTTTTTTGAGAAGTACAACCAAATTGAATATGACAGTCGGCATTCCCTGCTCAAAGTCGGAGCTTTGGCTTCTCGGATTTGTTTCTGGGTAACCGTTGTGCCCGCGATGCTAGCTCTAGGATTATTGTTCTTTAATTTTGCTCGGCTGCTAATCGGACTGGCTCCTTTGCCTGCCGACATTGGATGAAGCGCAATTCCTAGGAGCGCCCAACCTTCTTCCAGTCTACATCAT
>JBFWUS010000092.1:0-17957 GCA_050247155.1 Rhizobiaceae bacterium
ATGATCATGCCGGTGAAAGAGATCGGCGCGCGCTATATCAATTATTATGGCGGAGAAGGGCAGAAGCTCGTTGCGTAGGGCAGTAGGGCAGTAGGGCAGTAGGGCAGTAGGGCAGTAGGGCAGTAGAAGAGCATTCGGCTTATTGTAGCTGGAGGCAAGTGATTATTGCCCTTACATTTCCCCTATTGCCGTACTTCCCTATTCCCCTACTGCCTTCTTCTTCACGGAATCTCCTCCGGCCGCCGACCCGGCCGGCTCTTGTATGGCGCAAAGGTCCAGCCAAACCACAGCGCGCCGCCGCGCACGACAAGCGCGACGATGAACGCGATCATTGCCGAGACATTGGGCGCCGCGAGCAGACTGTCTGCCAGCACATAGGCGCCAGCGCCGGCGCCGGCCGCCGAAATATAGACCTCGGGTCGCAGGAGCACCGAAGGTTCGCCGGCAACAATGTCACGCAGAATGCCACCGAAGGTGGCGGTCAGCATGCCGGTGATGATAGCAACAACCGGCTGGCCGGTGATGGCCAGTCCCTTGGCCGCGCCCATCGCGGCAAAGGCCGCGAGGCCGATGGCGTCGAGCCACAACAGCCACTTCCAGCGCGACGCGACCAAATGGGCGGTGAAGAAAACGAAAATGGCGACGGCCGTACAGATCAACACATAGATCGTGTTGCCGACCCAGAAGACGGGAATGTTCAGGATCACATCGCGCAGCGTGCCGCCGCCAATGCCAGTGATCGCGGCCAGAAAGATGAAACCCACCACATCAAGCTGCTTGCGTGAGGCCGCCAAAGCGCCGGTCGCTGCGAAGACGGCGACGCCGGCGTAGTCGAGAAGGGTTATGGGGTCCATGAAGGAAGGGAATAGGGCAATATGGCCGTAGGGCAATAGGGATTGATCACCAGTCTGATGGGCATGTGAGGGTAGATACCTACTGCCCTACTGCCCTACTGCCCTACTGCCCTGGATCAGGCGTCTTTCTCCGCCTGGGCGTCCACTGGTCCCGGCTCTGGCGTATTGCCGTTGGCGGCCGCGACCTTTGGCCCGCCCTTGGAGACGCCCACCATAGCCGGGCGCAAAACGCGCTCGCCAATGGAGTAGCCCGGCTGGACGACCTGCAGCACCGTGTTCGCCGGCACGTCCGCGTTCGGGATCTCGAACATCGCCTGATGGAAATTCGGGTCGAACTTCTCGCCTTCGGGGCTGAGCTTTTTCACGCCGTGACGCTCGAGCCCGGACAGCATTGAGCGCTCGGTCATCTCGACGCCTTCCAGCAGACCCTTCAGGCCGGCATCGCCGCCGTCTTTGGCTTCGGCAGGAACAGCATCAATGGCGCGGCGCAAATTGTCGGACACCGACAGCATATCGCGGGCGAAGTTGGCGATCGCATAGGCGCGCGCATCGTGAACGTCGCGCGCGGTGCGGCGGCGAAGGTTCTCCATCTCGGCCGCAACGCGCAGAGCGCGATCCTTCAGCTCTTCATTTTCCGCCATCAGCTTGGTCAGCACCTCGAAATCACCGTCCGCCAACGGCTCGGAAGCCAGCGCATCGTCGCCAAATGCCGCCATTTCGTCGTCCAGCCCTTGCTTCGGGTCACCACTCGTCATGTCATCCACCTAGAACAATTCCAAATTCGCGCCCGATATCGAGGTTCGGAGTCCAAAAATCAAGGCTCGGCGGCATTTCGCGCTACTCCGGGCACGATCGGGGCGGCCTGCCGGTTCGACCAATATTTACGCAAATTTTACCGAACACCTGACTTTCGGGCTGCGACACTTCATCAGCGGAACCAACGGGCGCATGATGGATTTTTGCTTTCCGAAGGGAAAGATCATGCAACGGGCGACGGCAGACAAGAACTCTAGATTAGCGCGAGAAATCAAGCGCCAGGCGAGTGCCGGCTTGATGCGGACCTATGCCGCAAGCCTGCCCTTTTATACCGTCTCGCACGGCCTTCCGGAATACTTTGCCAAAATGCTGGAGAAGCTTGAAGCCGCCGAAAAGCAGGCTAAGCGCTAACCCTCATTTGGTGTTCGGCGCCAGGAATATTTTTCGCCAGCCTTGGCCGCTTTGGCGGAAGGCTGATAATAGAGCGGCAGGCCGTCGAGACGCCCCTCTTCCAATCGCTTCAGCAACACTGGGTGCATTACCTCAAACTCGTCGAAGCCAACACGCAGCATGTGCGGCAATTGATCGATCAAAACCTGGCCGACAGCGCGCACGGCGCCGGCAAAGCTATAGCGGCGACGGAGGATTTCAGCCTTCGAGAAGCTGCGGCCGTCGCTGAAAGCCGGAAAAGACAGCGCCACCAGCGACAGGTCGCCCAGCAAATCCGCGATCTGCTCAACCGGGTCGCCGGGCATTAGCAAAACGCCCAGCCGCGCCTTGGCGTTGGCGCGCGTCTGTTCGTCGAGCCCAAGCACGATTTGCAAAGGCAAGATTATCTTGCTGTTTGACGCGAGCGCCTCGGCGTCCTCGCCGTGCTGCCATTCGTCGTCGCGAAAACCCTGCGGCGTCCACAGGCGCATTTCAGGCGCTGTCGTTTCAGTCATATCGTATGAGCGGCTTTACTCTCTAGAGCGATGCGTCGGTCAGCGATTGTTCGAGACCGGAGAGGTGAATACCGCATTCCACCTTGGCTTGACCAGCCCACCGGCCCGAACGGGCATCCTCGCCAGGCTGCACCGGCTGTGTGCAAGGGAAGCAGCCTATCGACAGATAGCCATAGGCGACGAGTGGATTCTCACGCAGCGCATGGGCGCGCATGTAGTCGGCGAGATCGGACGTCGTCCAGCGGGCCAACGGATTGATGCGGATACGCTCGCCGACCGCCTCGAACGCCTCCAGCTTGGCGCGCGTGGCGGACTGGAAGCGCTTGCGGCCGGTGAACCAGGCCGAATAAGGCGCGAGGCCGCGCGCCATCGGCTCGACCTTGCGGATTTCGCAGCAGGCGTCGGTGTTGCGCTGGTGCAGCGTGCCGTCCGGATCACGCTCGGAGAGCAGCGCCGGATCGGGGTGCAGAACCTGCAGGTTGCGCAGGCCGAAATCGGTGACCAGCGCATCGCAATAGTCGAGGGTTTCGCCAAAATGCTTGCCGGTATCGAGGAAGAGGACCGGCAGGTTGCGGTCGACCTGCGCGATCAGGTTCAGCAGAACCGCCGAATCCGCGCCAAACGAGGACACGGCAGCGATGTGGCCGGCGAATTCCTGGTTGGCTGCGATGGCGATAATCTCTTCGGCCGAACGTTCGCCGTAGAGCGCGTTCAGTTCGGCCGCCTGAGCGATACGCTGCTCGGCAAGATCACGCGGCTTTAGCTTCGCTAGCATAGAGCGCCTCCTTGAACGGCGCGGGGCCTACACGGCGGTAGGTCTCGAGAAACTTTTCCGACCTGTCGGTGCGGACAGTCAAATAGGTGTCGACGATCTTTTCAATCGCGTCGGTGATTTCGTCGGGGCCGAACCCGCGGCCGATGATGTCGCCTATCGTCGTGTGCTCGTCGCCAGAACCACCGAGCGTCACCTGATAGAGTTCGGCGCCCTTCTTCTCGACGCCCAGAATGCCGATGTGACCGACATGATGGTGGCCGCAGGCGTTGATGCAGCCGGAAATCTTCAGCTTTAACTCGCCGATATCGCGTTGGCGTTCCAGACTGGCAAAGCGCTGCGAGATTTCCTGCGCGACCGGTATCGAGCGCGCGTTGGCCAGGGCGCAATAGTCGAGGCCCGGGCAAGCGATGATGTCGGTGATCAGGTTCGAGTTGGCCGTGGCAAAGCCGATCTCGACCAGTTGGTCATAGACCACGCGCAAATCGGCGCGCGCGACATGCGGCAGGATCAGGTTCTGCTCGTGGCTGACGCGTATCTCGTCAAAAGCATAGGTCTCGGCGATATCGGCGACAGCGTCCATCTGGCTGTCGCTGGCGTCGCCGGGAACCTCGCCGATGCCCTTCAGCGAAATCGTCACCGCCGCATAATCAGGGTTGCGATGGGTGATGACGTTCTGGTCGAGCCACTCGGCAAAGCTCTTCGAATCGAGCCGCGCTTCCTTGATCAGCCGGTCGCCTTCCGGGCGGGGCGGCAAGGCCGGCGGCGCGAAGTAAGCGTCGATGGCCGCGATGTCTTCGGCCGGCAATTTGAGCTCGCCATCCTTCAGGTCGGCCCATTCGGCCTCGACCTGACGCGCGAATTCCTCGACGCCGGTCTCGTGCACCAGGATTTTGATGCGCGCCTTGTACTTGTTGTCGCGGCGTCCATAGAGATTGTACACGCGCAGGATCGCCGTGCAGTAGGAGAGCAGGTGCTCCTCGGGCAGGAAGTCGCGGATCTTCTTGGCCACCATCGGCGTCCGGCCCTGCCCGCCGCCGACATAGACGGCAAAGCCCAGCTCGCCCTCGGCATTCTTCTTCAGGTGCAGGCCGATATCATGCGTCTGGATCGCGGCGCGGTCACGCTCTGCGCCGGTGACGGCGATCTTGAACTTGCGCGGCAGGTAGGAGAATTCGGGATGCACCGTCGACCATTGGCGCAGGATCTCGCAATAGGGCCGCGGATCGGCCACTTCGTCAGCGGCCGCGCCGGCGAACTGATCAGCCGTCACGTTGCGGATGCAATTGCCTGAAGTCTGGATGGCGTGCATCTCAACAGACGCAAGATCGGCCAGGATAGCCGGCACGTCGGCCAGCGCCGGCCAATGGAACTGGATGTTCTGCCGCGTCGTGAAATGGCCGTAGCCCTTGTCATAGGTGCGCGCGATATGCGCCAGCATACGCAACTGGCGCGAGCTCAGCGTGCCGTAGGGGATGGCGATGCGCAGCATGTAGGCGTGCAATTGCAGATAGACGCCATTCATCAGCCGGAGCGGACGAAACTGGTCTTCGGTGATCTCGCCGGCCAACCGGCGCTCGACCTGGTCGGCAAACTGCGCCACGCGGGCCTTGACGAAACTGTGGTCGAACTCGTCGTAACGGTACATCAGATGACCCACGAATCTTCTGGCTTGGCAGCCGGCCTCGCCTGCTTGCCAAGGTTCGGGTGAATGGTTGGCCCGGCGGCGCGGATGCGTTCGCGCAAGCGCAGCGGCACGATCGCGCCGTCGACGACGTCGACATCGATCAGCTCGACATCGAGCACCTTGTTGGCGGCGAAGGCAGCCTTGCCAATGGCGTCGAGCTTTTCCTCATGCGCCTTGTCGGCAGCGACGTCGGCGCCGACGAGCGTTTCGGCCCATTGACCGCTCGGCGCGTACCAGACGGCCTCGCCATCGATCAGCCGATTGGCGGTAAGCACTTTCATGCGTCCTCTCCCAGATAGGCCGCGACATCGATCTGCCGGCCCGCCGCGAGCGGCTCGGATTTCTCAAAATTCGCGCCCGCAACAGCGTCACCGATGATCGTCATCACGGGACCAGTGATATCGGTACGCTCTTCCAGCGACGGCAGATCGGCCAGGGTGCCGTGAAACCGGCGGCGATCGCCGAGGCTGGCATTCTCGACCACAGCCACCGCCGTATCCGGCGACAGGCCCGCGTCGATCAGACGGTCGGCGACTTCGGCTGCGACGGTGCGACCCATGTAGACAGCGACGGTTGCGCCGGAGATGGCGAGCTTCGCCCAATCCGGCAAAGCCGTGCCCTTGAGATCATGGCCGGTGGTGAAGACCAGCGAAGATGTGACGCCGCGCAGCGTCAGCGGCAGTTCGAAATCTGCGGCTGCCGCAAACGCCGAGGTGACGCCCGGGACGATTTCATAGGAAATGCCGGCATCGCGCAGCGCCTGCATTTCCTCGCCGGCGCGGCCGAAGATCAGCGGGTCGCCGGATTTCAGGCGCACGACGCGCCTGCCTTCGCGGCCCAGCGAAACCAGCAGATCGTTGATCTCGGCCTGGCTCTTGGAATGGCAGCCCTTGCGCTTGCCGACCGGCAGGCGTTCGGCGTCGCGGCGACCCATCGACACGATCGTTTCCGGCACCAGAGCGTCATAGACGATGACGTCGGCTTCCATCAGGTGGCGCTGCGCGCGCAGGGTCAAGAGGTCTTCGGCGCCGGGACCAGCGCCGACCAAGGCGATATGGCCCTCGGCGGCCTGGCGGCGGCGCAGCAATTCGGCTGCCGCCTCGCGCGCCTCGTCGATGTGGCCGATTTCCAGTTCACGCGCCGGCTCACCGTTGAAAAAATCATTCCAGAACCGGCGACGCGCAGTGCCCTTCGGGATCAGCCGCTCGGCGGAGCCGCGAAAGGTTTCGGCCAGCGAGGCGAGCGCGCCGAGCGAGGGGGCAAGCATCCGGTCGATGCGGGCGCGAATCTGCTGCGACAGCACCGGAGCCGCGCCTTCCGTGCCGATGGCGACGCATACCGGCGCGCGGTTGACGAGCGCCGGCGTAAAGAAGTCACAGAGTTCCGGCCGGTCGACCGCGTTGACGTTGAGGCCAAGGCGGCGTGCGTCTTCGGAGACGCGGCGGTCGAGCGCTTCATCGCCGGTGGCGGCAAAGACCAACCTTGCGCCGGCTAGATGCGATGCGTCGTAAGGCGCTGCGATGTGCTCGGCATTGCCATCGGACAGCCATGCTGCAAGCGCGGGTTCGACATGCTCCGAGACGACACGAATGCGGGCCGACGACTGCCCGATCAGCCGCGCCTTGGCGAGCGCCTCGTCGCCGCCGCCGACAATAACCACCACCTCGCCCTCGACCCGCATGAAGACGGGGAAGGCGTTGAGCTTCTGGGCAGCGCTCTGGCGGGCTTGAGGCACGCGGGACGGTCTCCTGGATGTCCGCAGTTTTTATCCGCGGGCGACATTTATCTGAAGGTACGCCGTCGCGCCGAGCGCAGAAGCGGGCAATCCGTTTTGCGCCGCAGCATTGGTCGGCGGAAAAATATTCTCCACCCGTCGCGTCGCGATCGAAGTGGTGCGGAACCAGCCCGAAAGGCAGAGCGTTCAACCTTTGCAATGACTTGTAAGAAACGTTGAGAAAAGGAGCATCCGCCATGGCCGGATTGCGCTTGAAACACGATTGCTGGGTTCTGGTGGCCGACGGTGAACGCGCGCTCTTTCTCAAGAATGACGGCGACGCCACCTACCCCAATCTGTCGGTCATACGCGAGCTTGAAGAAGATAATCCGCCGACCCATGAACAAGGCACCGACAAGCCGGGCCGCTATCATGACGGACCAAGCGCGCACCGCAGCGCTGTCGAGGATACGGACTGGCACAAGCTCGCCAAGGAGCGTTTTGCCGACGAATTGGCCGAAAGGCTCTACCCGCTGGCGTATAGTGGCGAGATGAAGGAACTGGTCATCGTCGCGCCGCCGCTGGTGCTCGGCGAATTGCGCAAGAAGCTGCACAAGGAAGTTGCCGACAAGGTCGTGGCCGAATTGCCGAAGACCGTGACCAACCATCCGCTGCACAAGATCGAGGAGATGCTTCTGGCGGCGTGAGGCAGGGCCTCGGAGTCGATGAAGCCAAAGCTGATGCAGAATAGAAAACAGCGGTCTGACCCAAGTTGCGATCGGCCCGCTGACAGAAAGATGATGCAACCTGCCTATTTTGACTTCAATCACCTGTAGCGCGGACGCCAAGCTTCCTTCAAAGTGGAGCGATCTCCAATTGTTGAAGGAACCGGAACCGCTGTATGCCGCATGACACACCGCTGATCGCCACCATCGTTGCCGGCCTTTGCCTGGCCTTCGTTCTCGGCGCCATCGCCAACCGGTTCAGAATGCCGCCGCTGGTGGGCTATCTGATAGCCGGTGTTCTGGTGGGGCCGAATACGCCCGGCTTCGTGGCTGACCAGAGCCTTGCGCTGGAACTGGCGGAAATCGGCGTCATCCTGCTGATGTTCGGCGTCGGCCTGCATTTTTCGCTCAAGGACCTGTTGTCGGTGCGCGCCATCGCCGTTCCGGGGGCAGTCGCGCAGATGGCGCTGGCGACCGCGCTTGGCGCCGGACTTGCCTGGCTGCTCGGCTGGTCGATGGGCGCGGGGCTGGTGTTCGGACTTGCCCTTTCTGTCGCGTCGACTGTCGTCCTGCTGCGCGCCATGCAGGAGCGGCGGCTGATCGAGACGGAAAAGGGTCGCATCGCGGTCGGCTGGCTGATCGTCGAAGATCTCGCCATGGTGCTGGCGCTGGTGCTTTTGCCGGCCTTGTCGGGTGTGCTTGGCGGCACCACCGCCGATGCGGAGCATGCAAGCAACGGAACGCTCGCGGCATGGCTGGGCACAGGTGTCTGGAGCGTCGTCTTCCTGACGCTGGTCAAGGTGGCGGCCTTCGTCGCCGTGATGCTGGTGGTGGGCCGCCGGGTGATCCCGTGGCTACTGCATTATGTGGCGCATACCGGCTCGCGCGAACTTTTCCGGCTGGCCGTGCTGGCGATCGCGCTGGGTGTCGCTTTCGGCGCGGCAAAGCTGTTCGGCGTTTCGCTGGCGCTTGGCGCCTTCTTCGCCGGCATGATCATGAGCGAATCCGAGCTAAGCCATCAGGCGGCGGAAGAGTCCCTGCCGCTACGCGATGCCTTCTCGGTGCTATTCTTCGTTTCGGTCGGCATGCTGTTTGACCCGTTCAGCTTGCTCCAGAATTTCTGGCCGGTGCTGGCGACGCTTGCCATCATCATCGTCGGCAAATCGGTGGCGGCGTTCCTGATCGTCGTTGTCTTCGGCTATCCTGCCTCAACCGCGCTGATCATCTCCGCCAGTCTGGCGCAGATCGGCGAATTCTCCTTCATCCTGGCGGAGCTGGGCGTAGGACTGAATCTTCTGCCGGAAGCAGGCCGAGACCTGATCCTCGCGGGTGCGATCCTCTCCATCGTGCTCAACCCTCTGGTGTTCGCGCTGGTCGACAAGATTGCGCCCCGGTTCGAGGCCAAACCAGCGGCGAGCCCGACCGGCGAGGCTGGCGCCGATGCCATCGTCACCGTGCCGGTCGAGACCGCTGAGCGTCCGACGTCGTTGACCAACCATACGATCCTCGTCGGTTACGGACGGGTCGGGAGCCTCGTCGGCCAGACGTTGAAACAGGCCGGCTCGCCATTTCTCGTTGTCGAGGACAGCGACAAGACCTTGGCAAAACTCCGCGCCGACGGGTTCGAGACGGTGTCCGGCAATGCGGCGAACGAGCGGACATTCGCTCTCACCAATGCGCCCGCCGCCAAGCGGCTGATCCTGGCCATCCCGAACGCGTTCGAGGCAGGCCAGATCGTGCTGCGCGCCCGCGCTGCCAGCCCTGATATCGAGATCATCGCCCGTGCCCATTCGGACGCGGAAGTCGATCATCTGAACAGCCTCGGCGTGAATGCGGTGGTGATGGGCGAGCGCGAGATCGCTCGCGGCATCGTCGAGCAGATGCAGATTGGGTCTGCCGAACCGAAGCTGGCGGATGAAGCGTCTGAAACGGCGGTGCAATCCGGGCAGGAAAAGGCGCCCGATGATTCAAGGTCGGCCTAAAGGATAGGGCGATCTCTCGGCACCGTTCGCCTGCGCCGCGACAAAGACGATGCAGAAGGCGCGTGGCCCAAAAATGATGAACATTTTTCCGGGCCAGATTTCGTTCCAAAAGAAAGATGTTTGTCAAAACAATGGCTTGGCAAACCGCCGGACTGAGAACGCGCTTCTTTCGTCCACGCCCCCAGCCGCTCCCGCATAATCCTCGCGCTGCTTGCCAGGGAACGGGTGCGCGTAACCGAACACTCAGGCAAGGCGGTCCCGGGATTGGCTCCGCAACGGTAGCGGGGATTGGGTGATGAGCTTGAAAATCCTGGCCCCTGACCGAAAGTCCGAAAGGGCGGACGGTAGGGGAAGCAGACCACAGCGGCGCATGGCATGCGTCATTGTTTTAATTAGATAGGCGCCTCTGCCATGCGCCGTTTCCCTCCGGGAGAGGGAAGAGTTCTTTGAAGTGAGGAGCGACGGCCAAAGGCCGGCGATTTGACACCTTATGAGTCAAATCGAGCGACGAACGCCGGAGCCGTAGCGGAGGCTGCCAGACGGGATAAAATCCGGGCGTGGCGATGAATAGGTTTGTCTGGGTATCAGACGTGCTGGCCACCGTTGATGTGGATCTCCGAGCCGGTGACGTAGGACGCCTGGCCGGAGCACAGGAAAAAGATGATGTCGGCGACTTCCGCCGTGGTGCCTAGCCGGCGCAGCGGGATCGTCTCGACAATCTTGTCGGTGCCAGGCGACAGGATCGCCGTGTCGATCTCGCCGGGCGCGATTGCGTTGACGCGGATGCCGTGTGGCCCAAAATCGTGCGCCATTTCGCGCGTCAGCGAGCCAAGCGCCGCCTTCGACGTTGCATAGGCCGTACCGGCGAAGGGATGGACACGGGTGCCCGCAATCGAGGTGACATTGACGATTGAGCCCTTCGCGGCGGCAAGCTCCTTGAACAGGCCGCGCGCCAGCATGATCGGCGCGAAGAAATTGACTTGAAAGACATCGCGCCAAACATGCATCGGCGTGTCGATAGAATTCATGCGGTCGCCGCTCGCCAGTTTCGGCGAGATGCCGGCGTTGTTGACCAGCGCGGTCAACTTGCCGCCATTGGCTTCAAGCCGGTGGCGGATTTCGGAGACGGCGATGCCGACATCCTCCGGGTCGCTTAGATCCACCTTGATGTGGTCTTCGGGCCCGGCCGGCCAGGGACAATCCTCGGCGAAAGCCTGGCGCGAGCAGGTGATGACGCGCCAGCCCTCGCGCGAAAAGCGCTTCACCGTGGCATGGCCGATGCCTCGGCTGGCGCCGGTCAGGACCAATGTGTTGCGGGTATCTTTCTCAGCCATCCGAACCTCTCGCCCGCACTAGTAGCGGAGGGCGGCAAGGATAGCGAGGGGCGACTGAAGTCGAAAACCGGAGTTCAGCGCTCAATTTCCCATGATGATGTCGAGGATCGACGTATCACGTTTGACCTTCGGGCCGCCGACATCGGCGGAGGGGCGCTTGATCGATCCGGTTTTGACATCGCGCTCGACCGGTGGCGGCGGTGGGAACTTGTCGGCACGCACGGTGCGCTGCGGCTTTTTGGCGGGCACAGCCGCAACCGGCGCACTGCCGACATCGGCGGGCGGCAGGGCCACGGGCTGCACCGGCGCAGTGTGCACATAATTGCCCGGCAACGCCCGCTGCTGAACGCCCTCATGGGCGGCCAGCATGAAATCGTGCCAGGCGATCGCCGGCAGCGAACCTCCGGTGAGGTTCTTGGTCGGACTTCCGTCGTCGTTGCCGAACCAGACGCCGGTGGTGAGGTTTGCGGTATAGCCGATGAACCAGGCATCGCGCGATTTCTGGCTGGTGCCGGTCTTGCCGGCCGCCGGCCAGCCGAAGGCCGCCTTGGCCGCCGTGCCGCCGGTGATGGTCTCGGTCATCATGGCGTTCATCATGCCGACGATGTCGGAGCGCAGGACACGCGGGCGGTTGCCGCGCTCATGCTGGTAGAGCACTTTGCCGCCCGTCGTTTCGATACGGTTGATGAAGTGGATGTCGGGCCGGTAGCCGCCATTGGCAAAGGGAACGTAGGCAGCCGTCAGTTCCAGCGGCGTTACTTCCGAGGTGCCGAGCGCGATGGACGTGTTGGCCTCAAGCTTCGATTCGATACCGAGACGCTGGGCCACCTCGACAATCGCGGTGGGACCGACCTCCATGGCAAGCTGCGCGGCGACAGAATTCAGCGACTTCGCCAGCGCCGTCGTCAGTGTCACCTTGCCGTAGAACTTGCCCTTGTAATTGTCAGGGGCCCAGTTGCCGATCTTGACCGGCGCGTCATTTCGCACGCTGTCGGGTGTGCGGCCCTGCTCCAAGGCGGCCAGGAAAACGAATGGCTTGAAGGCGGAGCCGGGCTGCCGGCGCGCTTCCGAAGCGCGGTCGAACTGGCTGTTGGCGTAGTCATAGCCGCCGACCATGGCGCGCACCGCGCCTGTGTTGTCGATGGAGACCAGCGCGCCTTGGCTGACACCGGCCTTCTTGCCGTTGTCCTGAATGAGGCCGCGGATCGATTTTTCGGCGATCTTTTGCAAGGTGAGGTCGACGGTCGTGTCGACGATGATGTCGGAACGAACGTCGCCGATCAGTGTCGGCAGTTCTTCCATGATGCGGTCGGCGACATAGTGCTCCGAGCCGGTCCAATAGGATGCGGCACGTGTGGCCGGCGCCTTCATTGCGACGTTGAATTCCTTTTTGCCGATAGAGCCCTGCTCACGCATGGCGGCTAGCACGAGGTCGGCGCGGTCGCCGGCGGCTTTCGGATCGCGGGCCGGCGAAAGCTTGGATGGAGCTTTCAGCAGGCCGGCGAGAAGGGCTGCTTCGGACAGCGTGACATCTCGCGCCGACTTGCCGAAGTAGCGGCGTGATGCGGCCTCGACACCATAGGCGCCCGAGCCGAAATAGACCCGGTTGAGATACATTTCGAGGATCTGGTCCTTGCTGTGCTTGCGCTCCAGCCAGAGCGACATCAGCACTTCCTGAACCTTGCGCTCCAGCGTGCGTTCAGGCTTC
Source organism: Rhizobiaceae bacterium (assembly GCA_050247155.1). Lineage (GTDB taxonomy): Bacteria > Pseudomonadota > Alphaproteobacteria > Rhizobiales > Rhizobiaceae > Mesorhizobium_G. Next base: position 12,477 of record JBFWUS010000092.1, read on the forward strand.
AAAAACATGTTCTTCGCAAGCTGCTGGGTAAGGGTCGAGCCGCCCTGCACCATACGGCCTGCGAGCAGATTGGACGCCATGGCGCGCGCGAGGCCGATCGGGTCGACGCCGAAATGCGAATAGAACCGACGGTCCTCGATGGCGATCACCGCTTGCGGGATATAGGGCGACATTTCATGCAGGCCGACAGCTTCGCCGCCAGTCATGCCGCGATTGGCCAACAACTGGCCATCAGCCGAAATGACCTTCACATTGGGCGGCCGATCAGGCACCGACCAGTCGGCGACGCTCGGCATCTGCGCGCCGTAATAGGCGGTAATGCCGACGCCGGCGATGCCCGCCCAGATGCCAAGCACGATGCACCAATAGGCAAGACGACCGACCAGGCCTGCCTTGCTGCGCCGCGCGCGGGTGCGTTTCGCCTTTTTCCGGCTGGAGGACTTTCGGCTTGATGGCACGACACGATCCTCTTCGCTGACGGAAAAGCCGGCCGAACGCCTCGAAGGCCGATCGAATGTCGGCTCGATCCGCTGACGTCCGCCCTGCTTGCCCATACTGTCCCGTCGCGCCGATTACCCTGATCTGTCCCACTGGCGCGTGGCTGTAGGGTAAATGCGGCCTTTTAAGGGGGGGTAAAGACAGATCCGGTACGGAGCTCGCCTGCGCCGCGCGAGGCGCGCAAACCTTAACGCGCCGGTTAACCGACTGGCAAAGGCACTTTGAATACCCTAGAAAGGCCTGTGGCGTCGGGGGCGTCTCGCGAAGGAACAGCCGTTGCCTTTGTTGCGAATGTTGTTCGTCTGCCTGCTGCTTGGCGGCTTCGCGCTGGCGTTTGCTCAGATCGCCAGACAAACACAATCTTTCCAGCCGCAGTCGCCATGCTCCGATGGAACGGCCACATGCATGGCCGATCGGCGCTGAGGTTGGCGAAGCCTGTTCATCGCTCTACATTATCCGCATGTAGAATCGATCGGGATTGAGCAATGCGGATTTTCGGACTTGTCATGGGCGTGTTGTGTCTGGCCGCCTTGGTCGGATGTCAGACAACAATCCCTCGGACATACAATCAGCTTGTCTGCACTGACCGAGCTTTTGATGCCGGCCTCTGCGATCAGGACACTAATTTCCGGCTTCTGACGCCATCCGGTCCCCAGCACGACGGCCGGCGCTGGTAACTACCGGTCCTCGTCATCGGCGGAGGTCGGCCGCCAGGAATTTGGCTCGATCTTCTTCTGGGTGCTGCCGTCGGTATAGGCCCACCAGGAATGGTCATCGGCGCTCCAGCGCGCGATCGACTCGTTCATGACGCCGTCGCCGTCGGTCCAATAGACGGTGATCCGAGTGCCGTCCTTCGGCGCGGTGGAAATGGGCTGACGTTCCGCCATTTTCGTCCTCCTGTCGATTACTCGCCTCTTTGCCCGGACTTCGCGGCGCGCAGCAGGTCCGGCAGACCATCATGCGGTCCCAGCTCACGCTGCGGGTGGTCATCCCACCAATCCTTGCGCAAGGGCCTGCGTTCCGGGTTGCGTGGGTAGACGATACGATTTTCCGGCTTCGGCCGCTCACCGACCACGAGAAGACGCACCTCTGAATCGGTGTTGTTGAGGAAGCTGTGCGAGATACCCGTCCCGGCGGGAAAGCCAACCGCGTCGCCGGGCTTCAGCCGGTGGAGATGGCCGTCGAGCCATACGTCGGGCTCGCCTTCGACAACGTAGACGAATTCCTGTTCCAGGCTCTCCGCATGCGGGAAGGACGTGCGCCGGCCCGGTAGCAATCTTTCGTGATGGATACCCAGTCGCGTCAGGCCAAAAAACTCGCCAAAAGGCGCGCCGATGCTCATTAACTCGTCGTGGCCGGCGTAGTGCCGTTCGTCCCGACCTTCGATCTCGCTCCAATGCGCGATGCATGACGGACGTTCTGTCGCGGGCATCAGAAACTCCTAGCTATGGGCGAAAATGTCCGCTTCGCCCCAACCCATCAGATCCAGCTTGGCGCGGGTCGGCAGAAACCGGAAGCAAGCATCCGCCTCCTTGGCGCGTCCATCGCGGGCCAACCGGGCCATCAGCACCTCGCGCAGACGATGCAGATAAAGCACGTCCGAGGCGGCATATTCGAGCTGTTCAGGCGTCAACGTTTCGGCGGCCCAGTCGGACGACTGCTGAACTTTCGACAAGGTGAAGCCCAACAGCTCGGCGCAAATGTCCTTCAGGCCATGCCGATCGGTGTAGGTGCGGGTGAGCCGCGAGGCGATCTTGGTGCAGAACACTGGCTCCGGCATCACGCCGAACGAGTGGTACAGCACACCGAGGTCGAAGCGACCGTAGTGGAATATCTTCGTGATTTTTCGATTGCGCAGCAGCGCGGTCAGGTTCGGCGCGCGCTTCTGGCCTTGTTCGATCTGGACCACATCGGCGCTGCCGTCGCCAGGCGAAAGCTGCACGACGCAGAGCCGGTCGCGCAGCGGGTTCAGGCCAAGCGTCTCGGTATCGATGGCGACGGCTTCCACATCGTAGTGGCGCAGGTCAGGCAAATCGCCCTTATGGGCGCGGATTTTGGTCATAACCGCTCACTTCGCCAAAGCATCGAGGATGCGCGCCCAAGAGCGCTGTCCCTTGTGGAAGGAATCGAGATTGTATTTTTCGTTGGGCGAATGGATACGGTCGTCGTCGAGACCGAAACCGACCAGCATCGATTCCATGCCAAGGTAGGTCTGGAAATCGCCGACAACAGGAATGGAGCCGCCGCTGGCGATCATCACCGCCGGCTTCGGCCACTCGTCGGACAACGCGTTCTTTGCCGTAACGAGGAACGGCGAATCATAGGACAGCTGGATCGCCGGCCCGCCGCCATGCGGGTGGAACTCGACCGAGCAATCCGCCGGGATGCGTTCGCGGACGAACTGGCGGAATGCCGCGCGAATCTTTGCCGGATCCTGCTTATGCACCAGGCGGAACGAGACCTTCGCCATGGCCTCGGCGGCAATCACGGTTTTGAAGCCCTTGCCTGTGTAGCCGCCACTGATGCCGTTGAACTCGGCGGTTGGACGCGCCCAGATGAGTTCCAGCACCGAACGACCTTTTTCTCCCGACGGGATCGACAGGCCGATCGGGCCGAGGAAGGTTTCCGCGTTTTCACCCAGACCGTTCCAGGAATCGAGAATCTGCTTCGGCGTCTCCTCGACGCCGTCATAGAAGCCTGGGATGGTGATGCGGCCGGTCTCGTCGTGCATATCGGCCAGGATTTTCGCCAAAATCCGCACCGGATTGGCCGCCGCGCCGCCATAGCCGCCCGAATGCAGGTCGCGGTCGGCAGCCTTGACGATCACTTCCTCACCGACCAAGCCGCGAAGGCCGACACAGATTGCCGGGGTCTCGGAATCCCACATGCCGCTGTCGCAAACGAGTGCAAAATCGGCTTTCAGCTCGTCGCCATGGGCTTCTAAGAAAGGCTTGAGGGAGGGCGAGCCAGACTCCTCTTCGCCCTCGAAGAAGATTGTCACCTTGCAGGGCAGTTTGCCATGGACGGCCTTATAGGCTCGGCACGCCTCGACAAAAGTCATCAATTGGCCCTTGTCGTCCGCCGTGCCTCGACCCGTGATGATTTTCAGGCCGGTTTCGCCGGTCTTGATCTTCGGATCGAAGGGGTCGTCGTGCCAGAGTTCCAGCGGATCAACCGGCTGGACGTCATAATGACCATAGAACAGCACATGCGGCGCGTCCGGCGATGGGCCGTCATGATGCGCGACGACCATCGGATGGCCGCTCGTGTCGCGAACGCTGGCCTCAAAGCCGATGGTCCTCAAATCCTCAGCTAGCCATTCGGCAGCCTTGCGCACGTCATCCTTGAAATCGGGGTCGGTGGAGATCGATTTGATGCGCAGCAGACCGAACAGGCGCTCCAGGCTGACGTCCAGCGATTTGTCGAGATGGTCGAGAACAGGATTCAGGGCAAGCATTGATGGGCCTTCGTGAAAAAAGAAGGCGCACCGTAGAGCAAGCCCGCCGCATAAGGGAAGCCCGGCAAGGGGGCTTGATCGCTTGATCCAGCCAGAAAACAGGCAAAAAAATGCCGCCGTGGCGGAGGGGGAGAACCACGGCGGCTTATTATCAGTTGCGGCAGCCCGGAGAGGGGGATGAGGCTGCCGCAGCAGTCCGGTATAGGCGGGGGACGGGCCTTGCCCCGGACTCGACGAAATAACCGTCGATGACCGCTAGATGTGTGCTCGAACGTGGCGATTCAAGGGCAACACAGATTACAACTTTGTAACATACCCGTGAGAATCGGTGCAGATCGAACCGGCTTTTGGGCCAGGCACAGGCAGCCCAATCGTAATGCGGCGCTCCGATCCTTTGGCAGTTGGCTTCGCCGTTCGCCCGCGCTGGCGATGGACAGCCGCACCCCGGCACGGTAACCCTTCGGCCCATGAAAAAAGGCGATCACCTCTTTCTTGTCGACGGCTCCGGCTACATCTTTCGGGCCTATCACGCCCTGCCGCCTTTGACCCGCAAATCGGACGGCTTGCCGGTCGGCGCGGTGTCCGGCTTCTGCAACATGCTGTGGAAGCTGATGCAGGACGCGCGCAATACGGATGTCGGCGTGGTGCCGACGCATTTCGCTGTCATTTTCGACTATTCGTCGAAGACGTTCCGCAACGAGATGTATCCCGAATACAAGGCGAACCGCAGCGCGCCGCCGGAAGATCTGATCCCCCAATTCGGCCTGATCCGCCAGGCGACACGCGCTTTTTCGCTGCCCTGCATTGAAATGGAAGGCTTCGAGGCGGACGACCTGATCGCCACCTATGCGCGGCTCGCTTGCGAGGCCGGCGGCGACACGACCATCGTATCGTCCGACAAGGACCTGATGCAACTCGTCGGGCCTACCGTTTCCATGTACGACCCGGTGAAGGACAAGACGCTCGGCATTCCCGAGGTCGTCGAGAAATGGGGCGTGCCTCCGGAAAAGATGATCGATCTGCAGGCGCTGGTCGGCGACTCGGTGGACAATGTGCCGGGCGTGCCGGGCATCGGACCGAAGACGGCGGCGCAACTGCTCGAAACCTATGGCGACCTCGACACGCTGCTCACCCGCGCCGGCGAGATCAAGCAGGAGAAACGCCGCCAGACGATCGTCGACAATGCCGATTCCGCGCGCATTTCGCGCGAGCTGGTGCGGCTGAAGAACGATGTGCCGATCGCGATTGGCGAGAAGCTGGAAGATTTCACGCTACAGCCGCCGGATGGGCCGAAGCTGATTTCCTTCCTGAAAGCGATGGAGTTCACGACGCTGACCCGCCGTGTTGCCGAAGCCAGCGGGACAGACGCCGCCGAGGTCGAAGCGGCGGAGGTCAAGGTCGAGACCAAGGATATGCACGGGCCGGATGTCGGCTCGGGTGTTACCTCCCCCTCGAGGGGGGAGGTCGCGCCGCGAGGCGCGGGTGGGGGTGATAATAGTGGCGATTTTCACCCCACCCCGGCGCTA
>JBFWUS010000093.1:0-17736 GCA_050247155.1 Rhizobiaceae bacterium
GCTCTTCCGATCTAAAACCCAGCCCGGTCAGGCAAACAAGATATATGTAGCCGTATACCGCCGCCTCAGGCGCGATGCCGACAAGGTGGGCCAACATGACGACCGGCATATATATCCACATTGTCATCGGCGGGTTGACTTCGAGGATGTCGACATAAAGCCGGTCGCCGGCGAGCATGCGTTCGCAGACGGTGATGATCCAACTGGTGTCTGTGTTCACGCCGAACAGAAAATATTGCCACAGCAAGGCGAAGACAAAAACGCCGGCGCACCAGATAAGCGGCCCGCGTCGCAGCGCCCCAACCGATGGAAAATCATGGAACGTCTGCCGTTCAATGACGGTCAACGGAACCCCCACGCGTACCGAAGAATTTTGCGATGTGCTGCCATGCGGTCGTGCGCGCACGCTAGCTGGGAGTGTCTAAAATCGCCTTAATGAGCGAGGCTAAAGCTTACGCAGCGCGACTTCCTCGATCAGGTGATCAGCTCCCTTGCGCAGGATGAGATCGGCGCGTGGCCGGGTCGGCAGGATGTTTTCGCGCAAGTTTTTCAGATTAATGTTCTGCCACAGGCCTTCCGCGATAGCGCGCGCCGCGCTCTCTGAAAGCTGCGAATAGCGGTGGAAGAAGGAGCCCGGATCGCGGAAGGCCGTCTCGCGCAGCCGCATGAAGCGAGCGATGTACCACTGGTGGATCAGGTCTTCCTCGGCGTCCATATAGATGGAGAAATCGAAGAAATCGGACAGGAATGGAACGAACTTGCCGTCGGCCGGCAACTCGCCCGGCTGCAGCACGTTCAGGCCCTCGAAGATCAGGATGTCGGGCTGGTCGACGGTGACGAATTTCCCCGGCATCACGTCGTAGGTCAGGTGCGAATAGACAGGCGCCTGGACGTCGGGCTGTCCTGATTTGACGCCCGAGAGAAAGCGCAGCAGCGCGCCGACGTCATAAGAGTCCGGAAAGCCCTTTCGCTCCATTAGATTGCGCGATCGCAGGACGTCATTTGGAAGCAGGAAGCCATCTGTCGTGACAAGGTCGACTTTCGGGCTGGTCGGCCAGCGGGCGAGCAGTTCCTTGAGAATGCGCGCGGTCGTGGATTTGCCGACGGCGACCGACCCCGCGACCCCGATGATGAAAGGCGTCTTCACCGCATCCGGGACGTTGAGAAAATTTGCCCGCTGGTGGAAGAGAAGCTGCATTGCTTCCACGTGCGCGGACAGCAACCGCGACAGCGAAAGATAGATGCGACGCACTTCGTTGAGGTCGATCGGGTCGTTCAGCGAGGAAAGCCGCTGTACCTCCTGCTCGGTCAGCGTCAGCGGCGTGTCGGCGCGGAATTCGGCCCAGCGTTCGGCCGAAAAGAAGCGGTAGGGCGAATATTTTTCAGTCGCTACGAGTTGGTCCATCTTCCCTCCCGATGGTCCACAGTCAGCCGTCCCGCGCTGCCTTTTCTGCAATGCCGGATTGCGATGTGCGTCTTGCAAGCTCCTCCAGCACATCACGCAACGGCACGCCGACCAGCGCCAGGACGACAAGCCAGTGATAGATGAGGTCGGCGCTTTCCGACACCACGCCTTTGGTATCGCCTTTCACAGCCGCAATGACGGTCTCGACAGCCTCTTCCCCCATTTTCTGGGCGGCCGTGTCGATGCCCTTGGTGAACAGCTTTGCCGTCCAGGAGTCGGTGTCGCCGGAACGACCCCGCTCGGCGATGATCTGTTCCAGGTCGGACAGAGAAAATTCCTTCATAAAGAGCCGTTTAGACCATTTTGCCGGCGGTTTGAAGCGGCTGCGTTCAGGCGGGGCGATCCAGCCGCATAGGCAGGCCGGCGGCGGCCATGTGGCTCTTCGCCTGGCCGATGGTGAAGGTGCCGAAATGAAAGATCGATGCTGCCAGCACCGCCGTCGCATGGCCGTCACGCACCCCCTCCACCAGATGGTCGAGTGTGCCGACGCCGCCGGACGCGATCACCGGCACCGAGACGCTGTCGGCGATGGTTCTCGTCAATTCGATGTCGAAACCGGCGCGCGTGCCGTCACGGTCCATCGAATTGATCAGCAATTCGCCGGCGCCGCGCTCGACCGCCCCCAAGGCGAACTCGACGGCGTCGATGCCGGTCGCGTTGCGCCCGCCATGCGTGAAAAGCTGCCAGCGCGGCGTCTCGCCATCCGCCGAAACGCGCTTCACGTCCATCGAAACGACGATGCACTGGTTGCCAAACTTGTCGGCCGCGCGGGCCACGAAATAGGGATCGAGGATGGCCGCTGTTGTGATGCCAACCTTGTCCGCCCCCGACAGCAGCAATTCGCGAATGTGCTCGAGCGTGCGCACACCACCGCCGACCGTTACCGGCATGAAGCATTGCTCGGCGGTCTGGCGCACGACGTCGAAAATCGGAGAGCGGCCTTCATGGCTGGCCATGATGTCGAGGAAGCAGAGCTCGTCGGCGCCCGCCGCATCATAGGCTTTCGCCGCCTCGACGGGATCGCCGGCATCGACAAGGTCGACGAAGTTGACGCCTTTGACGACGCGGCCGTCCTTGATGTCGAGGCAGGGGATGACGCGGGCTTTGAGGGTCATCTCGGTTCCTCAAATAGCGGGGCCTCCGGCTTGGCAGTGCCACGCAAGATGGCCAGCGCTTCGGCCGGGTTGATGCGCCCATCATAGAGCGCCCGGCCGGAGATTGCGCCCTCCAGCTTTTTCGCGTCCGGCATGGTCATGCGCACGATGTCGGCGATGGAGGCCAGGCCGCCAGACGCAATGACCGGGATGGAAATGGCGTCCGCCAGCGCGATCGTCGATTCCCAGTTGATGCCGGTCAGGATGCCGTCGCGATCGATGTCGGTGTAGATGATGGCCGCGACGCCGGCGCCTTCGAACTTTTTCGCCAATTCCAGCACGCCAAGCGAGGAGGCTTCGGCCCAGCCTTCGACCGCGACGTTGCCGCCCTTGGCGTCGATGCCGACCGCAACCTTGCCGGGGAATTTCTTGCAGGCTTGCTTGACAAGATCGGGATCGCGAACGGCAATGGTGCCGAGGATCACCCGTGCCAGCCCTTTCGACAGCCAGGCTTCGATATGATCCAGCGTGCGGATGCCGCCGCCGAGCTGCACCGGGTTCTTCGTCGCCTTCAGAATTGCCTCAACCGCGGCGCCATTGACGCTCTCGCCTTTGAACGCGCCATTGAGATCGACGACGTGCAGCCACTCGAAACCTTGCTTCTCGAAGGCTTTCGCCTGTGCTGTCGGGTCGGCGTTGTAGACGGTGGCCTGAGCCATGTCGCCGAGCTTCAGGCGAACGCATTGGCCGTCCTTGAGATCGATGGCGGGAAAGAGGATCATGCGCCCTCGACGACCGCGAAGTGGGCGTTCGAATAAAGCCGGCGCAGTTTCAGCGCGGTTTGATATTCGGGCGAATGATAGCAGTCGAGCGCGGTCTGGTAGCTGTCGAATTCGATCACGACAAGCCGCGATGCCGCCGGCCCCTCGAACACCTCGCCTTGCCCGCCGCGCACTAGGAACTTTGCCCCATATTTGTCGAAGGCGGCTTTGTTGGCAGCGATGTATTGCGGGTAGTTGTCGGGGTCGGTCACGTCGACCATGCCCATCCAATAGCCTTTCTTGGTTTCGCTCATGGCTTCCACCTCAGGAAATTGGCGATCAGTTTGAGCCCCAGTGCCTGGCTCTTTTCGGGGTGAAATTGCGTCCCCGCGCGGTTTTCATGCGCGACAGCGGCAGTCACCGGCCCGCTATAATCGGCAAGTGCGATGATGTCGGCAGGACGCCGCGTTTCCAGGTGATAGGAATGCACGAAATAGGCGTGCAGCCCGTCTGGACCTGTCGGGACGCCGTCGAATAAAGCGTGCGGCCGCGCCAAGGTTAGCGTGTTCCAGCCGATCTGCGGAATTTTCAATGAGGCGTCCGCCGGCTCGATCAGCTTCACGTCGCCCTGTATCCAGCCGAGCCCCTTGGTCACGGTCTTTTCCAGCCCGCGTTCCGACATCAACTGCATGCCAACGCAGATGCCGAGGAAAGGCCGCGCCGCCTTGACGGCGACTTCGTCGATCGCTTCCAGCATGCCCGGGACGGCCATCAGCCCGGCCATGCAGTCCGCATAGGCGCCGACACCCGGCAGCACGATCCGGTCGGCGGTGCGCACGCGCTCGGCATCAGCTGTCAGGTCGATCTCGGCCATCACGCCGCTTTCCCGCGCCGCGCGTTCGAACGCCTTGGTCGCCGAGCGCAGATTGCCCGAACCATAGTCGATAATGGCGACGCGCATCAGTGCCGGCCCTGAAAGCTGACCAGGCCGATTGTCGGAACGGACGCGGCCGGCCGCATCGGCGTAGGCTTTGCAGGTGCCTGCAACGCCTCTGGCAGGGGGCCCTCCGCCGCCCGCACAGGCGGCTCCAAAGCGAAACGCAATTCAGCGTCGTCGCGGCTGTCGGCCCAAATGGCCCCAACTTCCGCGAATCCCCTGCGCCGCAGGCCGGCGATGCGCGTCGCGGCGCCCTCAAGGCCGGCCCAGAGCGAAACCAGCAGAGAGAGCAGCGAGGCCATCGCACCCAAGCCGAACCGGATGCCGATGGCGTTTAGCAACACGAGCGCCGCCAAGGCGATCACCGCCTCGACCCACAGCCGGTTCCAGGCAAACCAGAGCGGCGGCACGAGAAACGCGGGCCAGGAAAAGCCGTCGCGTATGGCGACGGGCAAGTCCGACTCACCATTCGCGGCTGCCGGCGGCTGCATCATGACGAATGATGCCATTGCTCTAGCCTTTCAAACTGCCCTTCGTGGAAGGAACGGCATCTGGCTGGCGCGGATCACGCTCCAGCGCCGTCCGCAGCGCACGCGCCACCGCCTTGAAGCAGGTTTCGGCAATGTGATGATTGTTCGCGCCGTAATGGTTGGTCACATGCAGCGTGATGCCGGCATGCTGCGCGAAGGCATTGAAGAACTCGCGCACCAGCTCCGTGTCGAATGTCCCGATCTTCGGGGATGAAAAGGTGACGTTCCAGACAAGGTAGGGGCGTCCCGATACGTCCACGGCGGCGCGGGTGAGCGTCTCGTCCATGGCGAGGTCGATCGAGGCATAACGCATGATGCCGCGCCGCTCGCCGAGCGCTTTCGAAAGCGCCTGGCCGAGCGCGATACCGGTATCCTCGACCGTGTGGTGGTCGTCGACATGCAGATCGCCCTTGGCGCGCACGGTCATGTCGATCAGCGAATGGCGTGAAAGCTGGTCGAGCATATGGTCGAAGAAGCCGACGCCGGTCTGCATATCGGATTTGCCCGAACCATCAATGGACACCGACACGGAAATGTCGGTTTCTTTGGTCTTGCGGCTGACTTCGGCGCTGCGCGCGGCCATGCGTGAACCCTTTTGTCTCACTGACGCGCCTCATAGACTCCTTTGAGATTGGATGGAAGCGCGGTGGCCGCATTTGCAAAGCGCAAGGCCCGGCCTACATATGGCCGATGATCAACACGGCGCGGGATCTGCCTTCCGGAGGTTCCGCAAAACGGGGTTTTGAATGTCGAACGAACAATCGATGCACGCCACGACGATCGTGACGGTGCGCAAGGGTGGCAAGGTGGTGATCGCCGGCGACGGCCAGGTGAGCCTCGGCCAGACGGTCATGAAGGGTAACGCCAAGAAGGTACGCCGCGTCGGCAAGGGCGGCAACGTCATCGCCGGCTTCGCGGGCGCGACGGCGGACGCCTTTACACTGCTTGAGAGGCTGGAAGCCAAGCTCGAGCAATATCCCGACCAGTTGACGCGAGCCTGCGTCGAACTCGCCAAAGATTGGCGCACCGACCGCTATCTGCGCCGGCTGGAAGCCATGATGCTGGTGGCCGACAAGAATGTGACCCTAGCGCTGACCGGCACCGGTGATGTGCTGGAGCCGGAGCATGGCGTGATGGCGATCGGCTCAGGCGGCAACTATGCGCTGGCGGCTGCGCGCGCCCTGCTCGACACGGAGCAGGATGCGGAAGCCATTGCACGCAAGGCGATGCAGATCGCTGCCGACATCTGCGTCTATACCAACCACAACGTCGTCGTCGAAACGCTCGATGCGGCGTAAGCCGGGTCTAAACTTCCGGGCAGGGCGGCAAAACTGAAATTGCCGTCATGAGTTTTGGCGGTATACCCGAAGCTCTTTCGTCCAGAAACGATCTGCAGCCCTGCCGCCCTTCGGCTATGGCGACCGGCTGATGGGCGTTGTTATCAAAGACGCGCCACAGATCGGTCTTTGCCGCATAGGCGTCGAAATTGGCAATGGATCGCTCGAAACGGCGGCGGACGTCGGTTTCAGGGACATCATGTCCGCCTTCGCTGACCCGCCTGGCGATACGCGCCAATGAAACGTCTACGGCGCGCACCGCGAAATAGAGCAGATGGACGAGCCAGCCATTCTTGTGAGCGAGATCGATCGTCCGCAAATGTGTCAGGCCAGCCAAGGTGTTCTCAAGCGTGACGGAGCGGCGCGAGCCGTTCGCGGCTTCAAGCGTGTCTCGCAAAAATTCCAAGGAGACGCGCGCAGCCCGAACGCGCTCCGCTTCCGGGTCGAAGGGAGAAAGACCCCGCGCGATCTCGTCGAGATTGACAAAATTGCGCGAACCGGAAAACGCCTCGATATAGCGTCGCGCATAGGTTGTCTTGCCAACCCCGTTCGGGCCGGCGACAAGCCACAAAACTCTTCCGTTCGCCATCGCCAGAGCCGACCTTATCGCAGACCGATGTATCCTATCTTTCGCTCGACCAAAGGCAAATCTGTCAGCAAGGACCAATATGTTGCGTGAGAAGATACCTGGCTACACCTTTCGCGCCGTCACCGAAGCCGACCTGCCACTGCTCAAGCACTGGCTCGCCCAGCCGCATTGGGCAGAATGGTGGGACGAGCCGGAGGCAGGAGTTGCGGAGATTCGCCAGGCGATGGACTCGGTCGAATGCGAGCCGCTGATCGTCGAGCTTGACAGAAAGCCGATCGCCTATCTGCAAAGCTACGATCCGCATCTCGAAGACGATCACCCTTATCAGGACCAGCCCTTCGGCACGCTCGGGCTCGACATCTCGATAGGTCCGGCGGAGATGCTGGGGCAAGGGCACGGCTCGGCGATCCTGGCGCAATTCGTCGAACAATTGTTCGAGGAAGGCTGCCCGCGCGTCATCATCGACCCCGACCCTGCGAACCTTCGGGCGGTGCGCGCCTATGAAAAGGCCGGGTTTAGGGCTTTCGATACGCGGACTTCGGTATATGGTCCCGCGCTGATGATGGCGCGGGACGCGCCGGGGGATGATGAATGAGTGTTGCGGGTGACGGGGCTGCCGAGACCGGGGGCGGTTGGTCGGGCTGGCAGGTTGGCCTCGCAGTGGTTGCGGCGTTGGTCGCAGCGCAAGGCGTCACGCTCTACCTGATGGGCCAGCCGCCGATCTGCGAGTGCGGCTATGTCAAACTCTGGCACGGCGTGGCGGTGAGTTCGGAGAACTCGCAGCATCTGTCCGACTGGTACACGCCCTCGCACATCATCCACGGCTTCCTGTTCTACGGGCTGGCCTGGCTGCTGTTCCGGCGCAAGTCGTTATGGTTCCGGCTTGCCTTCGCCATCCTGATCGAAGGCGGCTGGGAACTCACGGAAAACACCGATTTCATCATCAACCGCTACCGCGAAGCGACCATCTCGCTCGACTATTTCGGCGATTCCGTCATCAATTCGATGGCCGACACACTGTGGATGATCCTGGGCTTTGTGATGGCGGCAAGGGTTCCTATATGGGTGATCATCCTCGTGGCCCTCGCCTTCGAAATCGGCGTTGGTTACGTCATCCGGGACAATCTGACGCTCAACGTGATCATGCTGCTCTATCCGTTCGAGTTCATCAAGGAGTGGCAAAGTGGTGTTTGAATGACGACCTTTTCTCCCCGCGAGATCGTTTCTGAACTCGACCGTTTCATCATCGGCCAGAAGGACGCCAAGCGTGCCGTGGCCATCGCATTGCGCAACCGCTGGCGGCGCCAACAGCTCAAAGGCCAGATGCGCGAAGAGGTGATGCCGAAGAATATCTTGATGATCGGCCCGACCGGCGTCGGCAAGACCGAGATCTCGCGCCGCCTGGCCAAGCTTGCCGGTGCGCCCTTCATCAAGGTTGAGGCTACCAAGTTTACCGAGGTCGGCTATGTCGGCCGCGATGTCGAGCAGATCGTGCGCGATCTGGTCGAGGTCGCTATCGGCCTGACGCGCGAAAAGATGCGTGAGGATGTGAAAGCGCGCGCGCATCTCAACGCCGAGGAGCGCGTGCTGGAAGCGCTGGTCGGCAAGACGGCAAGCCCGGTGACCAAGGAGAGCTTCCGCAAGAAGCTGCGCGACGGCGAGCTGGACGATAAGGAAATCGAAGTCGAGGTCGAGGATACCGGTTCCGGCGGCATGCCGAGCTTCGATATACCCGGCATGCCCGGCGGCAGCGTCGGCATGATCAACCTGTCGGACATGATGCAGAAGGCGATGGGCGGGAAGCGGACCAAGCTGCGCAAGACGACGGTGAAACAGTCCTATGACCTGCTGATCAACGACGAGTCCGACAAGCTGTTGGACAAGGACGAGGTGGTGCGCCAGGCGCTGGAATCGGCGGAAAACGACGGTATCGTCTTCATCGACGAGATCGACAAGGTGGCGGCGCGCCAGGACGGCATTTCTGGCGGGCCTTCCCGCGAGGGCGTGCAGCGCGACCTGCTGCCGCTGGTCGAAGGCACGACGGTGGCGACCAAATACGGGCCGATCAAGACGGACCATATCCTGTTCATCGCCTCGGGCGCGTTTCATGTATCGAAGCCCTCGGACCTGCTTCCGGAGTTGCAGGGCCGCTTGCCGATCCGCGTCGAGCTGCGTGCACTGGAAAAGGATGACTTCAAGCGTATCCTCACTGAAACCGAGGCCAGCCTCATCAAGCAGTATATCGCGCTGATGGCGACCGAGGGCGTGACGCTGGAGTTCAGCGACAACGCGATCGACTCGCTGGCCGGCATCGCGGTGGATTTGAACGCCACGGTGGAGAACATCGGCGCGCGGCGCTTGCAGACCGTGATGGAGCGCGTGCTGGACGAAATCTCGTTCGAAGCGGCCGACCGCAACGGCACGACGGTGACCATCGACGCCGACTATGTGTCGAAGCATGTGGGCGAAATGTCGAAAAACACAGATTTGTCCCGATTTATTTTGTAAGACGCGTCAGGCGAGCAACCGGCAGTGCGGCGGGGAGTCTTATGAAGAGATTGGCGGTTGCAGCGGCTTTGTTGGCGCTATTGGCCTGGCCGGCTCATGCCGCCACGCTGGTCCCGCCAGGCAACCGCAATGTCGACCAGCCGCAGGTGCCGGGCGCTTCGATGAAGCGCACCAAGGCGGGCAAGACGAGCTTCGAAGGCAAGTACCAGAAGGTCTACAACCTTCTCGCCAACGACAAGAAGCTGCGCACGAAGATCAAGCAGACGGCTTCGCAATATGGCATCGACCCGATGCATATGGTCGGCGCGATCGTTGGCGAGCATACTTATAATGTCGACGCCTATGACCGGCTTCAGACCTATTACGTCAAGGCAGCGGCTTATCTCTCCAGCTCGTTGAAATTCCAGCACGAGGGCGAAGACGTTGCTGATTTCGTGCAGCGGCCGCAATTCGCCAAGTGCAGCGGGATTGCCGACAGCTACGATCTGTGGACCTGCCGCGAGAATGTTTGGATCAGGTCGTTCCGCGGCCAGACCGTTGACGGCCAAACCTATCCGAAGAACCGCTTTTCAGCGGTATTTTTCCAGCCGCTCTATGCCGGACAGACCTTTGGCATCGGCCAATTGAACCCGCTGACCGCATTGCAGATGAGCGATATCGTGTCGCAGGTTTCGGGTTTTCCGAAGCTCGATGCGGGCGATCCGAACGCGGTCTATGAGACCATCATGGACCCGGATAAGACGCTGCCCTACGTCGCCGCGACGCTGAAGAAGTCGATCGATTCTTACCGCCAGATTGCGGGTTTCGACATCAGCCAGAACCCCGGCGTCACGGCGACGCTCTACAATCTCGGCAACCCGGAAGCTCGCGCCTACACGCTGAAGGCCGAGAACGACAAGCGCCGCGCCGCCGGACAGGAGCCAAAGCTGCCGGAAGAGAACTATTACGGCTGGTTGGTCAATGAAAAGCTGTCGGAGTTGCAGGCGCTGTTTTAGCGCTGCCGCTTTACCCTCCTCCTTGCGGGGAGGGTCGATCCGGAGCGTAGCGATGGATCGGGGTGGGGGGTCGATGACGGGCCTCGCACGCAGTCTCGTAAGGGGGAGAAGATACTTCGCTTTATCCGGAAGCCGTCATTATGTCAGCGATGAAAATCAGCACCGCCAAGAACATCAGGCCAAAGTAGATCTGGTAGCCCAATCCAGCCCGCTTGTCGGGCGTAAAGTTCCACCGGATCTTCTCGACATTATATGCTCCGTAGTACATTGCCACTAGACCGGCGCAGAGAGCGCAAATGAACCACAGGGCCTTGAGCATAGAGCTTTTTCTCCATTGGTCCCCCGTTGAATTTATGGCCTATCATCAAGCGCTGCTTCCAACATATTTTTAAGTTCGATCCATGTTGTATTCTTCAGCAGACCGACGTTAGTTGCCAACCTGTTAGCAAAAGCCGTTGCTTCCGGTGATAATCCCGCTGTGTCGATCACCACGCGCGGGTGCGACGACCAGGCGAGCTGTTCCAGCTCCTCGGCTTCGTCCCAGATGATGTTGAAATAGCCGATCGTCTTTTGCACCAGCGCCCAGCTTGGCGCACCACGCCGGCCATGCTCCAGTGCCGACAGATAGGCGGCGGAGACGCCGAGTGCGGCCGCCATCTCCTTCTGCGAAACGCCCTTGGCCTTGCGCAGGTGTCGGAGTTTCTCGCCGAATGGCGTCATTTGACCCGCCTCAGCCGTACATACAGCGCGCCGCCACCGCCATGTCCGCGCGCCGCATGATCATGACTGGAGACGAACGGCCGGAAGGTCGGCGTCGACAGCCATCCCGGCACCATGCGTTTCAAGATACCGTCGCCGCCGGAGGACGATCCTTTTCCAGTGATTACCAGCACGTAGCGCGCCCCGCGCGAATGCGCGCGTGAGAGAAATGTGTAGAGCAACGAATAGGCCTCGTCCTGCGTCATGCCGTGCAGATCGACCCGCGCCTCGATCGGCAGCCGGCCCTTCGCCAGCTTGTCCAGCGTCGGCGTGTCGAGATGGGTCGGCAGATGGCGTTTTGGCTGAGGTGAGGTTGACGCCGGGGTGGCGGCGGGTGCGGGTCTCTTCTCGGTCTCCGCCATCGCTTCGGCGAAGCTTTCTGCCGCCGCGGGCTCAACTGGTGTCGATTTGCCCGGCAGCGGCTTCGTCGAGCGCGCGACGAGATTCCACAGGATGCGGTCTTCGTTGGAGAGGACTTTTGGCGGGCGAGTCATTGTGACACGCATTCGCAATAGGGCACAAAAATACCCCCACCCCTAACCCCTCCCCGCATGGGGGAGGGGGACTTGGCGGCAACGCCAGCGAATGCCCCTCGCGCTTGCGGGGAGGGGTTGGGGGTGGGGGTAATCAAGCGAGGAGCGGGCGATCTGCTCATGCCACCAGCCTCCTCGGCAACAGCGCATAAAAATCCGCTGCAGCCTTCACCACACCGGCGATTTCCCCGGCCGCATCGCCGGACCCGGCAAACAGGTCGCCGCGCGCCGGGCCGACAATGGCCGATCCGGTGTCCTGCGCGATCATCAGCCGGCGGAACGGCCTTGCCTCGAACGCGGTCAACGCCGGTGCATCGATGTAGAACGGCGTGCCGAAGGTGTGGAGCAACCGGTCGACGGCGATCGAGCGTCCCGTCGTCAGCGGTACTTTTGCGGCGGCGATCGGCCCAAGTGCGGGATCGTCCACCTCTGCCCATTTGAAGAAGACATAAGATCGGTTGTGGTGGAGAATCTCATCGACCCGCCCCGGGTTGGCCTTTAGCCAGGCGCGGATCGACTGCATGGTGACCTTCTCGAGCGGGATCTCGCCAATATCCGCCAGCACGCGGCCGATGCCGGTAAAACGCTGGCCGGATTTAGCAGCATAGGAAATCCTGCGCATGGTGCCGTCGGTCATGGCGAGACGGGCCGAACCCTGCACCTGAGCAAAAAACAGGTCGACCTTGTCTGCCACCCACGCAAGTTCCAGGCCCTGGCCGTTCAGGATCCCCGCGTCGATGGCGGGACGGTCATGGTATTCGACAGGGCCAGCGGTCGTTTGGCGGGCGAAGGCGAGGTACGGGTCCATCCTCGGGGGTCGGTTGTGATCGTCTATGTCTATGAGGTCGGCCGGGCGGGAATGGATAGGGACGGTGAAACTGGCGGTACCGACTGGCGATGCGCGGACGATGGGTTCGTAGAAGCCGGTGACGAAGCCTTTTTGATCTGGTCGTCTCGGCTTGAGTGCGCAGTGCCCTACGTTGCCCCCCTCTGTCCTATCGGACATCTCCCCCACAAGGGGGGAGGTCACGCGCGTCATCCCAGGCACTCGTCCTGATACGTTCGTGATTAGCGAAGGCGATGCGGCCGGCTTGCTCTCCCCCCTTATGGGGGAGATGTCCGGCAGGACAGAGGGGGGCGACGTAGCGTGCAGCGTTTCCGTCAAAGCAGGAACAATCAGCGCCGGCGCGAAATGCCGCTCGAAAAAATCGCGCGCATCGTGGCGACTGAGCGCCTCAATCCCCCGCGCTTCCGTATATGCTGCCTCGAACGCGGCGAACTCCACGCCCAGCGAACCAGTCTTGTACGGCCTTTTCAGAATATGGAACGCCGAGCGGCGAAACGCGGCAAAGGCCTGGGACGGGTCATCCTCGGCCCAACCGGGCAGGTCATCGAAGGAAACGGGGTGGAAAAGCGGGGAGAGCGGCACCGGGATCGTCCTGTCGTCAGGATCGTGTCACCGGCTGCCTCACTCTTCTTCTTCGGTCGCGACCAGCTTCCAGTTCGGATCCTTGCTGCGCGTGTCGCGGGCGAAGGTCCAGACATCCTTGACCTCGGCGACCGTTTCCGGATCGCCGTCGATCACCTCGCCCGCCTTGTTGCGGGTGGCGGAGATCAATTCGCTGACGACGCGCAGCGTAATGTGGGCGTCACTGCCCTTCATTTCGGCGCCGACGATATCGGCCTTGTCGATCCCGACGAAGGAGGACTGGATCTTTTCCGATTTGGACTCGCGTTCGGAAATCGCCTGCACGAAACCGTCGAACACGTCTTTGGAGAGCAGGTTCTTCAGCGTTTTGCGGTCGCCGTCGGCATAGGCCATCACGATCATCTCATAGGCCATCTTGGCGCCGTCGATGAAACCCTTGGGATCGAAACTCGGATCGGCATCCCGAACGGCGCGCAACCCCTTGTTGAGGTCGGTGCCCGGCTTGGCTGCGGCATCGATTGAGGCATAGTTAGCTTCCGCGGCCTCGCCATTCGGGCGCTTGCGCGGCAGCGATACAACGTTGTCGGGACTGGCAGACGCTTCCTTCTCCGCCTGGCGTCCGGCCGTGTACGGGTCGAAGGGCGGGCGCTCACTGCCAGTGCGCTTGCCGAGCACGGAGCGCAACTGGATGAAGATCACGACGGCCGCGACCATGAAAAAAATCGTTCCGAAGTCGAAGAATTCCATTCTTTGCAATCGACCCTTGTCTTCGTTCCGATCCTCGCGCTCCGGCGGGTCCGAAAGCGCATTTCCTTGGCTCAGCATATAGAACGCGCGGCGCGATCATTCAAATCAAAGCGCCGATGCACTATCTATGCGCGAGACCCACTGTCATATCCAAACTGCTTTATCGACTAACCCTCACCATCGGCAACTCAATTGCGCTTGTTCCCGCTTCTTCTCCTGGCCTGGCCCTTGGCCGAAATCGCGACTTTCGTCATCGTAGGGCGCGAGATAGGCGTTTTCTCGACCATCGGATTGATCCTTTTGACCGGTATGGTGGGCGTCATTTTGCTGCGGGTTCAAGGGTTCGGCGTGTTGCGCCGTGCGCAGGCGGAAATCGACGCCGGACGCGACCCGAGCCGCGAAATCGCCAATGGGGCGATGATCCTGGTCGCCGGCATATTGCTGCTGTTGCCGGGGTTTCTGACCGATATTCTGGGTATTTTGCTGTTCATTCCGCCGGTGCGGGAGATGGTGTGGCGCTTCCTGAAGACGCGCATCAATGTCGTGACCAGTTTTGGATCGTCGTCGGCCCGTTATGGCGGACCGCGCGGTTCACGCACCATCGACCTCGATCCGGACGAATATTCGTCCGGCGGTCCGCCCGATCCGGACTCGCCCTGGCGGCGGATCGATCGGGACGACTGACACGAAGAATTACCCTCTCTCCGTGAAAGACGGGGAGAGGGTAAGGGTGAGGGCAACGAACGAGCTCAACCTTGTCTTGCCCGGGCGGCCATGATAGCCACGCGCCGACCAAAACGGCCGCAGCGCCGAAAAACCGAGGAAATCGAGGCGATGGCCGAAGAAAACACCGCAGCGAAGGGCAATGGCGCGTCGCCGACGCTCAATATTCTTGCGCAATATGTGAAGGACCTCTCTTTCGAGAGCCCCGGCGCGCCGAATTCGCTGCGCGCTCGCGACAAGGCGCCGAACATCAACATCGGTGTCAACGTCAACGCCAATCCGCTGTCGGACAGCGAGTTCGACGTCGTGCTGACGCTGAACGCCAAGGCCGAAGTCGGCAAGGAAGTGCTGTTCAACGTCGAGCTGGTCTATGGCGGCGTCTTCAAGATCCAGAATTTCCCGCAGGAACACATGCTGCCGCTGCTCTTCATCGAGTGCCCTAGGCTGCTGTTCCCCTTCTCGCGACAGATCATCGCAGAATGCACCCGCAATGGCGGCTTCCCGCCGCTGATGCTCGACCCGATCGACTTCGCCCAGATGTTCCAGCAGAAGATCGCCGAAGATCAGGCGCGCGCGAAGGTTCAAGTGAGCTAAGGCTGAAAAGCCATCTTCGATCCAAAACCCGGCTCCAGGCCGGGTTTTTCATGTGTTTAGCCGCGTTTTGAACCTGCCAAACCGCTTGCGCGGTAAAATCGCCCTTCCTATATACGCCGCAGCCTTGGGACGGGTATCCAGATTGGATATCAGTGCCCCAGGAAATCCAAGCGAAAAGGGGCTTTCGCCGGAACGCCTTCGGGGTCCTGAAAGCCTGCTAGAGGAGACAGTCAAGAATGGCAAAAGTAATCGGTATCGACTTGGGAACGACCAACTCCTGCGTCGCCGTGATGGACGGCAAGGACGCGAAGGTCATCGAGAATTCCGAGGGCGCGCGCACCACGCCTTCGATAGTCGCTTTCACCGGCGACGGAGAGCGCCTTGTCGGCCAGCCGGCCAAGCGTCAGGCGGTCACCAATCCTGAAAATACGGTATTTGCGGTCAAGCGCCTGATCGGCCGCCGCTATGACGATCCGGTGACGGAGAAGGACAAGAAGCTTGTCCCCTACAAGATCGTCAAGGGCGACAATGGCGACGCATGGGTCGAAGCCGGCGGCAAGAAGCAGTCGCCGAGCCAGGTTTCGGCAATGATCCTGCAGAAGATGAAGGAAACGGCGGAAGCCTATCTCGGCGAGACCGTGACGCAGGCGGTCATCACCGTTCCCGCCTATTTCAACGACGCCCAGCGTCAGGCCACCAAGGACGCCGGCAAGATCGCCGGTCTGGAAGTGCTGCGCATCATCAACGAGCCGACCGCGGCCGCGCTCGCCTACGGCCTCGACAAGAAGGACGGCAAGACGATCGCTGTCTACGATCTTGGCGGCGGCACCTTCGACATCTCCGTGCTGGAGATCGGCGACGGCGTGTTCGAGGTGAAGTCGACCAATGGCGACACCTTCCTCGGCGGCGAGGACTTCGACATGCGTCTGGTCGAATACCTCGCGGCGGAGTTCAAGAAGGAACAGGGCATCGATCTGAAGAACGACAAGCTCGCCCTTCAGCGCCTGAAGGAAGCGGCGGAAAAGGCCAAGATCGAGCTGTCGTCCTCGTCGCAGACCGAGATCAACCTGCCCTTCATCACGGCCGACCAGTCTGGCCCAAAACACCTGACCATGAAGTTGACCCGCGCCAAGTTCGAATCGCTGGTCGACGACCTGATCCAGCGCACCGTCGAGCCGTGCAAAGCGGCGTTGAAGGATGCCGGCCTGAAAGCCGGTGAGATCGACGAAGTCGTTTTGGTCGGCGGCATGACCCGCATGCCGAAGGTGCAGGAAGTCGTGAAGCAGTTCTTCGGCAAGGAGCCGCACAAGGGCGTCAACCCGGACGAGGTTGTGGCGCTTGGCGCGGCCATCCAGGCCGGCGTGCTGCAGGGCGACGTCAAGGACGTGCTCTTGCTCGACGTGACCCCGCTGTCGCTGGGCATTGAGACGCTGGGCGGCGTGTTCACTCGGCTGATCGAGCGCAACACGACGATCCCGACCAAGAAGTCGCAGACCTTCTCGACGGCAGAAGACAGTCAATCGGCGGTGACGATCCGCGTCTTCCAGGGCGAGCGCGAAATGGCGGCGGACAACAAGCTGCTCGGTCAGTTCGACCTGGTCGGCATCCCGCCTGCGCCGCGTGGCGTACCGCAGATCGAGGTCACCTTCGACATCGACGCGAACGGCATCGTCAACGTCTCGGCCAAGGACAAGGGCACCGGCAAGGAGCACCAGATCCGCATCCAGGCTTCGGGTGGTCTTAGCGACGCCGACATCGAGAAGATGGTGAAGGATGCTGAAGCAAACGCCGAAGCCGACAAGAAGCGGCGCGCGCTGGTCGAGGCCCGCAACCAGGCCGAGGCGCTTGCCCACTCTTCAGAGAAATCTCTGAAGGAGTATGGCGAGAAGGTCTCCGAGGCTGACCGCACCGCGATCAGCGATGCGATCGCGGCGCTCCGCACGGCGACCGAGGGCGACGACGTTGAGGAAATCAACGCCAAGACGCAGGCGCTCGCCGAAGCCTCGATGAAGCTCGGCCAGGCCATGTACGAGGCCAGCCAGGCGGAAGCCGCGGCGGCTGACGCTAAGGCCGATGCCGAGAAGTCGGGCGAAGACGTTGTCGACGCCGACTTCGAAGAGCTCGACGACGAAGGCAAGAAGAAGAGCGCCTAGTCAAGCGTGATTTCTAAGTGGAAAAGCCCGGCTTGCAGCCGGGCTTTTTGCAACCCAAATGGTAATGATGTTGGTAGCGCATGACAGCCGAAACGCGGGAAAAGATGAAGGCTGATTTCTACGAAACACTGGGGGTCTCCAAATCGGCCGACGAGAAGGAGCTGAAAAGCGCCTATCGCAAGCTCGCCATGCAGTTCCACCCGGACCGCAATCCTGGCGATCACGCCGCGGAAGCAAAATTCAAGGAAGTCGGCGAGGCTTATGAGTGCCTGAAGGACCCGCAGAAGCGCGCCGCCTATGATCGCTTCGGCCATGCCGCGTTCCAGAATGGCGGCGGTGGCGCGGGCGCCGGTTTCGGTGGCGGCTTTGGCGGGGGCGGGTTCTCCGACATTTTCGAGGACATTTTTGGCGAGATGATGGGCGGCGGGCGCCGCCGATCTTCCGGCGGCCGCGAGCGCGGCGCGGACCTGCGCTACAACATGGAAATCACGCTGGAAGAAGCTTTTTCCGGCAAGACGGCGCAGGTTCGGGTTCCGTCATCGATCTCCTGCGCGGAATGCTCGGGCTCCGGCGCAAAGCCGG
>JBFWUS010000094.1:0-17636 GCA_050247155.1 Rhizobiaceae bacterium
GCTGAATGTTCCAGAATTATCGCCCGATGCTCTAGCCGCGCTGCGCTGCCTGCTCGTCGAGCTTGCGCTGCACCTCACGCCGCTTGTTGACGATCGACGCGGCAACGACGCCAAGCGCCACGACGCCGATCAGCAGCGTACACGCCGCATTGATTTCCGGCGTCACGCCGAGCCGCACCTGGCTATAGATCTTCATCGGCAAGGTCGTCGCGCCGGGGCCTGACGTAAAGCTCGCAATGACAAGATCATCCAGCGACAGCGTGAAGGCCAGCATCCAGCCCGACACAATCGCCGGCAGGATGACCGGCAAGGTAACCTGAAAGAAGGTTTTCACCGGCGTCGCGCCGAGGTCCATCGCAGCCTCTTCCAGCGACCGGTCGAAGGTCATCAGCCGCGATTGCACCACGACGGCGACAAAACACATGGTGAAGGTGATGTGTGCAAGCGTCACGGTGAAGAAGCCGCGGTCGAGGCCGACCGCCACGAACAACAAAAGCAGCGACAGGCCGGTGATGACTTCGGGCATGACCAGAGGCGCGAACACCATGCCCGAGAACAGCACCCTGCCCCGGAAGCGCGTGTAGCGGGTCAGCGCGAGCGCTGCGAGTGTACCGAGGATCGTCGCGACCGTTGCCGAGATCACACCGACGCGGATCGTCACCCAGGCCGCATCGATGAAAGCCTGATTGCGAAACAGCGACCCATACCATTGGGTGGAAAAGCCGCCCCACACGGTGACCAGCTTCGACGCGTTGAAGGAGAAGATGACCAGGATGACGATCGGCAGGTAGAGAAAGGCAAACCCCAACACGATCGAGACGATATTGAAGCGGGACCAGGTGGTGTTCATCGCGCTACCGCCCCTCTTCCTGTGCCTTGGCCTGGTAGTGCTGGAAGATCATGATCGGCACCACCAAGAGCAACAGAAGCACGATCGCGACGGCTGACGACACCGGCCAATCGCGATTGGCATTGAACTCGTTCCACAGCGTCTTGCCGATCATCAGCGTTTCCGAACCGCCAAGCAGGTCTGGAATGACGAACTCGCCAACGGCCGGGATGAAGACCAACAGGCAGCCTGCGACCACCCCCGGCAGCGACAACGGAAATGTGATCTTCCAGAAGGCGCTGAGCGGCGGACAGCCGAGATCGTTTGCGGCCTCGATCAGCGTGTAATCCATCTTCTCCAGCGTGGAATAGAGTGGCAGCACCATGAACGGCAGATAGGAATAGACAATCCCGATATAGATCGCCCAATCCGTGTTGAGGATGATCAGCGGCGTATCGATGATGTTCAGGCTGATCAGAAACTGATTCAGCAACCCTTCCGGCTTCAGGATACCGATCCAGGCATAGACGCGGATCAGAAATGACGTCCAGAACGGCAGAATAACGAGCATCAGCAGCGTCGGTCGCAATGTCGTTGGCGCACGCGCCATGCCGTAGGCAATCGGATAACCGATCAGCAACGTCAGGAACGTCGCGATGCCGGCGATAACGACGCTGCGTATGTAGGCTCGATAGTAGAGCGGATCGTCGGTCAGCCAGATGTAGTTGTCGAAACTGAACTCGCTTAACTTCGAAAACAGATCGCCGATCCCGTCAACGACCGGCGTATAAGGCGGCATGGCTATCGTCGTCTGCGACAGGGAAATCTTGAAGACGATGAAGAAGGGAATGAGGAAAAAGAACAACAGCCAGAGATAGGGGATCGCGATCACCAGCCGGCTGGTGATGGCCGGCAGCAGACCACCTTCGCGCCGGAAGTCGGAAACCGTCGTCGCCCGGTCGGAAGTCGAGAGCGCGGTATCAGCCATTGTGCCCCCCTGATTATCGTGTCAGCACGACGCCTGCGTCCGGCGAGAACGAGATCCACGCCTTGTCGTTCCAGCTCAGCGGATCCTCGGTGAGGCGCGCGGCGTTCAGCGCACTCGCCTTCACGACCTGCCCGTCCGGCAGTCTGACGTGGTAGACCGTCATGTCGCCGAGATAGGCGATGTCGTAGATCTGGCCTTCCATCGCATTGCCGGCGCCATCAACCGGTTTCCTCGACGATACCTTTATCTTCTCCGGCCGGATGGCGAAGGCGACGTCCTTGCCGGTCGCTGCATCGCCGGCATTGTGCACCAATATCTCCGCACCGCTGCCGCCGATGATGCGTACCTCATCGGCGTTGCGGCTCTTCACCTTGCCCTCGAACATGTTCACATTGCCGACGAAATTGGCCACGAAGCGCGATCCGGGGGCTTCATAGATCTCGGGTGGCGTCGCCACCTGCATGACCTCGCCCTTGTCGAGGATGGCGATGCGGTCAGCCATCGTCATGGCCTCTTCCTGGTCGTGCGTGACGACGACGAAAGTCAGGCCCAGATTCTGTTGCAAGTCCATCAACTCGAACTGCGTTTCTTCGCGCAACTTCTTG
Source organism: Rhizobiaceae bacterium (assembly GCA_050247155.1). Taxonomy (GTDB): domain Bacteria; phylum Pseudomonadota; class Alphaproteobacteria; order Rhizobiales; family Rhizobiaceae; genus Mesorhizobium_G. The sequence goes on from JBFWUS010000094.1 coordinate 2,423, forward strand.
TCCAGCGCGCCGAGCGGCTCGTCAAGCAGCAGCACTTTCGGGCGCTTGGCGACGGAACGCGCGAGCGCGACGCGCTGACGCTGACCGCCGGACAATTGATGCGGCTTGCGCTTGGCGAACTGGCCGAGTTTCACGAGTTTCAGCATTTCGGCCACGCGCTCGGCGATCTTGTCTTTCGCCATGCCCTCCTGCTTCAGGCCGAAGGCGATGTTCTGCTCGACCGTCATATGCGGGAACAGCGCATAGGACTGGAACATCATGTTGACCGGCCGCTTGTAGGGCGGGATACCGCGCAGATCCTGCCCGTCCAGCAGGATACGTCCCGACGTCGGCTCCTCGAAACCAGCCAGCATCCTGAGCAAGGTCGACTTGCCGCAGCCGGACGCGCCCAGCAGCGCGAAAAACTCGCGCTCGAAAATCGACAGCGACAGATTGTTCACCGCGGTAAAATCGCCGAAGCGTTTCGTCACACCGTCGAAGACGATGTAGGGCTTTGCGCCGGGATCGGCCCAGGGTGCGAAACTTCTGCGGATGCTGCCAAGCGATTCCATGATGTCCCTTCAGGCAGTGGCGCCAAAACGGAAAAGGCCCGGTGGAAATCCGGGCCTTTCGTTTCTCGTTATTGACCGGTGGTAACCTTGGTCCACAACCTGGTCACAAGCCGTTGGTTCTTCGCATCGAGAGGCAGAACCGAATAGAGCTTGGCCAAGGTCGCCTCGTCCGGATAGATCGCCGGGTCTTCCAGGATGTCCTTGTTGATGAAGGCCTGCGATGCCTTGTTGCCGTTGGCGTAGTAGACGAAGTTCGACGCCTTGGCCGCCACTTCTGGCTTCATGATGTAGTTCAGGAAGGCATGCGCCTCATCGGCATGAGGCGCATCGGCGGGGATCGCCATCTGATCGAACCACATGTCAGCGCCCTCTTTAGGCACAGAATAGGCTATCTCGACGCCCTGATTGGCCTCAGCCGCACGGTCTCGCGCCTGGAAAATGTCGCCCGACCAGCCAACCGCCAGGCAGATGTCGCCGTTGGCGAGCGCGTTGATGTATTCCGACGAATGAAATTTGCGGACGTTTGGCCGGATGGCGAGCAGCAGTTCTTCCGCCTTGGCGAGGTCTTCAGACTTTGTCGAGTTCGGGTCCAGGCCGAGATAATGCAACGCCGTCGGGACAATATCCGACGACTGGTCGAGAATGTGGACGCCGCAATCCTTCAGCTTCGAGATATTCTCCGGCTTGAAGACCACGTCCCAACTGTCGATCTTGTCCAGCCCCAGGGCGTCCTTGACCTTCTTGGTGTTGTAGCCGATGCCGGTGGTTCCCCACATGTAGTTGATCGAATACTCGTTGCCTGGATCGTAGAGGGCGGTGCGCTGGGCGATGACGTCCCACATGTTGGAAAGATTGGGCAACTTCGACTTGTCCAGCTTCTGGAACACGCCCGCCTGAATTTGCCGCGACAGGAAATGGGCGCTTGGCACCACCACGTCATAGCCGGTTCCGCCGGCGAGCAGTTTGGTCTCGAGAATCTCGTTGGAATCGAAGACGTCGTAGACGACCTTGATGCCGGTCTCCTTGGTGAAATCGGCAAGGATCGATTCGTCGATATAGTCCGACCAGTTAAAGACGTTGACAACCTTTTCCTGCGCCGTCGCGGAAAACGTGACCAAGGTCGCGATCAGCGAGACAGCCGAAAGCGAGCACGCTTTGCGGAACATGACATTCTCCTCTGCTTTTTATTGCCGCCCCTCCCGCAACGGGCGTCACGGCTGGGTTCCCTGAACGAAACCTATTGGCGTTTTTGAAAGGCGACAAGCCGGAATGTGGTAGCCCGCCATCGCCAACGGGCGGCGGCGCCAGGGTCAGGACCTATTGATTTGATCGAAATGGCGCCAGGAACGGCAAGGAGATGCCAGGAGAAGCCTGAAGGTCGGACTGGTTGTCCGGTCGAAGGCTTCGACGCCGCAGCTCGAAGCCGTTTCGGCGTCCTTCGGATGTGGCCCATTTGGCCGGCAACGTCGTCGCGAAGGACTTGAAAATGATAAACATTTCCTGCGCCCTCGCTCCTCGTATCCAGCCAAATGGCCTCACACCATTTCGACCAAATCAATAGATCCTGACCCTAGGGGCCGACGGCGACCGCGACGCGCGGCGCGCCGGCACGGCGTCTGAATTCGAGGCTCAGGTAAACGATCAAGGCCGCTAGCACGATGCCACCGCCAATCAGTGTGCGTTGCGATGGAACCTCACCATGCACCAGCCACACCCATATGGGTCCAAGGATCGGCTCGAACGTGCCGATGAGCGCCGCAAGTGCGGCCGGCACCATGCGCGCGCCGGTGGCAAAAAAAGCGAGGCCGACGCCGAGGTTGATGGCGCCGAAGGCAAACAGCAGCGCTGCATCGGCGGTTGTCGTCGCCAACGAGGCGGCCTGCGTGAAAGAGAAAAGCGCGGCGAAGATAGTGCCCAGGCATGTCGCGGGCGTCATGCGCACATGCGAGAAACGCCGGGTGATGACCGTCGCGATGGAAAAGCCGATTGCGATGACCAGCGCCAGGCCATCGCCGATCGGCGACACTTTGCCGGTCAGCGATTCCGAAACCATGATGGCGACGCCGCAGATCACGGCGGCAATCGCCGCCCAGGTGCTCGGCGCGACCTTTTCACCGAATAGGATGAAGGCCAGCAATGCTGCAAACAGCGGCACGCCAGCTTGCATCAAGAGAATATTGGCAACGGTGGTATAGGCCAGCGCCACGACAAAGGACGTCGAACAGATCGCAAAGCAGCAGGCGACCGCGAGACCAGGAACTCCCATGCCGCGAAACAGCGCCACAGTGCCGCGCAAACCGTCGCGCCAGATCATGAAGGCAAGCAGAAAAACAGCCGCCCAAACCGACCGCCAGAACACGACCGTCCAGCTGTCCGGCACCTCGATGAAACGCGCGATGGCGCCGCCCAGTGACCAGAAGAAGGCGGACAGGAAAACGAACAGGATGCCGAGGCGTTCCTGGCTGCCTGCCGCTGCTGTTTGCGTTTCCGCCATTGCTGTCCGCGCCACTCCGGCGCCCGACAGTCACAAGCAGCACGGGCGCTACGCCCTGCTACTGCAAACCAAAGGCTGCTGCGTGGTCCAATCACGACATCGCGCATCGTCCAGGACGCCTTCTTGGTTAGCATGGACCGGTCGCTGCCTGTCGGCTTTCAGGTCGCTTATCCTATGCCAGAGAATCGGTTCGAGCGGTTGGATCGCCCTGGGCATACGGCGGTCTTTTCGAGCCGCGTTTTCCAGCATGCGCTCGTAAAACATTGCGAAGAGCAGAAGCTGTTCCATGAGAAGTCCCATCGGTTTTTCGATATCGATGGTATATCGGCCTTCATCTCTCTTTTCTGCGCCCAAGATCGTGCTACATCTTTCACTTATGAACGATCTGGATTGGAACGATCTTCGTGTTTTTTTGCATGTGGTACGCGGCAACGGGCTGACGGGAGCGGCGAAGACGCTTCAATCGAGCGCAGCGACGGTGGGACGTCGAATGCTGGCGCTGGAGCAATCAACTGGCCAGTCCCTCTTCGTTCGCCGTCAGACCGGCTATATGCTAACGAAAGCTGGCGAGGCGCTGTATGACAAGGTGGTTGGGATGGAAGCCAGCGCCCGCCCGATTGCGCACTGGCTTGAAGCTTCGCAGCGTTCCGTGGTGCGTATCTCGGCTGGTACGTGGACGGCCAATTTTCTGGCAGCCAATTTTTCGAAGCTGTGGACGCCGGAAGACCCCTTTCGCATCGCCTTCAAGACGACTGAAGCGAAACTCGATATAGCGCATCGCGAGGTCGAGATCGGCCTGCGCAACAGCGCACCAACGGAACCGAATCTCGCGTCGCAGCGCACGGTGATTGTAGCGCATGCGCCGTTCCGCGCCCGCAATCTGGCGTCCACCCGCGCCGAGGAATGGGTGCTGATTTCACCCGATGATTACGCGACTCGATCCGCGCGCTGGGCGGCAACGCAGCCGGGCCTGTCGGTGGCGGCCTGGGCCAACACACCGCGCACGCTTTACGACATGATCCGCGCCGGCGTCGGCGCAGGCCTGCTACCATGCTTCGCCGGCGACCGCGATCCCGAGTTGGAACGGGCCGGGCCGGAAGTCGCAGAGCTGCGGGAATATCAATGGGTGGTCATGCACAATGACGACCGTCATCGTGCGGACGTCCGAACCGTCATCGACCGCATCGTGGCGCTGTCGCTGGCGCATGCGCCGCTGTTTGCCGGGGAAAGGCCGATTGGGGCGGGTTAGTTGCGCACGCCCAACGGCCAAAGCCGCCCTTCCTGTTTGAACAGACAGCTCATTTTGTGCTAGCTTTTGCACTACGAGGTTGACGATGAACCAGACTCTCAAAAACGCCATCCGCGAAGTCGAGCAACTGCCGGAAACGGAGCAGGAGGAATTGGCAGAAGCCCTGCTGATTATGGCTGCTCGCAAGCGGATAGATGCGAAATTGGCTGAAGCGGAAGCCGAGGGTGGCGAGATGACGACGGAAGAGGTTTTCAGCCTCCTGAAAGCCAAACATTTTACCTAGACTCGTTTGGTCCAAACGAGCTTTCCGCGATCTCGATTCGATATCCGACTATCTTAGACCCCGTAGCCAAATTGCTGCGGAGCGTTATGTCATGGATATTCGAACCGCCTGCTTGAGGCTCGAGGAATATCCTGAATCCGGGCGGAAATACGATGAGACCTACCGTGTATTGGTAGCCCGGAACCATGTCGTTTTCTACCGGCTACATCCCAACGCCGGCGAAGTGAGAATCGTAACTGTCATTGACGGTCGTCGCGATGTCTCCAAAGTCATTGATGCACTCAAATAGCTCACTGAAAATCAAACGCGCTCAACCCCGTCACCATTTCATCGAGCCCCAGCGGCCTTGTCACCGGCGGCTCGGCGCGGGCCAGGCAGCCGGAGCGTTCGCAAAGGCGGCAGGCTGGACCGACCGGCGTGGCCGGCGCATGCGCCGTCTTGGCCGAGGCTCCGGGCGGCGGGGCTGGCAGCGCGGCCCCGTAAACAATCTCGTCCTTGAAGGCGATGTCGCAGCCGAGCAGCAGCGCGGTGCGGCGCGGCCGCTCAGAGAACGACCCTTGCGGGCCTTCCAGCGTGCGCGCGATGGTCAGAAATTCCGCGCCGTCGGGCATCTCGACGGCCTCGACGAAAATCTGGCCTGGCTGCGTGAAAGCGGCATGGACGGCCAGCTTCGGGCAGCCGCCGCCGAAGCGGCTTTGCGGGAAGCCTTGCGCGCCGGCGCGACGGAAGCGGTTACCGGCGTTGTCCACCTCAAGCATGAAGAACGGCACGCCGGTCGCGCCCGGCTTCTGCAGCATGGTCAGCCGGTTCGCCGCCTGCTCGAACGAGACGCCGAAGCGCGAACGCAGCACGTCGATATCGTAGCGCGCGCGATGCGCCGCCGACTGGAAGGCCTGGTAAGGCATCATCAGCGCGTGCGCGGCGTAGCGGCCGAGCTCGAAGCGAGCCAGCCGCCGCGCTTCATCCGACGCGAGCTTTAGCCCCTGGATCTCCGACGCCACTGCAACCCGCATGCGGATGAGGCAGGCCTCCATGGCAATCTCGCGCAACTGGTCGAATGGCGAAAGCCGCTCGGAGAGGAATAGCCGTTGCGAATGGCGGTCATAGCGGCGTCGCCAATTCGGCATGGTGGCCACCGGCAGCACGCGCACGACGATGCCATATTCCCGCTTGAGCCACGCTTTCAGCGCACCGCCCAGATCGTCGCCCGGCTCCAGCAGCTTGGTGAACGCTTCGGCCTCATCCTCGATCGATGCAAAATGGTTCGGCCGCCGCTCGAAGACCTCGTGCACCTCGTCGATCGGCAAGCGCGTGCCGGAAACGGCGGTCGTCTTGCCTTCCCGCGCCATGATCTCGGACAAATCGGACAGGCGCTCTGCCTGTTCCTTGTAGGCGCGAAACAATTTTATCACCGCCGCCGCCGCGTTCGGCGCACCTTCGGCGATCTCGACAAGCTCCTGGTCGCCCGGCAGTTCGCCGGCGAGAAGCGGATCGGAAAACACCTCCTTCAGCGCCGCGATCGACCCCCTCGCTTCGCCTTGCAATTCGGCCGCCTCGACGCCATAGGTCGAGGCGAGCCTGAGGATGAGCTGGACGGTGATCGGCCGCTGATTGCGCTCGATCAGGTTGAGGTAGGAGGGCGAGATGCCGAGCCCTTCGGCCATCGCCGTCTGGGTCAGGCCCTTGGCGTTGCGGATGCGACGGATGCGCGGCCCGGCGAAGATTTTTTGCTCAGGCATGGGAAGCCGCGCCGGTAGCTCCCTCCCCCTTGAGGGGAGGGTGGCCCGCGCAGCGGGCCGGGTGGGGTCGCCGCTGCAGCGCGCCGACCGCCGGCAGTGGTTCAAACCAGGGCATGTCGGTAGAGACGACCCCACCCGGCCGCTGTGCGGCCACCCTCCCCTCAAGGGGGAGGGACCCAGGTGGCCACGCCGTGCCACAACCTGCCGCGACTTTTACAATCATTTACAGTCCAAACGCCATCTGGTCTTCTTTACAATCTTTACAGATTTACACCCGCTTCTTGTCAAACTCAACACTAATTTTCCCTTATGCAGAGCTCGAAAACTCGATTTTCCTCCCATCCTTTTGCACTGCAATGTAAACATCGTCATAGGCAATTGGCATCGATACCTCCCAGATCGGGCCGGGCCAATGAACAAAATATCAGGCTAGGAGTTTCGCCATGACCGATTTTTACAATCTCGTTCCGTCCGCGCCGGAAGGCCGCTTCGATCGCGTCGAGCGCACCTACACGCCCGAAGACGTGAAGCGGCTGCGCGGCTCCGTACAGATCCGCCACACGCTGGCTGAGAACGGCGCAAACCGGCTTTGGAAACTCATCCATGAGGATGATTTCGTCAACGCGCTCGGCGCCGTCACCGGCAACCAGGCGATGCAGCAGGTGCGCGCCGGCCTCAAGGCGATCTACCTCTCCGGCTGGCAGGTCGCGGCCGACGCCAACACGGCTTCCGCGATGTATCCCGACCAGTCGCTCTACCCGGCAAACGCCGCGCCCGAGCTGGTCAAGCGCATCAACCGCACCTTGCAGCGCGCCGACCAGATCGAAGTGTCCGAAGGCAAGGGCCTGTCGGTCGACACCTGGTTCGCGCCGATCGTCGCCGACGCGGAAGCCGGCTTCGGCGGTCCGCTCAACGCCTTCGAGATCATGAAGGCCTTCATTGAAGCGGGCGCCGCCGGCGTGCATTATGAAGACCAGCTCGCGTCGGAAAAGAAGTGCGGCCATCTCGGCGGCAAAGTCTTGATCCCGACCGCCGCGCACATCCGCAACCTCACCGCCGCGCGTCTTGCCGCCGACGTGATGGGTACGCCGACGCTGATCGTCGCCCGCACCGACGCTGAGGCCGCAAAACTGCTGACCTCGGACATCGACGAGCGCGACCAGCCTTTCGTCGACAAGGATGCCGGCCGCACCGTCGAGGGTTTCTATCAGGTCAAGAACGGCATCGAGCCCTGCATCGCCCGCGCCATTGCCTATGCGCCTTACGCGGATCTGATCTGGATGGAGACCGGCAAGCCGGATCTGGAGCAGGCGAAGAAGTTCGCCGAGGCGGTGCAGAAGGCGCATCCGGGCCAGATGCTGGCCTACAACTGCTCGCCCTCCTTCAACTGGAAGAAGAATCTGGACGACGCGACCATCGCGAAATTCCAGCGCGAGCTCGGCGCTATGGGCTACAAGTTCCAGTTCATCACGCTGGCCGGTTTCCACCAGCTCAACTTCGGCATGTTCGAGCTGGCGCGTGGCTACAAGGATCGCCAGATGGCGGCCTATTCCGAGTTGCAGGAAGCCGAGTTCGCCGCGGAAGTGAACGGCTACACCGCGACCAAGCATCAGCGCGAGGTCGGCACCGGCTATTTCGACGCCGTGTCGATGGCGATCAGCGGCGGCAAGTCGTCCACTACCGCCATGCACGAGTCGACTGAACACGAGCAATTCCGCCCGGCTGCTGAATAGGCTTCGGGAGGGAGGAGACCGGGGAGCCGGTGCGCCCTGTGCCACGGTTCCCCGGTACCAACGCCAGAAATCTGTGCTATCGCGTAACAAGCATTCATAAGGGAGCTCTCAGATGCGCACGCGGGTCAAGGAACGGGCCGAGGAACAGGCCTCGGCGATGACGGACGAACAGCAGGCCGCGATCCGCATCGTGGCCAACGATCTGCACCGGCTGAACCAGGCGGTGATGAAAGCGGTCGAGGCTGGCGTGTCGGTCGAACTCGTCCGCTCCGCCCGCCATCACGGCGGCAATGGCAACTGGGGCGATTTGCTGATCCCGGTGATCGTGACGCAGAGCCACTGAGGCGGGCCAAGCCTTCAGCGGATATTTTTTCAGAATTTGCAAAGCGCGGCGGCGACGCCGCGCTTTTTGCGCTTGAGGTCAGTGCGGCGGCCGGGAAACAAGTCCAGCAAACGCACCGCCGAACGAAAAAGCCCACGCCGGGGCGTGGGCCTTATCTGGTGCTGTTCCAGCTTGTTAACGGCTGGACCGCGTTTTCTGAACTGCTAATCGATAGAGCGGTCGCAGGGATCTGGCAAGGGATATCAATTCACGACTTCGAGACACTTACTTGCCTTGAGCGTCCACGTAGGAACGCAGCACCGCATTCATATGTGTAAGATGCCCCTTACCTTGCGCCCTAAACCAATCGACAATATCGCTATCGAGACGCAAATGTACGGATGTCTTGCCACGCGGCATGACCACTTTCGCGGACTTCCAGAAATCCTCGCCTAATGATTCCGCCTCGGGCGCATTTGGGTCGGTCTTGTCCTCACCGCGCTCGCGCATGGCTCGAATCTCGCTAAGTGAATATCTTACGGTAGTAGATTTCTCGCTCATGTTTTGCCGCCTTCCATGCGCTGATGATCCGTATCAGGTTTTCATCGCGCCATGTGTACGCCACTCGATATATGTCCAAACCCACCCGGCCAAGCGCCATGAAACGCATCTCGCCGTAGTCTTCTCTGTCGTCAATTTCGTTCACAATCTCATTGGCAAAAATCTCCGACGCCGTCAGAAATGAAACACCATGCTTGGCGAGATTCGTCTCAGCCTTCTCACCATCCCATTCAAAGTAGAGATCGTCGTTCACCGCGACACCATGGATCATATACACGTTTGTGTACACATGCAAGAAGGATCGAGGGCCCAAATGAGCCCTCGATGTTCAGAAAGCGGGCCAACCGCAACTAGACGCCATTGCGAAGCCACCGAATGAAATGCTAGCAAACGTCTAGCTTATGCGTCAATTCCTTAGACGCCATTATAAGAAACTGTTAGAGATATGGGGCTACTTGAAAATCGAAAAAGCCTACGCTGGAGCGTGGGCCTTGTCTGGTGCTGTTCCAGCTTTTTAACAGCTGGACCGCGTTTTCTGAACAATCGAAATATAGGTGTAGGCATCTCAAGATGTCGATCCTATCCTCACAATCTTAGGTAGGGATATATTTGTGAGAACACTTGGCATTGATCTTGGAACGAACTCACTCGGCTGGTGCCTGATCGAAACCGAAGGCGAGCCACTGGAAACGGACAACGGCTCCATTCCCGCCATCGGCTCACGCATTTTCGGCGACGGGCGCGAGCCCAAGTCCGGCGCATCGCTGGCGGTCGACCGCCGTGCGGCGCGGGCCATGCGGCGGCGGCGCGACCGCTATCTCGCCCGCCGTGCGGCCCTGCTGAGAGTGCTCACCGAATACGGACTGATGCCGAAGGACGAGGGCGCGCGCAGACAACTGGTCAAAGAGACCGGCGACGGCAAGAACAAGGACGATGGTCCCAGGCAACTCGGCAAACTTGCCGATGTCTTCACCAGTGTCCACGGGCTGCGCTCGCGCGCGCTTTCGGAAAAACTGACGCCCCATCAGATCGGCCGAATACTGTTTCATCTCAACCAGCGTCGCGGTTTCAAATCGAACCGCAAGACCGACAAGCGCGACAACGAGCAGGGCAAGATTGAGACCGGCGTCAAGCGGCTGGATAAGGCGATGCGGGCGGTGGACGCCAAGACCTTCGGACAATTCCTGCACGGACGCCGCTTGGAAGGCCAATCCGTCCGTACTCGCCTTCGGCCGGAAACCGGTGAGGACGCCAAAGGCGACGGCTATGATTTTTATCCGTCACGCCAAGCCCTTGAGGACGAGTTTGACGCGATTTGCGAGGCGCAGGCAGTTTACCACCCTGATCTGCTGGCAGAAGAGCGTGTCGGGCATCTGCGCGACACCATCTTCTATCAACGACCGCTGAAGCCGGTGCAGGCCGGGCGGTGCAGCTACAACCAGGCCGAGACGCGGCTGCCGAAAGCACACCCGCTGTTCCAGACCTTTCGACTCTACAAGGAGGTGAACGAGCTGGCGCTGATCGGCGAGGATCAGCAGTCGCACAAGCTGACGCCGGAGCAGAGGGACACGCTGTTCCGAAAACTGCATTCCGCCAAGACTGCCTCATTCAAGGCGCTGCGCGGCGCTCTCAAGCTCGGCCCGGAATTTCGCTTCAACAAGGAAAGCGAAACACGCGACAAGCTGCTGGGCGACGAGATCTATGTCTCGATGAGCGACAAGAATGCTTTCGGCAATCGCTGGGCTGATTTCGACGCCGATCGCCAATGGGAAATTCTTTCGAAACTGCGTGAGGAAGAAGACCCGGCGAAGCTGCATGACTGGCTGCTGATGCAGGGGCTTACCGGCGACGAGGCGAAGACGGTCGCCAAACTGCACCTGCCGGAAGGATTTGGGCGGCTTGGGGAGACCGCGCTGAAATCGCTGACCGACGCGCTGAAAATGGAAGTCGATGAAAACGGGTTTGTCATCACCGAGGCCGAAGCGGCACGCCGCTGCGGCTACAATCACTCCGACAAGAGCGATCCAGACTTTCCCGGCCATGTGCTGCTGCCGAACTATCAGGAGGTGCTGGAGCGGCATATTCCGCCCGGCACCGGCAATCCGGACGACGTCTATGACGTGTTCAGGGGCCGCATCACCAACCCGTCGGTTCACATCGCGCTGAACCAGCTCCGCCGCGTGGTGAACGCGCTGGTGCGCCGGTACGGCAAACCGGACCGCATCGCCATCGAGCTCGGCCGCGACCTGAAACTTTCCGACAAGCAGAAAGAAGAGGTCGACCGGAAAATCCGGAAAAATACGCGTGAGGCCGAAGAGCGCTCGGCCAAGCTGGCCGAACTCGGCCAGACCGACAACGGCTACAACCGGCTGCGGCTGAAGCTATGGGAAGAGCTCAACCGCGACCAGCCGCTAAACCGCGTCTGCATCTATTCCGGCGAGCCCATCACGGCCTCGATGCTGTTCACGCCGGAGGTCGATGTCGACCACATCCTGCCCTATTCCAAAACGCTGGACGACAGCGAAGCCAACAAGATCCTTTGCCTGACCAGATCAAACCGCCAGAAGCGCAACCGCGCGCCGGTCGATGTCGCCGAATGGGGCGGGCGCTATGACGACATTCTGGCGCGGGCCGGCACTTTACCCCGCAACAAGCGTTGGCGCTTTGCCCGCGATGCGATGGAAAAATTCGCCGATCAGGAAGGTTTTCTCGCGCGACAACTGACCGACATGCAGTATGGCTCGCGCATGGCGCTGACCTATCTCGCCTCCCTCTACCCGACGGAGGAAGCGGACATGGAGGGCGTGCTGCGGCGGCACAGCCGCGTGCGCGCCCTGCCCGGCCGCATGACCGAGATGCTGCGCCGCAAATGGGGGCTCAACGAACTGCTGCCCGATCACAACATCACCGGCAACGAGACGGTGAAGGAGAAGAACCGCAAGGACCATCGTCACCATGCCATCGACGCCTTCGTGATCGCCTGCACCAGCCGCTCGCTGATCCAGAAGATCGCCACCGCCTCGGCGGCGCTGGAGCGCGAGGGCGCGGAACGCGTGGTCGAGAAGATACAAAACCCCTGGCCCGGTTTTCGCGAAGAACTGCGCGAAAAGGTCAATGCGTCGGTGGTCAGCCACCGGCCCGACCATGGCACGGTTTCGCGCGCCGGCTATGCTGCGGGCAAGGGTCAGACTGCCGGCAAATTGCACAACGACACCGCCTACGGACTCACCGGCGAAAAGGACGAGAAAGGCAATGATCTCGTCGTCAGCCGTAAGCCGCTCTCTGCCTTCAAGGCGGCCAAGGATCTCGACGGCATTCGCGACAAGGAGCTGCGCGAGGCGCTGCAACACACGACCTACGGCCTGTCCGGCCGGGAATTCGAACAAGCCGTTCTCAATTTCACCAAGCAGGAAAAATTGCAGGGCAAGGACAATCCCTTCCGCAACCTGCGCCGCATCCGCGTGATCGAGCCTCTGAAAACGATCGCGATCCGCGACAAGGCTGGTAAGGCCTACAAGGGCTACAAAGGCGACTCCAATTACCGCTATGACGTGTGGCGCTTGCCGGACGGCAATTGGGTTGCCGAAGTGGTGACCATGTTCGATGTGCACCAGCCGAACTGGCAGTCAGCCATTCGGTCACAATATCCCACTGCAAAGAAGGTTATGTCTCTGAAACAAGACGATCTCATAGCCTTGGATGGTGATGATGGTCGGCGCGTTATTCACCGGGTCGTGAAATTCAACAGCGCGGGTCAGCTCTGTATGGCTTTGCACAATGAAGCCGGGGCGCTAAAGGCCCGCGATGCGGATGGAAGCGATCCATTCAAATATCTCTATAAGGCCGGCAGCGCATTGCGAGCCATCAACGCCCGCCAAGTCCGTGTCGATGAAATCGGCCGTGTATTCGATCCCGGCCCGCGTGGTTAACCAAAAGTAAAGTTTTCCGAAGATTGCGTCCTTCAGTTGTGCAATCTTAGGTTTCATGGATCGCGTCATCGATATTTCTTCGGACGGCCTGCATCTGGCTGTGCATCGCGGTTTTCTGACCGTGAGCGAGGGGCACGACGAAAAAGGGCGCGTGCCGCTGGACGATGTCGGCGCAGTCATTGCGCACGCGCATGGGCTGACATGGTCCAACAATCTGTTCGTCAAGCTTGCCGAACGCAGCGTGCCCGTCATCATCTGCGCGCCGAACCACGCTCCGGTCACGTGCCTGTGGCCGCTGACCGGACACCATTTGCAAGGCGCGCGCATGCGCGCGCAGGCTGACGCCGCAAAGCCGCTGATGAAACAGCTCTGGCAACGCATCGTCGCGGCCAAGATTTTGATGCAGGGCACAGTTCTCGCTTCCACGGGTGCGGAAGCCGGCGGCTTCTCTCTGCTGGCCCGCAAGGTGCGGTCTGGCGATCCGGATAATGTGGAAGCACAGGCGGCGCGGCGCTACTGGCAGGCGATGATGGGGCCGGACTTTCGCCGCGATACCGACGGCGACGGTGTCAACGCGTTGCTCAACTATGGCTACACGGTTTTGCGGGCCATTCTTTCGCGCGCGATTTGCGCGGCCGGCCTGCATCCGACGCTCGGCATTCACCACGCCAACCGCGCCAACGCTTTCGCGCTAGCAGACGACCTGATGGAGCCCTACCGACCGTTGGTGGACCGCATGGTGCGAAACATGGTCGATGCGGGTAGCAGTGTCGTCGACCCGGACGCCAAGCGCCGCCTGGCGACCATCAGCTCGCTCGACCTCGAAACCATGGAAGGCACCAGCCCGCTGTCTGTCCAAGCCGGCCGCTTTGTCCATTCCGTCGCCATGGCCTTCGAAACAGGCACGGTCGAACTCGACTTTCCGCGCGCTCCTTCGCCACTGACGCTGGCCATGCTTGGCCGCGAGGCGGGAGAATGACCACGCTGCACACGCAAATGGAAGGAGGCGGGCCGGCGCATCTGTCCCCCTACAGGCTCATGTGGATGTTGGTGACCTTTGACCTGCCTGTAGAAACCAAGAAGCAGCGTAAGGCGGCGCAGGATTTTCGCCTCTATCTGCTCGATCTCGGCTTTGAAATGAGCCAGCTTTCCAACTATCTTCGGTTCTGCAACGGCAAGGAACAGTTTGACACCTACGTTCGCAAGATCGAGACGAAACTTCCCGCCCGCGGCGACGTCTACGTCTTCCAGTTCACGGACCGGCAGTATGAAAATATCGTGCGATTCTCGGACCAAGCACGCCGACGACGCCAGAAAAATCCGGAACAACTGGCGCTATTTTGAGAGGTCGAGGCATTTTGGACAAGCCGTCAGCGCCCAAAATCCCTTTGAAATCAGGATTTTGAACGCTGATCGAGCCTAGCAGTTCAGAAAACGCGGGCCAACCGCAACATCCTGATTTCGAGGGCCATAAAGCCGCCGCAGCCTAGCAGTTCAGAAAACGCGGGCCAACCGCAACTCAGCGGTCAGGCGGGTGTTGAAGCTGCCGAGCCTAGCAGTTCAGAAAACGCGGGCCAACCGCAACCGACGGCGAGCGCGGTGATGTACCGTCTAGAGCCTAGCAGTTCAGAAAACGCGGGCCAACCGCAACGAATTGGTGAGCAGACGCTTGATCGCTTCAAGCCTAGCAGTTCAGAAAACGCGGGCCAACCGCAACCCGCCGCTAGCCTTGGCCCGCAGATAACCGAGCCTAGCAGTTCAGAAAACGCGGGCCAACCGCAACAGATTGCTGGAATCCGGTGTGCTTCCTTCGAGCCTAGCAGTTCAGAAAACGCGGGCCAACCGCAACACGACGGGAGCAACGGCTTGAACGCCGCCGAGCCTAGCAGTTCAGAAAACGCGGGCCAACCGCAACAGGCGGTCACGGCGAGCGACAGCGCCCTATAGCCTAGCAGTTCAGAAAACGCGGGCCAACCGCAACTCCGGCGCGTGCGAGGCCGGCCGGAAGCTCAGCCTAGCAGTTCAGAAAACGCGGGCCAACCGCAACACCCGTCTCCGGGTCCTTCACCATGCGCACAGCCTAGCAGTTCAGAAAACGCGGGCCAACCGCAACTCCAATTGTCGTTGGGCCACACCTCAGCAAAGCCTAGCAGTTCAGAAAACGCGGGCCAACCGCAACCGTGTTGAACGCGACCGACATCCGCAAATCAGCCTAGCAGTTCAGAAAACGCGGGCCAACCGCAACGGCAGGACGTTGCGTCTCAGCGCGCGAAAGAGCCTAGCAGTTCAGAAAACGCGGGCCAACCGCAACGGAGCGTGCCGAGGATGAATTGCATCAGTTAGCCTAGCAGTT
>JBFWUS010000095.1:0-17549 GCA_050247155.1 Rhizobiaceae bacterium
ATGTCCATCGTGCCGACATAGTCGCGCGGCTTGGTTTTGACTGGCATTGTCCCCCTCATCCGGCCCTTCGGGCCACCTTCTCCCCGCTGGGGAGAAGAGTGCCGGCCACAACACCGCGCCTCCTCTTCTCCCCAGCGGGGAGAAGGTGGCCCGAAGGGCCGGATGAGGGGGCGGCCGAATTCGTCAACTCAAGGCTCGAACACATAGGTCCCCGGCGCGGGGCCGAGCGGCTTGTATTTCTTGTTGCCCGCCGCCTTGGGCGTATCGATCTCGTCGCCGGAACGCGCTTTCAGGAAATCCGCCCAGTCGGTCCACCAGCTTCCTTCCTGCTTGGAAGCCTTGGCCGTCCACGCATCGGGATCTTTTTCCGATGCCACGCCCTTTACATACCAGGCCTTCGGATTGCCCGGCGGGTTGAGCAGGCTTTGCAGATGGCCGGAATTGGACAGGATAAACGTCGTCTTGTCGCCATAGAGCCGCGCGGTCTGATAGACCGCCTTCCACGGCGTGATGTGATCCGTAGTCCCCGCGATCACATAGGTCTCGTACTTCACTTTCTTCAGATCGATCGGCACGCCTGAGATCGACAGCTTGCCGCCGTTGACGAAGGGGTTGGTGAAGATCAGGTCGAGGAAATCGGCATGAAGCCGCGCCGGCAGGCGCGTCGTGTCGGCATTCCAGAACAGCACGTCGAAGGCTGGTGGCTGGTTGCCGAGCAGATAATTGTTCACCCAGTAGTTCCAGATCAGGTCGTTCGGCCGCATCCAGGCGAACATCTTCGCCATCTCGTGACCATCCAGGATGCCGCGCGCCTTCGACATCTGCTTGGCGATCATGATCGATTCGGGCGTCACCAGCGAGGCAAACTCGCTATCCGTGTCGGCTTGGGTGTCGAGCACGCAGACCGCCAGGATCACCGCGTTAATCTTTTCCTTCTTCTGCGCGGCGAGCCAAGCGACATAGGTCGACAGCGTGATGCCGCCCGAGCAGGAGCCCATGATATTGACGGTGTCCGAGCCGGTTATTTCGCGCGCTGCGTCGCAGGCTTCGTCCAGCGCCTCGATATAGGTGTCGAGGCCCCAATCGGCCATCACCGGCGTCGGATTGCGCCATGATACGCAGTAAGGCTGGATGCCGTTGGCGGTCAGGAACTTGATCATCGATTTGTCGGGCGACAGGTCGATTGAATAATATTTGTTGATCTGCGGCGGCACGACCAGCAGCGGACGCTGGTACACCTTCTCGGTCGTCGCCGTGTAATGGATCAGCTCCAACACATCGTTGCGGAACACCACCGTGCCGGACGAATTGGCGAGGTTCTCGCCGACCTTGAATTTCGACGCATCAACCGACGACGGCAGACCGCCATTCTTCGTCATGTCATCGAAGAAGTTCTTCAGGCCCGAAAGCGTGCTCTTGCCGCCCGAGTCGAGCATCGTCTTCATTGCGGTCGGGTTAAGGATCGGATTGTTCGACGGCGCCATCGCATCGACAAAAATCGAGGTGACGAGCCGCGCCCGGGCCGCGTCCTTGCCCTCGAGGTCGGTCTTGGCGACCATATCCGTCACAGCCTTGCCCCAGGCCATGTAAGACTGCGCCAGCGCCTTGTGCAGATTGCTGCTCTTCCAGGCCGGATCGGCGAAACGACGGTCACGCGCGTCGGGCGTCAGCTCCGACTGACCGGTGACGATCTTGCCCCATTCGGTGGCAAAGTTCATCCACTGCGTCGCGACGTTCTGCGGCGAGGACGCCAGCGCCTTCATCACCGTGCCGGCGGCTTGCATCATGTCCTCGGTCCGCCAGCCGACCAGCGGGTTCAGGGCCAGTGTGTTTTCAGCCGCCGCGTCGGCAATCTGCTCGGCGAGCGTGCGGTCATCCTTCGGCGTCTTGGCCATGGTCAGACTCCTGCTTTCGCTCGCCGCTCGAACAGCATGGCAAGCGTCTCGGCGATCAGCGCCGGCTTTTCCTCACCCTCGATCTCGATCGTGTTCGACGACTTCATGAGATATTGGCCGTTGCCCTTGTCGTCCAGCGAGACCAAGGTCGAGCGCAATCGGACCCGCGCGCCGACTTTCACGGCGGTGATGAAACGCACCTTGTCGAGCCCGTAGTTAAAGGCTGCCTGGAGATTGTGCGGCAGACCGCCCACCTGCAAGGCAAGCCCCGCTATGAGCGACAACGTCAGATAGCCGTGAGCGATCGTCGTGCGGAAAGGGCTTTCCCGGCTCGCCCGCTCCGCGTCGATGTGGATCCACTGCCGATCTTCGGTACATTCGGCAAACTGGTTGATGCGTTCCTGGTCGATCACGACCCAGTCGGACACACCGATCTCCTGTCCCTCTTGCGCCTTCAGACTTTCGAAGGTGATCAACTCGCTCAAAGTGCATCTCCACCAGATTATCGAGCCGCGAGGCGGCGATTTTTGCCAGCAATCCTAGACACGGGCGCATGTCTTGAAAAGCCGGTTGCTTGAAGACGTAAAGGCAGGCCGCATTACCTAGCGGCAAGCGGTACAAAAACCGCGCCTTGCTTGCTTTCGGCCTGAATTCGACGAATGATCGCGGAAAAAGCGCCGCCGCGGCGCGGGAGGACATTTGTGAAGCCGCTGACAGGCATCGACGCCACTTTTCTCTATATGGAGACGCCGGAAACGCCGATGCATGTGGCGGGGCTGACGCTCTATCAGCCGCCGGCGGATCTTGAAGGCTCGTTCTTCGATCACTTCAAGACTTTCTTCCTCCAGCGCATCCACCTCGCCCCGATCTTCGAAAAGAAGCTGGCGCGGCGCGTGCTGGAACTCGACCACCCCGGCTGGGTCGACGCCGACGATCTCGACTTTGACTACCATCTGAAGCGCGTCACCCTACCTCCGCCGGGCGATTTCAGGCAGTTGGAAGAACTGGTCGGCCAATGGCACTCGGTTCCGTTGGATCGCAGCCAGCCGCTCTGGCAGTTTACCGTCGTCGACGGCTTGGCCGATGGTAATGTCGCGATCTACGCCAAAATGCATCACGCGGCTGTCGATGGCGGCGCGGGCATGGCGATCGCCGGCGCGCTGTACGACATGGGTCCTGTGCCGCGGAAGGTGAAGCCGCCGCCGCCCAAGCCGCCTGTCCGCAAGCCGACAACCGGCGAGCGCGCCATCCTCGGCATCAACGACGTCATCCAGAGCATGGCGCGCCAACACATCAAGGCGATGGAAGCAGTGCCACAGATTTTGGGCACGCTGACCGACCTGCTTGCCCCGCCGAAACCCGGTGAGAAAGGCGCTTCAGCCGCCTCCGGCATGGCGCCCGGCATTCCCGGCGTGCCCGACATGCTGGCGCCGAAAACGCCGTTCAACGTAACGATCACCAGCCAGCGCTCCTTCGCGGCGCGTGAGCTTTCGCTTGCCGACGCCAAATTCATAGCGAAAGCTACCGGCACAAAGATCAACGACGTTGTCATGGCCGTCTGCGCCGGCGCGTTGCGCCCCTATCTTCAGGCGAAAAAGAAACTGCCGAAGAAGCCGCTGATCGCCTTCGTGCCGATCTCGCTGCGCGCGCCTGGCGACGCGGAAGCCACGAACCAGGTGTTTGGCATGTTGTGCCCCATCGCCACACAGATCGAAGACCCGATCGAGCGGCTCCAGTCGATCAAGAAAACTGCAAGCGATTCCAAGACCTTGGCGGGAACGGTGAAAGACGTTTCACCGAAGGACTTCACCCTGCTCGGCGCGCCTGTCCTGCTACCCGGTCTGGCACAGCTATACGGCCGTAGCGGCTTGGCGGACCTGATGCCGTCGACAACGAACCTCACGATTTCCAACGTGCCCGGTCCGCCAATTCCCGTCTTTTGCGCCGGCGCGAAGGTGCTCGCCATGTATCCGGTGTCGATCCCGGTGCATGGCATCGCCCTCAACATCACCGTCCAGAGTTATCTCGACAGGCTGGATTTCGGCATTACGGCGGATCGGAAGGCTGTACCCGACGCCGACCATCTGGCCGACCTGCTGATCGAATCGATGACGGAATTGAAGGCGGCTGCGGAAAAATTGCCAGCGCCTGCAAAGACTTAGTCTGCCGCAGCGTAAGCAGCAAAGCCTTAATTGGCGTTTGCCATCATGGGTGCCCTTGATAAGCTGACGAACGAATACAGCGTGCCGAAGAGTCCGTACCGAATTCATCAGGGCGAGGCGAAAATGGAGCTTTTGGAGCATCGGAGCGGAGCGTACATAAAGTACGTGAGCACCGAAGCGCAAAAAAGCGCCATTTGCAGACCGCCCTCATGAATGTCGATATGGGCTCGAAGATCAATCCCAGCGAACGGGCCGCAGGCGCCACGAAAAGAGGGCCGCGCAGCCGTTCCGCCAAAGGAGCAGGCGCCACCATGGCAACAGCGCAGGCCGAACATCTCAAACCGCCGTCACGCTTCCTGTTTGCGCTCGAATTGAGGGCGTTGCCGGAACTCGGTGGCTTCCTCGCCTCCCTGCCCTTGCTGACGGCACTGACGCCACGCGGCGACGGCCATCCCGTGCTTGTGCTGCCGGGCCTCGTCACCAGCGACCGTTCCACTATCGCGCTCCGCAACTTCCTTCGTTCGCGCGGCTACGACGCGCATGGCTGGGAGCTTGGCCGCAACTACGGCCCCCTGCCCGGCATCGAGCGCGGCATGATCGACAAGGTAGAGCAGCTCTATGAGCGTCACGGCCGTAAGGTCAGCCTCGTCGGCTGGTCGCTCGGCGGCATCTACGCGCGCCAACTGGCGAAAATGCTGCCGGACAAGGTGCGCCTCGTCATCACGCTGGGCAGCCCGTTCGGCGGCGACCCACGCGCCACGAACGCCTGGAAGCTTTACGAAATGACCAGCGGCCACAAGGTGGACGACCGCGAGCGCCATATGGGCGGCAAGATCTCCGACCCGCCGCCGGTGCCGACGACGGCGATCTACAGCCGCACCGACGGCATCTGCCATTGGCGCAACTGCCTCGAAAAGGAAGCGGCCTTTGCCGAGAACATCGAAGTGGAAGGCAGCCATTGCGGCCTCGGCCATCACCCGGCCGCCGTCTATGCGATTGCCGATCGCCTGGCGCAGCCCGAGGGCAAGTGGCAAAAATTCGATCGCGGCGGCGCCAAGGCGCTGTTTTTCCCCGATCCAAAGCGGTGAACGGCCTCGTCGCGCTCGGCCGTCGTTCCGGGGCCGCGCAGCGGAACCCGGAATCCAGAGTTGTGTCGTTGCAGGAAAGAAGAGACCAGCAGGAGAAAGCCGGCGCGCTGGATTCCCGGGTTCCGCTTCGCGGCCCCGGAATGACGGTCCTGAGGGCGCTCGCCGATGTCGAACGACAGGTCGGCTAAATGCTGTTGCCGCATTTCGATTTAGCGTGACGATTGCAGGACATATACCACCAGCCAGACGCCATTCAGCCACAGCGCTGCCGTCACCACGCCGTTGCGCTGCGTCGCCCGTGCAACTACCGCCAGCGCCAAGCCGATCGCCGCCAAGATCGGCCCGGTCTTCAGCAGAACGAAAAACGTATCGTCGCCCAGATCATCGGCGACTTCGCGCACCCGGCGCGGCGCAATAATCAAGAGCGGCGCGAGGATGCCACACAGAAGCGCCAGCTTAGCGACTAGGGAACTGCGAGGCGCGTCGACGGCCGTCATGCGGGTTCACTTCCCTTCAACACTTATCGACTCTTTTCGACACATCAGGATAGGCCCTTAATCCGACCTGCGCGCAAACCAGCCCATCGATAATTGTCGGTCATCTCATTGCGGATATTGTGAAGAACTTCGCTGGATACTGGTTTGGCAGCGATAACTCTTGCACGGCGCAAGTGCTCTGCCCGATCAAGGTCCGACAGATCACCAAACAGCTCATCCGCAGCGTATTTCATGAAATCTCCCGTCTTTTCGGGATAGATGGCTGAGTACCAGGCGATAAAAATCCCGACAACCGTCGGGCTACGCCTCGCAGCGACTATGTAATCAACACAAGCGCTCTCGATCATCGCATCGCAATCGGAAAAATGGACGTCCGGCGCAGTCGCGTCCGGATCGTTGTCCGCGTGTTTGAAGAAGTTACGTGGTCTATTAATAAGATCCCAAAATTCCTTCTGTGGTCGACCGTGCGACCTGGCCATCTCTTCAACGATGCGGATTCGATCAGCTTTTTTCAAAAGGTCGTGGCTTAGCTGCCAAGCGTTACCGGCCAACGTATAGACAGCGATCGGTTCATCGAAATACCAATGGAGATGTATCGCAGCTAGCAATTGCCGGCGAGCTGCGTCGAGCTTAGTGACAGAAGTAGGCTGGTCGGGGATAGGTGAAATAGGCTTCATGACCGCCGTCATGCGGGTTCGAACAGCTCGATCACATTCCCGGATGGATCTTGGACCAGGATCTGTTTGCCGCCGGGGCCTTCAACGATGTCATTGCGGAAGATGACGCCTTTGGCGCGCATCGTACTGACGACATCGTCGAGATCGGCAACTTCCAGCACGAAACGGTTCCAGCCGCCCGGCCCCGGCTTTCGACCGTCGGGCATCGGCCGGGATGCCGACGCGCCCGGGCCGGCGACCCAGAGCGTCAAGCCGCCATTGGTGAGGATCGCCATGTTCGGCCCGAACTGCTGCTTCAGCGAAAAGCCGAGTTGGCTGGTGTAAAAGGCGACAGCAACGCTGACATCATTGACGATGTAGCGGACCGTGATGTTGGACATGATGGGCTCCCTAGCCCCGCCCTCAGGTCAGCCGCGTGGCTAATCCTTCTTCTGATAGGTCTCGCGGATTTCTTCCATCGCCTCCTGGATCCGCTTGCGAAGGATGTCGACCGACTCCGACCCGGACTTCTTGACGATGTCGGCCACCTCACCGGCGTTCTTCACGGCCGTCTCGAACGACTTGCGGGCGAAATCGGCTTGCTTGGCCATCATCTCCTGCGGGCCGCCCGGTGCGCGGAAATTCTGCGCCATCTCGGTAATTTCCTGAAGACCCTCCTGCAGCACTTCACGCTGCTTGGTCATCACCGACTGCGCGCCCTGCGCGCTGGTCGAGGCCGCCTTCTGCAACGCCTCCAGGTTCTTGCGGTGATGCGCGAGGATCGACTCCATGTCGACCTTCGGGAGATTCAGGTTCTTGCCGAACTGCGAGAACATCTCCATGAAGTTCGGTACTTCCGGTTGCTTTGCCATTTCTTCTCCTCCCGAAGCGACCAGCTCAGCGCCAGCCTTCTCGCTGAGCATAAGCCAATGTTCTGGCTGGTCAATTCGTGAGTGTCTGAATCAAAAAGCGACATGCCGCGACGAGAATGGTGATTTTCGAGCATCGGGGCGGAGCGTACATGAAGTACGTGAGCCCCGAAGCGCAGAAAAACGTCATTCGCAGCCCGGCATGGCGGCTTTTGGATCAGACACGGAAGAACAGAAGTTCGGCGCTGTACAGCAAAAGCCCGGCCAGGCCGCCGATCGCCATGCCGTTGAAGCGGATGAATTGTAGGTCGCGCCCTACGTTAATTTCGATCAGCCGGGTGAGTTGTTTCAAATCCCAGCGCTTCACCTGCTCGGCAATGAAGGTCGACACGCCGCTCTTCTGGCTCTCGACGAAGGAGCCGAGCGCCACGACAAACCCCTGGTTCATGTCGGACCGGATCGCCGGATCGGCGGCCAGATGGCGACCCACTTCCACGAACATATTGGCCAGATGTTTTCGGATCATCGAATCATCGGCGCGCGAATCCTGCTCGAGGAACAGACGCAGACTCTCCCACATATCGCTGGCTAGGTCCTGCAGTTCTGGGCGAGCGAGCAGGTCGCGCTTCATTTTTTCAGCACGCTTGGCGTAGTCCTTGGAAGTCCGCAGCCGTTCGACGAATTTGACGACGAATGCGTCGAACTCCTGCCGCATCGGATGCTCCTTGTCCTTGCGTGCTTCTTCCAGCAGCGTTGATGCGGACGTGATGATCCGCTTCAAGAGATAGGCGTCGGCGCGGAAAAGGTTGAATACGGTCGGCAGTTCCGACCTGATCTTTTCGCGCATCACCTCCATCGCCTTCTTATCCTTGAGAAAGCGGCCAACGACCCGGGTCATCTCGTCGAACAACTTCTGGTGGCGCTTGTCTTCGGTGAAAGCCGACAGCAGGCCGGCCGCGATTGGCGCGACCTGCACCTTGTCGACTTGGTCGAGCACGCGCTGAGTCACAAAACCGCGTAGGCCGGACTGGTCGATCGCCTGCAGGGTCTGCGGCACAAGCCGTGCGACGAACCGTGACAGCCCTTCGGCGCGATCCTTGTCGGAGAGCCAGTCGGCGACCAGCGCAGCGAAATCCACTTCCTTCAGCTTTTCGCGCACGGGCGCTTCGGCGAGAAAATTCTGTTCGATGAATCGGCCCAGATTGTCGGCGATCCGGTTCTGGTTTTCCGGAATGATCGCCGTATGCGGGATCGGCAGGCCGAGCGGGCGTTTGAACAACGCAACGACCGCGTACCAGTCGGCTAGGCCGCCAATGGTGGCGGCTTCCGCCATGGCGGCAACAAAACCGAGCAGCGGCCAACGTGTCTCCAGCGCTTTGGCGGCCAGAAAGACGACGACACAGAGCACCAGCGCTGCCGTTGCCAGAAACTTCGTGCGCTTCAGCGCCTCGATCTTGGCTTCATCCGCCGGATTGAAGTGTCCGGTCAGCGCGACGTTCTGTCCTGCCATCTGGTATTTTCCCTAGCCTTCCGCGCGCCTGCCATGATCCGGAATATGGTGCCGATAGCCGATTGTTACAGCCGGATAAAGAATCTTGTGCACTGCACCATTTTTGATATTGCAATGCACAACGACCTGCATTATATGCCTGCCATGCCTCGGGCCAAGACGGACGGGGCGAAACCATAGCTCCCGAATGAGGATGGAGAACCGACATGACCAAGACCGCTAAGGCCGCTCCGGCCAAGACCTATTTCGCCTCCGTGACCGAGGCTTTCGAGAATGTCCAGTCCAAGCTGGAAGTGCCTGCCGCCGCCCGCGACTTCGTCGCCAAGAATGCCGCGACCGCCAAGGATCGCGCCGAGAGCGTGCATGGCAATGTGATCAAGTTTGCTGATGGCGCCGAGAAGCTGGCGACCTCTTTCGTCGGCGGCTACGCCAATTTCGTCCGCGGCGCGCTCGACGCGACCCTCGCCAATGTTCAGCACACGCTGACCACGGTCGAGAAGGTTGCCGGCGCCAAGACCCTCAACGAAGCCGTCCAGATCCAGGTTGACGCCGCCCGTGAAGGCGCCAGCGCCAACATGGAGCGCGTGCGCAATGTCGCCGAGACGGCCCGGACCGCCGTGACCGAAGGCGCGAAGGAAGTGCAGGCCCAACTGTCGAAGCTTTATTCCTTCGACAAGAAGGCCGCCTAACCTTCCGGAACCGGTATCGGCCAGGGCTTGCTTAGTGTCTGAATCGAAAAGCAGCAGGCCGGCGCGAAAATGGCGACTTTCGAGTATCGGAGCGTAGCGTACACGAAGTACGTGAGCACCGAAGCGCAGAAAGACGCCATTTGCAGCCCGGCATGGCGACTTTTGGATCGGACACGTCGGCAGGCCCTCTAGTTTGGCGGACAGCGTTTTAGTTCATCCGCCCGTGTGAGTGTGTAGTGTTAGTGGCTCCGATGGCCGCGCCAGCAATGGCGCGGCCTTTTTTCGATCAGGTCCTGGAGCGGAACCGGCATCAGGTGCGGCAGCGAATCCGCGACGGTTGCGTTACACGTCGGAATAGTTCTCTTTCGTGAACACAAGACTCGAAGGCGCAATTCAGACATGGCCCGCTCCATTTCCGGTAAACGCAAGGGCAACAAACCCGTCCCCAGGCCTGAATTTCGTCCGTCGCGCGACGAAATCTTGCGATACATCGAGGAAAACCCGGATCGCGCCGGCAAGCGTGAGATCGCCAAGGCATTTTCGCTGAAGAACGAAGACCGCGTCTGGCTGAAAGACCTTTTGCGCGATCTGCAGGATGAGGGCCTGTTGAAAAAGAGCGGCAAGCGATTGGCAAAACCGGGCGCGCTGCCACCGGTCGCCGTGCTCGATGTATTCGGCCGCGACAATGACGGCAATCTGCTTGCCCGGCCCAGCGAGACCGAGCACCAGAACGGCGATGTGCCCAATGTGCTCATCCGTCCGTCGCGCTCCGGCAAAACAGCCGGCGTGGGCGACCGCGTGCTGGCGAAAGTGTTTCCGGCGGAAGACAGCATCGGCTTTCCCTACACCGCCCGCATCATGAAGGTGTTCGAGCGTCGCAAGGAGGCCGTGCTGGGCGTCTTTCGCGCTCTTGCGGATGGCTCCTTCCGTATCGAGCCGGTCGAGCGCCGCCAACCGGAACTGATCGTCGATCCGGATTTCCGGGGCGATGCCAAACCCGGCGATCTGGTCGAGGTCGAGCCTGTGCGCATCGGCCGCTACGGCCTGCCCCGCGGCAAGGTGCTTACGGTGCTAGGCTCGGTCACCAGCGAGAAGGCGGTCTCGATGATCGCCATTCACGCGCACGACATCCCGCATATTTTCCCGGTGGCTGTGATTGAGGAGGCCGAAGCGGCGAAGCCTGTCATTTTGAAACCTCTCGGTCGCGATACCCCCACCCCTAACCCCTCCCCACAAGGGGGAGGGGGATTCGCCAGCTCTGACGCCAAGTCCCCCTCCCCCTTGTGGGGAGGGGTTAGGGGGGGGGGTAAATCTGGTGGCGTTGACCGCGAAGACTGGCGCGCCCTGCCGCTCGTCACCATCGATCCGACCGATGCCAAAGACCATGACGACGCCGTCTTCGCCGAGCCGGATACGGACGAGAAGAATCCCGGCGGCACGATCGTCACCGTCGCCATCGCCGATGTCGCCGCCTATGTCCGCCCGGGCTCTGCTCTCGATCGTGAAGCGCTTCGGCGCGGCAACTCGGTCTATTTCCCTGACCGTGTCGTGCCGATGCTGCCCGAGCGCATCTCCAATGACCTCTGCTCGTTGCGCGAAGGCGAGGACCGCCCTGCCCTTGCCGTGCGCATGACCTTCGATGCCAGCGGCAGAAAACTCCGCCACAGCTTCCACCGCATCATGATGAAGTCCGCCGCCAAGCTTGCCTATCCGCAGGCGCAGGCGGCTATCGACGGCAAGCCGGACGACAGGACCGCGCCGCTGCTCGACAGCGTGTTGAAGCCGCTCTGGGCAGCCTACGACATCTTGAAACGTGGCCGCGCCGCCCGCGCGCCGTTGGAACTCGATCTGCCTGAGCGAAAAATCCTGCTGAAGCCGGACGGCACCGTAGACCGGGTGATTGTCCCTGATCGCCTCGATGCGCACAAACTGATCGAAGAATTCATGATCCAGGCCAACGTCGCGGCAGCCGAAACGCTGGAAGCGAAAAAGCAGGCGCTGGTCTATCGTACACACGACGCACCCTCGCTGGCCAAGCAGGAATCGCTGCGCGAATTCCTGCAAACGGTCGGTCTATCATTGGCGCGGGGCGCGCAGCTTCGGCCTGCGATGTTCAATTCCATCCTCGACCGCGTGCGCGGCGAAGACAACGAGGCGCTGGTCAACGAGGTGGTGCTACGCTCGCAGAGCCAGGCCGAATATTCGCCGCAGAATATCGGCCATTTCGGGCTCAACCTGCATCGTTATGCGCATTTCACCTCGCCGATCCGGCGCTACGCGGATTTGATCGTTCACCGTGCACTGATCTCAGCGCTCGGCCTAGGCCCCGATGGCATCACGCGGTCGGAGGAAGAGCATCTGGAAGAAACGGCGGCGCTGATTTCCGCGACAGAGCGACGCGCCATGGCTGCCGAGCGTGACACGGTCGACCGGCTGGTCGCGGCTTATCTCTCTGAAAAGACTGGTGAAACCTTCGATGCTCGGATCTCTGGCGTCACCAAGGCAGGACTATTTGTCCAATTGCCAGCCTTTGGCGCGGATGGCTTTATCCCCATATCGACGCTGGAAGGCGATTACTACCATTTCGATGAGGGTGCGCGCGCCCTGTTTGGCGAGCGATCCGGCGAGGGGTATCAATTGGCCGACCACGTTGAGGTGCGTCTGGTGGAAGTTGCGCCGATGGCCGGCGCCATGCGGTTCGAAATGCTGAGCGAGCCCAAATCCCTGCCGGGATCGAAGCGCTCGTTTCATAAGTCGAAAACCCGCCAAAGCCGAGGAAGGCAGCGGGCGTCGCAATCGCGAGATGCTCGTCGCAGGAGATGAAGATGACTGAGCATCTGTTTGGCAATGAAGAGGTTTTTGGCGGTGAGCATCATTCGCGTCGTCCCGCCCGTCCACTCTGGGAAGCCATGAAGCGCGGCTTCTTTGGCAAATGCCCGCATTGCGGCAAAGGCAAACTCTTCCGTGCTTTTGCCAAGACGGTCGACAAGTGCTCGGTTTGCGGTGAAGAGATTTCGCATCATCGCGCCGACGATCTGCCGGCCTATCTGGTCATTACCATTGTCGGCCACATCGTACTCGGCGCGTTCCTGAGCGTCGAACTGCTGACCGAATGGACGAGCTGGCAGCATCTGGCGCTGTGGGTGCCGCTGACAATCGTCCTGTCCGTGCTGCTTCTGCAGCCGGTGAAAGGGGCCGTCGTTGGTCTCCAGTGGGCCAACTACATGCACGGCTTTGGCGGCAAGGACGCCATGGAAGCGTAGCTGAACGTTTTCAACGCATTCCGTTTGTCATTGTCTTCCGTTACGGTGACCGCATGGAAGGCATGACAAAAGCTCAGGTCGACAAGGCCGAATCGAAAGACTTTGCGCTCGGCGGCAAGCCGATGCGCCCGCGCGACGCGGCGACGCTGCTGCTGCTCGACCGCGTCGGCAACACGGTGAAGGTGCTGATGGGCCGGCGTCACAAGCGCCACGCCTTCATGCCCGGCAAATTCGTTTTCCCCGGAGGGCGCACCGACCCGGCCGATAGTCGCATCGTGGTGGCGGAACATCTTCCCGAGGCCGAGCAATCGCGGCTCGCTGGAAACGGGAGTCGTGCAACGGCCGCCCGTGCCCGCGCAATCGCCATGTCAGCCGTGCGCGAAACCTATGAGGAGGCCGGCCTGCTGATCGGCCACAAGGGCGACTTCTCGACCACCAGGAATGACTGGAAAGGCTTTGAGGAGCACGGCATCCGGCCGTCGCTCGAGGCTTTGCGCTTCGTCGCCCGCGCCATCACGCCGCCCGGCCGTGTACGCCGCTTCGATACGCGCTTTCTCGCCTGCTGGCGCAATGCCGTCGCCCTGGAATTGCCGGAGGGTGGTCCGACGGACGAACTCGAAGAAATCGTCTGGTTGCCACTCGCCGAGGCTCGCGAAGCCGACATCCCGACCATAACCCGCACCATCCTGGAAGAAGTAGATCGCCGGCTGGCCGACGATCCCGACCTGCGTCCCGGCGGCCCTGCGCCATTCTATCGGATGCGGCACAATCGTTTCCTGCGCACCGTGCTTTGACGCCTGCCGACGCGCCGATGACAGAAACGCTTCCCGTCCAGGATGAGCGCGTTCATTGGCTGTCGGTCTCGGCGGCAATCGCCGCGATCAGTGTCGTCGGCATGGCGATTGGGCTTGGTGTCCCGCTGCTCAGTGTCATACTGGAATCGCGGGGCTTTTCTGCCTCGGCCATCGGCGCGAACACAGCCGTCGCCGGTCTGGCGTCTGTTGCCGCCGCGCCTTTGGCAACGCCGATCGCTATGCGCCTCGGTGTCGTCAACACGATGCTTTTGATGCTGCTCATCGGCGCTTTTTCCTTCATTGGCTTTTATTTCGCCGATGCGTTCTGGATGTGGTTTCCGCTACGCGCGGCCCTGCACATTGCGATGACCGTGCTGTTCATCCTGTCGGAATTCTGGATCAGCGTTTCGGCCCCGCCGCACCGGCGCGGCATGATATTGGGAATCTATGCCACCGTGCTATCGCTCGGCTTCGCGCTCGGACCATGGCTTTTTGCGCAAACCGGGAGCCAAGGTTTTCTACCGTTCGGCGTTACCTTTGCAATCGTGGTTCTGGCCGCGCTGCCGGTCATCGCCGCGCGGCGCGACAGCCCACACATCGCGCCAAGCGAAATCAAGACCTCGTTTGCGCGCTATATCTGGATCGTGCCGACGGCGACCGCTGCTGTGCTGGTGTTCGGTGCGGTGGAAACAGGCGGCTTTGCGCTGTTTCCGGTTTATGGCTCGCGCATCGGCCATTCGGAGAGCGACGCAGCTCTGCTGCTTTCCACGATCGGCCTCGGCAATGTGCTGCTGCAAATTCCGCTCGGCATGTTGAGCGACAAGGTGCGCGACCGGCGGCATCTGCTGATCGCCTGCGCCGCGCTCGGCATGATCGGCGTGCTGGCGCTGCCAACCGTCGCGGTCAACTGGTATGCGGCGGCCGTGCTGCTGTTTTTCTGGGGCGGCGTGGTGGCGGCGCTTTATACGATCGGCCTGGCGCATCTGGGATCGCGGCTGTCCGGCCAGGATCTCGCCTCGGCCAACGCCGCCTTCGTCTTCTGCTATGGGGTCGGCATGGTGGTCGGGCCGCAGGCGATCGGCATCGGCATGGACCTCTTCGGACCATCCGGATTCGCCTGGGCCTTGGCCCTGTTCTTCGCTTTGTATCTCATGCTGGCGGCAGCGCGCCTGATTGCCGCTCCGAAGGAGTCTTGACTTTCAAGGCTTCTTCTTTATGTGTCCGGCAACATTTTTCCGCGCCCGGCATTTCGTTGCATCGCGGAGTTCAAAAACCTCCAGTTCGACGGACAGACCATGGCAAAAGCTGCTAACATCAAGATCAAGCTCCTTTCGACGGCCGACACCGGCTACTTCTACGTGACGAGCAAAAACAGCCGCACGAAGACCGAGAAGCTCTCGTTCAAGAAGTACGATCCGGTCGCCAAGAAGCATGTCGAGTTCAAGGAAACCAAGATCAAGTAAGCATCCCCGCTCGCTTGGAATAGGTCGACGCCGCCTTCGGGCGGCGTTTTTGTTGATTGGTCAATCAATCAACGATTCCAGCGACTCGCTGTCAAATTCTGAAAAGCAGACTGAGCAAGTTGGGGGCCGGCCGGCTAGCTGGCAGCGGTACGAGGAGGCCACTATGCACCAGCGCCGACCGGCCGACCCCATGGACCCAGGAGATGCGGCGGACCCGAGTATCATGGGGTATTGAAAAGCTACGAGGCGTCGCCCAAACGCCAAATTGCCCTGCCCACATAAGTAGTGTTGCGCATTATATATTAGAAATCAACACCTTGTTAACCACCGGACCTGTGCCCCTTTGATTAACCTAAACCGGTAACCTTGCTGGGCGCGATCAGATGGAGATGGTCGAGATCGCTGACGACGCGATTCCGCCCTCCTCGTTTGGCGTCGTACAAGGCAACATCTGCCCGTTTCATCAGCCTCTCGACGCTATCGCCGACATGGCGCAACGAGGTGACGCCAATGCTTGCGGTCAACGACAGCTTCGCACCCGGAATTTCAAATTCGCGCGCTTCGATCTGCGTCCGCACCCGCTCGGCAACCACCAAAGCCGTCTCGCCCTCGGTGTCCGGCATGGCGATGACGAATTCCTCGCCGCCGTAACGGCAGGCGAGATCGATCCCGCGGACGTTCTGACGCAGGCGGCGCGCGAATTCCTTCAGCACAGCGTCGCCGGCGTCGTGGCCATGGGTATCGTTCACCCGCTTGAAATGGTCGATGTCCGCGATAAGAACCGACAGCGGGCGGTGGCGACCGGACGCGCGCTCAAACAGCGTATCCAGATGGCTGTCGAGGTAACGGCGATTGTGCAGCCCGGTCAGCCCGTCTGTCACGGCCATTTCGATGGTGCGGGTCACGCTCAGCCGCAGATGATCATTGTAGGCTTTGCGCTTCACCTGCGTGCGCAGCCGCGCGAGCAGCTCCTGACGGTCGACGGGACGATAGATATAGTCGTTGACGCCCAACTCCATCGCACGCGTGATGCGCGCGTCATCGCCTTGATCGGCCAGGAGCAGGATCGGCACAAAGCGTGTGCGGTCGATCGAACGAAGCTGCGAACACAGCCGCAACGGGTCCTGCTCCGAAAGGCCAGCGGACACGATGATGCAGTCGTAGGCGCCTTCCGCGGCTTGGAAGACGCCGTGTTGCGCGTCCTCGGCGATATCGAGCCGCGCGTTGCCCTCCAGCATCTGCTCCACGCGGCTGCGCGACGAACGCCGATCATCGACCAGAAAAACCTTGGGGTTCAGGTCCGGTTCCGGCCCCTGGCGGCTCAATAGTTCCTCTATGCCGATGTTGCGGGTCGTTGCCGCCCGCAACCGTAGTTCATCCGTCAGCGACTTCAGCCTGACCAGGCTTTTCACCCGTGTCATGAGCTGCAGATCAGAGACCGGTTTGGTCAAAAAGTCGTCGGCGCCGGCCTCAAGCCCTGTCACACGGTCTTCCATTCCGTCGAGCGCGGTGACCATCACCACCGGGACATGCGATGTCGCCGGGTCCGCTTTTAGCCGGCGGCAGACTTCAAAACCGTCCATGCCGGGCATCATCACATCGAGCAGAACGAGATCGATCTTGCCGGATTCGCAGGTTTCCAGTGCTTCGAAGCCGTTGGAAGCCGTCAGTACGTCGAAATATTCGGCCCGCAGCCGCGCTTCCAGCAGCTTCACATTGGCTGGAACGTCGTCAACCACCAGGATACGCGCGGTCATAGGCTACTCGAACTCCAGGTCGCGGCGCCGTTCATGCATCACCCAGATACGATTTGATCGTTTCCAAAAAGCGAGGAACCGAGATCGGCTTTGAAATATAAGCTTCACAGCCGCCTTGCCGGATGCGCTCCTCATCGCCCTTCATGGCGAAGGCAGTGACCGCAATGACCGGGATGACGTGAAGGTCGTCGTCCTCCTTCAGCCATTTTGTCACCTCCAGTCCGGAAACCTCCGGCAACTGAATGTCCATCAGGATGAGGTCGGGCCGATGGGCACGCGCAAGATCGAGCGCCTCCAGCCCATTGCGGGTGCGCACGGTGTCGTAACCGCTTGCTTCGATCAGGTCGCGGAAGAGCTTCATGTTGAGCTCGTTATCCTCGACGATCATTACTTTTTTTGGCATTCCAGCCCTGCTTTCGTGGCGCAACAGCGCCTCGCCCCCAAGCGATTCCGTCGCGACACTATGCCAAGAACATTGACGAAACGGAAATCTGCCAGCGCAAGCAGGCAGATAGGTGTTTTGGCGCAAATCTGCCAGCTTGCGGCGGACGCCCGAAGCAGGTACTCGGACCCGGGAAGGACCCGCGGATTGAGGGTCAGGACCTATTGATTTGATCGAAATGGCGCCAGGAACGGCAAGGAGATGCCAGGAGAAGCCTGAAGGTCGGACTGGTTGTCCGGCCGAAGGCTTCGACGCCGCAGCTCGAAGCCGTTTCGGCGTCCTTCGGATGTGGTCCATTTGGCCGGCAACGTCGTCGCGAAGGACTTGAAAATGATAACCATTTCCTGCGCCTTCGCTCCTCGTATCCAGCCAAATGGCCTCACACCATTTCGACCAAATCAATAGGTCCTGACCCTAGATGACTCGACCCATGACACCCGACCAGGCGGAAAGCATTGCGCTTC
>JBFWUS010000096.1:0-16932 GCA_050247155.1 Rhizobiaceae bacterium
CCAACACCGCCCAGGCTTCGTTCGACAGCCAGAAGTGATCGCGCATGGCTTCCTCCATGCCCCCGGACCCACCGACGAACCGAATCAGCCAATCTTGACAATAGTTTGATTAAGTCCCCTACCTAGGCCCAACGCCACCAGTCCGCTTCGCCCGGCAGCTTCTCGATCCCCTGGCGGTCAGCCGCTTCGGCCCGTTGCCTGGCCGACATGTCGTCGAGAACCAGGTCGGGCGCGATTTCCGCTAGCGGCACAAGGACGAACGCTCTCTCCAGCATGCGCGGATGCGGTATTTCCAACCCGTCTTCGTGAATCTTACGATCCGCGAACCACAACACGTCGAGATCGACGATGCGCGGACCCCAACGCTCCTTGCGCTCGCGTTTCAGGCGTCGTTCTGCCTCCAGGCATTGGTCGAGCAAGACGTGGGGCGACAAGGTCGTTTCGACTTTGGCAACCGCGTTGAGAAAATCCGGCTGGTCGGTCTTGCCCCACGGCGGCGTCTTGTAGACGGACGACACAGCGACGACGCGAACGTCAGGGTGTGCGTCAAGAATGCGCAGCGCAGCCGCCATCGACGCCATCGGATCGCCCAGATTGCCGCCGAGCCCGAGATAGGCGGTGACCGCGATCATTGATCTACCTTCGCCTGGCTGGCCAACATCGCATCGGCAATCGCCAGCGCGTCGCGGTTCATGCCGACATCGTGCACGCGAAAGATGTCCGCCCCGGCGAGGCGCAGCAGCGCGCTGGTGACCGCTGTGCCGGCGTCGCGATGTTCGGGGTCCCGGCCCGTCAGGTGGCCGAGCAGCCGTTTTCGCGACGTGCCGATCAGCCACGAGTGCCCCAGCGCAAGCAACTCTGAAAACCGCGCCATCAGATCCACATTCTCCTGCGAGTCCTTGGCGAAACCGAAGCCAGGGTCCAGGACGATCTGTTCTTCGCGAATGCCGCGCTGCCGGGCGATCTGAAGCGAAACGTTGAGAAAGGCGAACTGGTCCCCGATGACGTCCGGCAGTTTTTCACGCCCTCGCCCGGTATGCATGATGACCAGGCCCGCCCCAGTCGCTGCGGCGACATCGGCGATGTCCGGATCGCGCTGGAGCCCATGCACGTCGTTCACAATATTCGCGCCAGCCTCGACGGCGAGCCGCGCGGTTTCGGCGCGATAAGTGTCGATCGAGATCAAGACGTCGGAGCGCTCGCGCAGCGCCCGTATGACTGGCAGCACCCGCGCCTGTTCTTCGTTGGCGTCGACCTCGGCCGCGCCGGGTCTAGTCGACTCGCCGCCAATATCGATGATCGAAGCGCCCTCCTCGACCATTTTCAGCGCCTGATCGACCGCGACATCAATTTCGACATAACGGCCGCCGTCGGAAAAACTGTCCGGCGTGACGTTCAGGATCCCCATCAATTGAGCCCGCGCCCCAAGCTCCAGGGAACGCCCGTGGGCAAGGGTCCAACTTCTCGTCGTCATCGCTCTCGTTCGCGGCTGTTTGGCAACATACGGAATTTCAATGTCTTGTCGCGCCATATATGGCTGGCCGCAACGGACGCATAGTGCCGATTGTTGTTGTACCGCCCGCCAAGCTGTCGCAAGGTGCGCCGAGATGCGGGAATATTCGATGGCTTTGAAACGAAAACTCCTGGCCTGCGCCTTGGCCGGCAGCATGCTGGTTTCGGCAGTGATGCCGACGGCTGCTGCCAACCTCAACAAAACCTATAGCTATTTTTCGATCGGCGGCACGACGCTGGATGAAATCCAGACGGAGTTGTCGAAACGCGGGCCGCACGTCAAAAGCACCGGTCTGCGCCACCCCGGCGCGACCCAGATGGAATTCAACAGCCGGGTCGGCTACGCGCAGAGCGCCGATTCCTGCAAGATCGTCTCGGCGACTGTTTCGGTGAAAGCGAAGGTGATCCTGCCACGCTGGCGGCGAACGGCGAAGGCCGACGGCGACGTCCGCTTCATCTGGTCGACACTGGAAGCCGATATCAAGCGGCACGAGGAGAGCCACGTCGTGATCGCCAAGAACCATGCGCGAGAGCTGGAACAGGCGATCTTGAAGATCGGGCGTCAAAAGAGCTGCGCTATCGCGTCAGAAAAGGCGCAGGCGATGAGCGACAAGATCCTCGCCAAGCACGACCGCGAACAGCAGCGTTTCGACCGCGTTGAAGGCATCAACTTCGAGAGCCGCCTGATCCGGCTGATGCGCTATCGCCTGGAACGCGCCAAAGCCTCCCAATAGGCAGCTCAGCCGGCGACGCCCAGCTTCTTCTGCAGACTGGTCGACGAGGTCGTGTACTGGAATACGATCCGTTCTCCGGGGCTGATGATGCGTTTGGCGGCCTGAGCCATCAGTGCAACCTCATGGAAGCCGGACAGGATCAGCTTCAACTTGCCGGGATACCAGTTGATGTCGCCGACGGCGAAAATGCCCGGCTCCGACGTCTGGAATTTTTCGGTGTCTACCGGAATCAGGTTTTCGTGCAGGTTCAGGCCCCATTCGGCAATCGGGCCGAGCTTCATGGTCAGACCGAAGAACGGCAGCAGCCGTGTGCAGGCAACCTCGACATCGCCGTCCGGCCCCTTGACGATCGCCGACGACAGCTTGCCGCCCTCGCCTCTCAACTCGGTGACCTGACCGAGTTGAAAGTCGAGCTTTCCCAGTTCCTGAAGCGCGAACATCTTGTTCACGCTGTCTGGCGCGGCGCGAAATTCGGGCCGGCGGTGCACCAAGGTTACCTTGCCCGCTACAGGTTGGAGATTCACCGTCCAGTCGAGCGCCGAGTCGCCGCCGCCGACGATGAGCAGGTCCTCGCCACGGAAATCGTCCATGCGCCGCACCGAATAGAAAACGCTGTCGCCCTCAAAAGCCTCGACGCCCGGGATCGGAGGGCGTTTCGGCTGGAACGAACCGCCGCCGGCCGCGATCACCACCACCTTCGCTTCGAAAGTCTCGTTTTCGTCGGTCGTAACTCGAAACGAGCCGTCCTCCAGCCGGTCCAAAGCCGTCACCATTCGGTTGAAGGTGAATTGCGGCTTGAAGGGCGCGATCTGCTCCATCAGCTTGTCGACCAGCCCTTGCGCCGAAATCGTCGGCCATCCGGGAATGTCGTAGATGGGTTTTTCTGGATAAAGTTCGGCGCACTGGCCGCCCGGCCGATCGAGAATGTCGATCAGGTGGCATTTCATGTCGAACAAGCCGAGTTCGAACACGGCGAAGAGGCCGACCGGCCCCGCGCCGATAATCAAGACGTCGGTTTTTGTCGTGGCGCTCATAAGGACTCCTCCGCGCCGCGCCCAAGCTTATCCTTGGCGCTCCGGCACCGTGACGACCAGCCCGTTCAACTCGTCGCGAACCTTGATCTGGCACGACAGCCGCGACGTCGGCCGAACATCATAGGCGAAATCGAGCATATCTTCTTCCATCGATTCCGGCTCGCCGACAATGTCGGTCCAGGCGTCGTCGACATAAACATGGCAGGTCGCGCAGGCACAGGCGCCGCCGCATTCGGCCTCGATGCCCGGCACGGCGTGCTTGATGGCGTTCTCCATCACGGTCGAGCCGTTTTCGGCTTCTACTTCGAAGCGTGTGCCGTCAGGGGCGATGTAGGTGATTTTTGTCATGGGAAGTCCAGGCGGGCTGTAGGCTCACGCCGAGATAATCACTCGGGCGCGCGTGTCAACTGCGCCAGGCCGACACAGATTTGGCCATGAGCGGCGTTTAGAGTGTCCGGCCGAGACGGAGGCCGATGGAATTGGCCCAAACCATCGCCGTCAGAATGGATCAGAGTTGTCGCCCGATGCTCTAAGCCTAGCGGCTGATGGCGGCGACAAAATCGCAGACGTCTTCCACCAGCGGAGACACGCGTTTCACGTCACCCAGCGAAGTCGGATCGTCTTCGATGACCTGCAGACAGTCGGCCAAGGCGAAGGCGCCGATGCTGCGAGCTGACCCTTTTAGACCATGCGCCAGCCTGCGCCGGTCCGTGCCACTAGCGGCGAGGATGGCATCGCGTCCGGCAAGCGCCTGCTTGACGAAAAGTTTCAGCACTTCCTGTTCGAGCGAGCGGTCGCCCATGGTTTGTCGCG
Source organism: Rhizobiaceae bacterium (assembly GCA_050247155.1). Lineage (GTDB taxonomy): Bacteria > Pseudomonadota > Alphaproteobacteria > Rhizobiales > Rhizobiaceae > Mesorhizobium_G. Next base: position 4,094 of record JBFWUS010000096.1, read on the forward strand.
CGAGGTGAGCGAGATTAATAGGACGCCCATTTTCCGAGTCGCTTGAGGGCGCTTTTGTTGTTGCTCTGGGGGTGTTTTCCAGGGCGCGCATGACAATCCTCAACGATTGGTTTCGAAGGCCTGTCAAATCTAGGCGCGGACTGTGGAAAACCAGTTAATGCGAGCGCGTTATCAAGAAGGCTGCAAAACCCACTGGGAACGCAGCGGATTCAGGCCTTGCCGCATTAACCTTATATTTAAACTTTTATACATGTCGCCGATTGCAGGTTCCCTTTGACAAGCGCCGACATTACGATAGCGGCGGTCCTTTCCGACCCTCAAGTTCCGCGTCAACGCCTTCGAGCGTCTGATGGCAAGTTTTCAGGGATGTGAACGATGGCAAAAAAAACAAGGTCGAGCAATAAGTTCGATAAAGACGTTGCACGAGAACTTGAGAGCGCCATCGAGACCGAACTGGCGCAGGAGACGTCCACTCCGGACGATGTCACCGCGTCGATGGCCGACCTCGAAGCTCAGATATCCAAAGCGGCCGACGAGATTGCGCGGGAATCCCGTGGCGACGCTGCGCTGGCCCAACAGCCGCCGCTCCAGCCTGCCGGCTTTGCGCCCGCGAATGACGATCGCCAACGCGATTACAAGGCGATCGTGCAGCGGCTCAACCGCCGCAAGAGCAACACCGTCTATTGGCTCACCGCCCTGCTTTCGGCGTTTTGGCTCGCGGGAGCCTATTTCGTTGCTCAGCGCTGGATGGCTCCCGGCCTGTCGAGCATCAGCTCTCTGGAGGAAGCGCTCGCGCGGCCGTATGTCGTGATGCTGGCCGTTCTGACAGTCCTTCCGATCATTTTGTTCTGGGCGTTCGCTGTCATGGTCCGGCGCGCGCAGGAGATGCGCGTGGCCGCGGAATCCATGACCGAACTTGCGATGCGGCTGGTAGAACCAGAGTCCACTGCTCAGGATCGCGTCATGATGGTCGGCCAGGCGGTTCGGCGTGAGGTTCAGGCACTTGGCGATGGCATCGAGCGGACGCTGGCGCGCGCCGTCGAGCTCGAAACCCTGGTTCAGACGGAGGTCAACCAGCTCGAACGGTCCTATACCGAGAACCAAAGCCGTATCCGTCAGCTTGTCGACGGACTAGGGAGCGAACGCGAGGCTGTCGTCACGCACGCGGAGCGCGTGCGCTCCTCGATTACGGGCGCGCATGAAGCTCTGCGGGAGGAACTCGGCGCCGCTGGTGACGCCATTCGCGATCAGATCGCCGGCGCGTCAACGTCGCTCACCATGTCGATCACACGGTCGGCTGACGAATTCGTGGAACGGATGAACCTGAGCGGCGGTTCGATTTCCGAGGCGATAGACCGGCGGCTCGATTCCATCGGCGAGCGGATCACGACGTCAGGCGAAGCTTTCGCCAGCCTTTTGGATACGCGTATCGCCACCCTCGACCAAAGCGCCGAGACGGTTGTCCGCAGTCTGAGCGATATGCTTCAGGAGCGCTCCAGCACGATGGTCTCGATACTTAGCGACGCTGGTCGCAACCTCGACAATGAGATTAGTGTTCGTCTCCAACATATTGAAAACACGTTGTCTGAGCGCGGGCAATCGTTAATCGGCGAGTTCGAAACGCGCGCCGAAGCACTGGATATTGGTACGCAGCGGCTCAACGCGGCCCTGGAGGCACGGGCGCGCCAGATCAACGACACGCTTGTCGACCGCGCTCGCGAAATCGCGACGACCTTCGCCGAAGGTAAGGATGATGTCGCCCGCATGATCGACGAGCGCGCAAGCATTGTTCAGTCGAATATGAGCGAATTGCTGAGCGGCGCGGCGAGCATGATCGATGCGCGCGTCACCTACTTCACCGAGCAGGTTGAGACGGGCCGTTCGTCGTTGACGCAGGCGCTGGAGTCCGATCTCGAGAAGCTGACCCAGGCGCGTGTCGAGATTGATGCGGCGGCCAGCGAGGAAGCCCGGCTGCTGACGGATACGGGCAACCGCCTCGTGCTCGCCGTCCAGGACGAGTTGGACAAGCTAGCCAACGAACGTGCGACGATCGAGGACTCTGTCGGAACGCATGTCCGATCCATGAGTGAAGGCCGCTCTCTGGTCGTCAAGGCGATGGATGACGACCTGCAGCGTATCGATGAATCGCGTCGCCTGATAGATCTGTCCATCGCCAACCATTCCGAACGGCTGGAGGAAAGCCGCGCCCGCCTTTCGCAGACTATGGAGGACGATCTCCGGCTGCTTGGCCAGAACCGCGCCGAAATCGACGACTCGGTCGCCAGCCACGTGCTGAGGTTGGCCGAGGGCCGCGATCTGCTCAAACGGGCCCTGGATGCGGACTTGGCCAAGGTTGAGCATAGCCGGGCAGAGCTCGATGCCTTGATCAATGGGTTGATCTCGACGCAGACCGGCAAGCTGGAGGAAGGCCGGCAGGCGCTTGCCATGGCGTTGCAAGAGGACCTTGCAAAAGTCGCGGAGAGCCGCGCCGACATGGACGCCGCGCTGAAGGAGGCCCTCAACCGCCAAGGCCAGGCGTTTGCGATTGGCCGCACCGCCCTATCGGAAGCCTTGCGCGCCGATCTGGACAACCTTGCCGAAAGCCGCGCCAGCATCGACGGCTTGGTCGCGGGTCAAGTGGAAAAGCTGGCGCAGGGCCGCGATATCCTGCGCCGCGCGCTTGAGGCGGACCTCAACAAGCTGTCCGAAGCGCGCAGCAACATCGACGGCATCGTCGCCGGTCAGGTGGAAAAGCTGGCCGAAGGCCGCGATATCCTGACGCGTGCGCTCGAAGCAGACCTCGGCAAGATTGCCGACGCAGGCTCGAAAATCGAAGAAACCATCCAGCGCTTGCTTGCCGACCACATGCGGGTCAGCGACGAAGGCCGGCAAGCGATGTCGGAACAGGTTTCCACGGACCTCGGCAAAATTGCGATCGCCAATTCCGACATGGCCGAGACGCTTCGTACGCTCATCGGCGAGCATCTGCAGGCGTTCGAGCTTGGGCGCAATGCCGTTGCGTCGCAGATTGCTGACGACCTCGTGCGGCTGCGGCAAACCAATGTCAGCCTTGAAGATAGCCTGCGCAGTCTGGTCGGTGAGCATTTACAGGCGTTCGAGGCCGGCCGTGAGACGATTTCGGCCCAGGTCGCCGATGACCTCGCGCGCCTGACCGACACCAACGCAACCCTCGAAGATAACCTTCGCCGGCTCGTGTCCGAGAACATGACGGCGTTGGAATCAGGCCGTGACACGCTTTCGGCGCACATCGCCAATGATATCGGCAAGCTTTCGGAAACGAACCTCAACATCGGGGAAAGCCTGAGGCGATTGGTGACGGAGAATATTCGCGCCTTCGAGGATGGCAGGCAGGCTTTGACCAGCCAGATGGCTGGCGACTTGCGCCAGCTCAACGACGAGCGCGGTCAGTTCGAGGCCAGGGTCGCGGAGCTCGTCGCCGCGCAAGTCGCGCGCATCGCCGATGAGCGGACCACGCTTACCCGTGCTCTCGAAGCCGATCTCGAAACCGTGTCGCAGGCGCGTGTCGAATTCGGCGGACTGGTGGAAAGTGAAGTCGGACGGCTGGGCGAAGCGCGCGAAACGCTGCGCCAGGCGCTGGCGGCTGACCTTGACAAGATCAAGCACAGCCATTCCGAGATCGACGACCTGATCAACCGCCTTGTCGAGGCGCAGGGGCAGAAGCTCCAGGAGGGCCGGGAGGCATTGGCCCTTGTGCTCGAATCGGACCTGCAAAAGATCGCCGAAAGCCGTGCTAATATAGACGGGCTGGTCTCGGCGCAGGTCGAAAAGCTGGCCGAGGGTCGCAACATTTTGCGCCGCGCCCTTGAGGCCGACCTGCAGAAGCTTGCCGACGCCCGCTCCGAAATCGACGATCTTGTCGGCCGGCAAGTCGCAGCGGTCGTCGAAGGGCGCACGGCGCTCACCGATGCACTGGAGGCGGATCTCGACAAGATCCGCGCCACGAAGGACGAAGTCGATCAGGTGATAGCGCAGGCGGCGCAGACGCAGCTCGATCGTCTGGCGGAGGGCCGCGGTGTTCTCAGTCAGGCTCTCGACCTGGACGTCGAAAAGCTGGCGCAAACCCGCCGTGGCATCGATGAGATCGTCGCATCGCAGACGGCTCATTTGGCCGAAGGCCGCGACCTGCTGCGCCGCGCCCTGGAGGCTGATCTCGAACGCATCAAGGACAGCCGTGGCGAACTCGACGCGCTGATCAATTCCGTGGCTGTCTCACACACGGGACGTTTGGCCGAAGGCCGCGCGGCCCTCGCCGCAGCGCTTGAGGCCGACCTCGAAAAACTGGCTGAAACCCGGCAAGGCATCGACGAGATGGTGTCGCAACAGGTGACGCGTCTGACCGAAGGCCGCAATATCCTGCGCCGCGCGCTGGAGGCCGATCTCGACCGCGTGCGCGAAAGCAAGGGCGAACTGGAGGAGATGGTCAATTCGCTGGCCGCCGTCCACGGAGCGCAGCTTGCCGAGGGGCGCGCTGTCCTGGCCAAGGCTCTTGAAGACGATCTGGCCAAGCTCGGCGAGACCCGGCATGCGATAGACGACATGGTCGCGACGCAAGTCACGCGCCTTTCCGAGGGCCGTAACATCCTCAAGCGCGCGCTGGAAGCCGATCTCGAAAAGGTTCGCGAAAGCAAGGACGAGCTGGACCACACGATGGCGTCGCTCCTCCAGGCACAACGCGACCGCTTGTCCGAAAGCCGGGTCGCTCTGGCCGATGCTCTGGACGACGATCTGAAGAAGCTTGGGGAAACGCGGCAGAACATCCATGACATGGTTGCCGCGCAGGTTACCCAGCTCACCGAGGGGCGTGACATTTTCCGGCGCGCCCTCAACGCCGATCTCGACCGCGTTCGTGCAACGAAGGACGAGCTCGGGCAGGTCATGGCCGAGATCACCAAGGCGCAGGACGAGCACCTGGCGGAAGGCAGGGCGCAACTCGCGTCTGCACTGGACGACGATCTGCGGAAACTCTCCGAAACGCGTCAGGGCATTCACGAGATGGTTGCGGCGCAGGTCGCGCAGCTTTCCGAAGGCCGCGATATCTTCAAGCGCGCGCTGGATGCCGATCTCGATCGCATCAAGGTCAGCAAGGAGAGCCTGGACGAGCTGCTTGGCAGTGTCGCGGCCGCCCAGGCCGCTCAGCTCGCCGAAGGCCGCGTCACGCTGGCGGCCGCCTTGGACGAGGATCTGCGTAAGCTTTCGGACGTGCGCCGCGAGATCGACAATTCCGTTTCACAGCAGGTCGGGCGCATGGCGGAAGCGCGCAGCGCCTTGAAGCGTGCGCTCGAGGCCGATCTGGAAGCCATAACGGCCAGCAAGGAAGAGATCGACCAGCTCGTCGCCTTCATAACGTCCACCCAGGCCGAGCAGCTCGCCGAGGGTCGCAAGGCGCTGTCGGATGCTTTGGATGCCGATCTGCAAAAACTGGCGGATACGCGCACGAACATCGACGAGATGGTGTCTGCCCAGGTCGCTCGTCTCGGCGAAGGCCGGGATCTGCTCAAGCGCGCGCTTGAAGCCGACATAAAGAAGCTGGATGAGGGACGCGCTGACCTCGACCGGCGCATGGTCGATATGGTCGCCAGCTACGACCAGCAGCTCGCCAAAGGTCGCACGACCCTGGCGGACGCGCTGCAGGCCGATCTCGACAAGCTGGCCGAAAGCCGTTCCAGCATCGACGGGCTCGTCTCCGGACAGGTCGAGAAGCTGGCGCAAGGGCGTGACATCCTGCGCCGCGCCCTCGATGCGGATCTTGGCAAGCTCGCGGAGAGCCGGGCCGAGATCGACGGCATTGTGGCCGGGCAGCTCGACAAGCTGGCCGAAGGGCGCACCACCCTGTCGCAAGCCTTCGCGGATGACGTCCGCAAGCTTGATGAGGCCCGCACGCTCATCGACGTGCAGCTCACGCAGCATGTGAAAACCTTCGCTGATCGTCGCGCCGATATTGCCGGCGCATTGGATGCCGACGTCGCCAAGATCGACGAAGCCTTCCGTCGCCATGGCGGCATCATCGAGGAGCGCAGCAGCGCCATGCAGCGCGCCCTCACCGGCGGCGTGGAAAACATCCGCGTCGTCCTCGAGAAGAGCGCGGTGATGGCGGCAGGTGAACTGCGTGACAAGGTTCTGGAGCTGACGTCAATGTTGTCGGACGCCGCCAGCAAGGCGCTGTCGGACGCGGATCGCCAGTTGGGCGAGCAGGCCGAGCGTACTGCCAGCGCCCTTCTCACGCGCGCTTCCGAAATTTCCATCAACTTCGACGCGGCGGACCGCAAGTTGTCCCAGCGCGCTGACGAGACGGCCGCGTTGCTCTCCGCCCGTGCGGAAGATACCGCGCGGATGCTCGGCCAAAGGACGTCGGAAATCGTGGAGGCCTTCGAAGGCGCCAATGCCAAGGTCGCGGACACGATGGATGGCGCGACGAGCTCGCTAAAGGCGCAGCTCGTCGAGGCCGGTTCCGAGATCGCGGCCCGAGCCGCCGTCATCAATTCCAGCTTTGAGGCATCGCAGAACGCGCTCTCGGAACGCGCCGGGAGCACGCTCGACGCCATGTCGGCGCGCAGCGACGAGATCACGCAAAGCATGCTTCGCCGGGCGGCCGAAATGACGAGGGCCTTCCAGGAAGCCGACAACAAGATCATTGCCCGCAATGAGGACACGGCAAAGGCCCTGTCGTTGCGCGCCGACGAGATCACGCGGCTGTTCAACGAGGGCGACCAGATGCTGGTTGCCCGCGCCGTGGAAAGCGCAAGTTCTCTGGCGCAACGCGCGGTCGAATTGGTCAAATCCTTTGACGACGCCGACAAGCAGCTGGCGGTGCGCGTGAACGAAAGCGCCGAGGCGCTGACGGCCCGCGCGGGCGAGCTCAGCCGAGTGTTCGTCGAGGCAGACGAACAGTTGTCGCGTCAGGTCGAACAGAGTGCCGCCAAGCTCGGCGCTCGGACGGTCGATGTCGTCAACGCCTTCGACGAAGCCGAACAGCGCATCATCGCGCGTACCCACCAAACCTCTGCTGAACTCGCGGCTCGCGCCGGCGCGGTCACGGAAGCGTATGAAAATGCGGAGCGTCGCGCACTCGAAACGACCGGCAAGGCGACGCTCGACATTGCGACGCGCACCGCCGATCTCGCCAAGGTCTTTGAGGTGGTGGAACGGCGCCTTACGATGCGCACCGAGCAGGTGACCGCCGCGCTCGATGCGCGTGCTGAAGCTATCGACGCACGCTTCGACCAGGCCGGCGAACGCCTGATCGAGCGCTCCACCGAAGCGGCGGCAGCCATGGAGGCGCGCACCCAAAGCCTGGGCTCGCTGTTCGATGCGACGGACCAGCGCATCGCTGCGCGCACGGATCAAGCCGCTTCGGCACTGGAATCGCGCACCGCCGAACTCGACGCTATTTTGGAGCGTGGAGACCAGCGCATCGCTGCGCGCACGGATCAAGCCGCTTCGGCACTGGAATCGCGCACCGCCGAACTCGATGCCATTCTGGAGCGCGGAGACCAGCGCATCGCTGCGCGCACGAGCGAAGCCGCCTCGGCGCTCGAGTCACGCGCCGCCGAGTTCGATGCCATTCTGGAGCGGGGTGACCAGCGTATCGGCCAGCGCGCTGGCGAGATTGCCGCGACGCTCGAAAATCGGACTGGCGCGCTTCATGCCATGTTCGAACGCGCCGATCAGCGTATTGTCGAGCGCACCGGCGAAGCCACGCAGCAGATCGCAATCACGGCGAAGGACATCGGCGACCGGATTGACCTTGCTGGTCACCGGCTGACCGAAACGTCGGGCGAAATCAGCGCGCGCCTGATTCAAAATGTCGAGGCTGCGCAGCAGCGCCTGGCCGAATCCGCCGATGCTGCCAGCGCCAAGGTGCAAAGCCAGATCGCGGAAAGCGAAGCACAATTTGCCGAGCGCACCAGCATGGTCGAGCGCACCTTCACGGCCGTTGGCGAGCACATCACCAACACGACCAACGAGGCGGCCCGGACCATCGCGGGGAATATGCGTGAGCTTGGAACCGTGCTTTCCAGCGGCTCGGATGAGGTCAATCGCATCCTGGATGAAAAGGCGCGGCCGCTTGTCGAGCGTTTCGCCGCTGGCGGCAATGAGATCGAGCAAAGCATGGTCGCCGCGTCCGACAAGGCGATGGAGCGTATGCGCGCCGATAATGCTGTCTTTGTCGACGCATTGACCCGTCAGACCACCGAGTCGTTGAACCTGATGGCCAATGTGAAGCGTTCGCTCTCCGGCGAGGCGACCGACCTGATCGAACGGCTTGCGCAGTCGAACAATCAGCTTTCCGAGCTGATCGAGCTTGCGGCGACCAGCCTCAACGCCGTGGACGGAAAACTGAACAATTCGACGCAATCCTTCGCAGCGTCGACGGAGAGAGCCGCGCAGACCTTCTCCAGTTCAGCGCGACTGCTCGATTCCAACACGACCCGTCTGACCGAGCTCACCTCGGAGACGCTGAAGGCAGTGGCAGGCATCGCCAGCCGTTTCGACGAGCACAGCAAGCTGCTGGCCACCGCGTCCGATATTTTGGGCTCGGCGCAGACGAACCTCGTCACGACGCTCGACGATCGCCAGCAGGCGCTTGAAGATCTGGCCGTCGGCCTGGTCAAGAAGTCGGAAGATATCGAGCGGCTGATGCGGTCCTTCGAGTCGGTGCTGGAAAATTCGCTCGACCGCGCCGAGGCGCGCGCCAAGGATGCCTCCGGCGTCATTCGCGCGTCGATGGTCGATGTCGTGGAGTCCGCGACGCAGCGTTTTGCCGACGCCACCGAGGAAATCCGCCGGACCGCGCAGGTCATTCGCTCCGAACTGGACGAAACCCGGTCGGCCTTGAAGAAAGGCGTCATCGACATGCCGGCGGAAGCCAAGGAATCGACAACGGCCATCCGCCGGGCCGTCGCCGAGCAGATCAATGCCCTGAAGGAACTGTCGGCCATCGTCGCCAAGGCAGGACGTGGCAGCGCCGACGATCAGCGCCCAACTCGCCCGGTGGTGCAGCCGCCGCCTGCCCCACCCCGCACGGAAGAGCCCCGGCGCCTGCCGCTGCGGTCGCGCGCGGAGCCGGAGGGTGAGGTTCTGCTCCGTGGAACACTCGACCAGGATGGCGCGTCGCGCCGCGGCAATTGGGATCCGGACCGGCGTCCCGTCGCGCGTGAGGAAGCCCCCGCCAAACCGCGCGAACAGAGTGCGATCCCGCGTCCCGTGACAGAAATGCTGAAGCAGATATCGGGCGACATCGCTCGTGCGATCGATGTCGACACCCTCTCCGAGATGCTGGATCGGCGCACGAATGGAGAAACCGATGTCTTCTCGCGCCGGCTGTACACGCTGAAAGGGCAGCAGACGTTTGACGACCTGCAGCGCAAATTCAAGCTCGACGCGGATTTCCACGCGGCTGTAAACCGCTATGTCGATGACTTTGAGCGCAGGCTATCGTCAGCTTCCCGCGACGAGAACGCGACGCGACGGGCATTCCTGTCGGACGCCGGCAAGGTGTATGTGATGCTGGCGCACGCGGCCGGACGCTTGCGGTAAAGGTTGCACAATCCCGGCGGCGACCCTCGCCGCCGGCATACGATTCCGTCAAACCCGATGCGTTCTAGATGGTAGCGTCCGTCCAGCTGACGATTTCCGACGCCGCGTCGTTGAAGGCCGCGTCCAGGGCGCTGATGTAGGCTGCATTGCCTTCGCCAGATAATGCCGCATCCGTCACGAACGTCTTCGCGGCGCGCACGACACCGTTGCGGTCGTTCAGAATCTTCACGAACAGCTCGATATGGGCTCGGCTGCCGCCGTTGACCCGTACTTCGAAGGCGCGCACATCGACCAGTATCTGGTAGTCGATCGCCAGACCTTCTCCAGGCTTGCCGACGCCGCCGAACGCACCGGACTTCTGATAGGCGTCGGCAAGGCGCGCCTGCACGATGCGCGGCAGCCGGTCAGCCCATTGCGCTCCTTTAAGATACTGGATTGAACCGTCGACCGGGCGAATGACGACGTTGACGCCATCCAGCGCCTTGAGCGCCGTCGGTTCGCCAACGAGAATCTGCGTGCCGCCGCTGCGGCGCTTGGCGGCCTGGTCGGGCGCGGTCAGCTCGTAAGTGTCCAGCGGAGCAGGTCCCTTGCCGACCAGCGCGCAACCGGAGGCAAGGGAAGTCAGCAGCGCGACAATCGTTACACTTTTGGAAAGCTGCACGCGTGATGCCCCCGATTGCGATCACGCGCTTCCCTCAAAACGCGATTTCGTCCGAATTTCCTCTTGCGGTGATGCGCTGGGGATGTCAACGGCGCGCCCGGCCATCGTACTGGCGCACGGTGCCATCTCCCCCGGTAATGATGCGCTGCGGGTTGCGGCTCAGATCGGTGATGGCCCCTTCGATGCGGTCTATCGAACGGCGGCCGTCCTGTACCAAGGCCTCCACATCGCGCAGCCCCTGCCCCGAGAAACGCGAGATGCCGTCCATGATGCCACCGATCCGGCTGTTCAGGGTGTCCGCCACCTGCCGGTATGCGGCAAGCGTCTTGCTGGCGTCGTCCAGCACGGTCATGCGGTTGTTGATGTTGTCCGCGACGCGGCGATAGGCCTTCAGCGTCTCGTTCGCCTGGGCGATCACGCCTTCGGCGTTCTCCGACCCGAGCAGATCCTCGAGTTTCCTAAGCGTGTCTTGCGCCTGTTTCAGCGTGCCTTCGGCGCCACCCACGACACTGTCGAACTGCTCACTCGATTTGGTCAGGTTCTTTGAAAACATCTCGGCGTTGTCCACAATCGAGGCGATCTTGTCGCGGTCGACTGAATTCAGGATGTCCTCGACCTTCTTGATCGTCCCGTCGAGCTTGCCGGACAGGCCGGCCAGATCTTCCGACAGAGAGCTGACGCTGGTCAGGAATTTGTCGATGCCATCCGCATTTTCGGCCAGCGCATCGCTAAATTTCTGGGCGTTTTCGATCGTCTTCTGCAGCGGGGGCCGCGCATCCTTGGTAAAGCCTTCAAGCTGGGTGAGAACGTTGTCTGCCCGTTCGAAAATCTGTTGGGCCGTCTGCAGCAAGTTTGTCACGGCCGAGGGGTTGGCCACGATCTCAGCCACCCTGCCCTCCGCCGCAGCTTCGGCAAACAAGTTCGGCTCGTCGAGACTGCCGCCGTTCATTTCGATATTAGCGGTTCCGGTCAACCCGGCCAGACCGACGACTGCGGTCGTCGAGCGCGTCACGGGCGTAGATCGGTCGACCTGGGCGTCCGCGATAGCGGCGGAGGGATTGGTGACGTCGATGTAAACGCGCTGGACATCGCCGACGCGGACGCCGTTGAAGAGCACCGCGCTTCCGCGTGTCAATCCGGAAGCCGAGCCAGGAATGCGGAACCGCAGCAGGGCGCTCTCACCGCGATCCCCGATCGCGGCCGTCCAATAGACGAATGCGAAGGCGGCAAGCACGGCGGCAATCGTAAAGATGCCGACAATGACGTAGTTTGCCCGTGTTTCCATGCCCTATGCCCTTGCCGACAAGTCGAGCTGACGCGCCCGTTTGCCTCTGAAGTACGACTTCGCCCATGGTTCGTCGCTCTTCAGCATGTCGTCGACCGTACCCTCGATCAGCACCCGTTTTTTCCCCAACACCGCGATCCGGTCGCAGGCGGTGAATAGGCTGTCGAGGTCATGTGTCACCATGTAGACCGTCAAACCAAGGGTGTCCCGAAGCTTGATCACCAGTTCATCGAAATCGGCGGCGCCGATCGGGTCCAGGCCTGACGTCGGTTCGTCGAGAAATACAAGGTCTGGATCGAGCGCAAGCGCGCGGGCAAGCGCCGCCCGCTTGATCATGCCGCCAGACAGTTCGGACGGAAATTTGGGGCCGGCATCGCGCGGCAGCCCAACCATCTCGATCTTCAACGCGGCCAGTTCATCCATCAGCTTTTTGGGAAGGTCCAGATATTCGCGCATCGGAACCTGGATATTTTCTGTGACCGAAAGAGCCGAGAACAACGCGCCATGCTGGAAGAGCACCCCCATGCGCATGTCGATCGCCATCCGCTGCTCCGGGCTCGCCTTGTCGACATCGACGCCAAACAGCTTCACGGTTCCAGCCTGCTTCCGGTTCAGGCCAAGCACTGTTCGCATCAAGACCGATTTGCCGGTGCCGGACCCGCCGACGAAGCCTAGAATTTCGCCGCGCCGGACGTCCAGGTCGAGGTTTTCCAGCACGACCTTGTCGCCGAAGGCGACGGTCACGCCGCGCGCCGACAGGACGACCTCGTCGGCCTGCCCCGCGGCCGTCCCGACTGGTTTTTCAATTTCCGCAACGCCGCCCATGTCGCCGTCCTAAAACCCAATGGAGGCGTAGAATATGGCGAACATGCCATCGAGGATGACGACCACAAAGATCGCTTTCACCACCGAAGTCGTGACCTGGCGGCCAAGCGATTCGGCGCTGCCGCCGACCTTCAGCCCTTCCACCGAGGCGATGATGCCGATGATCATCGCCATGAATGGCGCCTTGATCAGACCGGCAAACACAGTGCTGACGTCGATGCTCTGGCGCATGCGGTCGACGAAGGCTGTCGGGGTGATGTCGGAATAGACCCACGACACCAGGATCGCGCCGCCGATCGCCGCGAAATTGGCCGCGATTGTCAGGCAGGGCAGAGAAATCACCAGCGCGACAAGACGCGGAAAAACCAGCACGCCGACGGGGTTGAGGCCTATCACCGTCAGCGCGTCGACCTCTTCGCGCATCTTCATCGAGCCGATCTCGGCGGTAATGGCGCTACCCGAACGTCCGGCGATCATGATCGCGGTCAT
>JBFWUS010000097.1:0-16666 GCA_050247155.1 Rhizobiaceae bacterium
GGCCGCGATTGTCAGGCAGGGCAGAGAACTCACCAGCGCGACAAGACGCGGAAAAACCAGCACGCCGACGGGGTTGAGGCCTATCACCGTCAGCGCGTCGACCTCTTCGCGCATCTTCATCGAGCCGATCTCGGCGGTAATGGCGCTACCCGACCGTCCGGCGATCATGATCGCGGTCATCAGCACGCCGAGTTCGCGCAGGACGAGGATGCCGACCAGATCGACGACGAAGATGTCGGCGCCGAAATAGCGGAGCTGGAAAGCACCCTGTTGCGCAACGATGGCCCCGACGATCGACGACATGAGGCAAACGACGGGAATTGCGCCGACGCCCATGCGGTCGATCTGGTGCACGATCGCCGCCATGTTGATGCCGTGGCCACGTCCGGCCTTCATCTGGCCGCCGCGAATGGTCGCTCCCAGGATGTACATGCTGGCCAACATGTCGTCGCGCACCGAATAGACACCGCGCCCGACTGCTTCAAGAAATCGTATCAGGATAAATGTCTGCTTTGGCGGCGGCGTGTCGTCCGGCTTGGTCGCCGGTTCGACGGCCTCCATCAACGTCGATTCAGCATCGTCCTGGCCGATCACCCGAACATGGGCGCCGCCGGCTCGACTGGCGCTGATCAGTCGTTCCACCACCCACGCGCCGGCCGTGTCCATGCGGCCGACTTTTGTCAGGTCGATTTCGAGTCGCGAGAGCTTCTTGCTTTCCACGGCGCGCATGTCGCGATCGACCGCGCCGATGGTGCGTGTGGTCCAGGGCCCGCTCAACGTGCATTTCAGGACACCGCCATCCTCGTGTATCTCGACGCGAGGCTGATCGGCGGCATTGCTTGCAACATGCCGTCTTTTGATCAACATGCGCTGGTCTTAGCCGCTCGCCCAGCGCCTGTCGATTTGACGCAGCGGCAAGCGATAGTCTCCGGAGTTCAATATCTTGCCGCGTGTCCTTTCCGTCACTGCCGAACGGTTTCCAATAGCCGGCACGTTTACGATTTCGCGCGGCGCCAAGATCGAAGCGGAAGTCGTCACCTGCACGATTTCAGACGACGGCTTCACAGGCCGTGGCGAATGCGTGCCATATCGGCGGTACGGCGAGAGCGTCGAAAGCGTTCTGGCGCAGATACAAGGTGTTGCCAGTGTGATTGCCGGCGGCGTCCATCGCGCCGGGTTAATGGACACAATGCCGGCCGGTGCAGCGCGCAACGCCGTGGACTGTGCGCTCTGGGACCTGGAAAGCAAGACGACAGAGCGTCGGGTGAGCGACCTCGTTTGCCCGACGCCGCCAAAGCCGCTTGAAACGGCTTACACCCTGTCTCTGGGAACGCCGGAAACCATGGCGGCACAAGCACGCGAACACGCCCACCGCCCACTGCTCAAGATCAAATTAGGCAGTGATGGCGACGTCGAGCGCATGGCGGCCGTCTGCAACGCAGCGCCGAAGTCCAGGATCATCGTCGATGCCAATGAAGGCTGGAACGCGAGGACAATCCAGCAAAACCTTGAAGCGGCAGCGAAATTTGGTATCGCGCTGATCGAGCAACCGTTGCCGGCTGGCGATGATTCCATGCTCAGCGATCTGAGCCATGCCGTGCCGATCTGCGCCGACGAAAGCGTTCACGAGGCGAAAGATCTGGACAAGCTCGTCGGCCTTTACGACGCCATCAACATCAAGCTGGACAAAGCCGGCGGTCTCACGGCGGCGCTCAAGCTACGCGACCGTGCACAGGCGCTTGGCTTCCAAATCATGGTCGGCTGCATGGTCGGGACATCGCTGGCGATGGCACCGGCCGTGTTGCTGGCGCAGGGCGCGGAATTCGTCGATCTGGACGGGCCGCTGCTGTTGGCGCGTGATCGCGAACCGGCCTTGACCTACGCCGGCTCTCTGGTCTCGCCGCCCACGCCCGACCTTTGGGGCTAGAGTCCGTTTCGAAATTCGTCAGGGTGCGGCGAGAATGATGTTTTTCGAGCATCGGAGCGGAGCGTACATGAAGTACGTGAGCACCGAAGCGCAGAAAAATGTCATTCGCAGCCCGCCATCACGAATTTCCGGACGGACTCTGAGCCATCGCACGGTAGATGAACAAGGCGGCCAGCGCTGCGATGCCGATCATCGGCACGGTGCCATATTGTCCGAGCGTTTCGTACAACGGACCGGACGCCAGGGTCACGGCGGCCGCGAAAAGGCCGTTCGCCAAATAGGCAACGCCCTGCGCAGCACCCGTACGTTCCTCCGGAACGTCCTCGCCGATCAGTTTCTGCACGCCGATCAGCATCAAGCCGGTCGAGAAAGCGTGCAGCGTTTGAACGCCGAAAAAGCCAACGACCCCAAACCCAAGCGGGGTGATCAGCGGATAGATCACCCAGCGGACGACCGAGGAGATCGCTGCGATCATCAGCACTTGCGTCGCGCTTATGCGTCCGAAGACGCGCGGAAAGAGCCAAAAAATGATCACTTCCGCTGCAACACTCCATGACCAGAGAAAGCCGATCAGCGCATCGCCATGGCCGATCGATTTCCAGTAGATCGACATGAAGGAGTTGATGAAGGCGTGGCTGGCGGCGATCAGGCCCGCGCCGACCACCGCATAGATAAAACGCCGATCGAAGCTGGTCGAGGTGCTCAAAGCATCGATGCCGGGCTGCGAGGCGCGCCTTGGTTTGCCGACGCGCGGCACGAACAGCGTCGCCACAAAGAAGGCGGCGAGACCGGCAGACATCAGGATCGGCACCGCGTCGTAGCCAGTCCTGGCCAGGATGATGCCACCGAAGAGGTTGGCGGAGAGATAGGAGATCGATCCCCAGATGCGCATGCCGGTGTAGCTGCAGCCGAAACGGCGCACGCCGGACAAGGCGACCGAGTCGGCCAACGCCGGATGCGGCGTCCAAACGACCTGCAACAGCAGCGAGACCAGAAGCACCACGGCATAGGTCGGCGGCAGGAAGTAGCCGAGCGATATGAGCGTCGCGGCCGCTACCATCAGTGTCAGCACCGTGGCGCGGTCCGAAGCGCGATCGGCCAGCGTCGTGATTATCGGCGTCGTGAAGACGCGCAGGAACATGGGCATCGACAGCATGATCGCAATGTCGTTGGGGCTGAACCCTTTGCCCTCGAGCCAGACCGGGAAATACGGCACATGCACGCCCGTTGCGAGGAACAGCGCCCCGAAGGCCAGCGACATGCGCAATTCAAAACGCGCAGGCTTGACCTGCTGTTCAGGTGTTAGTGGTGGAAGAGACATTGGCAATTGAGGGATTCGAGGCCCTGAATTTCAGGTTCCCGCGCCTTACCATGCGCCACAACAATTCGAAACCGCTGGCACAATGAATCGGTTCAAAAGATTGCCACTGGCCGAAAAATGCCGTGATACTCCAGATTGGAAGTAGATGAGCCCGTAAGCACGGCAAGTTTGAGGAGCTGGATCTTGGATCTCGGAATTCGTGGCAAGAAAGCCATCGTCTGTGCGTCGAGCCGTGGGCTCGGCCGGGGCTGCGCCCTCGCTCTGGCCGAAGCTGGTTGCGACCTCACCGTCAATGGCCGTGACAAGGCTATCCTTGCCAAAACCGCAGCCGAGTTGCGCGATCGCTTTGGCGTGGCGGTCACTGAAATCGTCGGCGATGTATCCGATCCAGCCGTCCAGCGAGACCTGCTCGCGGCGTGTCCGGCTCCAGACATTCTGGTGAACAATAACGGCGGGCCGCCGCTCCGCCCGTTCCAGGAGCTTGATCGGCAAAAGATCCTCGAAGGCGTGACCCAGAACATGGTCACGCCACTGGAACTGGTCCAAGCAGCCATCGGCGGCATGGCAGACCGCGGGTTCGGGCGTATCGTCAACATCACTTCGCTGTCGGTCTATGTGCCGATTCCCGGGCTGGACCTGTCGTCCGGCGCTCGTGCCGGCCTCACCTCATTCCTGGCGGGCGTCGCACGCACCGTTGCCGACCGCAATGTGACGATCAACAATCTGCTGCCCGGCAAGCTCGACACGGACCGGCTGAAAAGCACCGCCGATGCCGACGTCAGCGATGAAGAACGGCGCAAGCGGCTGTCGGCCAACATCCCGGCAAAGCGTCTGGGCACGGCCGAAGAATTCGGTCAGATCTGCGCTTTCCTCTGCTCGGTCCACGCCGGCTACATCACCGGCCAGAACATTCCCGTCGATGGCGGACTCTATGTCAGCGCTTTCTAGTCTCCGGCAGCGGCCCGAAAGCCTTTTGCCTGCATGAGCTTATGGTTGTAGGCTGACCAACACGGTGCCGATCGCCGTGTTGGGAGGAGACTTGATTACAAAAGTGCCCAGCCGTGTTTGGCTGGCGGCCCTTGTCGCTGCTGCCCTGTTGGTCGCCGGCATTTTCGGCGGCGCTTTGGCTGAACGCGTCTATCTCAGCCAGACAGCCACGCGGGGCGAAACGACGCTCAGGCTCGCGGTGGCCGCGCTCCAGGGACATATGAGTCGTTTTGAAGCCCTGCCCGCGCTGTTGGCCGACCGGCCGGACATCCGCCAACTGATCGCCAATCCGACGGATGACGGCTTGCGCGGCCAGGTCAACCGCTACCTGAAAACGACGAACACGCTACTCGGCTCGTCCGATATCTATGTCATGGTCCCTGATGGCGACACGGTGGCCGCCAGCAACTTCGATACCGACCTCAGCTTCGTCGGGGAGAATTTCAGTTATCGACCCTACTACCAGCAAGCGATGGAAGGCCGGCCGGGCCGGTTCTTCGCGCTGGGCACGACGTCCCTGAAGCGCGGCTATTACTTTTCAGCACCGGTACTCAACGGTGCGACGGTGCTTGGCGTCATCGTCTTCAAGGTCGATCTCGACCAGATCGAAGCCTCCTGGGCCGGCGGCGACTATGAGATGATGGTCGCCGATCCGGAAGGCATCATCTTCATGACCAGTCGCCGCGAATGGCTCTATGCCGGCCTGCTGCCGCTGTCGCAGGATCGCGTGCAGCGGACGCAGGACTGGCGGCGCTATGCCGATACGCCGCTCAAGGAACTGGCCGTTCGCCGTAGTGTCACCGAGGACGGTCGCAACCTGATCACGCTGGCAGTCGATGGAGCGCAACGCGAATATCTCGTCCAGTCCGAGGAGATGAAGGATGCCGGCTGGACCGTCAACGTGTTGACGGAGACGCGCTCAGCCCGGAACCAGGCGATCACCAGCCTCGCGGCCGTTTTGCTCCTGATCGGCCTTGCAGGTCTTGTCGCCGCGATCGTGTTGCAGCGCCGCGCCCGTCTCGCCGAGCGACTGCAACTGCAACGCACCGCCCAGGAACAGCTTGAACGACGGGTCGAGGAACGCACCGCCGACCTTGCCGAAGTCAACCGGCAGCTGGAAACGGAGGTGACCGAGCGCCGTGCGACGGAGCAGCAATTGCGCCAGACCCAGTCGGATCTGATCCAGGCCGGCAAGCTCGCCGCGCTCGGCCAGATGTCGGCCGCGCTTTCGCACGAGTTTAACCAGCCGCTCGCGGCGGTGAAGGCCTATGCGGAAAACGGCACGACGCTGATCGACCGCGACCGGGTCGGCGACGCACGGGACAACCTTGCGCGCATCTCAAGCTTGGCGGACCGCATGTCGTCGATCAGCCGCCATCTGCGCAATTTTGCCCGAGAGCCGAACCAGACGCTGGGGCCGGTTCTGTTGGCGGATGTCGTCAAAGACACGCTGGAGATCGCGACGCCCCGCCTCAAATCGGCCGGTGCTACGCTCGACGTCGACATCGCGCCGCCAAATCTTACTGTGCGAGGCGGCATCGTCAGGCTTCAACAGGTGCTGGTCAATCTGGTGTCCAATGCCGCCGATGCTATTGAAGATCAACCCGACCGGCGGATCACTCTTACAGCTCGCAAGAAGGGACAGAAGGTCGCCATCACGTTGAGGGACCGCGGCCGCGGCGTGCCGGATGCCATCCGCGAGCGCATTTTCGACCCGTTCTATTCGACCAAGGGTGTTGGCAAGGGTCTCGGGCTCGGCCTTTCGATCTCGTACAACATCGTCAAGGATTTCGGCGGCCGACTGTCCGTCGAAAACCATCCAGAGGGCGGGGCCGTTTTCACCGTTGAGCTCGACGCAGTTAAAATGGCGCATCGCGAGGCGGCAGAATGAAGCCGCCGGTCGTGCTGCTTGTCGACGACGAAGACGAATTGCGTCGCTCGACGGCCCAGTCGCTCGACCTCGAAGGGTTGAGCGTCGAACAGTGTTCGAGCGCCGAACGTGCGCTGGATTTCGTCACCCAGGGGTTCAATGGTCTGGTGCTGACCGACATCCGCATGCCGGGTATGGACGGCATGACGCTGATGGGGCGGGTCCGCGAGGTCGATCCGGATATCCCGGTCATCCTGGTCACTGGCCACGCCGACGTGCAGCTTGCCGTGCGCGCCATGCGTGAGGGCGCTTACGACTTCATCGAGAAACCTTTCAACACGCGGCATCTGGCCGAGATGGCCAAGCGCGCTATCGACCGCCGCCAGCTCGTTCTGGAGAACCGGGAGCTACGCGCCGTGGCCGGCAAGCGCGACGATGTCGAGGCTCGCTTGCCGGGTCGCACGGCGGTCATGGTCAATCTGCGCAATCATCTGCGCGCTGTCGCCGCCACCGATGCCGATCTTTTGATCGTCGGCGACACTGGCACAGGCAAGGAAGTTGCGGCGCGCGCCGTTCATGATCTCAGCGCACGCGCCTCGAAACCCTTCGTCGCTATCAACTGTGCCGCCTTACCCGAGAGCCTGATAGAGAGTGAACTCTTCGGCCACGAGGTCGGCGCTTTTCCAGGCGCCTTGCGGGCGCGCTACGGTAAGTTCGAGCACGCTCGCGGCGGCACCGTGCTGCTCGACGAGATCGGTTCGATGCCGCAGGAGCTGCAAGCCAAGCTGCTGCGCGTCATTCAGGAACGCGTCATCACGCGGCTCGGATCGAACGAACCGATCCCGCTCGACGTCCGGTTCATTGCTCTCAGCAAGGTCGATCTTGCCGCCGAGGCCGGCGCCGGTCGCTTTCGCCCGGACCTGCTCTACAGGCTTAACGTGATCACACTGCGCATGCCGCCGCTTGTCGAACGGCGCGACGACATTCCTTTGCTGTTTCTGCAATTGGTGCGGGAGGCAGCCGCGCGCTACCGCAAGGACGACGTGGATGTGCCGCCGGTCGTGGCTAGCGCCATCGCCGGGCAAGATTGGCCGGGCAACGTTCGCGAATTGCGCAACGCCGCCGACAGATATGTTCTTGGCCTTTCGCCGGGTGGCGGACAGTCGACGGACAAAGCCAATGGAGCCGCTTCGCTTTCGGATCGCGTCGCCGATTTCGAGCGCACGGTCATTTCCGAGATTCTGACCGCCAATGGCGGCAAGCTGAAGCCGGTTTACGAGTCGCTCGGTATCTCCCGTAAGACGCTCTACGAGAAGATGGTGCGGTATGGATTGAGCCGTCAGCCGGATGAACAACCTGAGTGAGACATCTGGCCGGGAGTGATGGGTGACATTCCACACACGTGATTTGACGAATGTTACGGAATCCACCCAAACTGCCGGCGGAAACCGAAAATCATGCCGAAACATCGGCATAGCTCTGTTGATCAGAGGATAAAAAGAACCCTAGTCACACACCGAACGCCGCGTGGGCAGGATTTTTGGTGGCGGCGTGTTCGAATTCGAAGCTTCTAATGGGAGGAATGACATGAAGAAACTACTCGCAGCCTTTGGCGTAACCGCGGCGTTCGCGCTGTCGATGACGGGCGCTATGGCGCAAGGTTATCCCGAGCGCACCATCACGATGATCGTGCCGTTTGCCGCCGGTGGTCCGACCGACACCGTGACCCGCCTCGTCGCTGAATCGATGTCGAAGGATCTCGGCCAGCAGATCGTCGTCGAAAACGTCGGCGGCGCTGGCGGCACGCTCGGCGCGGGCCGTGTCGCGCAGGCCGATCCGGATGGCTACACGCTGCTGCTCCACCACATCGGCATGGCGACCAGCGCCACGCTTTATCGAAAGCTCGCCTACGACACGCTGAACGCCTTCGAATATGTCGGCCTCGTCACCGAAGTGCCGATGACCATCGTCGGCAAGAAGGATCTCGAGCCGGCGGACCTGAAGAGTCTCGTCGAATACGCCAAGGCGAACAAGGACACGGTGACCGTTGCCAATGCCGGCATCGGGGCTGCCTCGCATCTGTGCGGCATGCTCTTCATGAGTGCCATCGGCACGCCGCTGGTCACCGTGCCATATAAGGGCACAGGTCCGGCGATGACCGATCTGCTCGGCGGTCAGGTCGACATCATGTGCGACCAAACAACCAATACGACCAAGCAGATTCAGGGCGGGACGATCAAGGCCTATGCCGTCACCTCGGCGAAGCGCCTCGACGTTCTTCCGGACGTGCCGACCACCGACGAGGGCGGCCTTCCGGGCATGCAGGTCGGTATCTGGCACGGCATCTACGCGCCGAAGGGCACGCCGGCCGAAGTCACCGACAAGCTCTCGAAAGCGCTGCAAAAGGCGTTGAAGGACGAGAACGTCGTTGCCCGTTTCGGCGAACTCGGCACCCTGCCCTCGTCGGAAGCCGACGCCACGCCCGCTGCCCTGAAGGCTAAGCTGGAAGGCGAAATCACCCGCTGGAAGCCCATCATCGAGGCAGCCGGCCAATACGCCGACTGACACAAGCACGGCTGCGTGGTCCTCAAACAGGGCCACGCTTTGCATGGCGCGTACCGCCAAATCTGCCATTTCGACGGCCGCCGAAAATCGCGGCCGTTGCGCGATTGCAAGTCGCATCGCGTCTCTGCTCTTCCAGTAGGCACGACATGGTGCGCCCGCAATCGATGGCGGTTTGGCCGATCTTAGAGGGACCAAGCCATAAGGGGACAACCGATGAGTTCGGTTTCAATTGACAAACCAAACGCCGTCTGCGGCGCATTCTTCATTGTGGTGGGCGGGATTTTCGCGGCTCAGTCGCTCGCTGTCGATCTTGGCTCATGGCTGCGCATCGGACCGGGCGGAATGCCGCTCGTTTTGTCGCTGCTGCTCATGCTGCTCGGCGCGATCATCCTGATCCAGGCGACCCGTTCGGAAGGTGAATCGGTAGGAGTCATCGCTTGGCGCGGGATGGTCTTCATTCTGATCGCGCCGATCCTGTTCGGCCTTCTGGTGCGCGGCGCGGGATTCGTGGCTGCCGTCTTCGTAACGTCCCTGGTGGCGTCGTTCGCATCTTTCAAAATGTCGCCGCTCTATGCGCTGGTGCTGTCCGTGCTGCTGACGGTCTTCTCGACGGTCGTCTTCAGCTACGGGCTTGGACTGCCGTTCGAACGTTTTGGCCCCTGGCTGCGGTTTTAGGAGGCGGATATGGACCTTATTGACAATCTCGCGCTCGGTTTCGCGACGGCATCCACTCTCTACAATATCGGCTTCTGCCTCATCGGCGTGCTGCTCGGAACGTTGATTGGCGTTCTACCTGGTATCGGCGCAACGGCAACCATCGCCATGCTCTTGCCGATCACCTTCCAGATCGGCGATCCGGTTTCCTCGCTCATTATGCTCGCCGGCATCTACTATGGCGCGCAATATGGCGGGTCGACCACGGCGATCCTGATCAACATGCCCGGCGAGTCCTCGTCGGCGGTGACCGCCATCGACGGCTATCAGATGGCGCGCAACGGCCGCGCCGGCGTCGCGCTTGCGACGGCGGCCATCGGCTCTTTCGTGGCCGGCACCATCGCAACGGTGCTGATCGCGCTGTTCGCGCCACCGCTGACGGAGATGGCGCTGAAATTCGGCGCGGCCGAATACACGTCGCTCATGGTTGTCGGCCTGGTTATGGCGGTTGCCCTCGCCCACGGCTCGGTGATCAAGGCGGTTGCCATGGTGGTGCTTGGCCTGATCCTCGGCCTGGTTGGCATCGATGTCATCTCAGGCACTCCGCGACTCAATTTCGGCTTCACGCAGCTTGGTGACCAGCTCAACTTCGTCGCCATTGCGGTGGGACTCTTCGGCATTGCCGAGATCCTACGCAATCTGGAGGATGAGCGGACTCGCGAGGTGCTGATGACCAAGGTCACCGGCCTGATGCCGACCCGCGAGGATTTTCGCCGGATGGCGATGCCGATCCTGCGCGGCACCGGCCTGGGCTCGATCCTCGGCATCCTGCCCGGCAATGGCGCGGTGTTGGCGGCCTTCGCCTCTTATACGATCGAGAAGCGTCTTTCCGACAAGCCGCAGGAGTTCGGCAAAGGCGCGCTTGCAGGCGTCGCCGGTCCCGAATCGGCCAACAATGCCGGCGCCCAGACATCGTTCATCCCGATGCTGACGCTGGGTATCCCCGCCAACCCTGTCATGGCGCTGATGATCGGCGCGATGATCATCCAGGGCATTGTGCCCGGTCCGAACGTCGCCGCCGAGAAGCCGGACCTGTTCTGGGGTCTGATCGTCTCGATGTGGATCGGCAATCTGCTCTTGATCGTGCTCAACCTGCCCCTGATCGGGCTCTGGGTGAAGCTTCTGAAAGTGCCGTACTATGTGCTCTTTCCGACGATCATGGCGTTCTGCTCGATCGGCGTCTACAGCGTCAATTCGAACATCTACGACCTTTACGTCGTCGCCTTCTTCGGTCTGCTCGGTTACTTCCTGATGAAGCTGCGTTGCGAACCAGCCCCGCTGCTGTTGGGTTTCGTGCTGGGACCGCTGCTGGAGGAAAATCTGCGCCGCGCCATGATTTTGGGTAAAGGCGACCCGACAACATTCGTCACGCGGCCGCTCAGCGCGACACTATTGCTCATCGCATTGGGCGTGCTCGTCGTCGTCTTCCTGCCGAATGTGCGCAAGAAGCGGGCCGAGGTCTTCGTCGAAGAGGAATAGCAACGGGCGGCAAGCTCGCTTTCATTCGGCGTCTGTCAGTTCCAAAGGCTGACAGACGCTTTTTTTTGTTTATAGGAGGCCCGAAGGCCGCTTGCCGGAATTGGTAGACGGAAGAGACTTAAAATCTCTCGGGCTTTGCCCGTGTGGGTTCGATTCCCACAGCGGCCACCAGAACCCTTTACCGGCATTTCCCTATTGTACCATATTATACCGTAAAATCAATATGTTATGGGAAAATTCGGTAAAATTTGGCAACACCTGTAAAGCCCAAGCAAACGCAACGCCGGGGTATAAACCGGGGTATTGCATTGGGGTATTTCTCGTGTAGTGCTGGAGCCATTATCGGAATCGAACCCACACGGATTGGGAATCGAACTAGGTTCCCAATTGGGGTATTTGGGGTATCTGCCGTGCTCACTGACAAAAATATCAAAGGCGCAGCGCCTACGGGTAAAGCTTACAAGCTGTATGACGCTGCCGGTTTACACCTTGTTGTCACGCCTTCGGGCGGGAAGCTGTGGCGCTTGCGCTATCAGTACGGCGGCAAGGAAAAGCTGCTGTCGTTCGGCCCCTACCCTGACCTAACGCTTGCTGCGGCCCGCACAGCCCGTGACGAAGCCAAGGCGGCTTTGCGTGAGGGTCGCGATCCCGGACAGGCGAAGCGCTTGCGGAAGGCTGCCGCCACGACCGGCGACGACTCGTTTGAGGCGGTTGCGCGTGAGTGGCACGAACTGAACAAGGCGCGTTGGACGCCTGACCATGCGGCCCGCACTTTGATCAGCCTCGAACTCGACATCTTCCCGGCGATCGGTTCAATGCACATCGCTGAAATCACGCCGGCTGACGTGCTGTCGCCGTTGAGAGCGGTCGAACAGCGGGAAGCCGTCGATACTGCCCGCAGGATACGCCAGCGCGTCTCGGCCGTGTTCGTCTATGCGATATCCACAGGACGTCGGCAGGATGATCCCGCCGCCGTCGTAAAGGGCGCAATGAAGCCGATCGTCAAGCGCGGCAAGCAACCCGCGATAACCGATTTGGCAAAAGCCCGCGACATGCTGCTCAAGGTTGAAAGCGAGCCCGGCCATCCGGTGACGAAGCTCGCGCTTCGCATCCTTGCTTTGACGGCAGTGCGTCCTGGCACGCTGGCCGTCACGCCGTGGGACGATTGGAACAAGTTGGACAAGGCGTCGCCTGTCTGGCACATACCTGCCGAACGGATGAAGCTTCGCCTTCAACACAAGGATGACAGCGCTAAAGATTTCTTTGTCCCCTTGGCACCGCAGGCCGTCGACGCGATCGAGGCGCTACGCCAGATTTCGGGGCGCGGTCCCCTCGCCTTCCCCAATGCCCGGCACGCCCACAAGCCCATGTCGGAAAATGCGATGAGTAGCGTTCTCAAGCGCATTGGCTACTTTGGCGAACACGTCCCGCATGGCTGGCGGTCGACGTTCTCGTCGGTCATGAACGAACGATTTCCAGCCGATCGCGCGATCATTGATCTGATGTTGGCGCACATTCCGAAAGACAACGTCGAGCGCGCCTATAACCGCGCGCAGCACATGACCCGCCGCCGCGAATTGGCGCAGGCATGGGCCGACATGCTGCTCGACGGCGTGCAGCCAGCGGCAGCGCTTTTAGAAGGGCCAAGGCGGTGATTGCAACAATCGCCGGAATGATCGGTTGGTTCGTCGCGACGTTCGCCACCTATCATGTCCTAACTCGGATCGAATCGTTCGTCCTGCGCAAACCCGCTGATGAATGTTACGTGTCAGCCGCGCTTGCCTTGTTCGCCGGCTTAGGGGGCGCAGTCGCGGCGCAGTTCATCGTCTTCGGATGACCTCGTACGCCTGTTGCGGTCGCAGAAAACGAAATAGCCGAAAGGCCGTTAGGCCTCCTCAATCATTTAGCCCTGATTGAGCCCATCGCTGCGGACTAACAGTCCGAGAATAGTCGGTTTCGGCCGGGCCGGTTTGAAGTATCCACTCAAGGGGACACCACCATTTCTACCACCTGTATAGGCGGTGGCTTCGTCTAAGTGGCGATGGGTCGATTGCCTTTCAAGAGGTGTGACGGATCAGAACTGCACGCCGGGCATAGAGTGCGGTTCTAACGTCGCGACTTGAACATGTGCATTCACTCTGCCCAACACACATATGATCTGCTCTTCATCACTGATTGAAATGTGGTGTACGTCCAGCAACCGCTTTAACCGGTCCAGCCACTTCGCAATCATAGGCGCATCTATTTTTGTATCGAGAGACGGCCGTTCCTCATCCAGTGCCATGATGGTCTTCAGGCTTCCTCTATGAAGGTGGCGGTGGGTTTTTCCGTACAGCGTCAGAAGATCGTCTTTCGTCAGTGGCTCAGGCTTCATAGGCTCTATGTGGGTATGTGGAACGGGCTTCGACTTTTTAGTCGGTATGTAGGCTACAGGGAAAAAGTGTGGTCGCAGATTTGAAAGACGCTTGAGAATGTCTTCTGCGGACGTTTCCTTTGTGACCTTTCGAGGCTGAAAAAGTGCGATGTCCCCATGCGCGACCAAACACCCGACTGCTATGACCTCACACAGCATTCGAAGCTGCAACCAGCAAAATTCGCGGACGAACGGCGATGGCAAACCCGTCCGGCCATTCAACGCGTGGTCGATAATTACGATGCGCTGCTTCGCCTCCTCCATGAGATTCGCGTATCGCTTCTTAGTGTTAGGCTTACGATCGTCAGGCATGTCATCTCCAACACGCTGTGGCAGATCGCCCCATATCACTGAGATCGAGAAGAACAAATCCCGCCGTCCTTTCGAACGACGGGCATCGCTGCGGCGCTTGCCGGATGGGTTACGATCGACGCTTGGCCGCCGCGAAGAGGTTGGCGCGGGCCTTTATTTTTATGGTGTCAGCCCGCGCCGATACAAAATGTGACAATAAAGCGAGCCAAGCCCCCAGAGCAGCCGGTGCATTTCGGGATCGGTCGTTACGGCAAGCCGCTTGCGGATGCGCGCGATTTCGCGCCGGATTGTCCGCGCGGGTGCGTCTAAATCTACCGCGTGCATTACTGAACCCTTTCGATCAGCACACGAACCTTGGCCTGCTGGTAGTGGCGCAGGTCGCGTTCGCCGTCGCCGGCAAGTTCGTCCAAGTGCGCTAAGGCCAGTAGCATTCGGACTTCGAAGCAAAGCTGATCGATCGGCGAATAGGTTGCCGCAAAGTCGGTTTGCTCAGGCAGCGTTGCGGGCTGCATTAGTAGCTCGGGATTAACATGCGCGTTCATTCTAATGGCTCCTCGTGTTGATCGAATCTAAATTACGTGATACGAAAACGATCACTATATGAAACTGATCGTTTGTCAATCACAGGATAGAAAATTGATCACAGGATCACAAATTCGCGCAGCACGCGGCCTTCTTCATTGGAGCGCAGAGCGGTTAGCGGAAGAGGCCAAGCTTGGCGTGGCGACGATCCGACGGGCGGAAAAGGCCGACGACGTCCCGAACATTACCGAAGCTAACATTTGGGCGATCAAGCGTGCCTTCCATGACGCCGGCGTCCTGTTGGTCATCGACGGCGAAATAACCGGAGGTGGAAGAGGCGTGCGTTGGGCTGCGTCGCCGGGCGGAGAGAGGTGGGACGCCGGCAAGTTTATGGACTTGCTGAAAAAGGTAAAAGACGCGGAAACCAACTAGGATCGCCGGCACGTGGCCTAACCCTGCGAAAATGGCGCGTGATGCGGTTCCTCATAGTCGGCCGGCCTATCATTCAACAGATTGATCGCCTTGGCCAGATCGCCCCGCAAAACTGCGATCGCGTCCGAATGCGGCCGGAACGGCGTCAGGCGCAGATCGGCGTCGGCGAGCGCGATCCGCAGCAATAAAGCCTGCCGCTCGATTCGGTGCAGGTGGTACTCGTTGATTGTGTCGTAGCGGCGTCGATGTGGCATGCGTGCATAGGAACATGTTCCTAGTGATTGGTCAAGCGACCGTGCGTGGCGCACGCTGGATTTGACAAAATACTATTTTGCTGCTACGTGCTTCGCACATTCTAAAGAAGCGCTTGCACTTGCAGGCAGCTTGCAACTGGGATCAGAATCGGCGATAGAAAAGGCGGGAGACCGATTCGGTCTCCCGCCTTTGTTGTGTAAGCTCTCGCGGTGTGGCTTGCCGGTGAGCGAAACGCGACCGCGATCGCTTCCTCTTGGCAGAAGAACGATAGCGCCCAAAGGCTGTTCGAACAAGCCTTATAGGACTGCCAACATGACATCTAAGACATTTAAGATCGGACGCGACTCGGGCGATGGTCGGTTTATACCGGTCAAAGTTGCTGAGCGCCGACCACAAACGACGACCGTCGAACGTGTCCCCAAACCGGGCCACGGCGATACCAAAAATAGCAAGAAATAAGAGCATGCGGGCGGCCAGCGGTGTTGTTGGCCGCCCTTCAAAAGACGGTTAGGCGATGACGGAACTGCAAGGTGGCGCGCTTGATCGATCGCGTCTTACCATATCGAGCAAGGGGCTTAAGGAGCTGCTTTATGGCCAGAGGAATGCGCTCCAATCCACAGACGTTTGCTGAGTTGTGATTGACCACGTCATTACCAAAAAGTTGGTAAGCTTGGCGACCGTAACTTAAAGCCCCGCCCTTTGCATCGCTTCGCCAACGTCCGCCCGCACGATGCGGCGTACCGCTGCGTAGTCGTCTTTGGCGGGCTTGGGTTCGAACATTTGGGCGCGCGATCTGCGCGCAAGCGGGATCAGCGAAGCGCGGGCCGCAGGCATTGCCACGGACGATGCGGCCAAGGTTGCCGGCCACGCCAGCACGAAGACCACGTCGGCGATCTATGACCGTGCGGCGCTTGAAGCGGCCGAACGGTTTGCGGTCGGTAGGGCGCGCCATCGCGCGAAGAAGGTAAAGGATTGAACGGCACGAGCGGCCCGCTATTCTGCCCTCACGCCCAAGCCGAATCAGCATTGTCGAGTCCTACAACAAGCTCACCGCTGGTTCGGCTTGGGCGACCAGCAGACATGTCAAACTTGAATGCCGCCGCCCGGTAAACGCGCTATAATTAGGCGTGCTGAAAAGATTGGACCCGATACCGCCGCCGCCTCAGAAGGACGGCCCGCGCGCCGACTGGCTCTTGTTCCTATTGATCGTCGGCATGCTTATATCGGGCGCGGGCGCATTCATCGCCGGCTACATCTTGACCGCGTCGTCGACGTGAGGGCCGCTGGCTCGCGCTAGCCGCCGCAGCTACCTGCCCCACAAGCCGCCACGGGCAAGCAGCACGCCCACTACCTTGATGAAGAACCGATACTTTGCCCGATTGCCGTCGTCGACGGCATATGTGGCTAACTCCGCCGCTGCGGTCAGCGCTATGCGTTTGCTGCCCATCGCTTTCGTGAGCGCGTCCGCCGATCGCGCGGGGTCTGCGGTGCGCCAATGATCTTCGCTCGGTCCAAGCATCCGGTCATGATCGAGGAAGCCAGCGCGTCATGCTATCCCTGAATTCCGGGATTGACACCCTCGAAGGCGACGGCGGGCCTCACCCCGCCGCGCCCGGCACAAGCCACACGATCGCCAGAACAGCCACCAGGGCAGCGACCGCGCCGGCAATGCCGAGAGCACCGTTGGCCTTCAGCTTGGCGGAAAGAAACTCGATTTCGAACCTGTGCATGTCTTGCCTCCTTGTGACGAGGCATTATCCGGCAGGCTCGGAAGGGGTGGACAAAATTCACCGAGAACGGCGGAATTGCGCGGTTCGGTGCTGAATCTATCCACGTATCAACGACGCAAACGGCAGCAGGACCAGCACC
>JBFWUS010000098.1:0-16585 GCA_050247155.1 Rhizobiaceae bacterium
ATGGGCCGCTCTCCTGCTCGCTACTATCTGGAAATCCGGCTCGACCGCGCGCGGCATCTGCTGATCCAGTCGTCATTGCCGGTGGTTGAGGTGGCGGTCGCCTGCGGCTTCGTCTCGGCGTCGCATTTCTCGAAATGCTATCGCGAGCTTTATGCTCGGTCTCCGCAGCAGGAACGGCTGGACCGTAAGCAACTGGCCGCTTGATCTACCGGCTTTCCCACATCCATGACCGGTTGCGCCAAAGCTTCTCGCCAATCATGCAATCGTAGTCCGGTTTGGCCTGCGCCAGGATTACGGGCAATTTGCCCATCGAACCGTCGGCAGCGCGTTGTGGTGCCTCGCTCGAGGCCAGTTCCAGCACCAGCTTGCGGCGGATCGCTTCCGGAAACTGCTCCCATGCATTGACCGGCACCATGAAAGCGCCCGGTCCGCCGATCACGCAGTTGGTGTAGTAACTATCCAGATCCTCAACATCATAGGCGCTGCTCAAGCCGCCATTGGTCATCAGCGGCAGGCCGTTGATTGTAATCCCCTGCCGCACCAGACCGTCGCGTATGCCTGTCACCGGCGCTCCCTGATTGTTCGGGCCATCGCCGGAGATGTCGATCACGCGCTTCGGGCTACGGAAATGCGACTCGGCAAACAGGTCGCCGCCGAATTCCAGCGCCGCAGAAATCGACGTGCGCCGCGCGCTATTCGGCGGATTGGCCGACAATTGTTTCGCCACGCGTTCGGCATCCTGCCTGTCGGCGATGATCGTCCATGGCACGATGACATGATGGGAGGTATTCCCAGCCCATTCGAAATAGGTCACCCCGATGCGGCCGTTTGCTCCGGAGGCGATCGCGTCGAGAACTTGCTGGTCTGTCAGAGCCGCCGCATAGCCGTCGCGCTGAATCTCCAGCTCATCCGGAGACATGGAAAGTGACACGTCGACGGCAAGCACCAATTCGACATCGACAGATTCGACGGCGTGACTAGCGGACGGGCCGCCAAAGCTGAATAGCAGCCCCACAACACCGGACAGCATTCGTCTCGAAGCAGCCGCATGAGTCATGCCCAAGCGTAACCGCAAAGGCCGCCCTTCGCCTAGGGCGCGCTTGGGCCGAATATGCCGGCAATGGCGATCACTTTTTTGCGACCTCCATCGCAGCAGCGGCGAAGATCAACTCCGTGGCTTCGCATTCTCCGGATCGTAGAGCGGCTCGTAGCCCACGCCAGCAACCGTCACCGGGTAGCGATCACCGAAATATTCGATCTCGAACATGTTGCCCTTTTGGGCTTTGTCGTGCGGCAGATAGGCCAACATGATGGTCTTGCCGATCGTCGGACCATACGCCATCGAAGTCGTGAACGAGCGGCGGCCGAGCGGATCGACCAGCGTTTCGCCGGTCGCGGGATCGAGGATCGGGCTGATGCCGATCGGATAGCGTTTCACCCCCCTGGAATCGGTGTTTTCCTCAAGCGTCAGCGTGCAGAGCATGGCCGGCTGATGCGGCCGTGCTCGGTGCTCGATATTCTTAGCCTTGCCGCGGAAGTCGGCCTCCTTGACCTTCGGACGTTGAAGATCCGTCTCGATCAGATTGTATTCGGTCAGCAAATCGGCGTTCTGCAGACGCAAACTCTTTTCCATGCGGCGCGAATTGGCGTAGGTCTCGACACCGAAGGCCATGACGCCAGTCGAGCGCAGCGCGTCCCAGACGGCCAGGCCGTCCTCATAGCGCATATGCAATTCCCAGCCCTGCTCGCCAACATAGGAGATGCGGAAGGCCGAAACGGTCTTGCCGGCGATCTTGATCGGCTTGATGGCGGCGAACGGGAAGTTTTCGGGCGACAGCCCAGCCGGATCCTCTACCACCTTCTGTAAGGTGGCGCGGGCGTTCGGCCCCCAGATACCGATGGTCACGAATGTCTCGGTGACGTCTGTGATGGTGACGTCAAAGCCTTTGTCCTCGGCCACGCGGCGCAGATAATGGAAGTCGCGCGGGCCGGCGTCAGCGCCGTCGACGATCCGGCAGCGATCAGCCATGCGGAACACGGTCAAATCGGCGCGCACCATCCCCTCGTCGTCGAGGAAATGCGTGTAGATGCCCTTGCCGATATTCGCGTCGCCGCCGATTTTCGCGGCGCACACCCATTCCATCAGCGCGACGTGATCCGGACCTTCGACGTCGCACATATAGAAGTGCGACAGGTTCACGATGCCGCAATCTTCGCTCATCGCGAGATGTTCTGCATTGGAAACGCGCCAGAAATGGCGGTTGTCCCATTCGTTTTCACGCATCGGCACGCGGTTGCCGTATTTTTCAAGGAGGTGTTCGTTTGCGGCGTAACCGTGGGCACGCTCCCAGCCGCCGAGCTCCATGAAATAACCGCCAAGCTCCTTCTCGCGCTCGTAGAAAGGCGAGCGGCGAATGTTGCGGCCGGTACCGTAGGGCTCGCGCGGGTGAACGGCCGGCGTGTAAATCTTTTGAGCGGCCTCGCCACAGCGGCCCTCAATGAATTTTTCTTCCAACTGATGCGGGTAGAAGCGCGCGTAGTCGATCGAATTGTGGTCGAACTCGGTGCGGCCGTCGGTCATCCAGTCGGCGATGAGCTTGCCGTAGGCGGGGCCGTCTTTCACCCAGATAGCAACGCAGTACCAGAGCCCACGCACCTTCTGGCTTTCACCGCAGGATGGGCCGCCGGCCGCCGAAACCTGCAAAAGACCGTTGAAAGAATGACTCTCGTTGTAGCCCAGCTCGGCCAGGATCGGCGTCAGCTCCATGGCGCGCTCGAGCGGCTCGATGATCTGCTCCATGTCGAGGTCGCGCTGCGAAGGCGACAGCCGCGCTTCGTGCTTCTCCAGGAGTTCGCGCGGATGGCAGAGGCGTGGGTTTTTCTCTTCGTAGTAGCCCCACTCGATCTGGCCGCCTTCGGCGGTCGTCGGGTCGCCCGTGTCACGCATGTAAGCCGAGTTGCCCTGGTCGCGCATCAGCGGGAACCCGATCTCCTTGCCCGTGCCCGCAAACTCCGTATACGGCCCAAAGAAGGTGAGCGGGTGATCGACCGGCATCACCGGCAGGTCTTCGCCCGCCATCTCCGCGATCAGGCGGCCCCAGATGCCGGCGCAGACGACAACATGGTCGGCCTCGATGGTGCCGCGGCCGGTGACGACGCCCTTGATGCGGCCGTTCTCGATGACCAATGATTTCGCCGCCGTGTTGGCAAAGGCTTGCAGCTTGCCCGCTGCGACAGCCTGGTCGACCAGCTTGCCGGCGACAGTCTGCGAGCGCGGAATGACGAGCCCTGCGTCGGGATCCCACAGGCCACCCTGCACCATGCTCTCTTCGATCAGCGGAAACTTTTCCTTGATCTCCGCCGGCTCGATCAGCCGCGCGCGCGTGCCAAACGCCTTCGCGGACGCCACCTTGCGCTTGATCTCGTCCATGCGATCGTCGTCGCCGACGCGTGCGACTTCAAGTCCACCGATACGGGCGTAGTGGCCGAGTTTCTCGTAGAAATCGATCGAGTAGAGCGTCGTCCAGCAGGACAGGAAATCATGGCTGGTCGTGTAGCAGAAATCCGAAGCGTGCGCCGTGGAGCCGATGTCCGTCGGGATGCCGGACTTGTCGATGCCGACTATGTCGTCCCAGCCGCGCTCGATCAGGTGATGGGCGACCGATGCGCCGACAATTCCACCCAATCCGACAATGACGACCTTCGCCTTTTTCGGAAACCCTGCCATGGCCCACGACTCCGCAATGTTTGTGCGGGCACACTATAGAGGCGAGAGGCGGGATTGCAGCCTGTTTGCGACATCGCAAAAAGGCGGCGCGACGAGCCGGCATTCGGCAGGCCGCGCCGATTGTGTTTATGCAAAGGCCCAGATGTCCTCGGCATAGACGCCGACCTTGTAATCGGCGGTCTTCAGCTTGACGACGACCTGCCCGATCTCGGCGGCGGGCAGCGCGCCGACTTCGATCTTGATCATACCCGGCCGGTATCGCTGCAGATCGAGTTGGTCGAAGACAGCCCAGTCGGCGCCTTCGCAGTCGACCAGAAACGCGTCGATATAGCCAATGCCGTTGCGGTCCAGGACGGTCTGCAACTGCTCCGACGGGACCTCTATCTCCTTCAGGAAGGGCGCGAATTTGGCAAAATTTTCGTCGGTCTCGCCCCAGGCATCCTTGCCCGACATCAGATTCGTGTCGGTGGTCGATGAGCATCCCACAAATTCGATCGGCAATTCGCCTGATTCAATGGCTTTTGCATCGAACGTCTTGACGCTGATCGAGCCCTTTTGGCGCGTGATAGCGACCGGTTCAATGACGAACCGCTTGTCGTCCGGATAGTTTTTGCGCAGCCGCTGCTGATTGTAGGGAATCGGCTCCACCAAAACCGCCTGCGAACCGCGGATCTTGTGCAGCCATGGAGTCACGTCGTCAAAGAGAACGCCATCGCAAGCGCCGACATTGACCATCTGGAATGGCCGGTCGTTGCCGAACCGCGCCCTGACGGCAGCGTTTGCAAGAAACTTCGTGCCTCGCAAAGCCGCACCGCGATCCAAAATACCGACCGGCAGGCAGAATGCCAGCATATAGCGCGCAAGCTCGATGAAAATCGAGACTTCACTTCCGTCCATGGTCGAGCCCTCGGCCGCGCGTCACCCGCCACATTGACAGCGCAGGCGTCGTCAAAAGCAGGAACAGCGGAATAAGTGTCGGAAAATAGATGCGGGTGTCATGGATAGGGAAGGCGACGAACTTCGCCGCTAACCCAAGCACCGTCGCCGCGAAGAGAACGCCAGCGCGCCGTTCCAGCCAAAAGCCAGCGCGATGGAGTGCAAACCAAAGGCCAGCAGCGACGACAACCGCGCCGAGCCACGTGTTATGCCAGAGTGCAAACACCGCCGAACGGACGAACGCCTTGGCATAGAGCATGATGGAGAACGCCGGCTCGAAGCCATCCATGTTCCGCACCTGCTCGATGCTGGAAAAATAGAGATGCGGCCACCAGCCGGGATGACCGGACCAGGCCGAGATGGCGAAATAGGCAAGTAACGACGCAGCGAATCCGGCAAGGACGCCCATCGAATTGACGCGATAGACGACCAGCATCACGGCCATGACGGTCAGGGGGATGATGCTATCCGGGCGCACTAGGAAGGCGAGGAACAGCAGCGGCGCTGCCCAGAGTTCCTTCTTCTGGATATAAGCCAGCAAACCGCCGAGCATAAAAGCCGTGCAAAGCAGATCTGGCGTGCTTGCGCGAGCGAGCGATCCGAACTCGGTCATCATGAGCAGGCCGGCAAAGAGTGGCGCCATCGCCAGCGCGCCAGCGGCGCGCAGCCAAAGCAGAACCCCGGCGCCAAACAGGAGAACCGAGACGACGGAGACGACGCGCATCGCCATCACGGGCGACATGACCGAACTCATCGCCGACAACAGCTCGGCATAGAAGAATTTCACCCGGTACATCGGCAGCAGCGAGACGAAATCCTTGGCATTGGCGGCCATGTGGCTGCGGAAGCCGCCGCCATCGTCGACAAGCAAACGATATTCGTCCGCACTCACGCCAGTCCTGACCGTGTCATAGGCATAGGCGTGAAGCTGCTGCGGATCGCTGATCGTGCTCTCTTCCGCCACCGCCAGATAGGCCAGCATGTCCCAGTTGGCGTCAGGGCGAGTCAGTACGATCGCAGCCGTCGCAAGGATGTAAAGCGCAAAGACAACCGCACCAAGCACCGCTGCGTACCGCCCACCGAGCGCGAGCATGCCGTCGAAGAGCGGCAGCGTGAGCCGCTCCACGATATTCGGACGAATGGGCGCGCGCGTCAGCATGGCTATTTCATCTGGCTCTTCACGAAATCCTTGACGATCGAGACAATGCCCCGGCCAAGCAAATCGTCGAGCGCGTTGACGAATGTGTCGACATGTTCCTTGCCGCAGATCAGCGGCGGTTCCAGCCGGATCACATTGCGGTTGTACTCCGTGAAAGCGACCAGCACGTTGTAATCGCGCAGTAGCAGTGCGCCGACAAAGCCCGACAGCGAGCCCTTCAGCTTGTCGTCGAGCACGCTGACGACCGGACGAAGCACCATCGGCAAGGTCTGCGAAAAGTCCTGGAACTCCAGGCCGACCATCAGGCCCTTGCCGCGCACATCCTTGATGATCTTCGGATATTTGGCCTGCAATGCCCGCAGCCGGTCGAGCAGATATTCGCCGGTTGCCGCCGCATTGTCGATCAGACCTTCATCGTACAGCACGTTCAGCGCTTCGATGGCGGTGATCGAGGTCTCGCCGATGCCGCCGAAGGTGGCGGCTGCGTGGATCATCGCCGTCTTCGGCGTACCGTAAGCTTTCATGTAGACGTCGCGCTTGGCGATCATCGCGCCGACCGCAGCCTTGCCGCCGCCCAGCGATTTCGCCAGCGCCGTCACATCGGGCACCACGCCATAATGTTCGAAAGCGTAGAAGCGCCCGGTGCGGCCGTAGCCGCACTGCACCTCGTCCGCGACCCACAGCACACCGTACTGGTCGCAAAGCCTGCGCAGCTTCTGCCAATATTCGGCCGGCGCCTGGACAATGCCGCCGCCGCCTTGCACCGTCTCAAGCACGACCACGCCGATCTCCGGATCGGAGCGGAATGCGTTCTCGATGGCATCGATGTCACCGAACGGCACACGGACATTGTTGTTTACCAGCTTGAAGTCGCCTCGATAGAGCTGGCCGTCGGTGATCGACAACACGCCCTTGGTCTTCCCGTGGAAAGAGTTTTCCGCATAGACGATCTTCGGCCGCTTCGGACCGGCGGCGCGTTCGGCCACCTTTATCGCGGCTTCCATGGCTTCCGAGCCGGTCGAGCCCAGAAACACCATATCGAGGTCTCCCGGCGAACATTGCGCCAGATTGTGTGCGAAAGCCGTCGCATATTGCGACATGAAGGCGATCGCAATTTCGTGCCGCTGTTCGTCTTGGAATTTCTTGCGCGCGTCGAGAAGTTTCGGGTGGTTGTGGCCGAAAGCCAGCGAACCGAAACCGCCAAAGAAATCAAGGATTTTGCGGCCGTTCTGATCGTAGTAGTACATGCCTTCGGCGCGCTCGACCTTTACCTTGTGGAAGCCGAGCAGCTTCATGAAGTGAAGCTGGCCGGGGTTGATGTGCGCCTTGAACAGGTCGGTCATGCGAGCGACGTCCATCGCTTTCGCCTGCTCGACCGTGATCAGGTCCGGTTTCGGGGTGGCGTTGGAGGCAAGCGCCGGCGCTTCGATTTGTGCGCGGGCAACCGTGGCGGGTTTGGTCATCACGTTCATCGTCATCCCCTTATTCACTCGGCCGGAGCGGGCGTTGCCGCGGGCTGATGAGCATCCTTCTTCGCGCGGTATTCGCTATAAGCCGCGATCAGCATGTCCTCGTCGCGATATTTCGGGACCCAGCCGAGCTGTCGCTCGCCCTTGGATACGTCGAGCACGCATTCCTCGTCGGCGATCAGATATTGCTCGGGGTCCATGATCGGCATGTTCATCCAGTCGAGCAGGTCGAGCGTGCGCTTCACCGCCCAGCCGGGCGTCGGAACGAGCATCGACTTCGAACCGGCATGCTTGACCAGGTCGCCGAGCAGCTTGCGCACCGGCGGCGGGTTCAACGAGCCGAGATTATAGGCCTCGTTGGGCACGCCGGCTTTCCATGCCAACCGTGCGGCTTCGGCGCAATCGAACACGGAGATGAATTGGTAAGGGTTCTTGCCAGACCCAATCATCGGCACCGGCAGGTTCCAGTCGATCAGCTTGAACAGCTTTTCCAGAATGCCGAGGCGGCCAGGTCCAATGATCAGGCGTGGGCGGAACAGCGAGATCGACATGCCCTTCTCGCGCCATTTCCAGGCGAGTTGTTCGGTCTCCCATTTCGACATGCCGTACTCGCCGAGCGGCGAGACCGGATGATCTTCCGTCATCGGATAAGTGACCGTGTGGCCGTAGATCATGTCGGTGGTGAAGTGCACCAGCTTCGGCGCGCCTGCCTTGGCCATTGCCTCGATGATGTTGACGGTGCCGTGGTAGTTCACCGGGTAGAAGAATTCGTGCCGCTTGGCGCGTACCTGGATCGGCGACAGCATCTTGGCCGACAGATTGTAGACCATGTCGTCGCCCTTGATGCCGAGCGCTGCCACCGACGCCGGATCGGTCACGTCGGTGCGGACGAAACGCGCTTGCCGGTAGTGCGGCAGGTCGGATTTCACGATGTCGGCAACAACAACCTCGTGGCCGTCGGCCAACAGCTTGGGAGCAAGGTGACGGCCGACAAAACCGTCGCCACCGAAAATAATATGTCTCATTGAACCAACTCGCTGGTCTGGATGGTTTTTTGCACAGGCGCATGGGCAGCTTGTGCTTCCCCGCTCCCGCTCTGGGCGATCAGCACGGTGCCGACGCAGATGAAGCCGATGCCGGCAATGCGGTAGGCGTTCAAATCTTCATGGAAGATGAAATAGGCGAACACCGCCACGGCGACATAGGCGAGGCTGAGGAAGGGATAAGCAAACGAAAGCTCCACCTTCGACAGCACGAACAAATGCGAAGCCATCGAAATCACGAAGGTCAGCAGCCCGGCAAAGACCCATGGGCTGAAGACGATCTCGAGGATTTTCAGAATGGGATTCGTGTTGGCGAACGACAGAGCACCAAGCTGGGTCATCCCATGTTTGAGCATGAGTTGCGCGGCCGCGTTGGTCATCACGGTAAAGAGGATAAAACCAATATATTTCATGACTTTCCCCGTCCGCGCCCTACCTACCAAAAGAGGTGGAAAGGAATTGGTGCCGCGATGTTTCAAACTTTAGCGATCGCCCGTTTCGATTTGAAACAGCAGCAGCACGCTACTCTGCTGCCGCTGCAAGTTGCGTACCACCCAGGCTGAGCGCACCGGCCGTGCGGCGCCAGAAGTCGGACATGAATGCGGGATCGCGGTATTCTTCGAGCGCGCGCCAGTTCGGGAAGGACGCCTCGAATGTCGCGGCCGACATGCGCGCATCCTTGTATGGGTTGACAGCGCCACCGGCGGCGACCGTGATGCGGTCCAGTTCTTCCAACAGTGTCAGCGTCGCCGGTCCGCGATTGGCGAAATCCAGCGTGAGCGTGTAGCCGGGACGCGGAAACGACAGCATCGCCGGCGACGGTATATCGCCGAAACGCTTCAGCACCGTCAGGAAAGAAGCCTGACCTGCCCGATGCGTTGCGCTGAGCAATTCAGGGATAGCATCGCGAGCCGTTTCGAAGGGGATGGCGCTCTGATGTTGGAAAAGGCCATTCGGACCATAGAGCCTGTTCCAATCGCGGACGCCGTCAAGCGGAAAGAAGAAGCTCTGCCACGGGCTCCGCTTGGGGCCAGGCGAGCGCAGCTTCGACCACCTGTAGGCGCGATTGAAAACCGAGATGAACGGTTTTGCCAACACCGTGAAAGGCGGCTGGAGCGGCACGCTCAAAACGCCGCGTCCCGACACCTTGAACCGCCTGTCATCGGTTGCATGATTGCCGGTCAGCAAAACGCCGCGCCCGAAATGCTGCCCGGTCGCCAGTTGGTCGATCCAGGCCACGGCATATTCGTTGTCGTGGTCCGCCTTTTCCGCGAGGGCGAAATAATCCTCTAGCCTTTCGAAACCGGTCGCCTTCTCGATCACATCGGCGCTGGCGACCGGCATCAACCGGACGGCAGCGGTGAGGATCAACCCTGTCAGACCCATACCGCCGATCGTGGCCCGGAACAGACCCGCATTTTCGGTGGCTGAGCATTTTAGCGTCTGCCCATCGGAGCGCAGCAACGTAAGCCATTCGACATGCCGGCCGAAGGTGCCGCGGCGATGATGGTTCTTGCCGTGAATGTCGTTGGCGACGGCGCCGCCGAGCGTGACGAATTGCGTGCCGGGCACCACCGGCGGAAAGAACCCCTGCCCGCCAAATCGTGAGATCACATCAGATAGAAGGACGCCGGCCTCGGCTTCCAATATGCCGATCGTTGGATCGAAACTGATGACGCGGTTCATCGCCCGCATGTCAATCAGCGCGCCGCCTACGTTTTGGCACGTGTCGCCGTAGCTGCGGCCATTGCCGTACGCCAATAAGCCATCCTCGCCCGTCTTTCGCGACTCCAGAAGGCGAACAGCCTCGCCGGGCGCCAGCACACGGGAGGTTGCCGCGTTGGCGCGGCCAAAACTTTGCAGCGGACGTGTCATTGCGCGAAGGCGGCGATGACCAGCATCAGCCCGCCAAGCGCCGCCATCATCTGGCTGCGCCAATCGCTGATGATGAAAACGACGGGATCGTCATGCAGCTCATCGCGGCGAGCGAGTATCCAGACGCGCATCGCCATGTACAGCACGATCGGCGCCAGCGGCCAGACCATCCACGGATGGGTGTACTGATCGCGCACGGCGTCGCTGTCGATATAAAGCGCCAGCACCAGCACCGAGGCGAAGGCGGAGGCCATGCCGGCCTGCGCGATGATCTCCTGATCCTCGGCGCGATAGCCGCGCCCTGCAACGCGTTCGCCAACCGGCAGCGGCGACTGGCGAAGCTCGACAAAGCGCTTCACCAACGCTAGCGACAGGAAGAAGAAGCTCGAGAAGGCCAGCAACCAAAAGGAGGCCTCGATGCCGGTCGCGGCCGCACCCGCCAAGAGGCGCGTTGAGTAGAGCCCTGCCAACATCAAAACGTCGAGCAAAAGCATACGCTTGACGGAGAATGAATAAGCAGTGGTCGCGATCAGATAGATCACCAGAACGCCGAGAAATTCGATCGGCAGGAACAGCGCGACAGCGAAACTCAATGGCAGCAGGATGGCGATTGCGGCCATGCCGAACGGCACGGACACCAGCCCGCTGGCGAGCGGCCGGTTGCGTTTGGTGGGATGGCGGCGGTCGAGCGCCAGGTCGAAAAAATCGTTGACGATATAGATCGCCGACGCGGCGGCGCTAAACGAGATGAACGCCAGCACGCATGCCCACAACATCGATGGGTTGAAATATTCGTGCGACAGCACCACCGGCACGGCGATCAGGCCGTTCTTCAGCCACTGGTGCACGCGCAGCATTTTGGCAACGGTGCGCCACGTCGGCTTGGGAGCTGGCATCAGCTCGCCGCCATGCTCGGCTTGCCAACGGCTCGCCTGACGGTCCGGCGCGACGACGATCGCCGCGCGGGCGGCGTCGAACACGCGCAGATCGTGCCGGCTGTTGCCGGCGTAGTCGAAGCCACCGTCGCCATAGGCGGCGATCAGGGCATCGGCCTTGCGGCCGGATGTCAGATTATGCAAGCCGTCGGTCGCGATGACCGCGTCGAACAGGCCGAGATGCTTTGCGATTGACTCGGCAAAACGCCGCGGCGTTCCCGTCGCGAGGATCAGCTTGCGCCCGGCGGCGCGCTCTTCCTGCAGTCTTGCGAGAACATCC
Source organism: Rhizobiaceae bacterium (assembly GCA_050247155.1). Classification (GTDB taxonomy): domain Bacteria; phylum Pseudomonadota; class Alphaproteobacteria; order Rhizobiales; family Rhizobiaceae; genus Mesorhizobium_G. The sequence goes on from JBFWUS010000098.1 coordinate 11,425, forward strand.
TGGCGATAAGGCAGGCTCGATGGGTCTAGCGAGACGCGGCTCGCGATCTCGAGCTTGAGGCGGGCTGGCCCCTGCATCAACCAGAACGGAACGAGGAAAAGCGCCAGCGGCTGTTGGCGCAGCAGCAAAAACAAACCTTCCCACAAAAGGTCGGTTGCGATCAGTGTCCCATCGAGATCGACGGCAAGCGGAATTGCCGTCTTTTCCGACCGTACGTCCATCTGCCCTGTCCCTGTTCCGCACAGCGCGGTTCTTTTGTTGTTGGGAAATGCAAATAGCGTGCCGACGGCACCAGAAGGTTAAATGCAGCCGATGGGCCACGTTCCAGGCCCAGAAAACGGGCTTATCGCTACCGATCGGTTACTTCGAAAACTAAAAGGCCGGCGTACAGGCCGGCCTTTAGAGCAATGTCCAATCAGTCCAATAATGGGACTGGTTATTTGATCTTGCCGGCTCCGCCGGAGATCTCGACAGTCTCGCCACCCGTCAGGGCCTCGCGGTCACCGTTCGGCATAGTCACGAAGCAACCGCCCGAGCAGAACTCGACCGTTTCGCCGGCGCCCATGGTGATCTCCTGTTTGTTGCCGCCCTCGGTCACGATGATCGTGCGCGGTTCGTTGTCCAGGTTGACCGCGCTCGCCGCGAACGCCTGACCGGCCGAAGCCGCAAGCGCGAAGGCAATCACGAAAGACTTCACCATATCTGTCCGGTTCATCGAACCGCCTCTGTTGGCGAGGCACGCCTGCCTCATACGCCAAACTTATAGGCCAAATAGTCTGAACGGCAACTGAATGCCACGTTCATGCCGCAATTGGGAAATGCCTCGGGAGTGACGTTAGGAGAGCTTGCGGGAGGGCGGTTTGTGGCGGGGCGTTTTCGCCTCGGCTTTTGGCAGGTCGCCGTCTATTCCTGTGTCGTCGGCATCGGCGCCCGGTAGCGGCCACTCATCTGCGTCGGCCGGTGGCTCGGGTTTTAGGGTGAAAGCCAACTGGATGCCGTTTTCCTTGAAGGCGTCGAGCATCGCGAAACGGATGTCGTTGCGGACGGTCGCGCCGTTGTTGATATCAGCCAGAAAGCCCCTCGCTTCGAAGGTCATTGCGATATCAGTGAAGCCGGTAAACAGCACTGCCGGTTCCGGATTCTTGAGCACCATCGGATGACCACGGACGATGCCAAGCAGAACGTCGTAGACCTTCTTGGCGTCGGAACCGAACACAACGCCGACCGGCACTTCGATGCGGCCCAGCTTGTTACGGTGCGTCCAGTTACCGACCGGGCCGTTGATGAACACCGAATTGGGCACAATGACCGTCTGCCGTTGAAAAGTCTCGATTTCGGTCGCGCGCACGCTGATCTTCTTGACGGTGCCGGAGACGGTTCCGGCTTCGACCCAATCGCCAACCTTCAACGGCCGCTCAGCTAGAAGGATCAGGCCCGAAACGAAGTTGGAAACGATGTTCTGGAGCCCGAAACCGATGCCGAGCGACAAACCACCGGCGATCAGCGCGAAGTTCGACAGGTCGAGGCCCGCCGCCGAGATGGACACCAGCCCAGCCAGCGCAAGTCCGCCATAACCAACAACGGTGCGGATCGAATTGCGGACACCCGGCTCGACCTTGCCGCGCGCCATAACCGTTCCATCGAGCCAGAGCTGGAACCAGCGCGTCAGGAAATAGCCCGTGATGAAAACCAGCACACCGGTCAGGATGGCGAACGGCGAAAACGAGAACGTGCCGATTTGAAACCCGCCAGCGAGACGGTTCAGCCAAGCCGCAATGTCGCCCGCCTGAAAGCCCCACTGGAACAAGATAAAAGGTAGGAAAGCAATGATGATCAGGATGTTGATGACGACGCTGGCGAGGACGCCGAGCTGATCGAGCTTGGTATCCTCGACGCCATTTTGCGTCTTGAGCCAACGGCCAAACGAGGTCTTGGCGAAGCCGCCTTCTTCCGATATGGCGCGCGAGGCCAGCAGGCCGATATAGGCTACCGTCAGCATCGCGCCGGTAACGACGATCTGGTTCGAGACGAACTGCGCGAAGCTCAAATAGCCGGAAATGGCGGCCAGGATCGAGCCTATACCCAGGACGTACAGGATGGCGCGAAACCAGGCTGGCCATGGCTTCGAAGCGCCATTCTGATCGACGAACGGCCTGACCTGCGCGATCGTTATGATCATCAGGCTGCTCAGGATCGCGCCGAACAGGCTCTTGACGATGGTGACGGAGAGCGGCGAGCCAAGCCGGTCGCTGATGAGGCCGGCCAGACCGTCCATACCGACAATCACGGCCAGCGCCGTCATCAGCCAGGTCAAAACACGCGCCGGCCAAGGCTCGATCCGGATCAAGCGCCAGCGCGGCATGCTTGGCGACAGAACGGCGTTGCTCAGCCGGTTGATCACGGTACCCAGCCATATGACGCCTAGAATGCCAGCCAAGAACAACAGAATATCGTCGCTCAAGACGCCATAGACCTCGTAAAGCCAGACCGCGGTGCCAAAGCACAGCAACAGAGCGAGCGACGGCAAGAGCGTTGACCAGAAGGCAACCGACAGGCGGTCGATATAGGGCGGGTGCTCAATGGCGGGATCACGCGTGATCAGCCGGGCAAAAACATATTTGCCGATGAAGTGGACGACGAGGGCCACCAGCAAGGCCAGAAAGGTCGCTGTCATCACGGCCGAAAACTTGAACTTGAACGCAAAGCGCAGCGCGGCGCCAATGCGCTGGCGCAGCGTCTGCCCCTCGGTCAGCACATCCAGGATGACCTGGTTTCCAATTGCGTCCGTCAGTTCGTAGCGCTTGGTCAGCAAATTGGTGAACAGATCGCGGCGGAGCGTCGAAATCTTGTTGATCAGCCCGTTGATGCGCACCGACAGGTCTTCTGCCCGCCCGAGCGCCACGTTGATTTCCGCTTTTTCGGCTGTCAGCGCCTGCCGTTCCTTGGCAACACGGTCTGATTCCTTTGGGTCGTCCTTACCGGGTGGCGGGCCTATTTGCTCGAGGCGAGCGTTGATCTCGACGACACGGGGGCGAAACGCGACACCGCTGGCCAGCGCTTTCGTCAGAACCTCTTCGAGATCCAGCCTTATTTCGACCAGCCGCAGATCGTTGTTCGCATTGGCAACGATGTCCTTGTCGGCCTGATCGACCTGCGCCGTGAGCCCATCGAGGATCGACTGCTGTTCGGCGAGAACGCCGGCGTCCTGCTGCGGTTGTTGTTGCTTGTCTTGCGCCTGGGCAGGAGCGAAAGCGAGGACGCACGCGACAAACGCGACCGCCATGAGCCGTAGCCAGTGCGCGATGAGGTTCGTTGGTCTCGACACCGATTCGCCGGAAATGTGCAAAACTTGACCTTGATAAATGTGAGCGATTGCCGGAGCAAGGACGCTTGTCCGGTGGGAAGGGCAACGAGCTCAGGTTAACGCGCTGCAGTACCCCCACCCCTAACCCCTCCCCACAAGGGGAAGGGGAACGCGGCGACCGCCATGTCGCTCCAGATCGTCAACGGTTTTCGCCAAGCGGAGCCACAGCGAAGTCCCCCTCCCCTTGTGGGGAGGGGTTAGGGGTGGGGGTACTGCAGCGCGCTAACCTCAACGCGTTGCCCTGTTGTCCGGCACGGTTAAGAGTCGGCCATACGAAAGGGCATGGCGTTATTGTCGCCCTCGGCCCTTGCCGGCCTGATAGTGTGCCGCTGCTTCGATGCAAAAGATGACGATCCGATGGCGGAATATTCTGTCTTTTCCCTGATCCGCAACGCGTTCACCGGCAACCGCGACTGGAAGCCGGCCTGGCGCAAGCCGGAGCCAAAGCCGAGCTACGATGTCATCATCATCGGCGGCGGCGGGCATGGACTTTCGACGGCATATTATCTCGCGAAGGAACACGGCATCACCAATGTCGCGGTGATCGAGCGCGGCTATCTCGGCTCCGGCAATGTCGGCCGCAACACGACGGCGGTGCGCTCCAACTATCTGCTGCCGGAAAATATCCGCTTCTACGAGTATTCGATGAAGCTCTGGGAGAACCTCTCCCACGATCTGAACTACAACGTCATGTTCTCCCAGCGCGGCGTTTTGAACCTCGGTCACACGCCGGCCCAGCTCGACGACTTTGCCCGGCGCGGCAACGCCATGCGGCACCTCGACGCCGACGCCGTTTTGATGACGCCGGCCGAGATCAAACAGCTGATGCCAGCCGTCGACATCTCGCGCTCCGCGCGCTTTCCTATTCTTGGCGGACTGATGCAGTGGCGCGCCGGCACGGCCCGTCACGACGCCGTCGCCTGGGGTTATGCGCGCGGCGCGGACCGACGCGGCGTCGACATTCTGGAAAATTGCGAAGTGACCGGCTTCATCAAGGATGGCGACAGGATTGTCGGCGTACGCACGTCACGTGGCGAGATCCGTGCAAAAAAAGTCGCCGTCGCCGTCGCCGGCTCGACCGGCCATGTCATGCGCATGGCCGGCATCGACAAGATGCCGATTGAAAGCCATGTGCTTCAGGCCTTCGTATCGGAATCGCTCAAACCTTTCATCGATACGGTTGTCACCTTCGGCATGGGCCATTTCTACATGTCGCAGTCCGACAAGGGCGGTCTTGTCTATGGCGGCGATATCGACGGCTACAATTCCTACGCCCAACGCGGCAATTTGCCGATCGTGCAGGATGTGCAGAGCGAAATGCTGGCGTTGTTTCCAAGCCTGGCGCCGGTGCGCATGCTGCGCTCATGGGGCGGTGTGTGCGACATGTCGATGGATGGCTCGCCGATCATAACCATCGGCCCCCTGCCCGGAATGTATCTGAACTGCGGCTGGTGCTACGGCGGCTTCAAGGCGACGCCCGTCTCAGGCTTCAGCTTCGCCTACACCATCGCCAAGGACCAGCCGCACGAACTCAACGCCCCCTTCACGCTGGACCGTTTCCATCGCGGCGCGGTGATTGACGACAAGGGCCAAGGCGCGAACCCGAGGCTGCATTGATGGCGATCGTTGTTTCCACGTTGGCGGGACAGCGCCCCCCTCTGTCCTGTCGGACTCCCTGGCCCGAGCCACGGGTCTCGGCCCGTCCTTCGGACCCCCGACAAGGGGGGAGATCGGCCGGCCGCAGGGATTTCGCCAATCTCCGGCTTTGCAGGACGAGCGTGACAGATGACGCGCGTG
>JBFWUS010000099.1:0-16329 GCA_050247155.1 Rhizobiaceae bacterium
GCCCGGCATCACGGAATCGCAGCGGATGCCGTATGGTCCGAGTGCGATCGCGCAGGACTGCATCAGCGAGTGCACACCCGCCTTGGTCGGCGTGTAATGCGTCAGCATGCCGCCGCCGACCAAAGCGCTGATCGAGCTGGTGGCGATGATCGCGCCGCCGGTCCCTTGTTCCTTCATTTGATTGGCGGCGGCCTGCGTCACGAAGAATGCGCCATGCAGATTCACCTCCATGGTCTGCCGCAGCGTTTCTGGCGGCATGTCCAGGAAGGCGTGGAAGGGACAAATGCCGGCATTCGACGCGAGCACGTCGACTTTGCCGAAAGCTTCAACTGCGGTGCGCACCAGCTCCTTGCCAGTCTCGGGATCGGCAACGTTTCCCTCGATTGCAATAGCCCGGCGGCCCAGCTTCTCGACTTCCGATACGACGTCGTCGATAGCCGCGCGCCTGCCGTAGCCGGCATCGTTGCCGCCCCAATAGTTGATCGTCACGTCGGCGCCATGTCTGGCGGCTTCAATTGCGATCGCTGCACCGATGCCGCGCGAACCACCTGTCACGATCAGCGATTTGTCCTTGAGAAGCATCGTCATAGCCTTCCGCTACGATCTCGTCGCGAGCGACTTCATCGCATCGAACGTGCTTCGTGCGATGCTCTCGAGATGTGCCCGCATGGCCGCAACGGCAAAGTCGGGATTGCGGGTTGCCAGCGCGTCGACAATTGCCTCGTGCTCCACTGCCGAACGGGCGATGACGCCAGGGGTCTCGGATGCAATACGGCGGTATTCGATGCCAAGCTCGTAGAGCGATCGCGCCGCCCGCGACAGGAACGGGTTTTCTGCAATGTCCATCAAGAGCTGATGGAACTCCAGGTCCATGACGCGGAAGCCGACTGCATCGCCGATCAGTTGATATCCGGCCCGTACCAGCTCGCGCAGCCTCGCCAGCTGGTCGTCACTGACGCGGGGTGCGCTCAATCGGATCAGTTCCCCCTCGATGGCCACGCGCGCCTGGTAGAGCGCATCGATGTTGCTTTCGTCGATAGCGATGACCATCTGCAGCGGCGCCATCAGGCGGGCGGGGGAGAGGTCGGTGACATAGCAGCGGCCACCCTGCCGGCTCTCCACAACGCCGAGTATGGAAAGGCCGCGCAACGCTTCGCGAACGACCGGCCGCGAGACCTGCATGGCGCTTGCCAGTTCATTCTCTGTTGGCAGCTTGTCTCCCGCCTGCAGGTTACCCGACCGGATCAGTTCGAGCATGCGGTCGGCTACACGCTCGGCCGCTGGCTTGCGGGTGAGGGGCTCGAAGTCCTCTAGCCTTGAAATCCTGGTCATTCGTCTGCCTTTCCGACTACCGGCAAGCTATCGTGCTGTGTGCCGCATCAGGGAAGATAAAAGATACTTGGAAGCACCGTCAGCCCCTCGTCAGGACGTTGGCCCTCCAGTTCCTCGAAGTAGGGAGCCATCTCCGCCTGCCAGCGGGCATTGACTTCGGTAGCGGCCAGCCCGGCGCGAGCCGCCTCGAAATCCTCGGTCTCCAGGTAGCCAACCAGCAAACCGTCATCGCGCAGAAACAACGAATAATTGCTCCAGCCGGCATCGGAGAGCGCCTGCCGCATCTCCGGCCAGACTGCCTCGTGGGTCTTTCGGTACTCTGCCAGCAAGGGTTTCCTGACTTTCAGGAGAAAGCATATGCGCTGCGTCATTGTTCGTTCCCATCTCCGTCTGTCGAACGCGGCCCGAAACCCGCCTCGAGGACCGGCATAAGCAACTCTTCTATGTCCGCGATGTCGACGCGCGCAGGCGCGGCTTCTCGACCGGGGAATCCTACCGATGCCCGCACGGCCGGAGACATGAAGTATATCGCCGCGATCGTCTCGCAGAAGCTGTCATAGGACGCCGGGCTGGACTGCTTGAGATCGCTCAGCACGTCGGCTGCCGGCCGTTGGCCGGTGAGCGAGATGACCTTGCGCAGCCGTTCTGGCAGATCGGGTGCATAGGTCTCGGCCTGTTGCAGCAGCGTCTCGGTAACACCCGCCTGCGTGGCAGAACGCGCCCCGGGCGCGGCGGGGATCAAGGCGTCCGCGAGGCTGCCCAGCGTTTCGAGTTCGGCCTCGTTGAGTGGCTCGATGGTCATGGCGCCATCCTCTGTTCGGCCCGATTGGCAATCACATGAGCGGCACTCCATGAGGCAAAAGCCGTGATCGTTGCGGTGGGGTTAACACCGGCCGAGGTCGGCCACACGCTGCCGTCGATGATGAACAGGTTGGCGACGTCATGTGTTCGGCCGTACCGGTCGACGACGCTATCACGCGGGTTGTCTCCCATCTTCGCCGTGCCAAGGATATGCCAGCCGGACTCGCGGCTCTGCGGTGCCACAACGGTTCGATACGCACCGGCCTCCATCAGCGACTCCTTGGCGCGCTCGGCCATGAAGCGCAGCATGCGTTTGGAGTTCTCGCCCGTCTTGTAGTGAATTTTCACGCCCGGCATTCCCGTGTCGTCGGGCGCGCCATGATCGATCTCCACACGGTTTTCGATGTCGGGAAGATCTTCGCAGATGATGCCCCACGACACCGAACGGCCGAAGCGCCGCGCAAATTCGTCGTGGAATGTCTCGCCCCACAACTGGTTTTCGTCACCCCAGGGCCAGCGGCGGGCGATCTGCGCCGGACTGCCCGTCGGCTGGAGGCTCCATTTCGAGCCGCGAACGAAGTCCCTGTCCTTGCCCGTCTCGTAAAATTGCAGTGTGTAGGCGACCTGTCCCCAGGCGCCGCGATAGCTTTCGAGCGGCGCGTCAAACAATCCCACGACAGCGGCCGTCGGATGTAGCATCAAGCGACGGCCTACCAGCCCGGAGCTATTGGCGACGCCGCCTTGCCCACTCGAAAGCAGCAGTCTGGGCGTTCCAATACCGTTGGCGGCAATAACCGTCACGGTTGCCTTGGCGAGATGCTCTTTGCCGGTTGTCCGATTGACGTAGACTGCGCCTCGCGCCAGCCCGTTCTTGTCGAGTTCGATCCTGACGACGCGCGCATTCGTCACCAAGCGCACGCCGCGCCGTGCAAGTTCCGGCCAGTGGGTGCGGTCGGTCGACGCCTTCGCCCTTTCCACGCAGCCCCACATGCAGGCCGTGCGCTGCTGGCAGGGCTCCATCCCGTTGCGCGGAACGGTGGCGATGGCATTGGTGCCCGGCCACCAATGCCATCCGAGGCGGTTCTGCGCCGCCGCGACCAATCGGCCCGCCTTCGTAAGGTCGACGGGCGGCAGCAAATCGTCCTGGCCCGGATACATGGGGTCGCCGGCGACGCCAGATACAACGAACTCGGCTTCCGTGCGCGCATAATGCGGCATCAGATCCCGGTAGGTGATCGGCCAGTCGTCGGCGACCCCATCTAGGGTGCGCACACGAAAGTCGCTTGGGAGGTTGCGCATCCAATTGGCGGCCCATGAAATCGAGGACCCGCCGACGCCGTTCCAATAGAGCGGGATTATATCCGAATCGTCGACCGAGATCGGATAATCGCCGGAGTTCTGGCGCTTCGTCGGCACATACTGCCAGTCGCGTGAGGCAGTCAGTTCGAAACCGGGGCGATCCGAAATCGCCTTCGAATAGTCAACCCAGTCGCCCTGCTCTAGGCAGACGACACTCATGCCGGCCTCTGCGGCGCGCTTGGCGAAAACAGCGCCCGATGGACCGGACCCCACGACCAGCACATCACAATCAATCGGCTTTACCTGTTCCAGCATGGCTTCCTCCCTCCTCCCGAACCGTTAGCCTTTCAGCTGGCGTTTGGCACCGTAACGGGAGGCCATGATGTTCAAGAGCACGGCAGCCACGATGATCACGCCGCTGACGACCGGTTGCAGGTAAGAATTGATCCCCATGAGCACGAGGCCATTGCCGATCAAGGAGATGACGAAGATGCCGAGCAGCGTGCCCAGGATCGAGCCGCGGCCGCCGGTGAGCGCGGTGCCGCCAACGACCACTGCCGATATCACGCTGAACTCCAGACCGCTGCGCGATACGCTGGCGTCGCCAACCCCGTTGCGCGCAGTGAGAAGGATGGCGGTCACGGCGGCGAGCGCGCCGGCGATGACGAACAGCGCGATACGGATGTTACCGACCTTGATACCGGAAAGATGCGCTGCAGACGCATTACCACCGATGGCGAAGACCGAGCGGCCAAACGCTGTCTTTCGGCTGATGAAGGCAAAAACCGCGAAGAGCACGAACATCACGATTGCCGATAAGGGAATCCCCAGCACTTCTCCGCCCATCGAATCGAGGAAATCGTTCGGTGGGATCGTGACCGGAACGGAGTCCGTCATATAGAGAGCCAATCCGCCCAGAGCGCTCCACAGACCAAGAGTGCCGATGAAGGATGGCACCTCAAACCAGGCCCTCAGAATACCGGGTATCGCGCCCAGGGCTGCGCCGATCGCAAGCGTTGCAACCATCGCCAAGACGATCGACGTGTCGCCGGATTTCAGGATGAAGGCGAAACACACCGATAGAAACGCGACCATGGGACCGACGCTGATGTCGATTTCTCCCGAAATAATGATCAACGTTGCGCCCCATGCGGCGATGCCGAACGCGGCGGCGTCGCGCAGGATCGAGATCTGGTTGCGGAAGGTCAGGAAGTTGTTCGCGTAGAACCAGAACGCCACATAGAGCGCGAGGATGACGAGCAGCAGCCCGATTTCGTTCATACGCTGGAAATCGAGTCGACGCTTGGGCTTTGCTGCGGGGGACGTGATAGCGTGTGTCATTGGGATACCTGCTGAGCTTGGCCTGCAAGGCTTGCCGTCATTAACTCGTCCGTATTGATGTTCGGAGCGGTGAAGGATTCCACGATGCGTCCGTCGCGCAGCACAAGGACCCTGTCGCAAACCTTTGGCAGTTCCTCGATCTCGCTGGACACGAAAAGAATGCTCTTGCCCTCGGCGGCGAGGCCGCGGATGATTTCGTAAATCTGGCTCTTTGCCTCGACATCGACGCCGCGTGTCGGCTCGTCCAGCAGGATCAGCCGGGAGCCGGCATAGACCCATCGTCCGATTACGATTTTCTGCTGGTTTCCGCCTGAGAGGGTGCCAATCGGCGTCGTCGTCTTCGGCGCCTTGACGCTCATACGGCGAACGATATCGCTTGTTGCCGACGCTACGCGGGATGCCGAAAGGACCCCAAACGACGACACTGCCTTAGCGTTAGTGATGACGGTGTTCTCGTCGATGCCGAGCAGTGGAACGATGCCATCATCCTTCCGGTTCTCGGGCGTCATTCCGAGACCCCGCTTCAACATGCCGCTCCAGCCTTCCCTGGTGGTGTCGGCGCCATCAAATTGGATTGTGCCATGGTCGGCCACATCGAGCCCGGCAATGATGCGCAAGAGTTCCGTACGCCCGGAGCCAAGCAGGCCGGCAATGCCCAATACCTCCCCCTCGTGGAGGTCGAAGCTGATGTCCTCCAGCTTGGGTGCGCTCGCGACATTGCTGACCGAAAGGAACACGCGGCCCTGCTCGCGCGATTCGACAAGTTCGTCCTTCTTCTCATCATGTCCGAGCATCATGCGAACGATCTCGCGCGTGTCTGCAGCGCCGATGTTGACCGTTGAGACCGACTTTCCGTCGCGCATGACGGTGGCGGTGTCCGCGATCTCCCGGATCTCCTTCATTCGGTGGCTGACATAGATGACCGCGACGCCGCGCTCCTTCATCCGCCTCACCGCGGCGAAGACCTGTTCGACCTCGGCCGCAGCAAGCGAACTGGTCGGCTCGTCGAGAATGACGAGACGCGGGTCGCCCATAATGGCTCGTGATATCTCCACCAACTGACGCTCGGCGGGGCTGAGTGAGGCGACTTTCGTCTCGGGGTTCAGATTCAGTCCGAGATGGCCAAGCGCCTCACGCGCCCTGTTCGCCATGTCGCGATGATTGAGGACGCCGAAACGGCGCGGCCACACACCGAGGAACATGTTCTCCAGAATGCTCATGTCGCTCACCAGGCTGAGCTCCTGGTAGACTGGCCTGACACCTAGCCTCGCCGACTGGCGGGTCCGATTTTCGCCGCTCTGGTCAAGCGCTGAGCCGGAGATGGTCACAACGCCCTCGTCAGGCGTCTCCGCGCCGGTCAGCAACCGGATTAGCGTCGACTTGCCAGCGCCGTTCTTGCCGAGGAGGGCCCTGACTTCGCCCGCCTTCAGGGAAAAGTCGACGTGATCCAGCGCCTGAACGCCGGAGTATCGCTTCACGGCGCCGGTAACGCTCGCAATAACCTCGGACGTCGGCCGCCCGGCAGGGGAGGAAACAGTCATGGCATCATCTCACTGAGCGACCAAGAAGGCTCTTGTCGAGGCAGGTGGCAACGTACGGCTCTGCGCTGACAAGGATCCGTTCGCGACGTCACGGCGCAGAGCTAGGCCGTCAACTGGGCCTGGACAGCGCGCTTGGCGGCAGCGCGCATTCGCAGACCACCGGCACGGCGCATCAGGATTCGCACGGCTCGTCACCGTCGATGGCCTCATCAAGACCGGCGCCAACCGCAAGATCGACTTAGAAGCGGATGTTTCGGCAGCGCCACCGTGCCGCCGAAACCGTCTCGTTCGTTTCGCCTGCCCGCCTCAGACGGGAAGACGCGCCAGCTCGATTAGGGAAGGCCGTCAGTATGTGTCGCCAGCCATGCCTTGGCCTGGTCGGGCGTCGTGTAGAGATCAATCGGGTTCGGCACGATCAATTCGCCCTGCGGCTTCTTATCGATCGCGTTGAGGGCCTGTTGCAAGGCCAGCTTGCCGAGCGCCTGGCCGGAGACATCGACCGTTCCGCGCATGACGTCGCCGGCAACGATCTCCTGCGCGATTTCAGTCGTCATGTCTGAACCGTAGGCGCTGATCTTGCCGATTTTGCCGCTGTTGCGGATCGCCTTGGCAGCACCCAACGCGGCACCGCCGGACTCGCCCCAAAGCGCGTCGATGTCAGGATTTGCGGTGATGATCTTCTCGCCGGTGGAAATGGCCTTGTCGAGAATGGTTGCTTCCTGGTTCGCAACGATCTTGAAGCCGGGAACCTTCTCGCCCAGCGCCTTTTCGAAGCCCAGTCGGCGCTGCACGCAGACGTCGACGAACTCGCAGTTGAGAATGCCGATCTTGGGTTCGGTCTTGCTTGCCTTGATGAAGTCGGCCGCGGCGACCTCGCCGATCTTGTAGCCGAAGGTGAAAGGATCGCCGACCGCATAGGCGTAGACGTATTTCTTCATATCAGCGTCATTGATGCAGGTGTTGTAGCAAACGACGGGAATACCGGCCTCGCTTGCCCGCTTGATCGCGCGGACGGAACCGTCCGGTGACACAGCCGAGAGAATGATAGCCTGGACGCCCGCCGAAATCAGCCGATCGATGAAGGATGCTTCCTTGCCGACATCGCCCCCGGCATTCGTCTCGATGATCTGAACATCCTTGCCGAGTTCAGTTCCGCCAACCTGTACGCCCTTGCGCACGCCGGCGTAAAAGCCCTGCGCATCCAGATAGATCGCGCCGACAGTAATGCTGTTGTCTTGGGCCGCGGCCTGTCCGGCAAGCGCCGTCAGTGCCAAGGCGGCTACGCCTAGCTTGAGATATTTGAGCACGTTCTGAATCCTCCACGAACAAAAGCTCTGAGTGCCGCTTTTCCGATCCCGGATGCTCCTCCGCAGCACATAAGGAGCTCCTACACACCGACCAATAAGTTGTCAACTAGTAAACTTATCAGCTAACTTTAGGTCGCGTCTGGACGACGGATCAGGTCCTCCGAGCCATCCCGCTGTATCAATCACTGTGTTGAGCGGCAGCCCGTAATGATGAGGCCACGAACGAGTGAATAGCATTATTCATCGTATTATTCAATTGCTTTGATATGATAAATAATTTAAGCGGGACAGCCATCCAGTTTCGGGTGCATGTATCCGGAACCGTGCGATTGAATACGCACTGGATAGGAGAGGAAGATGGCTGACATCGAGCGGTACAACGAGGCGGGCGCGCGCGCTTTGCCTGCAGGACAATGGAATTGCTGTTGCAGCAGCCATTGCTTGGAGTCGGTACGTTGAAGATCACCTCGCTAACGACGTTTCTTGTTCCACCACGCTGGCTTTTCCTGAAGATCGAGACAGATGAGGGGGTTATCGGCTGGGGCGAGCCGGTTGTCGAAGGGCGCGCGCGAACAGTCGAGACGGCCGTTAAGGAACTCGGTGAATATCTGATCGGCAAGGACCCACGGCTTATCGAGGACCACTGGACCGTCATGCATCGCGGCGGGTTCTACCGCGGCGGCTCGATCATGATGAGCGCCATCGCCGGCATTGACCAGGCGCTGTGGGACATAAAAGGCAAGGCGCTGGGGGTCCCGGTGCATGAACTGCTTGGCGGCCAATTGCGGAGCAAGATCAAGGTCTACTCGTGGATCGGCGGCGATCGGCCGGCGGAAGTGGCGGCCGGTGCCAAGGAGGTGGTCGCGCGCGGCTTCAAAGCGCTCAAGATGAACGCCACGGATGAGCTGCAGATTGTCGACAGCCATGAAAAGATCGACGCCGCAGTCGAACGCGTCGCGCTGGTGCGCGAGGCTGTAGGTCCTAACGTCGGCGTCGCCGTCGACTTCCATGGGCGCGTCCATCGGCCCATGGCGCGCATCCTCGTCAAGGAGCTGGAGCCTTACCGGCTGATGTTCATCGAAGAGCCGGTTCTGAGTGAACACCGTGAGGCGCTGAAGGAGATCGCCGCCCTCGGCCCGACGCCGATCGCTCTCGGCGAGAGGCTCTTCAGCCGATGGGACTTCAAGCCGGTTCTGGAAGAAGGCGTCGTCGACATCATCCAGCCGGATCTGTCGCATGCGGGCGGCATAACCGAATGCCGCAAGATCGCTGCCATGGCAGAGGCCTATGACGTGGCGCTCGCACCGCATTGTCCGCTTGGACCGATCGCCCTAGCCGCCTGCCTGCAGGTAGACGCCATCAGTTACAATGCGTTCATCCAGGAACAGAGCCTGGGCATTCACTATAACGCCGCCAATGACGTGCTGGACTATGCGGCTAACAAGGATGTCTTCCACTACGAGGATGGTTACGTGGCCATTCCGTCTGGACCCGGCCTCGGCATCGAGATCGACGAAGATTATGTTCGCGAGCGCGCAAAGGTTGGGCACAACTGGCGCGGCCCGATTTGGCGTCACGAGGACGGCTCTTTCGCGGAGTGGTGAGATGGCCGTGATCAGACTTGCCAAAGGCGAAGCCGACGCCCGGATATCCACCTCGGGTGGTTCAGTTCTTGGCTTGACCGTTGGCGGCCTGCCCCTGTTGCGCCCGGCCGCGGATGACGCCGGGGCAATCGACAGTGCCTGCTATCCGCTGGTCCCGTTCGGCAACCGCATCCGCAGCAACCGCTTCGCGTTCGAGGGCCGCGTTCATACCTTGGAACCCAACACGCAATGGGATCCGCACTACCTGCATGGCGAAGGTTGGCTGGCTGATTGGACGGTGGTGGAGCAGGCCGCCGGCCGGCTCGTCATCACGCACCGTCACACGGGCGGCTCGATACCCTATGCCTATGTCGCGCGGCAGGAGTTTCAGCTTCTCTCCGACGGGATGGAACTATCTCTTTCCGTGACCAACGAAGACAGCCATGCAATGCCGTTCGGTATCGGATGGCACCCCTACTTTCCGATGACGCCCCTGACGACGCTGCAAACGGCGACCGGACGGATGTGGACCGAAGAGCCCGGCTGGCTGCCCGGCAAGCCAGTGCCCGCGCCGGCCGATCTCGATTTTTCGCAGCCCCGGCGGCTGCCTGTGCATTGGGTTAACAACGCATTCGAGGACTGGTCCGGCAACGCGTCGATATGCTGGCCGGAACATGGCCGCGCGCTGCGGCTCGACGCGGATCCATTGTTCACAACGGTCTTCATTTTCGTATCGGATACATCGTTCGACCCCAGCTACAAGCGTGACTTCTTTGCTCTCGAGCCGATGTCGCACCTGCCCGACGGACACAATCTGCCCGGCCTCGGTGGATTGAAAACGCTCCAGCCCGGCGAAACGCTGGTCGGATCGATGCGACTTGTGGTGGAGACTCTCTGAATGGCCACGGCTAGGCACGACTTCATCCTTGTCGGCGGCGGCAGTGCGGCCTGCGTCGCGGCGGCCCGGCTTGTCTCGGCCGGCGCGTCGGTTCTGATGCTGGAGCGCGGCCCCGGACGCGCCAACCCGATCATGCACTTCCCCGCAGGTTACATGAAGTTCCTGGCGAAGGACACATACCTGGTCATGCACCAGACCGAGCCGCAGCCACAACTCGGCGGCCGGGCCCCGATCGTGCCACAGGGCCGGGTGCTGGGCGGCGGCGGCGCCGTCAACGCTATGGTCTACATGCGCGGCCATCGCCACGACTACGCCGATTGGAACCGGGCCGTCGGCGGCAATGGCGAAGGACCGTGGGACTGGGATGATCTGCTGCCCCACTATGTTGGCCAGGAGGACAACGATCACCTGGGCGGGCCGCTGCATGGCGCGTCCGGGCCGTTGAAGGTTTCGCACCTTGCCCATACCAGCCCGATGACGCGGGCATGGCTCAAGACGATGCAGCACATGGGCGTACCCTATGCGCCCGACTTCAACGACGGCGAACCGCACGGCGTCGGTCTCATGCAGCATACGATTGACTGGGCAACCCGCCGGCGCTGCTCGCCCGTCGATGCCTTCCTTGAGCCGGTCCGCAATTCGCCTAGATTGACCATCCGAACCGGCGCCACGGTCGAATCCATTCTCTTCAGTGGCCGGCGCGCGACCGGTGTGCGGTGGAGGGAAGGCGGTGCAACACAAGAAGCGTCGGGCGGCGAGATCCTGCTTGCTGCGGGCGCTTACCAGACGCCGAAGCTGCTGATGCTCTCGGGGATCGGCCCCGAAGAAGAACTGGCGCGCCACGGCATTGCGACACGGCTGGCGCTGCCGGGCGTCGGCGCCAATCTTCAGGACCACTATGAATGCCCCGTCGTTGCGACGACAAACGGAGCCTATGGCTACTATGGACAGGACCGCGGTCTCGCGATGATCCGCGCCGGCTTGCAATACCTGCTGTTCAAGTCGGGTCCAGTCACCACCACCGGCGTGGAAAGCTGTGCGTTCTTAAACCTTGGCGGGGAAGGCGACTGGCCGACAATCCAGATGTTCTGTGTCCCAACCGTCTATCTCGACCGCGACGTCATGGGCGCCGACCCTGGTCATGGCGTGACGATCAACTCGTTGCTGCTTCGACCCAAGTCACGTGGCTCTGTGCGCTTGCGGTCAGCTGATCCGGAAGCGCTGCCGGTCGTTGATTTGCAGGTATTCGCGCATCCGGATGACCTCGAGGCGACCATGAAGGGGTTCCGCTTTGCACGCTCCGTGCTGGACAACGGGCCGCTTCGCGATCTCATCGATCGCGAGATATTTCCGGGCAAGGCCGTCACCACAGACGAGGCGATCGCAGACCACTGCCGTCGCACCGTGAAAACCGGCTATCACCCTGTCGGCACCTGCAGGATGGGGCCGGATAGTGATCCGCTTGCCGTCGTCGATGCCGGACTCAGGGTATTGGGTTGTGAAGGAATCCGTGTGATCGACGCTTCGATGATGCCGAATATAGTCTCAGGCAACACAAACGCCGCGGTCCTGGCTATTGCCGACAAGGCGGCGGATCTGATCCTTGCCTGACGTCATTATCAGCGTCATTATCAGAAAGCATAGCCTCGAGCATTTTGACGCGCTCACGTCCGCTTTCGGCACTCAGACCAACACGCTCAGATGCCCGATTTCAAGGCACAGGGCGGCTGTTGCCAACATCAGACCGACCGTTTCTGCTAAGCGTCTAAATCCGGGGCAACCGCAGCCGCCAAGGCAGGCTACGGTCAGGTCAGATCGAAGCTATCAGAATCCGGATCGGCCGTCAGCCGCGCGAGATGCCTCGTCGACAACACCGCGACCTTCTGGCGGCCGAGGCTGACGAACTCGGACCTTTCCCATTCGGCGAGCAGCCGGCTGACGGTGTGCAGCGTGGTCGCGGTCATCTCGGCGATGTCCTGGCGGGAGATGGGGAAGTCGATGGTGAAGCCGCCGTCCTTCGGCCGGCCGACCGTCTCGCCGATATGCAGCAGCGCCAATGCGACGCGCTGCTCGGCGCGCTTGGTCGAAATCTCCATCAGCCTTTCCTGCGACGCCTGAAGGCGCGTGCCGACGGTGCGCAGCACATTGGCGAGGAACATCGGGTGCGACGCGCCGAACTCGTCCCAGAGCCGCGACGGCCAGGCCATCACGACGCAGTCGATCGCGGCGATCGCGGTGGCCGGATAGACCTTCAAGTTCATCGCCGGCGCGATGCCGATCAGCTCGCCCGCGGGGAAATAGCGCAGGACCACCTGTTCGCCGTCCGGCTGGACCTTGACCACGCGCACATAGCCCTCGACCAGCAGGTAGAAGGCGGTGGCGTCGAGGCCCTGCTCGAACACCGGCCGATCCTTCGGCACGGAAAGGATGCGGCCGCGCGAGACGATGTCGGCGACGCCGGCCGCCGCCATGCAGCGGAACGGCGCGAAGGCCGAAAACAGTTCGCTCAGGGGTGGCTTGAAATTCACCTGACCTCCGTTCGGCTCGACAGGTGCAAATTGCCGCAGCCGCACCGATCCGCATGCTGTTTGCGCCAGCACAAATAGCCGCCGCCCCGCCGCATGTATAGCGCCGGCGACATGCAAAGGAGACAGCTATGAAGCTTTTGGCAAGTCTGGCGGTGGGCCTCGTTTTCCTCGCCGGCGCGGCGCAGGCGGCGGACCATCAGGTGCAGATGCTCAACAAGGGCGAGAAGGGCGCGATGGTGTTCGAGCCGGCGCTGATCAAGGCGATGCCCGGCGATACGGTGACCTTCGTGCCGACCGACAAGTCGCATGACGCGGAGTCGATCAAGGGCATGCTGCCGGCGGGCGCCGAACCCTTCAAGGGCAAGCTCAGCGAGCAGATCACCGTGACGGTCCCGGTCGAGGGCGTCTACGGCGTCAAGTGCACGCCGCATTACGGCATGGGCATGGTCGCGCTGATCGTGGTCGGCAATCCGGCGAACGCCGACGAGGCCAAGGCGGTGAAGCATCCCGGCAAGGCCAAGAAGGTGTTCGAGGAACTGTTCGCCGAGATCGGCAAATAGCTCGCCGACCGCTCGTTGCCGGAGGCTGCGATGGCGATCGCGCGCACCCGGTCCTATGGCGGGCCGGCGCTCTTCTCCTACGGTTTCAGGCCGTTCTTCCTGTTCGGCGCGATCCAGGCCGCCCTCGCGATGGCGGCCTGGATCATGCTACTGTCGGGCCAGCTCGACACGTTCAGCCATTTCGCGCCCGTCGAATGGCACATCCATGAAATGCTGTTCGGCTACCTGGCGGCGATCATCGCCGGCTTCCTGCTGACGGCCATCCCCAACTGGACGGGCCGGCTGCCGCTGAACGGCGCTCCGCTCGCGGCCCTGTTCCTCGCCTGGCTGGCCGGCCGTGTCGCGATCTTCTTCTCCGCCGCCATCGGGCCGTTGCCGGTGGCGGCGATCGACTGCGCCTTTCTGACGCTGCTCGCGGCAGCGGCGGCGCGCGAGATCGTCGCCGGGCGCAACTGGCGCAACCTCAAGGTGCTGGTCCCGATCCTGGTCCTGCTCGCCGCCAACGCGCTTTTCCATGCCGAGGTCGCGGCCGCCGGCACGAGCGATGTCTCGCGCCGACTAGGCATCGCGGCGGCGATCATGCTGATCGGCATCATCGGCGGCCGCATCATCCCGAGTTTCACGCGCAACTGGCTGGCGAAACGCTCGCCGCACGGCCTGCCGGCCCCCTTCGGCCGCTTCGACGCGGCCTGCCTGGTCCTGACCGCCCTCGCGCTGGCCGGCTGGACCGTCGCGCAGGAAAGCACCGTCGGCGGCTGGCTGTCGCTCGCCGCTGCCGCAGCCAATCTCGTCCGGCTGGCGCGCTGGCGCGGCGACCGCTGTGCCGGCGACTTTCTTGTCTTTATCCTGCACCTCGGCTTCCTTTGGGTGCCGATCGGCATGCTGCTCGCTGGGATGGGGGCGCTTATGCCGGACAGGATCGTGCCGGCCGGCGCCGTCCATGCGTTCGGGGTCGGGGGGATCGGCACGATGACGCTGGCGGTCATGGTTCGAGCCACGCTCGGCCATACCGGCCGGGAGCTCGCCGCCGGCTGGCGGGGCTCGTTCGTCTTCGCCGCGATCCTGCTGGCTGCCGCCGCGCGCGTCATGCACGCGCTGTTCTGGCCGAGCGAGGCGCTGCTGCACCTGTCAGCCACCGCCTGGATCGCCGCCTTCCTCGGTTTCGCGCTGCTGTTCGGCCCCTTCATCCTGTCGCCGCGAGTGAAGTGAGCTTGCTTGCGCGCCCGCAAAGAAGGGTGTGGTCAGCGCGGCTATGAACATCAGCGGAGGTTGCGGCCTCCGCATCTTTGATTGGAGAAACCCATGTCCGCTCTGCCGACAAGACCGACGTTGCGAACAGGGCGCAGTGCCTTGTTCGACCTCGGGAGCCATATCGCGCGGTCCGCGATTATGATCCTGCTGATCCTTCTTGCCAGCTTCGCCGTGCCGTCCCCGGCGGCCGCGCAAACCCATCAACACGGCAAGGCCACTCCCGCCACGACCGTCGCGCAGGCCGCGACGACCGCCGAACCGGCCGCGTCGGCCAGCGAGACTGCCCGCGCCGCGCCCGGCACCAGCTACCACGCGCCGCAGACCTTCACGCTGCGGACCGGCATCGCCAAAGGCCGGATGGTCTATATTGGCGTCGGCGGCGACATAGACGGCCAGGTCAATCCGGGCCTGACCGTTTACGAGGGCGAGTTGGTGCAGATCAACCTGATCAATGGCGAGGGCGCCGAGCACGACATCTTCGTCGACCAGTACAACGCGAAGTCGTCAGTCGTGGTGGGCAAAAACGCTTCAGCCACAATCTCCTTCATGGCGACAAAGCCCGGTGAATTCAGCTATTTCTGCACCATCGGCGGCCACCGCCAGGCCGGCATGGAGGGGCTCGTACGGGTCGTTGCCGGGCCGCGCTCGGCGTCTGAGACCGACGGCGCGGACATCGTGCGCGATCCGGGCGAGGTCCCCGCGCCCATCAGCCAGCGTGCGCCGCAGGTGGTAAAGATCGACCTGGAGACGATCGAGCTCAAGGGCAAGCTCGATGACGGCACGACCTATGTCTACTGGACCTTCAACGGTAAGGTGCCCGGCCCGCTGCTGCGCGTGCGCGTCGGCGACACGGTCGAGCTGAAGCTCAGGAACCATCCCGACAGCGTCGTCGCCCATTCGATCGACTTCCACGCCGCGACGGGCCCGGGCGGCGGTGCGCATGCGACGCAGACCGATCCCGGCCAGGAGAACATAGTCACCTTCAAGGCGTTGAAGCCGGGGGTCTATGTCTATCACTGCGCGACGCCGAGCGTCGCACACCACATCACCAACGGTATGTACGGCATGATCATCGTCGAGCCGGAGGGCGGCCTGCCGCAAGTCGACCGCGAATTCTATGTAATGCAGGGCGAGCTCTACACCGTCGACGCCTTTGGAACGCGCGGCGACATGGAGATGGACTATGACAAGCTGATCACCGAGCGGCCGGAATATTTCCTGTTCAACGGCGCGGTGGGCGCGCTGACGAGCCGGCATCCGCTCTATGCCAATGTCGGCGATACTGTACGCATCTATTTCGGCGTCGGCGGCCCAAACTATACCTCGTCCTTCCACGTGATCGGCGAGATCTTCGACACTGTCTACACCTTCGGCTCCATCACCTCGCCGCCGCTCACCAATGTGCAGACGGTAACGGTGCCGCCGGGCGGCTCGACCGTGGTTGACTTCAAGCTGGATCGGGCGGGAACCTTCGTGCTCGTCGACCATGCGTTGTCGCGCGCCGAGCGCGGCCTTGCCGGCTATCTGGTTGTGGAGGGCCCCGAAGACGACGAGATTATGCATCACGGTCCGGCCGATCAGGCCCCCGCGAAATAGAGACTTCGGCATCGGTTGTTCAGAGATCGGGCGACGCTGGCGCCCGATCCATTTTTTTGCATCCCCAGTGCCCGATCAATCTTGTCGCAGCTGGTCAATCAGCGATCGTCATTACCAACCAAAATGCAAATTCGGTCTGGATTGCAAACCCATTGCGCTCTAGGCGTGTGGTCCCGGAATGAGGTGGTTCGGGTTGATCTTGAAGATTGATGGGTGTTTTGTCCATGCGTCGCAGGTGACCTGATGCGGGGTTCGCCATCGCAGGGCCTTGAGGTGTTTGGCGAAGTTGTAG
>JBFWUS010000100.1:0-15971 GCA_050247155.1 Rhizobiaceae bacterium
GAAGAAGTTTGGCGTGCCGATGAACGGCCACGCCGCCGAAACCTATATGGCGACGATGGTTCTGGCTGACGCGCTCGAGCGCGCGGGATCGGCCGATCGCGCCAAACTTCGGGAGGCGCTCTCCAAGACCAGCATCTGTGGCGACCGCAACATTCTTCCCTATAACTGCATCAAGTTCGACGCCTCCGGCCAGAGCCCGGAAGGTCAGCTCGTGCTGTTGCAGGTGCAGAAGGGCAAGTTCGTCTCGGTCTGGCCGGAAGACAGTGCCGCTGGAAAGCCGGTTTTCCCGGTGCCCGGCTGGTCCAAACGCTAGGATCCTCCTCGACTTGCGCGGCGCACCGGCTCGACTGGCGCGCCGCGCCTTTCTCCTGAATTAAGCTATCGCGGCTGACAGCGCGGAGACGTCCTGCGTGAATTCGATCGTTCTTTCACAGACCATCGTCAGTGGACTGCTGCTGGGCGGGATATTCGCGCTGGTGGCGGCCGGGCTGACGCTCATCTTCGGCGTCATGAAGATCCTGAATTTCGCGCATGGCGACTTCCTGATGCTCGGGATGTATTTCGCCTTCGTGCTTTCGGTGATGTTCGGTATCGATCCGTATCTTTCCGCCATCGCCGCGCTACCGCTGTTCTTCGGTCTAGGCTGGATCGTGCAGGCTTATCTGATCCGGCCGGTGCTCAAGGCGCCGGAAAATATCCAGATCCTGCTGACCGTCGGCCTGTCGCTGTTCCTGCAAAACGTCGCGCTGTTCCTGTTCAGTCCGGATTTCCAGAGCCTGAGCACGACTTACGGCCGCGAAACACTGTCGGTGGGTGGAGTATCGATCAGCTATGTCAGGCTGCTTGCCTGCGCCGTCGCGGTCGCGACCTGCGGGGCGCTTTATCTGCTCCTCACCCGGACCGACGTCGGCAAGGCGCTGCGCGCCTGCGCCGAAGAAGACCTCGGCTCCAAGGCGGTCGGTATCGACGTCGACCGCATGTACAAGATCGCGTTCGGGCTCGGCACCGCCTGCGTCGCGCTCGCCGGCGTGCTGATGACGCCGTTCTTCTATATCGCCCCGCAGGTCGGGCTTTCCTTCACACTGACGGCCTTCGTCGTCGTCGTGCTCGGCGGGCTCGGCAGCCTGCCGGGCGCTCTGATCGGCGGGTTCGTGGTCGGGCTGATCGAGGCGATGGGTGAAATCTTTCTCGCCTCGCCATCGATGAAGCAGATGGCGACCTTCTCGGTTTTTCTGATCATCCTGCTGCTGCGCCCGCAGGGGCTATTCGGCGGGCGGCTGACCTAGGACCGGATCATGCAACGCGCCGCCACTCTCGGTTTGCTTGTGTTTCTGCTGGTACTGCCGGCGTTCGCCGACAGCGCTGCCGTCAAGGCCATCATGCCGACCGGGCTGCACGGCGCGGCTCTGCTCAACATGTTTCTGCTGATCTTTCTGTTTGGCTACCTTGCGCAGAGCTGGAATATCCTCGGCGGCTTCACCGGTCAGCTTTCGCTGGGGCACTCCGCCTTTTTCGGAATCGGCGCCTATATCTCGACGCTGATGTTCGTCAATGCCGGCATCTCGCCGTGGATCGGCATGCTGGTCAGCATGGTTGCCGCCGGCGCGTTCGGCCTTCTGATCGGCTTTCTGAGCTTCCACTACCGGCTTGCCGGGCCGTATTTTACGCTCGCCACCATTGCGTTTGCCGAACTCGTTCGTCTCACCGCGCTCCATCTCAAGGTGACCGGTGGATCGATGGGCGTTCTGATTCCGTTGCAGGGCGACAGTTTCTGGCAATTCCAGTTCTCCGGCAAGATTCCGTACTATTACATCGCGCTGGCGATGATGTTAGCGGTGACCGCGTTGGTCTGGTGGATCGCACGATCGCGCACCGGCTTTTACCTGCACGCCATCCGCCAGGACGAGAACGCCGCCGAGGCGATCGGCGTCGATACAAGGCGTTTCAAGTTGCTGGCCGTCACGCTGAGCGCGGCGCTGACCGGCGCGGGCGGGACGTTTTACGCGCAGTACACGCAATACATCGTTCCCGACGATATTCTCACGGTCGGCCTCTCGGTCGAGATCATCTTGCGCGCGATCATCGGCGGCTCGGCGACCGTGTTCGGCCCGATCGTCGGCTCCTTCATCCTCACACCGGTTGCGGAGGCGACGCGCGTTCTGCTGTCGGGGTCGAGTTCCGGCGCGACTGTGGTGAAGCTGTTCGCTTCGCAGATTCCGTTCGCGGAAAAAATGGCGGGCTACCTGAAGTTCCTGTCGGGCGGCGGCGGTGGCGGCGGCGCGCTGATGCTCTACGGCCTGGTCCTGATTTTCACCTGCCTCGCGATGCCGAACGGCGCCGTGCCGTGGTTCCGCAGGATGATGCGCCGATGACAGAACGCATCCTCGAAGCAACCAACATCGTCAAACGGTTCGGCGGGCTAACCGCGGTCAACGGCGTGAACTTTTACTGCGCGCGGGGCGAAATTGTCGGCCTCATCGGGCCGAACGGCGCCGGCAAAACGACGTTCTTCAACGTCGTATCCGGCTTCATGCCGCCGGACAGCGGTACCGTCGTCCTTAAAGGCGAAAGCATTCTCGGGCTCAAGCCGCACACCATCAGCCGCATGGGCATGAGCCGCACGTTCCAGATCGTCAAGCCGTTTGCGGAGATGACCGTGCTGGAGAACGTGATGGTCGGCGCCTTCAGCGTTCACCGCAAGGCCGCCGCCGCTCGTGCCGCCGCGATGGCCGCGCTCGAACTGGTGGGCTTCGCCGACTGGGCCGAGCGCACCGCCGGCGAATTGCCGGTGGCTGGCCGCAAGCGCCTGGAGGTGGCGAAGGTCATGGCCTGTCGGCCGGAGCTTATCCTGCTCGACGAGGTGATGGCCGGCCTTACGCCCTCGGAGCACAACGTCATGATCGACACGGTCCGCGCGATCCGCGATTCGGGCGTCACCGTCGTCGTCATCGAGCACGTCATGCCGGTCATTATGAGTCTTTGCGACCGCATTTATGTGCTTCATCATGGCGAACTTATTTGCGAGGGCGCTCCCAACGATATCGTTCGCGATCCCGAGGTCGTTCGCGCCTATCTCGGAGAGGAATTCGCCTTGTGAGCACGATCCTGAAAGTCAGCGGCCTGCGTGCAGGCTACGATCAGGTGCCGGTGATCGTCGGCCTTGACATCGAAGTCGAGGAGGGCGCGATCGCAACGATCGTCGGCGCCAACGGCGCGGGAAAGACGACAACCCTACGCGCAATCAGCGGCGTGTTGCGGCCGATTCACGGCGAAGTTTTTTTCGCCGGGCAGCCAATTCAGCATCTTCCGGCGCACAAGATCGTCGAGTTGGGGATCGTCATGGTACCGGAGGGGAGGCGGTTGTTCCCGTCCTTGACGGTGCTGGAGAATCTCGAACTGGGTTCGTTCCAGCCACACGCCAAGGCGAAACGCGACTATTCGTTGGACCGCGTTTTCGAAATATTCCCGATCCTCAAGGAGCGGCGCGAGCAGAAAGCGCTGACCCTTTCCGGAGGCGAGCAGCAGATGGTCGCCATCGGCCGGGCTCTGATGAGCCTGCCGAAAATACTGATGCTCGACGAGCCGTCGCTTGGCCTAGCGCCCGTCGTGGTGCAGACGTTGTTCGGCATCATCAAGGAAATCAATGCGGCCGGGACGACCGTCCTGCTCGTCGAACAGAACGTCAAGCATTCGTTATCGATCTCGTCGCAGGCGTGGGTGCTGGAGAACGGGTCAATCGCCTTGCGCGGCACCGGACCTGAGCTTTTGAACGATGACAATACGCGCCGTGCCTATCTCGGCATGTAGGTGCAGCAGACAGGCAAGGGACGTTTGAATGCCGGTTGCAAGCATTCCCGTCGGTGCGGCGGAAATTCTCAGAATTCCGGGTCCGCCCGGTGGCCAGCCGCTCGGGCTGCGCGAACGCCGCTGTCGCGATACCACGAACAAGCCGCCGATCATCCTCATTCACGGCGCAACCCTCGGCGCGGCGTTGTTCGATCTTCCCTGCGCGGGCTATTCGCTGATGGAAGCGCTGGCGGCCGATGGTCGCGCCGTGTACGCGCTCGATATTCGCGGCTACGGGCATTCGATCAACGGCGGGCCGATGGATGAGCCACTGGAAGACAATCCGCCGTTTGCCCGGCTCAGCGATGCCACCGACGACATTCATTGCGCGGTCGAGTTCGTTCGAAAACGCGAGCAGGCGAACGAAATTGATATGATCGGATTTTCCTGGGGGACCGTGACCTGTGGCGCCTATGCAGGCCGCTATCCCAGGCTCGTGCGCCGTCTCGCGCTCTATGCACCGCTCTACGCGCAGGTCAATGAAGGCTGGCGCAACCTGATTGGCGACCCGGCCGACCGTACCCGTATCAGCCCCCAGATCGGCGCCTATCGTTTCATCAGTGAACGCGATTTGCTCGAGCGCTGGGACCGTGATCTCGGCGTTCCCGATCCCTCACGCCATCGAGAGGACGTGATCGTAAGAGCGATATTCGAAGCCTTTGCCATGATTGACCCGACCAGTCGGACGCGCTCACCGCCGTCATTTCGCTCGCCGACCGGAGCGCTGGCGGACTTGATCAGCGTCTTCAACGGCAGGCCACTCTACGATCCTGGAAAGCTGACGATGCCTGTCCTGCTGATCAGGGGTTCGCTCGATACAACCTCGACCGACAACGATACACGGACGCTACTGGCTGCGATTCCGTCCTCCGGGAAAAAATATGTTCAGGTCCCGGGCGGGTCACATTTCGTTTGCGTCGAGAAAAATCGTGGGTATTTGTATGACGAGCTGGGCGATTTCTTTCGGTCCTTTTGAGCGGCTATGGATTGGTGAAGCGGGCAATGAGCAAGAACCAGTCAGCGCGGATATAGGGCGTATCGACGGTGTGGGGCCAGGAGGACTTCGCGCGGGCAAGGCTTCTGGCCGCTATTCTGAAGGACAATCCCATACCGGCGGCGTATCGGCTCAACTACGTGGCCAATTTCTATGTCGGTCCGCTCATCAAACGGATCGAGCAAAAGCACAAGATGACGCGACCGGAATGGATCGTTCTTTTTTGTCTGATGCAGCAGTCGGATCTTAACGCGCAGCAGATCAGCAATGTCACCGGCCGGGCGAAGACGAGTATCTCTGCGGCGGTCAGGCAGCTCGAACGCAAGAAGCTCATTGTCCGTCAGGCCGATGTCAACGATGCGCGACGACAGGTGCTGGAGATCACCGCGGCCGGGCAGCGGATCTACAAGGCCATCCTGGGTGGTTTCATTGAACGCGAAACAAGCATGATTGCGTGTCTGTCGCATACGGAACGGCAGACATTCATGACGCTGCTCGACAAGATCATCGACAATGCCGGGACCTGGGCGCAGCCTTATTGACGAGAGTAGCGTCAGGGCCTCGCCGGAATATTGGTCGGAGCGGTGGGAGTCGAGCCCACGACCCCCGATCTCCCAGACTGCTGTTGCGGTGTGTGTGGCGATGAGGTCCATGAGTTCGAGCGAGAGGCAGTCATAGGGCGGTAGCTCCAGTTCGCGAGGCCGAAGGCGCCGTTGATCTTGTCGAGCGGCATGGTGTGGGTGATCAGATGTTCGATGTTGATCTTGCCCTCGATGTACCAGTCGACGATCATGGGGATATCGGTGCGGTCGCGCGCGGCGCTGAAGACGGTGCCTTTCCAGACCCGGTCGGTGACGAGCTGGAACGGCCGCGTTGCGATCTCCTGTCCCGTACCGGCGAGGCCGCTACTGAGCGGCAATCGATATCCGTGATTAGAGGACTATCGTCGGCGTGCGCGTCCGCGAGCTGCAGCGTCTTCGCTGTCTAGGTAAACCTGCAGTGCTTGTGCGTTGTCGGCGCATTCGAGAAGTTCGGAGAGGATGCGGCTCAAGGCCAGAAAATCGTTACGATCGAGGCACTGGAACAAGATGTCGTTGACGGGCGCCTGATAAGCGACCAGGGCATTGAGCCGGGCAAGACCTTCCGGCGTGACCGACAGCAGGACGCGGCGTCTGTCCCGCGGATTGACTTCCTTTTCGACGAGGCCAAGCTCGATCAACCTGCTGACCTCAGTCGTGACGAACGCGCCGCTCAGATGCAGATGGTCGGCAACGGCGTTGACGCCGACACCGTCGTTTCCCTGAAGGTGAGAGACCGCGATCAGGATCGAATACTGTCGTCCGTTTATTCCGATCCTGGCGCCGAAGCGCTCACGGATAACCTCGAGTTTGCTCGACAGCGCGAAGAAATCGTAGATCATTTGACGGAATTGGCCGTCGTCGCCGTTGGTCAGCAATGGCTCGCGGCTGGTCGTCAGTTTTCTGGGCATTCCGGCGCGTCCTGACTGGGCAGAATTGGCTAACAGAAGAAAGGATTCTAGAAAACTATTTGAATTATGTATTTGCTACGAGTGACAATATTGATGTATTATCAAAATGTTAGTTAGATTTCGGACGGTGGCAGCCTGTTCACGGCGGCGGCCGGAGCCTGTGCAAATGCTGCGATCAGAATGGGGATCGGCCGCACTGCTGCTATGAGGCGTTCGGCTGATCGAGCCGCCTGCCGTCGTGTCATTTTCTGGATCGCTGGCGAGCTGGAGCTCGAAACAACGACCGAATCCACGGCTGTTTGGAGTTGGCTTGCCTCGCACCAGACCGGCAGCGCCGACACAAACCGCGTCAGCTGTCGATCAGGGGGTTTGGCCGGGCGAAACGCTCCAGCGCCGCACGATCTTCCACAACAATGTCGCGTCCGGAGCTGATGACGCCATAGGTCTTCAGCTCCGCAAGATTGAGTGACAGATTTTCCGGCGTCATGCCGAGCAATGACGCAAGAGTGCGCTTGTCGTGTGGCATTGTGTAGTGGCCGGCTCCGCCGTTGTTGACATCGGCGCGCAGGATCCAGTTGGCCAGGCGCTCGGTGCCGCTGCGTAGCTTCTGGTTCTTGAGCGCGCGCACGATGCCCCGATAGCGAATGGCAAGCTCGTCGACGACGGCGCGTGCAAAGGCCGCGTCGCGGCCAAAGACGTCGCGGACCGCCGGCGCCGGAATCATCAGGACTTGCGCGGCGGTCAGCGTTCGCCCGCTTTTCAGATAGGGCTCATCACGAATGACCGCGGCGAGAATAAATGTCGCGACGGGGTGGATGATATCGAGCGTCGTTTCCCGGCCCGCATCCGTGCTGAACAGCTCGACGGTACCTTCGACGACGATGTGCAGAAAATCCGGCAGGTCGCCCTCGCGGATCAACATGACATGAGGCGGAAAGCGCTGGAGAAAGCCGGCGTCGACCAGCGTTTCGAAGTGCGGACCCTTGACGTCGCGAAACAACGGCAACGTTCGGATCAGTTTGCGTTCGGACGGTCGCATTTCGTTGCCCGGGTTCGGTTCGTGCCTGCAGCTGACACACTAGCCACATCGCGGCCGCGGCGACTTGATAATTATCAAGTCTATCCATTACTGAAGTCAATTACTGGAACGACATTCGGTAATACTGTGGATGTAGTGATGAAATCGCGTTTTCCGGCCAGTTTTGATCAAGCGCAAAGTAAAATGACGGCGAAAGGTTTTGATGTTCTCACGACATTTCATCAGGTCGGGGGCACAAAATGGCCGAACTCAAAGGCGTCAGTTCCGGTGAGCAGAGTCGCGCACTCTGGATGTCCACCATCGCTTTCACTGTCTGCTTTGCGGTGTGGACGATCTTCGCGATCATCGGGGTGCGCATCAAGCAGGACCTCGGGCTGAACGAGACGCAGTTCGGTCTGCTCGTCGGCACCCCCATCCTGACCGGGTCTCTTGTCCGTCTCGCCCTCGGCATCTGGACCGACCAGTATGGCGGCCGCATTGTCTACACGCTGACGATGCTGGCGGCCGCGGTCGCGACATGGCTGCTGACCTACGCGACGACTTATCCGCAAATGTTGCTTGCTGCGCTCGGCGTCGGTATTGCCGGCGGGTCGTTCGCTGTTGGCATCGCCTATGTGTCGCGCTGGTATCCGGCGGACAAGCAGGGTACCGCGCTCGGCATTTTCGGCGCTGGCAATGTTGGCGCCGCCGTCACCAAGTTCCTGGCGCCGTTCGTGCTCGTCGCCTATGGCTGGCAGACCACGGCAAAAGTCTGGGCGATCGCCATCGCCGTCATGGCGATCGTGTTCTGGCTGACGACGACCGACGACCCTGTCATTCGGGAACGCAGAACGAAAGGACAGAAGGCCAAGAGTTCCTGGCTTGAACTCGAACCACTCAAAAACATCCAGGTCTGGCGGTTCTCGCTCTATTACTTCTTCGCCTTCGGCGCGTTCGTTGCGCTGGCGCTTTGGCTGCCGCGCTACCTGATCGGCGTCTACAAGGTCGACATCGCGACCGCCGGCATGCTCGGCGCCGCCTATTCGATCCCGGCCAGCATCTTCCGCGCCTATGGTGGCGTGCTGTCGGATCGCTATGGCGCGCGCCGCGTGATGTACTGGATGTTCGGCGTCTCGGTCGCGGTGACCTTCATCCTGTCCTATCCGCCGACGACGTACATCGTCAGCGGCATCACCGGGCCGATCCAGTTCCATCTTGAAACCGGCGTCGTAATGTTCGTCGTGCTGACCTTCGTGCTCGGCTTCTTCATGAGCCTCGGCAAGGCGGCCGTCTACAAGCACATCCCGGTCTATTACCCGGGCAATGTCGGGTCGGTCGGTGGTCTTGTCGGCATGATCGGCGGCCTCGGCGGTTTCGTGCTGCCGATCGCCTTCGGTGCCCTCAACGATCTCACCGGTGTCTGGACGAGCTGTTTCATGCTGCTGTTCATGGTCGCCGGTGTGTCGCTGGTGTGGATGCACGTGTCGATCCGCGCGATGGAGCAGGCGGCGCTCGAACCGGCGCTGCGCAAGCTGCCGGCCATGCCGGAGATGCAGCCGATCCACGGCGAGAAGCATGTCGGCGCCTTGGCCGGTCACGTCCTTCAGGAGTGGTCGCCGGAAGACAGCAAGTTCTGGAATTCAAAAGGCCGGGCAATCGCCCAGCGTAACCTCTGGATCTCGATCCCGGCGCTGTTGCTCGCCTTCGCGGTCTGGATGGTCTGGTCGGTGGTCGTCGCCAAACTGCCGGCGGTCGGCTTCAAGTTTACGACCGATCAGTTGTTCTGGCTCGCGGCGATGCCGGGCCTGTCCGGCGCGACACTGCGCATCTTCTACTCCTTCATGCCGCCGATCTTCGGCGGCCGGCTGTGGACGACGGTGGCGACCTGGTCGCTGATCGTCCCCGCGATCGGCATCGGCATGGCGGTGCAGAACCCGCAGACGCCCTACATCATCTTCCTCGGACTTGCGTTGTTGTGCGGCTTCGGCGGCGGCAATTTCGCTTCTTCGATGGCCAATATCAGCTTCTTCTTTCCAAAGGCGGAGAAGGGCAACGCGCTTGCGCTCAATGCCGGGCTCGGCAATCTCGGCGTCAGCGTCGTGCAGTTCGTCATCCCGCTGGTAATCACCGCCGGTGTGTTCGGCTGGCTCGGCGGCGATCCGCAGTCCGTGACCGCGGCGACCGGTACCACGAAGCTGTGGCTGCAAAATGCCGGCTTCATCTGGGTGCCGTTTATCGTGGTGTCGGCATTCGCCGCCTGGTTCGGCATGGACGACATCGCGACGATGCGGGCGTCGTTCGCCGACCAGGCCGTGATCTTCCAGCGCAAGCACAACTGGGTGATGTGCTGGCTCTATACTGGCACCTTCGGCTCGTTCATCGGCTATTCCGCCGGCTTCCCACTGCTCGCCAAGACGCAGTTTCCGCAGGTCGACTCGCTGAAGTTCGTCTTCCTCGGGCCACTCGTCGGCGCGCTGTCGCGATCGGCGACCGGCTGGCTGTCCGACCGATACGGCGGCGGCCGTGTCACCTTCTGGGTATTCCTGCTGATGATTGCGGCAGTCGGCGGCGTGCTCTACTTCCTCGGCATCAAGGATCAGCCGCACGCCTTTTGGGGCTTCTTCGCGATGTTCATGCTCCTGTTCTTCGCAACAGGCGTGGGCAATGCGTCGACCTTCCAGATGATCCCCGCGATCATGCGCACCGACATGCCGCGCCTTGAGCCGAAGATGAAGGCGGCTGACCGACAGAAGCAGGCGGAAATGGAATCCGCCGCCATCATCGGCTTCACCTCGGCGATCGCGGCCTACGGCGCCTTCTTTATCCCGAAAGCCTACGGCTCCTCGATTGCGCTGAGCGGCGGGCCGGAGCTGGCGCTGTGGGGCTTCATGGCCTTCTACGTCACCTGTGTGTTCGTCACCTGGTTCTACTACACGCGGCGCGGCGGACTGCTCCACGACGTCGAGCGCGGCGGCGGTTCGCCGCCGGCACGCGCTGTCCAGCCCGCGGAATGAAACTGAAGGAACGCAATCATGAGTCACTTTCTTGACCGGCTGACCTTCTTCAACCGCGTCGTCGACGATTTCTCCGACGGCCACGGCCAGATCACCAACGAGGACCGGCGCTGGGAGGACGGCTATCGCAAGCGCTGGCAGCACGACAAAATCGTGCGGTCCACGCACGGCGCCAACTGCACCGGCTCCTGCTCGTGGAAGATCTACGTCAAGGGCGGCATCGTCACCTGGGAGACCCAGCAGACCGATTATCCGCGCACGCGGCCTGAACTCCCGAACCATGAGCCGCGCGGCTGCTCACGCGGCGCGAGTTACTCTTGGTACCTCTATTCCGGAAACCGGGTGAAGTACCCGCTGGTGCGGTCGCGGTTGCTGAAGCTGTGGCGTGAGGCAACCGCGACCCGTACCCCGGTCGCGGCCTGGGCTTCGATCGTCGAAGACCCCAGGAAGCGTGCTGCCTATACGTCAAAGCGCGGCCTCGGCGGCTTCGTCCGCGCGACCTGGGACGAGGTGACGTCGATCATCGCCGCCGCCAATGCCTACACCGTCAAGGCGCACGGGCCGGACCGCGTCATCGGCTTTTCGCCGATCCCGGCGATGTCGATGGTGTCTTACGCGGCCGGCTCGCGTTACCTGTCGCTGCTCGGCGGCGTCTGCATGTCGTTCTACGACTGGTATTGCGACCTGCCGCCGTCCTCGCCGCAGACCTGGGGCGAGCAGACCGACGTTCCGGAAAGCGCCGACTGGTACAATTCCGGCTTCCTGATCCTATGGGGTTCGAATGTCCCGCAGACGCGCACGCCCGATGCGCACTTCTATACCGAGGCGCGTTACCGCGGCGCCAAGAGCGTCGTTATCACGCCGGACTACTCGGAAGCCTCGAAGTTCGCCGATCTCTGGATCTCGGTGAAGCAGGGCACCGACGCCGCGCTCGCCATGGCGATGGGGCACGTCATCCTGCGCGAGTTCTACATCGACCGGCAGGCGCAGTACTTCGAAGACTACGTCCGCCAGTACACCGACATGCCGATGCTGGTGCGGCTGGTGAAGCAGGGCGGCCATCTGGTCCCCGACCGGCTGCTCCGCGCATCCGACTTTGCCGACAATCTCGGCGAGACCAACAACCCGGAATGGAAGACCGTCGCCTATGACGAGACGGCGGAGAGCGTCGTCGTGCCACGCGGCTCGGTCGGCTTCCGCTGGGGCGAAAAGGGCAAATGGAATCTTGAGGAAAAGCAGGCCGACGGCCGCGACACCAATCTCCAGCTGACCTTCGCCAACGACAAGGACGAGCTGGCCGATGTCGGCTTCCCCTATTTCGGCAATCGCGAGCACGACCATTTCACCGGCACCGATCATCCCGACGTGCTGGTGCGCAAGGTGCCGGCCAAGCGCCTGAAGCTAAAGGACGGCGAGGTGCTGGTCGCTTCGGTGTTCGACCTGTTCGTCGCCAATTACGGCCTCGACCGTGGCTTCGGCGGCAAGCACGTCGCGAAGTCCTACGACGACAACGAGCCCTATACGCCAGCCTGGGCCGAGAAAATCACCGGCGTGCCGCGCGACCAGATTGTCACGGTGGCGCGTGAATTCGCGCTCAATGCCGAAAAGACCAAGGGCCGCTCGATGGTCATCATCGGTGCGGCGATGAACCATTGGTATCACGCGGACATGAACTATCGCGGCGTCATCAACATGCTGGTGATGTGCGGCTGTGTGGGGCAGTCCGGCGGCGGCTGGTCGCATTACGTGGGGCAGGAAAAGCTGCGCCCGCAATCCGGCTGGCTGCCGCTCGCATTTGCACTCGATTGGGGTCGTCCGCCGCGGCAGCAGAATTCGACGTCGTTCTTCTATGCGCACACCGACCAGTGGCGCTACGAGACGCTTGGCGTCGACGAGATTCTATCGCCGACGGCGCCCGCTGGTCCGTGGGATGGCGCGCTGATCGATTACAACGTGCGCGCGGAGCGCATGGGCTGGTTGCCGTCGGCGCCGCAGCTCAAGCAGAATCCGCTCACCATCGCCAAGAAGGCGGAAGTAGCCGGCCTTGAGCCGAAGGACTACGTCGCCAAGGCATTGAAGTCCGGCGAGCTGCAGATGTCCTGCGAGGACCCGGACAGCCCGGACAACTGGCCGCGCAATCTGTTCGTGTGGCGGTCGAATCTGCTCGGTTCGTCCGGCAAGGGACATGAGTATTTTCTCAAGCATTTGCTCGGTACATCACACGGCGTGCAGGGCAAGGACCTCGGCGAAACCGGTCACCGGAAGCCGAAGGAAGTCACCTGGCACGAGAAGGGGCCGCAGGGAAAACTCGATCTTCTCGTAACGCTCGACTTCCGCATGTCGACCACTTGCGTCTACTCGGACATCGTATTGCCGACCGCGACCTGGTACGAAAAGAACGATCTCAACACCTCCGACATGCATCCCTTCATCCACCCGCTGACCTCGGCGGTGGACCCGGTGTGGGAGTGCAAGAGCGACTGGGAGATTTATAAGGCGATCGCCAAGAAGTTCTCGGAGGTCGCGCCGGAAGTGCTCGGCGTCGAGAAGGACGTCGTGCTCACCCCGATCCTGCACGACACGCCGGCGGAGATCGCGCAGGCGATGGACGTCAAGGAGTGGAAACGCGGCGAGGTCGAGCCGATTCCCGGCAAGATGATGCCGACGGTGACTGTCGTTGAGCGCGATTATCCCAATATTTACAAGCGCTTCACGGCGCTCGGCCCGCTGATGCAGAAGCTCGGCAATGGCGGCAAGGGCATGGCCTGGAACACCGAGCATGAGGTCGACTTCCTCAAGCAGCTCAACGGCGTCGTCACCGAGGAGGGGACGACCAAGGGTCTTGCCCGGATCGACAGCGACATCGACGCGACGGAAGTTATTCTCTCGCTCGCGCCGGAGACCAACGGCGAAGTCGCGGTGAAGGCGTGGGATGCGCTGTCGAAGACGACCGGTCTCGATCACACTCATCTCGCTATCCCGAAGGAAGACGAGAAGATTCGCTTCCGCGACGTCGTCGCGCAGCCGCGCAAGATCATCTCGTCCCCGGTGTGGTCCGGCCTTGAATCCGAAAAGGTCTGCTACAATGCCGGCTACACCAACGTCCACGAGCTGATCCCGTGGCGGACGCTCTCTGGCCGCCAGCAGCTCTATCAGGATCATCTGTGGATGCGGGCGTTCGGTGAGGCGCTCTGCGTCTACCGGCCGCCGGTCGATCTCAAGGCTGTCAAGCCGGTGATCGATTCGAAGCCGAACGGCGAGAAACAGATCGTCCTCAATTTCATCACGCCGCATCAGAAGTGGGGCATCCACTCCACTTACACCGACAACCTGCTGATGCTCACGCTGTCGCGCGGCGGCCCGATCGTCTGGATCAGCGAAAACGACGCCAGTCAGGCGGGGATCGTCGATAACGACTGGATCGAAGCCTACAACGCGAACGGTGCGCTGGTTGCGCGTGCCGTGGTGTGCAGCGTGTGAAGGACGGCATGTGCCTGATGTATCACGCGCAGGAAAAGATCGTGAACGTGCCTGGTTCGGAAGTGACCGGCCAGCGCGGCGGCATCCATAATTCGGTGACGCGCGCGGTGGTGAAGCCGACCCACATGATTGGCGGTTACGCCCAGCAGTCCTATGGCTTCAACTACTACGGCACCATCGGCACCAATCGCGACGAGTTCGTCATCGTGCGGAAGATGTCGAAGGTCGACTGGCTTGACCGGCCGACCGCCGACCAGCCCGAAAAACTTCCACTCAGGCCGAATATGGAGGCCGCAGAATGAAAATCCGCGCGCAAATCGCGATGGTGCTGAACCTCGACAAGTGCATCGGGTGTCACACCTGTTCGGTCACCTGCAAGAACGTGTGGACCAATCGCGAAGGTATGGAATACGCTTGGTTCAACAACGTCGAGACCAAGCCCGGCATCGGCTATCCCAAGGAGTGGGAGAACCAGGAGCGCTGGAACGGCGGCTGGCGGCGCAAGAAGAACGGCCGGATCGAACCGCGCATCGGTTCGAAATGGCGCGTCCTCGCCAACATTTTCTCCAATCCCGATCTGCCGGAAATCGACGACTACTACGAACCGTTCACGTTCGACTACGAGCACCTGCAGAATGCGCCTGAGCTTCAGGCGTCGCCGACGGCGCGGCCGCGCTCGCTCATCACCGGCGAGCGCATGGAAAAGATCGAGTGGGGTCCGAACTGGGAGGAAATCCTCGGCACCGAATTCGCAAAACGCTCGAAGGATTACAACTTCGAAGGCGTGCAGAAGGACATCTACGGCCAGTTCGAAAACACCTTCATGATGTATCTGCCGCGGCTGTGCGAGCACTGCCTCAACCCGGCCTGCGTCGCCTCGTGTCCGTCCGGCGCCATCTACAAGCGCGAGGAGGACGGCATCGTCCTGATCGACCAGGACAAATGCCGCGGCTGGCGGATGTGCGTGTCCGGCTGTCCCTACAAGAAGATCTATTACAACTGGTCGAGCGGAAAATCCGAGAAGTGCATCTTCTGCTATCCGCGCATCGAGGCGGGGCAACCGACGGTGTGTTCGGAAACCTGCGTCGGCCGTATCCGCTACCTCGGCGTCGTGCTCTATGACGCCGACCGCATCGAACAGGCGGCGAGCGTCGAAAACGAGCAGGATCTCTACGAGGCCCAGCTCGACGTGTTCCTCAATCCCCGCGACGAGGCGGTGATCGCCCAGGCCCGTGCCGACGGTGTGCCGGAGAACTGGCTGGAAGCGGCCCGCCGCTCACCGATCTGGAAGATGGCGATGGAGTGGAAGGTCGCATTCCCGCTGCATCCGGAATACCGCACGCTGCCGATGGTCTGGTACGTGCCGCCGTTGTCACCGATCCAGTCCGCCGCGCAGGCCGGCAAGATCGGCCATGACCGCGAGATGCCGGACGTTCGCAGCCTGCGCATTCCGCTCAAGTATCTCGCGAACCTGCTGACCGCCGGCGACGAAGAACCGGTGGCGCGCGGGCTCGAACGGATGCTGGCGATGCGCGCTTACATGCGGGCCAAGACCGTCGACGGCGTTATCGACGAAGCGATCGCGAGGCGCGTCGGTCTCACCAGCGCGGCCATCGAGGACATGTACCACGTGATGGCGATTGCCAATTACGAGGACCGTTTCGTCATCCCGACCGCGCATCGCGAGCTTGGCGAGGACGCCTACGACCTGCGCGGCTCGTGCGGCTTTTCGTTCGGCAACGGCTGCTCGGGCGGTACCAGCGAAACCAACCTGTTCGGCACGCCAAAACGGGCCAAGAATCCAATGGAGATCGCGTGATGAGCCGGACCCTGAAAGCACTGTCGGCGCTGCTCACCTACCCGACGCCAGAACTGAAGCAGGCGACCGGCGAGATCAGCGCAGCCCTTGAGAAGGAGACCGCGATCCCGTTCTCGGTCCGCGATCAGCTTCACAAGCTGCTCATGGAACTGGCGACCGGCGACCTCTACGATCTCCAGGAACGCTATGTGCTGCTGTTCGACCGCACCCGCTCGCTGTCGCTGCATCTGTTTGAGCATGTCCATGGTGAGAGTCGCGACCGCGGCCAGGCCATGATCGATCTCAAATCGCAGTATGAAAACGCCGGGCTG
>JBFWUS010000101.1:0-15139 GCA_050247155.1 Rhizobiaceae bacterium
CCGGCCTCGTGCTCGCGCAGAACCCCAATGATCTGCTCTTCCGTGAACCTGATCCGCTTCATCGTCCGTCCCCTGCTTGAGGCCGGACTCTAACTCCGCGTGGAGGAAATACTCAGTGGCAGGTCACAAGGGCTTGCGCTGGACTGGACAACGCCGAGCGATCGCGGCGGTCCTGGCGCGGTCCAAGGACCATCCAGACGTCTACGAATTATACCGCCGCGTTTCCGAGCTGGACGGACGGGTGTCGTTGGCCACCATCTATCGAACGGTACGTTGCTTCCAAAAGGAGGGCATCGTTGAACGTCAGGAGTTTCGGAATTTCCCGCATCGTTATGAGATGGTTTCCGGTCGGCATCACGACCACCTGATCGATGTTGAGACAGGCAAGGTGATCGAGTTTGTCAGCCCAGAGATAGAACGATTACAGGTGATAATCGCGAAACGTCTAGGATTTAGGTTAGAAGGTCACAAGCTGGAGCTCTACGCTACCCGCCGAAAAACAAAAAAGGACAAGGTCTAAGGGAGAGTGTTGTTGACTTTCTTTTTTGCTCGGGGTCGCTACCGCGAGGCCAAACCAATATCGTGGAAGATAATTCAGCCTCAGTAGGCTAGCCAATGAGTTTCAAATCGCAGCTTTTAGTCCGCTTGAGACCAGAGTAAAGAGCACAAATCCACTAACAAAGGCTGCGATCGAGCTTCTGGTGTCCTTACGTGCGCGGTGCGCCTCTTCCAACATGTCTTCGACTGCGGCCACGATGAGCAAGCTCGCGACGAATACCAGCGCTCCGGACTTCAGCGCCTCGGGTGCCGGACGAAGAACAAGGTAGGCCGTTGCCGCCGCGACGAGCACATAAGCAAGGAAAGAAACCGAAAGCAGAAGCCGCCGGGGTCTCGGTACCGCTCGTTTTCGCAGATTGGCAATCGTCGCGTACCCTTCTGGGATATCGGCGAGCAACTGGCCCGCCGCCAGCACAAGCGCGAACTTTGCCGAGATGGCCGCGCCGGTTCCGATCATGAGTCCGTCGCTCGCCAAATCAGTAGCGACCGCGACATAGACCATCCACATGCTGACGCGGTCGTTGTCGCCGCCGGAGCGAGTCTGAAGCCTTTCAATCAGGCCTTGGAGAAGCAGATAAGCTGCGCCGCCGGCCGCAAATGCGCCGGCAAACCACAATGCCGGAAGGGTGCGTGTTGCTTCCGGAATTAGCTCCACAGCTGCAATTGCGACGACAATTCCCGAGGCGGAATGAAGAGCCCAATTCAGAAGCCTGGGGGAGCTCTTCCAGAATTCCGCAAGGAGACCCCCTGCGAAGTTGCCGGCGCCGGGTAGCAAAGCCAGCAGAAGCACAATCCAGATTTCGTTCATCGGATGCAGTGTATCTCAGAAGCGAAAACATGAGTAACACACTACTTCAAGCGGGGTCTGAGCGAACTAGTGTTCTGAGCCTCGCCGTTTAGCTAGCGCCGAGACGCTCAACAAATAAAATCCCCTTGTCAGTCATTCCACCCAGACGTTAAAGCGATCCGTTGGTTGATTGGCAGCTCACCTTCGCCGGGCGCTAACACAACGACAATCGCTCCCAGTTTGGTTCGGTTGTAAAGATCGATAACATCTTCATTGACCATTCGGATGCAACCGGACGAGATGGCTTGGCCGATATATTCCGGCTGGTTCGTCCCATGAATACGATACAGGGTGTCTTTCCCATCGGAAAATAGATAGATCGCGCGGGCGCCCAATGGGTTCTGCGGCCCCCCTTCGACAAAATCCGGAACGTTCTCGAGCCGTTTCTTGATGCTTGCTGTCGGGGTCCACGACGGCCATTTTGCCTTCCGTCCAACCTCTGCGACGCCGGAGAACGCGAGAGCTTCTTCACCGACCGCAACGCCATAGCGAATGGCCTTTCCGGCAGGAAGAACATAGTAGAGAAATTTGGCGTCGCTATCGACAACGATCGTGCCGGCAACTTCCTTGCGGTGATACTGCACGATATGAGGCCGATAGTGCTCAGGGAGTGGCACTTTTGCGTAGGGCGCGTTGGAGAGTAATTTCTTGTCCTTCGTATCGATTTTCGCGAGCTCCGGATACTCGTGAGCTTGCATGCATCCACCAAGTAATGTTGCAAATATAAACAGTGCGATGAACCTCATCCCCATGCCGATTTGTCCCCGGTCGTTGAGTGGTTCCATTGGCAGAGTTTTCATTGGGCTCGTGCAATTTCTGTTAACGTAGGAGGTATGAAAGGCCGCGTAAGGCTCAGTGTGACGGTATAACGTTCAGCGCGATATTGTGACCTTCATGGCGTGGTGTCTCTGCTGGTCCTGCATCTTCATGCTGAAACCATCTGCTGATATCTCATCAACAGTTATGACTGCGAAGCCAGCTTGAGCGAACGCGAGCAATTGTCGCATCTGGAGAAATTGAGTCCTTCGCAAGCGAGATCATGCGGCAATGTCTCGGCCCGCCTGAATGAGCGCCTACCGAAAAGCACTGTGCCCGCTGCATCTTTATCTCTCGACTCTTCGGTTCTGCCTAACCGATCTTCGAGAGCGCCGGAAACGTATCAAGAAGCCAAAAGGCAAATGTCGATAAATGGCCGGTGATCATCGCGGTGCCCATCACGATCATGACGAGGCCGGCGAAAGCCTGTAACCCGCGGCCAAGGCGGCTGATCGATGACATCTTTGCGACCAACTCGTTGGTGAATGCTGCTGTCAGCACGAATGGAAGCCCAAGTCCGAGAGAGTAGATTGCCAGGAGGGCAACCCCACTTGCCACGGTCGTCGACCCCGCGCTCACGGTGAGGATTGCGCCGAGGATCGGCCCGATACAGGGCGTCCAGCCGAATCCGAACGCCAATCCGAGCACGTATGCGGCAACGGGGCGTCCGCCCCGCATATGTAGATGCAGCCGATGGTCGCGTTGCAGCCAGGCAACCCGAAATAAACCGAGCGTGAGCAAACCGAAGACGATGACAACGACTCCACCAAGAAGATTCAGTTCATGACGATACGACAGCAAAGCTTGACCGAGTGCGGTCGCGCTTGCGCCGAGCAGCACAAAGATCGTTGAAAAGCCAAGAACGAAACATCCGCTCAAGCCTGCCGAGTACATGCGGCGCGCATTCGTTTCTGCGGAATCTCCGGCGATGGACTGTCCGGCGATATAGGACACATATCCGGGCACCAGCGGCAGCACGCATGGCGACAGGAAGGAGATAACCCCGGCCGCAAATGCGGCGGCAATGCCTATTGTCGACAACTCGATCATTGTGCGGGCGACAGCCTAGGGTGCAATCTCATTTTCCGTCGCGTGCTTCCTGAATGAGCGATTGCATCGTCTTCAGGTCGATTGCGCCGCGCGCGATTTGTTCGCCGATGACGAAGCCGGGCGTGCCGTTGATACGAAGGGTCTGGGCGAGCGCAAGGTTCTTTTCGATCATTGCCGCGATAGCAGGATTGTTCATGTCCGACTTCATGCGCTCGATATCGGCTCCGATCTTGCCGGCGATCCGTATCACCTTGGCTTCGTCGGCGACGCCGCGGTCCAGCATCATTTCCCGGTGAAAATCGAGGTATTTGCCTTGCCGATGAATTGCGAGGGCTGCTTTGGCCGAAAACATTGAGTTCGGCCCGAGGATCGGAAATTCCTTGTAGACGACCCTGAGCTTTGGATCGGCTTTCTCCGCTTCGTCCATGATCGGCGTGACCTGTCGGCAATAGGGGCAGTTGTAGTCGAAGAACTCGACCATGCTGACATCGCCATTTGGGTTTCCGCCGACCGGACTGTCATTGTCGCGAAATAGCTCTTCGGCGCGGGCTTTGAGTGCGACGACGGCCTCGCCTTCCTGCGCCGCGCGCTGACGCTGTTCGAGCCGCTGCGCGGCCTCCATGATAATTTCGGGATTGTTGAGGATGTAATCGCGGACGCGCCGCTCGAAGTCATCCTTTGGCTGGGCCAGTTCCGTGTCGCTGGTACGCGGGCGGAAGCCCGGATCGAACACGAGCCACGCTCCGCCTGCCAGGGCCAGGAGAGCGGGAATTAACAGCCATCCAGCCAGCTTTCGAGATTTCATGGGTTTGCTCATCGGTGCTCGCCAGCCGGTCTTCCTTGTCCGGCACGGCGTGGCCGTGCCCACCAGAAACCGGCAATCGGAATGATGATCCATTGTAAGAAAGGTGACAGCCCGGTTCCGAGCCCGGGCAATCGCGGCATGTCGCCGGAATAAGCCCAACTGTTGCGGATTTCGGTGTTGTGCCACTCGCTGAAGACGGTGTAGGCGGCGCCGGCGAGAACGGTGGGTACCGCGACCGCAAGGTAGCGTTGATGCGGCCAGCCGCGACTGCCGAAAAGCAATAGTGTTCCAAGAAGCGTGAGGCTCGCGATCAAGGCGTCGCCGCCAGTGCAGTGGATGACGGCGAAGGTGATCTCGGCCCGCGTGCCGTCGTTCCAGATCGTATAAAGCGGAACGTGCCCAATCTCCCACGCCAGATTCGCGGGAACGATGAAAAGGAGGTAGCGACGCAACGTCGAAAGCCACGGCCCGCTATCGCTCGTATCAAGGCGTTGACGAGCAGTCATTGTTTAGTCGCTCCGCTGATCGTTCTGGCGCTCACGCGATGTGT
The DNA here is from genome assembly GCA_050247155.1 of Rhizobiaceae bacterium. GTDB lineage: Bacteria > Pseudomonadota > Alphaproteobacteria > Rhizobiales > Rhizobiaceae > Mesorhizobium_G. The sequence goes on from JBFWUS010000101.1 coordinate 4,627, forward strand.
CCGCAGGTATTCATCCAAGGCTGCCTGCCCTTTATTGAAGAACGTATAGGAGAGGGTAATCGTGCTGACTCCGGTTCCGTCAGCGTCTTCGGTGATCGATGGATCGACGAAAAACGACACCGGAAACTTCTTCCGCTCGCCGGGCAGCAAAAGCTGTTCTGTGAAGCAGAAGCATTGAATCTTGTTGAAGTATCTCCCGACCTGAAGCGGCGTGACATTGAAGGTCGCGGTGCCGAGCAGTGGCTCGTCGCTGGTATTAATGGCTTCGAAAGCCACCAGCCGCTCCTCGCCAAGGCGCACCTCGACGGGCTCGGGTGCGATAAAGCGCCAGGCAAGGCCCGGAGCAACATTGGCGTCGAAGCGCACCGTCATGACATTCGAGCCGACCGCCCCTGGCGCATCAGCAGCGATCTGTGTCGTGCCGGCAAAGCCTGTCACCTGACAGAACAGCCGGTAGAGTGGAACGGCGGCAAAGCTCAGCCCGATCATAAGCGCAACCGTTGCCACCGACGTGGTGACAACTGCTACGTTGCGGGTTCGCGGGATTCGACGCATGTGACCGAAAAACAGCTGACGCATGGCTAGAATCCCATTTTCTTCTTGATTGTGTCCCAAGTGCCGTGTGGTTCGTGTCCGTGCGCCTTGTGTTCGTCGTTGACGAGAGCGTTGATGAAAACGACCATATTGGTCGGCTCAAATCGTAAGCCGTGGAAGTTCGCCCGCCACCGACCGTCCTTGTCGATGATGTGGGTGACAATGCCGTGGACCTGGTAGCCGTCCTCCTGCTTCATGAATTTGTGGCCGAAGCGTAAGGCGAGCTTGCGTGTCGCGTCTTCCGGCTGGCCTTTGCCTGCGGTGAGAAAGGCCCAGTTTTCCGGGTCGAGCCGATGCTGATCGCCGTAAGCGCGAAGCACGTCCGGCGTATCGTTTCTCGGATCGGTCGTGATGCTGATGAACTGGGCCTGCGCTTTCATCGGCGTCTGATTGACCATCGACTGGATTTCGGCGATCCGGTCGGCGTGCAGCGGGCACACGTCAGGACAACCGGCGTAAATGAAATGCAAAACGACGACCTTGCCGCGCAGATCGGGAAGCCGCACGGGTCCCCCGTCTGCGTTCTGAAGCGCAAAGTCCGGGGCCGCTTTGTTGATCGGCTGGAAGTATTTTTCCTTGTCGCCGAGCAGCTTTTCGAGGTCTTTCAGAGAGTGCGCCCGCGCCGCCGTCGGAAGGAAGAGCAGCGGTAGCGCGAGCGCCGTTCGTCTTGTGTAAGGCATGTCTTTTTCTGGTCTTTTCCGTCAGAGTTTTTCTTTCGATTTCGGCGAGTCCTTCTGCCATTGATCGTTCGGCTGCCCGGAGTTATTGCCCATCATCTGATTGCAGTGCTCCATCATCCGCATCATGGAGTCCATCATTCCCATCATGCCTCCGTTGCCCATCATCCCGTCGTGCCCCATCATTCCGCGGTCGCCGTCACGGGCAAACAGCGCGGGAGCGGCGGCGACGCTCGCGGCTAGCGCGGCTGCCACGAGCAGGATTTTCGTTCGACTACGCATGGGAGTCCGTCCTTTCTTTGTTAGGTTTCGAGTCGGCAACGACGGCAGGCCGGGCTTCGTCCGCCGCGCCATGGCAGCAGCTCGCGGCTCCTGATGGCGAGGATGAGATGGCGGCCGTGGTAGACGTGCCGGCAGTGTCGCCGGTCCGGTGCGCGGTGGCGGCGTCTTTGTCGCCCGATCGGCACATCATGCAGACGCCAAAGGCGCACATGACCAGGCACGGCAGCGTGCTCAGCAGGATAGGTGCGAGGCCGGCGGCGACCAGCCAGCTCCAGTTCAAGGCAAGCCCAGCTGTGATTGCGATGGCGGCGAGGCCGAGCAGGACGCGCGGCCGCCCAAGGTAGTACCGCGCCGCGAGCAGCAGATCGCGGGTGAGGGACGCGTCCTGTGTCGGTATTTTGGCTGGAACAGTCATGTGTTGTCTCCTCTCTGGTGTGACAGTGGTATCGATCGTGCGGATTTCTTCGCGATCACGCTCTTCAGGTAACCCATGATTGCCGGCGCATCCCATTCGGCGGGGCCGACAAGGCGGCCGATTTCCCGCCCGTCGCGGCCGATGAGCAGGGTGGCGGGCACGCCAACGACCGCCAGGTCGCGCATCGCTTTGCCGGCGCTGTCGATGAAGATCGGCAGGCTTTCGATTTCGATATCGGCGTAGAAACGCCGCACGACATCTGCGCCGCCGCGATCGATGGACAGCGTCACAACCGCGAAATGATCCCCACCGAGCGCCTTTTGCAGGCGATCTAGAGATGGCATTTCATGACGACACGGGCCGCACCATGTCGCCCAAATATTGAGCAGGATGACCTTGCCGCGAAACTCGCTCAGATTGCGCTGCGCGCCGTTACCGTCGACGAATGAAATGTTTTCAATCGCTTTGGGCTCTTCGTGCAGCACGAAGTTCTTTGGCGGTTGCTGTGCGGCGACCGCGCCGGCTCCAAGAATCAGTAGAGATGACGCCAAGACCAGCCGGCATACGAAATTGGAAATAGAGGCAGTGCTGTAAATCATTGTTGTTGGAGCCTTCGGACAAGCGGCAGGACTTTCGTATCGAGATCGGCGCGTGTCAGCGGGCCGATGTGCTTGTAGGCAATGCGTCCCTCCTTGGTGACGACGAATGTCTCCGGAACGCCGTAAACGCCCCAGTCGATGGCGACGCGGCCGGTTCGATCGGCGCCAGTCCGTGTATAGGGATCGCCGAGGTTGCCGAGCCACTGTTCTGCATGCTCGGGTTTGTCCTTGTAGTTGAGGCCGTGGATCGGAACGTCACCGCTGGATTTCATCTGCATGAACAGCGGGTGTTCCTCGCGACATGCCACGCACCAGGACGCGAACACGTTGACGAGCGAGACTTCTCCGACGAGGTCTGAACTGGAGAGGCCGAGCGTGCGGCCCTGCACCGGCGGCAGGCTGAATTGTGGGACCGACTTGCCGATCAACGCCGACGGAATATCCCGCGGATTGTGGGTCAGCGACCACGCGAACAAGGCCGCCAGAGCGGCGAAACCTGCCACCGGAATCAGATAGCGTCGCCGCCACGCCGATGCTTGCCTTGGTGCTGTTGCTGCGTCATCAGTCACGGTCGCTTGGACCTCCGATGTTTGCGCAACGCCCGGCCAAGCAGAAACAGCGCGCCGACTGTAAGGACGATGCCGAGCGCGATCGCCACCGCGCCCGCGAAAAGTCCGAGATTGAAACCCCATTCGAACTCCCGCATGGCGAACATCATCGGGCCGCAATCCTCGCCTATTCGGTCGCATAGACGCGCGGCTCGGCGTCGTTGCTGATTTCATAGATCATGAATGGTTCGGTCTTGGCACCGGACATGCCGGGCGAACCCTGCGGCATGCCGGGCAGGGAAATGCCCCGGATGTCAGGCCGCTCGGTCAAGAGCTTGTCGAGCGTCTTGAATGGTACATGGCCGTCGACGACATACTTGTCGACGAACATCGTGTGGCAGCCCTCAAGCTTCTCCGGAATGTTGACGCCGGCCTGCTTGCGGATCAGAGAAAGATTGTGGGTCGGCTGCACCTTCACGGTGAATCCGTGCTGGCGCAGGTAATTGGCGTACTCTTCGCAGCAACCGCACTGCGGGTTTTTATAAAGTGTGGCGTTGCGTTGCTCGGCTGCGTCGGCCGCAGCGATCGTCAGCGCGAGAAAGACGCCGATGACGGCAAGGGTGTTTCTCAGCATTCGTAACTCCTGTGCTGGTGGCGGCGCGTCTGGCGGCCGCCACGGGTTCAACATTTGCTCTGGATGGCTGCGCTGATTTGCGCCGGATCGGAGAAAACCAGGGACGCGCGGTCGCCCTGCATGCCGGAGCCGGTCAGCACCGGTTTGCCGCCCGTTGGCCCCAACACGCTGGCATCGACCTTTAGGCGCAGGTTCAGCGCCCAGAATGTGTGTTCGGCCCCATCGGCTGTCGTCACGAAATACGAGTTCTGGCAGTAACGAACGGCGGTGACCTGTTCGGACGGTTCGCTCTTGCTCAGGTCCGCCGGCGTCTGGCCGCGCACCAGCGAGGGAGGAGCCAGTTTCTGAGCAACGACGGCCTTGGCTCCATCCGGTGCCATCGCAAGACGAAGAAAGGCGACCAGATCCTGCCGTCCCTTTTCGTCATCAATGCCACGAAACGGCATCTGGCTTCCGGCGACGAAGTCCGAAGGGGACTTCACCCACGCATTGAGGGTCGTCTCATCCCAAAAGAATTGCTGACTGCTGAGAGCCTTCGAGTATCGCGGGAAGTCGGAAACCGACGCTGCTTTCTTTCCCCATAGACCCGCGAGGCTCGGCCCGGTCAAATGCATCCCCGGATCCAGCGAGTGGCAGGAAGCGCAGGCGCGATAGATCATGGCGCCGCGCTGGGCGCTTCCCTCGGCAACCGCATTGCCCTGTGAAATCGAAACAGAACCGACTGCCAAGATAGCGAAGAGTTTTGCGCGCATGGAATTTCTCCCGTCAGGCGACGCGAACGACGCCCATCATGCCGCCGGCCTGATGTTCGAGGATGTGGCAGTGAATCATCCAGTCGCCGGGGTTGTCGGCGACGAACGCGACTTCAGCCTTCTCCTGCCGGCTGAGCAGGACGGTGTCCTGCCACTCGCGATGCTGGGTCGGTTTTCCGTTTCTTGAAATCACCCGGAACGAGTGTCCATGAAGATGAATGGGGTGATCCCACATGGTCTCGTTGACGAGTTCCAGGATGTAGGATCGATTGCGGTCGAACGTGACCAGGGGCTCGTGAACGTGACCCTTGGCTGCGATGCCGTTGATCGCCCAGACCAAGCCGTTGTGCATGAGTGTGCGGATGTCGACCTGTTTGCCGTCCAGCATGGCCGTTCGCATCGATCCCATCATTCCGCCGCCGAGGGCGACTTGATGCCTCTTTGCATTCTTAATGTCGGGTTCAGGAATCGGGTTCGCCGGCAGTCGTACTGGCTGGGGATTTGCGAGGTCGCGTAGCGGCGCCGCGTCGGAATAAACAAGATCGAGCAAGCGGTATTCGAGTCCGCGGTAGAATCTATCGACCACACGGAGCCGTTTTCCCGGTTCTCCGCTCATGTCGAGCATAAGATCGATCCGCATGGCGGGACCGAGCACGACCCTGTCGTTGGGCGGCGCATGCGGTTCGACCGGTTGTCCATCGAGCGCGATGATCTGCGGCTTGTGGCCTTCGAAATCGAGCCCGAAAATGCGCGCATTTGCTCCGTTGATGAGGCGCAGGCGGATGCGCTCGCCGGCACGTACGGCGAACGTCTCGGGCACCCGGCCATTGATGGTAACGGTATTGCCGACCCTGCCGTTGTGGCTGATGTCGTGCATGTTGCCGAAGTCGTTGCTGATCGAGGCATCGTCGAGCAACCGCCAGTCGGCGAGAAGCCAGGTGACGTCGCGGTCGACGGCGACTGGCTCCCGCTCTTCGACGATGAGCGAGCCGTAAAGGCCGCGCCCAACCTGAACAAAGCTCCGCTGATGCGGGTGGTACCAGAACGTACCGGCGTCGATGCAATCGAACTCGTAGGAAAAGGTTTCGCCCGGCGCGATCGGCTTCTGGGTGAGATGCGGGACGCCGTCCATTGCATTGGGAAGGCGGATACCGTGCCAGTGCACGGTGGTTTCCTCGGGCAGTCGGTTCTCTACATGGACGCGGATGCGCTCGCCCTGACGGACCCGGAGTTCGGGTCCAGGAGTCTGACCGTCGTAGCACCACACGTCGGTGTCGGGATGTGGCTTTCCGACCAGTGATGCGCGCGCGGGCGCCGCGACCAACTTGAACTCCTTTGCTGGCGTCGCCGCCTGAAGGACGCGGGGCGAGAGCCACGCGCTGCTGGCGATACTTGCGCCTGCCAGCAAAAGCTTCCGGCGACTGACCGTCTGACCGTCGTAAGTCGTGGGCATACAGAAGCCCTCCAGCGTCCTGAGGTGCGGCTCGCTGCGCGCAGTCGGCGCGCGACCGCATGAGATGAAGGCACGAACGGCGATTGCCGCGCGCGATTGCGCTCACCGCAAAAAGCAGTGCGCGTCAGCTCAGGCTAGTGGGTCTAGGAGGGTAGGGGTCAGGAGGGCCGTGCAGGCCCGTAATCCTGGTGGGGGATGTCGCGACAGGGGCGGTTCTGTCGGTGGCGACGAAAATAGTGTTAGATGACAGGACCGCCGAAAAACCAGCATTGCAGATGGCAAAACACACCATCGGTGTGCCGTCATCGCCGCCGCTGCATCCGCTGCATCCGCCCGGCATTGTCATGTCGCTGGCTGCCGCCGTGCTCATCTTCACGGCCATGTCCGAGGCTTGAACGCTCTGCAGCGCGCCGCCGACGACGAGCGTCAGCGCGAGCACCAGACCAATCAAGCGTCGAAGGCTTTGCGACATGAGGGAAAAATAGCGAGTTGCTGTGCCGAAAGCTAGACCGCCTAAATGCGGCTTTATCGCGGCTATATGAGCGCGACATCCCTGGTTCGGACGCAAAACGCTATCGGCGTGTGCTGGTGAAAAGGTATTTGGCCAGTGCAGCAATTCCAAGCAGCAATAGAATAACGACAAGAAGCCAAACCGCTCCCATCGCCAATCCCCTTCCACCCATCATTCCCATCATATCTTGCATTGGCTAACTCGTTACGGTCCTTCGACAGTTCAATCTGTGCTTCCGCTTCTCCACAAGGAAGTTCCCGACAACTCGGTGCGCTTATGATGACCAAATAATTGCGTTCAAAGCAGACTCGAAATCAGGTCCCATTCTGCTAGATTTTGTGTATCTTCATCCGACTTTTGTATTGTGCCGGTACTATTGTGTCGCTATTGCAGTAACCAAGGTCCAGATATTGTACATGAACCTTGTTGCCGCCATGCTGCCATGGCAGTATTGTTAGGAAGTTGAAATGTTTCTTTTGATGGCTCGATGTTTGGTTTTCTGAAGAAGCCTATGCGCACGCGGCTGGCGGCCTGTCTGGCTGCCGCCTATGCTATTTGCGCTTTGGTTCCTTCGGCTGCTCTTGCGCTGTCGAACGGTGAGAGGGCCGCGCATTGTTTTAGCTTGGAGCAGGCGTCGCGCCAGTTCGCGCATGTCCACAAGGCGGCTGCGAAGCAGGCGATTGCCCGCGACAAGACGGCACACGATCACGCTTTGCACAAGCACGCGGTCGCCGGTTTGACCGGCGACGCAGGCGATTCGTCGCGGAGCAATTTGCTTGCGTCTTCCGGCAATTGTTGCGGTGTATTCTGCGTGAGTGCTCTTTCATCGTCCTTCGAACTGACGGCCGTTTATGCGCCGCCGTCCGCAAGCCTGGAGCCGCCCGTGACAGGTTTCATGTCCGGGCAAGAACCCTCCCGTATCGACCGTCCGCCGCGATCTCTCGTGTTGATCTGAACCGTCGCGCGAGCAGGCCTCAGGCCGCTTGCGTCAACGATCATTCGACACGTGAGGGACAGTCATGTCCGTAAAGTATCGTGCGCGCGTTCGCGCCTGCCTGCCGGCGGGCCGGATCGGGCTGGCCGTCGCGCTGGCCGCTCTTCTAGCTGCCTGTACAACACCGGCGCCGTTCTCGCAGCAACCTGATCCATCCGATGCCACCGCCCGCGTACCGGGAACGAGTTATCGCGCCGTCGCGGGCGACTACACCAGCCGGCGGCCGGTCGGACCCGCTGACTGGCGCGGCACCAATGACAGCGTCGCTCCAAAAAAAGGAGCGCACTGATGCAACCGATCGTCAGAAACGGCGTCATCGCAGCCATTGCCTCGCTTCTGCTCGCGGGCTGCGCAGCGTTTTCTCCCGATGGCGGCATGAGCTTCGTCGTCGACACCGCGGGCCACGAGCTTCGCAAAGAGGTCGCAGCGATCCGCACCGAGGAGGACGCCAGCGCCTCGCGTGAAGCCGTGGCACGACTTCTCAAACGGCCGCTGACAGCGGACGCTGCCGTGCAGATCGCACTTTTGAATAACCGCGGACTTCAGGCTGCCTATAGTGAACTCGGCATCGCCGAGGCGCGCATGGTCGCGGCAAGTCTGCCGCCGAATCCGACATTGTCGGTGTCGCGGCTCGCCGGCGCGGGCTCCGTCGAGCTCGAAGGCAAGCTGTTGGGAGACATTCTCGCGCTCGCTACTTTGCCGGCGCGCAGCGAAACCGCCCGCAAGCGTTTTCGCCAGGCACAGTTGCGCGCAGCCGAAGAGACGTTGCGGCTGGCACAGGAAGCGCGGCGTGCCTGGTATCAGGCGGTCGCGAGCCAGCAGCTCGTCGGCTATCTCGGCCAGGCGAAGACCGCGGCGGATACCGCTTCCAAGCTCTCGGAACGACTTGGCGGCACCGGTGCGATCAACAAGCTCGATCAGACGCGTCAGCAGACCTTCTATGCGGAAACCACCGCCCAGCTTGCGACCGCCCGGCAGACCGCCGCCAGCGACCGCGAGCGGCTGATCCGCGCGATGGGCCTGTGGGGCCGCGATCTCAATTTCCGGCTGCCGTCGACGCTTCCAGCTTTGCCGGGACGGCCGCTGGTGCAGCCGGCGATCGAGCGCGAGGCGATCAAGCGCCGCCTCGACGTGCAGGTTGCGCGACTGGAAACGGAAGCGCTGGCCGGCACGCTCGGCCTGACCCAGGCCACGCGATTTCTGGACGTGCTGGAACTTGCAGGCCTTGGGAAGCGCACCAAAACGGGTGACGAGATCGAACGCGAGCGCGGGCTGGAAGTGGAACTGCGAGTCCCGCTGTTCGACTTCGGCGAGTCGCGTGTGCGGCAAGCCGAGCAGAGCTACATGCAGGCGATCAACCGGCTTGCGGAAATCGCCGTCAACGCCCGCTCGCAGGCGCGCGACGCGTACCGCAGCTACCGCGCCAGCTACGACATCGCCGGTCATTACCAGCGCGAGATCCTGCCGTTGCGGCAGATCATCTCGGACGAAATGCTGCTGCGCTACAACGCCATGCAGATCGACGTCTTCGCGCTGCTCACCGAAGCCCGGCAGCGTATCGCCGCGAACACCGCCGCAATCGAAGCCCAGCGCAATTTCTGGCTCGCCACCACAACGCTCTCCGCGGCCGTGATCGGCGGCATGCCGGGCGCGGGCGCGTCATCGCCGGCGATGGCGGTGGCCGCAGGCGGCGGCGAGGCGGGAGGACACTGACATGACATCCGACAACTCACGGAGAACCCCGATGATCTCACGCCGCAGTCTGGTCGGCGGCTCGGCGATCCTCGCCGGCGCAGCCGCGATCAGCGGCCGCACCGCAGCCGCCAGCATCCCGGAAGCGCCGATGATGAACTCGCCGGCAATGCAACCACCGCTCCATCCATCGAGCGGGCCGGACTACCAGCCGGTAGTAACGCTCAACGGCTGGACGCTGCCGTGGCGCATGAAAGACGGCTGGAAGGAATTCCATCTCGTCGCCGAACCGGTGGTGCGGGAGATATCGCCCGGCATGAAGGCTCACCTATGGGGCTATAACGGCCAGTCGCCGGGGCCGACCATCGAATGCGTCGAGGGCGACAAGGTGCGCATCTTCGTCACCAACAAGCTGCCGGAACACACCACCATCCATTGGCACGGCATCTTGCTGCCGAACGGCATGGACGGCGTCGGCGGGCTGACGCAGCCGCACATCAAGCCCGGCAAGACCTTCGCCTACGAGTTCGTGATGAAGAAAAGCGGGACGTTCATGTACCACCCGCACGCCGACGAAATGGTGCAAATGGCGATGGGCATGATGGGCTTCCTCGTCGTGCATCCGCGCGATCCGAAGTTCATGCGGGTCGACCGCGACTTCGTCTTCCTGCTCAATGCCTACGACATCGACCCCGGCGCCTACATGCCGAAGGTCATGACGATGCTCGACTTCAATCTCTGGACCATCAACAGCCGGGCCTTCCCCGGGATTGACCCTCTGGTCATTCGCAAGGGTGACCGCGCCCGCATTCGCGTCGGCAACCTGACCATGACCAATCACCCGGTCCACATGCACGGCTACGACTTCGCCGTGACCTGCACCGACGGCGGCTGGGTGCCGGAAAGCGCGCGCTGGCCGGAAGTCACGATCGACATTCCGGTTGGCGCCATGCGGGCTTTCGAATTTGTCGCGGACGCGCCGGGCGACTGGGCCATTCACTGCCACAAATCGCATCACACCATGAATGCGATGGGCCACGAGGTGAAGACCTTCATCGGCGTGCAGAAGCGCGATCTTGTGCGTGCCATCCGGGGCGTCGCCTCGCCCGACTACATGCCGATGGCGACCGCCGGCATGGCCGACATGGGCGAGATGGAAATGCCGATGCCCGACAACACGCTGCCGATGATGACCGGCTTCGCGCAATTCGGGCCGGTCGAGATGGGCGGCATGTTCACGGTGGTGAAGGTCCGGGAAGGCCTTGCTGCCAATGACTACTAGGATCCGGGCCCGTACTAAAATCCGCCCGGCACGGTGGCATACGAAGTTGATAACAGTGCTGCCGGCGAGCCAATGCGGAG
>JBFWUS010000102.1:0-14511 GCA_050247155.1 Rhizobiaceae bacterium
CGGCTGGATCGAGAGCTTTATCCCTGAAAATCCTGAGCAGTACCTGCCGACGCTGCCGGGCCAGGATACGCCACCCGCCGATGCAACCACCCCACCTGCCGCTGATGGTGCGACACCACCGGCCGACGCGCCCGCCGAGGGCGCACAGCCGCAATCGGGCGAGCCGGAAGCTCCGGCGGAAGGCGGCGCCGAACAGCCGGCAAACAATTGACGCTGTGTTGAGGTGAAGGCGACTGGAACATCCTGTCGCCTTTCCCATATGAGCGCTTTGCTGTATTGAGCGTTTTTTAGCGAGGCCCGACCCAGATGGCAGAGCCAGTCGACACGCTTTCGGCTGAAGCCGACGATCATTTTCACGACGAATGCGGCGTGTTCGGCATTTTTGGCCGGCAGGACGCTTCGGCGATCGTTACGCTCGGCTTGCACGCCCTCCAGCATCGCGGGCAGGAAGCGGCCGGCATCGTCTCCTACGAAGGCTCGCAATTCCACGTCGAACGCCATGTCGGCCTGATCGGCGACACCTTTACCAAGCAGTCGGTCATCGACCGCCTGCCCGGCACGCGCGCCATTGGCCACACACGCTACGCCACCACCGGCGGCGCGGGCTTGCGGAATGTCCAGCCCTTCTTCGCCGAACTGTCGGAAGGCGGTCTGGCGATCGCCCACAACGGCAACATCACCAACGCGCTGACAGTACAGCGCATCCTGCAGAAGCAGGGCGCAATCTTTTCCTCGACCTCCGACACCGAGACCATCCTGCACCTTGTCGCGACGTCGAAAGCACGCGATACCAATGCGCGCTTCATCGAGGCCATCAAGCAGCTTGAAGGCGCCTTCTCGCTCGTCGCGCTAACGGCCAAGAAGATGATCGGCTGCCGCGATCCGCTCGGCATTCGCCCTCTCGTCCTGGGCGACCTCGACGGCGCGTGGATCCTTGCCTCCGAAACCTGTGCGCTCGACATCATCGGCGCGCGCTTCGTGCGCGACCTGAAGCCCGGCGAGATGGTGGTCGTCACTTCCAAGGGGATCGAGAGCCATTTTCCTTTCGAGCCGCAAAAACCGCGCTTCTGTGTTTTTGAATATGTCTACTTCGCGCGCCCCGACTCATCCGTTGAAGGACGCAATGTCTACAACGTGCGCAAGGCGATTGGGGCCGAACTGGCCGTCGAAAGCCCGTGCGAGGCCGATATCGTCGTGCCGGTGCCGGATTCGGGCACGCCGGCTGCCATCGGCTTCAGCCAGAAGGCCGGCATCCCGTTCGAGCTCGGCATCATCCGCAACCACTATGTCGGCCGCACCTTCATCTCGCCCGGCGATTCGATCCGTCACATGGGCGTGCGGCTGAAGCACAACGCCAACCGCCGCATGATCGAAGGCAAGCGGGTCGTGCTGGTCGACGATTCGATCGTCCGCGGGACCACCAGCCAGAAGATTGTGCAGATGGTGCGGGACGCCGGAGCCAAGGAGGTGCATATGCGCATCGCCTCGCCGCCAACCCGCTCATCCTGCTTCTATGGCGTTGACACGCCCGAGAAGTCGAAACTGCTCGCTTCCCGCATGTCGATCGAGGAGATGGCGGAATTCATCCGTGTCGATTCGTTGGGTTTCCTGTCGATTGACGGACTTTACCGGGCCGTGGGCGAAGCTGCGCGCGACAATGACCAGCCACAGTTCTGCGACGCCTGCTTCACAACAGAGTATCCGACGCGCCTGACCGACATCGAAGGCTCGGACAATGTGCGCACGCTCTCGCTATTGGCAGCCGGGCAGTAACATTTCGATCGCCTGAGATCATTTACCGGCGGGTATTTATTTGACATGTTATCGTTTATAAACGACATTCTAACGTGAATGAAATTCGACATTACGTCGACGCCGCCGGTCGTGACCATTTTGCCGAATGGCGCAGCCAGATTCGCGATCGGAAGGCTTTGATTGCTTTAGATAGACGCATCATGCGCGTTGAGTTGGGTAACTTCGGCGACCACAAATCGCTGCAAGACGGTGTTTGGGAACTGCGGATCGATGTCGGGCCCGGTTATCGGGTGTACTATGCGCTCGCAGGCGCTACTGTGGTGCTTTTGCTTTGTGGTGGTGACAAGCGAAAGCAAAGCTCCGATATCGAACGCGCACGTGAATATTGGCGTGACTGGAAATCGAGCAACGGACAAAGGCTATGAGAGACAGATCACATGATACGGCGATGGCCGAAGTATTTCGGAAGGATCCAGGGTATGCAGCTGAATTGCTAAACAGCATCCTGGAAGACGGGGAGCAGTCTGAATTGTTGATAGCTCTTCGCCAAATGACTGAAGCTTTCGGTGGTGTCCGAAGCGTCGCCAAAGAAGCTCACCTCAACCCAACTCAACTCTACCGCACGCTGTCGGAGCATGGAAATCCCGAAGTGCGAAGTCTGACCGCGATCCTACGCGTCATGGGTTTGAGACTAGCGGTACAACCTATAACTGCACACTAATGGGGATATTTCCTCTCTTAAGCACGCGCGGATATTGCAAAGCATTGATGACCCCAGACCTCACCAACCGCATTGCTCTCGTTACCGGCGCGTCGCGCGGCATCGGCTATCAGATCGCAAAACAGATGGCGGCGGCGGGCGCTCATGTCATCGCGGTTGCCCGCACCGTCGGCGGCCTCGAAGACCTCGACGACGAGATCAAGGCCGAGCGCGCCAAGACCGGCAAGGGCGAAGCAACGCTCGTGCCGCTCGACCTGGCCGATATGCCCGCCATCGATCGCCTTGGCGGCGCCATCAATGACCGCTGGGGTAAGCTCGATATCCTCGTCGCCAATGCCGGCATGCTCGGCACGATCTCACCGCTTGGCCATGTGGAGGCAAAAGTCTTCGACAAGGTGATGACGCTGAACGTCACCGCAACCTGGCGCTTGATTCGTTCCGTAGACCCGCTGTTGCGCAAGTCGGATGCCGGCCGCGCGATCATCCTGACGTCCAATGCCGCGCATTCCGCGCGTGCCTTTTGGGGGCCTTATGCCGCCTCGAAGGCCGCAGTCGAAACGATGGCTCGCTCTTGGGCCGATGAAACCCGGAATTTTGCATTGAGGGTCAATGCCGCCGATCCTGGCGCCACACGCACCGCGATGCGCGCTCAGGCGATGCCGGGCGAAGACCCCAACACCCTGCCTCAACCGGCTGAAATCGCTCGGCGAATTCTGCCGATGGCCTCGCCCGATCTGACGCGTACTGGCCTCATCTACCAAGCCAAGCACGACCGATGGGTCGAACACCAACAGCCGGCCGAGATCGCGTAGTCTCCCCGACCGGATTCCACGCTAGAACTCCGACGCCTCCTCACGAATTGTAACACACTGTTGACGTTGGCGCGGGTTGCGTTACCTTTCGCGCCAAGCGGCCAAAGAAGCCGGGGCAAGAGCGTGTTGGGAGGCACAGCATGATCCTGACCGGAATCATTCTGCTTGCTCTTGTCGCGGCCTATGTGGCCGGCGTGGCCTGGCTCAGCGCCAGCCGTAAGATCAGTTTTCATCAAGCCCTGCTTTATCTGCCGCTCAAGCTGCTTTACCGCGTTGACGACAGCCGCGCGCGCCACCTCGCCAACGCGCCAGCGCCAGTCATCTATGTCGTCACCCACCGCTCGCGGCTCGATCCGGCCCTCATGCTGTCGCTGTTGCCGGCAAACACGCTGCACATTCTCGATGAGACGTCTGCCAAGTCGATGCGACTGGAGCCGTTCAAGGCACTTGCCAGGACCATCGTCTTCAACGCCGAGCATCTGTTCGTCAGCCGCAGGCTGGTGCGCCATCTCAGGGGCAAAGGCCGCCTGGCGGTTTACCTTCCCGAGGCCGTCGAGCCTTCCTCCAAGGCCTTTTCTCTTTATAGGGCGGTCGCGCGCATCGCCTCACGCGCGGATGCCAACATCGTCGCCGTTTTCGTAGACGGATACCTCAAAACGACGCCCGGTTCCATCAAGGCGGATGCGGCGGCAATGCCCGTCTTCCCACGACTCACGATCACTGCGCTCCCCGCCGTTACGATTGCTCAGTTGGGCCAGCAGCCGGTTTTGTCTTCCCCACCGCCTTCCAATCTCCTGTTCGATCGCGTGGCCGAAGCGCGTTTTGCCGCCTCCGATCTGACCCGCCCGCTCTTTGCGGCAATCCGCGATTCAGCCGACCGTTTCGGCCCGTCGAGCATCATCATGGAAGACGTGGTGATGGGCGCGCTGAGCTATCGCAAGCTGTTCATCGCCGCGCGGGTTGTCGCGGGCAAGATCGCGCCAAGCGTTGGAAACGCGTCAGTAGTCGGCGTGCTGCTGCCGAATGCCAATGGCGTCGTCATCACGCTGCTCGGCCTTTGGTCCTCTGGCAAAGCCGCTGCGATGATCAATTACACGGCCGGGCCGGCAAATGTTGCGTCGGCAATCAAGACCGCCGCAGTGAAGACCGTCATTTCGTCACGGGCGTTCATTGAAAAAGCCGGCATTCAGGACATAGCGCAAGCCGTCGAATCGACAGGCGCAAAAATCGTCTGGCTCGAGGATGTTCGCGAGAAGACAACAACATTCGACAAATTGCTCGGCGCAGCTCTCTGGCGTGTCCCTCGTGCGAAGGTTTCGGCCGAGAAAGCCGCTGTCGTGCTGTTCACCTCCGGCTCCGAAGGTTCGCCCAAGGCCGTGGTGCTGTCGCATCGCAACATGCTGGCCAACGCCATGCAGGTAGAAGCGCGGCTGGCGCTGACGCCCGCCGACAAGCTGCTCAACGTGCTGCCAGTTTTTCACTCCTACGGGCTGACGGGCGGCACGATCCTGCCGCTGCTGATCGGCGTGCGTACGCTGCTCTACCCTTCGCCATTGCATTACAAGCTGATCCCGGATGTCGCGAAGAAGTCGCGGCCGTCGATCATGTTCGCCACCGACACCTTCCTCAACGCCTATGCCAAGAGCGCGGACGATGACGATTTCGCCAGCCTGCGCCTCGTGGTCGCCGGCGCCGAGCCGCTGAAGGCCGATACGCGCCGGATCTGGAAGGAGCGTTTCGGCGCGGACATCGTGGAAGGCTTTGGCATGACGGAGGCCGCGCCCGTCGTTGCCGTTAACAGTGCGACGCATGGCAAGCATGGCAGCGTCGGTCGCCTGCTGCCGGCTATGGAGGCGCGGCTGGAGCCGGTCGAAGGTATCGACGACGGTGGCCGGCTTTGGGTCAAAGGTCCCAACGTGATGATGGGCTACATGACCGCCGACCGGCCCGGCCAATTGCAGCCGCTGGCGGACACCTGGCACGACAGCGGGGACATCGTTGCCATTGACCGCGAGGGCTACCTGACGATCAAAGGCCGCGCCAAGCGCTTTGCTAAGATCGCGGGCGAAATGGTGTCGCTGGGGGCGGTCGAAATCCTGGTGCAATCGCTTTGGCCGGAAGAGCGCCACGCGGTCGTCGCGATCCCCGACAAGCGGCGCGGGGAGCGCATCGTTCTGGTCACCACCGAGGACGAAGCCGACGCCAGCGCACTACGCCAGCACGGCAAGAAATCGGGCATCGCCGAGCTGATGCTGCCCAGCGACATCGTCATGGTGCCAGAAATCCCGGTGCTCGGCTCGGGTAAGACCGACTATGTGTCGACACAGAAGCTGGCGATGGAACGGCTGGGACAGGATAAGGCGGCGTGAATGGTGAATGGTGAATGGTGAATGGTGAATGGAACTGACGGCGTTCTCGCGCCGCAAGTCAACCGATCTTAGGACAATCTCTTTTCACCATTCACCATTCACACTTCGCTCGCAGCCTTCTCCGCCGCCTCCTCCGCCTTCGCTCTGCGCGAATAAGCCTTTGCGCCGATGGGCAGATGCAACAGATAGGCGACTGCGGCGAAAGCCAGCGTTTCCCACGTGTAGTAGGCCAGGAACAGCACGAACACGACCGCGCCCAGCAGCCACGGCAACGCCATGTGCCGGCTCATGCGAATCTTCTTGCCCGAATAGACCGGCAAACGGCTGACGAGCAGAAAGGCAACAAATACAATGAAACCGGCTGATGCATAAGCAAACGTCTTGGTCGGCTCAACTCCCAGGAAAATCAGATAGACCGGCAGCAGCACCAATGCGGCGCCGGCGGGTGCCGGAACGCCGACGAAGTATTCCGCATCCCACGGCTTTCGATTGGTGTCCTCAGTCATGACGTTGAAGCGGGCAAGCCGCAGGCAGCAGGCGATTGCGAAGATCAGGCAGGCGATCCAGCCCAGCGGCCGCGCAATGTTCAGTAGCATGAAATAGAGCACCAGCGCGGGCGCGACGCCGAAATTGACGATATCGGCCAGTGAATCCATCTGTACGCCGAACTTCGAGGTGGCCTTGAGTGCTCGCGCGATGCGACCGTCGATGCCGTCCAGAAAAGCGGCGACCAGCACCATGATCACCGCCGTCTCGAAGCGCCCTTCATAGGCGAGGCGCACGCCGGAGAGGCCGGCGCAGATCGCCAAAACGGTGACGAAGTTCGGAACCAGCAGCCGCATCGGAATTTCGCCGATGCGCGGGCCGCCGCGCCCATGCGGCTCGAAGGGCTGGAACGGCTTCGCCATCTTATGAGACCCGCACCAGCGGCGTGATCGCGCCGGCGCTGAATTCCGCGATGACCGTCTCGCCGGCGATAGCCGTCTGGCCCACCGCCACGCGCGGAGCGGCGTCGCCGGGAATATAAACGTCCACGCGCGACCCGAAGCGGATCAGCCCAAAACGCTCGCCGACCGAAATATTGCCGCCCGTTTCCGCCCAGCAGAGGATACGTCGCGCCACCAGACCGGCGATCTGGACGCAGGCGACCGTGCCGTTCGGGCTCTGGATCACCAGCCCGTTGCGCTCGTTTTCGGCGCTTGCCTTGTCGAGCTCCGCGTTGAGGAATTTCCCCGGCCGGTGCTCGATCTTCGTGATCTTGCCGCGCACGGGGGAGCGGTTCACGTGGACCGAAAACACATTCATGAACACGGAAATGCGCTGCATCTCCTCCGAGCCGAGACCTAGTTCACGCGGCGGGACGGCGTGCCCGACAGCCGACACAACGCCGTCAGCCGGACTGATCACCAACCGGTCGTCCAGCGGCGTCACACGCTGCGGATCGCGAAAGAAATAAGCGCACCAAGCCGTCAGAAGGAGGCCGATCCAAAACAGGAAACCTGAGAAAAGGCCCAGGAACAGGGTGATGCCGGCGAAGATCGCGATAAAGACATAGCCTTCACGATGAATCGGCACGAAGGCATTCTTGACAGTGTCTACAAGGCTCATCGCGTGGGCGGGGGCTCCCGGTTGATCTGTGCCCGTGTCTATCGGAAACGGATCATGGGGGCAACGCGTCGTACACGACGTGGTAAGCGTCGCCTTCAGCTTACCTCGGGCGTGCGCTTCCTCACCACAACGCCAAGCTCATCCGCCTCGCGCGCGATCCGTAGCCGCTCTTCGGCCTCGGTCGCCTCGCGCTGGCGGTCCCACATGTCTGCATAGAGGCCGCCCTTGCGCATCAAAGCGACGTGAGAGCCACGCTCGGCGATCCTGCCGTCGCGCAGGACGATTATTTCGTCGGCAGAAACGACGGTCGACAATCGATGCGCGATGACGATCGTGGTGCGGCCCTTGCTGACCAGATCGAGCGACGCCTGGATTTCCTGCTCGGTATGCGTGTCGAGCGCCGAGGTCGCCTCGTCGAGGATTAGGATCGGCGGCGCTTTCAGGATCGTGCGGGCGATCGCCACGCGCTGCTTTTCGCCGCCCGACAACTTCAGCCCGCGTTCGCCGACCATGGTCCTGTAGCCGTCCGGGAGACCTTCGACGAAAGCACCGATCTGCGCCAGTTCAGCCGCCTCGCGCACCTCCGCCTCGCCGGCTTGCATGCGGCCATAGCGGATGTTGTAGGCAATCGTGTCGTTGAACAGCACCGTGTCCTGCGGCACCATGCCGATTGCCGCGCGCAGGCTTTCCTGTGTCACATCACGCACGTCCTGCCCATCGATCGTGATCGAGCCCGACTGGATGTCATAGAAGCGGTAGAGCAGCCGCGAGATGGTCGACTTACCGGCACCGGATGGCCCGACGATCGCGATGGTATGTCCGGCCGGTACCTCGAACGACACACCCTTCAGGATCGGCCGGTCGGGATCGTAGGCGAAATGCACGTCGCGGAATTCCACCCTGCCCGGCCCCACGGCCAGCGGCCTGGCGTCCGGCTTGTCCGTCACCTCCTGCGGCACATCGAGCAGGTCGAACATCTGCTCGATGTCAGTCAGGCCCTGGCGGATTTCGCGGTAGATGAAACCGATGAAGTTCAGCGGCACGGAAAGCTGCATCAGCATGGCGTTGACGAAGACGAAATCGCCAACCGTGTGCGTGCCAGCCGCAACCTCCAGCGCCGACATCACCATGACGATCGTCGTGCCGATGCCGAAAATCACGCCCTGGCCGAAGTTCAGCCAGCCGAGCGACGTCCAGGTTTTGGTCGCTGCGGCTTCGTAACGCGCCATCGAGCGGTCGAAACGCTCGGCCTCCATGCGCTCGTTGCCGAAATATTTGACCGTCTCGAAATTGAGCAACGAGTCGATCGCCTTGGTGTTGGCGTCAGTGTCGCTGTCGTTCATCTCGCGGCGGATTTTGATACGCCAGTCGCTCGCCCAAACGGTGAACCAGATGTAGAGCGCGACGGTGACGGCCACGACGACGACATAGGACCAACCGTAGAACACGGCGAAAATGATCGCTGTCAGCGCAAACTCCAAAATGGTCGGCGCGGTGTTCAGGATGACGAAGCGGACGATCGTCTCGATGCCCTTGGTGCCGCGCTCGATGATGCGCGACAGGCCGCCGGTACGCCGCTCAAGGTGGAAGCGCAGCGACAATTCGTGCATGTGCACGAAGGTGCGGTAGGCGAGCTGGCGCACGGCATATTGGCCCACGCTCGCGTAGAGCCCGTCGCGAAGCTGGTTGAGACCGGTCTGGAGCAGGCGCACCACATTGTAGGCGACGACCAGCATCACCGGCGCGAGCAGGAATGCCGGCAAGGGCGGCGTGTATTTGCCGCTGCCGGCCAGCGCGTCCGTCGCCCATTTGAAGAAATAGGGCGCGATGACAAGCACCAGCTTCGACGTCACCAGGAAAAACGTCGCCCAGAGCACCCTCGCCTTCAGGTCGGCGCGGTCCGCCGGCCACATGTATGGCCAGAGGTTGAATAGGGTTTGCGTCAGGCCGCCGGATTCGGCGGAAACGGTCTTCTCAGCCACGCTATTCACTTTCGGTCTTGGGCGGGCAACAGTTCGCGGCGAGCGCCGCAAAGGCGGACGAAACGCCGGCCATCGCCTCGGGATCGATCTCGTAGAAGGAGCGCTGCGCCTTGCTTGAGTGGCGCACCAATCCTGCCTCCACCAACACCTTCAGATGTTGCGACACGGTCGACTGGGCGAGATCAAAGTGTTCGACCACCTGCTTGCAACAACACGGCCCAGCGCCGCCGAGTTGCAGCAAAATGCCGATACGGGCCGGATGCGACAGCGCCGCCAACTTGTCGGCCAATTGCTTGGCTGAGCCGGGGGCGTGACACCATTGTTGAAGGTCGATGTTCATCGTTCATCGTCGATAAACGATGGAGAAGACAATCGCAATGGCAGAAGGCGTTTGGCTGCCGGCTTACCGACGACTACTGAATCGTCGTCATCTGCCCTTCGATCGCTTTCATATCGGCATTTTCGCCACGGTCGGACTTGTCCGGCACGCGGAAAACCTGCCCCGGCCATATGCGGTCCGGATCGCGGATCTGGTCCTGATTGGCGACATAGATGGTCGAGTAACGCGTGCCACGGCCATAAACGCGCTTCGAAATCCGCCACAGCGTGTCGCCGCGCCGAATGATCACGCCGCCGGCGGACGGCTGGAGCTTTGGCGCGGTCGCGTCGGCGGCCGGCGGCTGAGCCGGGTCGTTTGCCGCGACGGCGGGCGGTTGGCTCGCGTCCGGCGACGCAGCATCCGCTGGCTTGGGTTCGGTTGGTGCGGCTGCCTGTCCGGCCGCAGGCGGCGGCATTGCTGCTTGATCCTGTACCTTCGGCGCCTTCGAGTCAGCAGGTTGCGCAGGCGCTGCGGCCTGATCGGCGGGCTTGGGCTGCTCGCCAGCTGGAGCTGTCGGCTGTTCGCCAGCAGGAACGGCCGGTTGTGGTTCGGTCGGAGCGACCGCGGCGATCGATTCACCCGGCTCGCGTTCAAATGGCACGGCGGCGCGCGCCAGCACCTTGGCGCCATCTGGTGACAGGACATCCGCGCGGATGATGTAATCGCCGACCTTCAGATCGCGCTCGATCTCCAGCAGGAAGCGGCCTTCCGGCGATGATTTCGCGTCGCCTAGCAAGAGGTCGTTGGCGTAGATACGTACCGTCGAACCAGCGGGCGCACCGCCGGCGACGAAGACCTTGCGGCCATCGATCTCCACCGCCTCGACTGAAACAGCGATCGCTTCGCCCAACGCCACAGGCGGCGTGGCCGGCTGGTCGGCTGGCGCAGCGGCGACCTGCTCGCCAGTCTTCGGCGCATCCGGCGAGGCTGGGGCGGCCGCAACATCGGCGGGCTTGGTCGGATCCGGCTTGCCGGCCGGCGCGGTGATCAGCTTGCTCGGCGCACCCGGCTGCTCGACCAGCGCGAGCACCTGCCCATCAGGTTTTTCGGGCACGGAAACAACGGCCGTTTCGACCGAGTTGACGACGATCGTTCCCGGCTGCGTGGCGCGCAGAACGATCTGATAGTCGCCCGGCTTCAACGGCTCATCCAGCACAGCGACGAAATCGCCTGCCGGCCCGGCTTCAACCTTGGCCAGCGTCTTCGAACCGGTGATGATTTCGACGGTTGCGCCGGGCGCTGCCTTGCCTGCAATGACGATTGAGCCATCCGGCTCGACTCGCAGCAGATCGAAAGTCGGTGGTGTCGGCCCGGGCGTCGCCACGTCCGCTTTCGGCTTCTCTGGCTGCGGGTCGGCTACCGCGACCTTTTGCTCTTCCGGCTTAGCAGGTTCTGCCGCCGACTCGGCGGGCTTAGCGGCATCAGCTGGCTGCGGCGCTTGTGCATCCGCCGCTGGCGATTTTGCTGGATCGGCTTGCCCATTCGCTGGCGGCAGCGTCGCCACCGCCGCAGGCGGCAGGTACGGGTCGAAAGCGCCGGCCATATAGGCCGTTCCCGTAGCAGCGCCGGATGCGCCCGCCAGGAACAACAATATTTTCGCCGGAGTGATAGCCATCATGCCCTGCCCTGTGCCCGGTCTGGTCTAACGCGATTTACGCCAGCTCACAATATTAGCGTACACTGTCTTTCGGCTGCCCCTTGACCTCTTTACGGCTACACACACCAATCGGTTTCATGAACACGATTCGCTCGATCTGCGTCTATTGCGGCTCCTCACCTGGAACCGATGCCGCCTATATGGAGGCCGGCACGACGCTTGGGCGCGCCATCGCCGAAGCGGGTTTGCGCCTGGTCTATGGCGGCGGCACGAAAGGCATCATGGGCGCCGTCGCCGAAGGAACGCGCCGGGCTGGCGGCAAGGTGACGGGCATCATTCCGCGTTTCCTAATCACCAAGGAAGCAACCGAAACCGCTCTCAAACGCCTCGACGACCTCATCGTCACCGACAACATGCACCAGCGCAAACACATCATGTTCGAAAAATCCGACGCCTTTGTGGCCCTGCCCGGCGGCATCGGAACGGTCGAGGAGATCGTCGAAATCATGACCTGGGGCCAGCTCGGCCATCACCGCAAGCCGATCGTGTTCGGCAACATCAAAGGTTTCTGGGACCCGATGATGGCGATGCTCAACCATATGCGCGCCGAGGGGTTCATCCATACCGGCCATCTGGTGAAGCCGCTGCTGGTCGAAAAGCCGGAAGCGATCATTCCGGCGATCCTCACCGATGCGGCGAAGGACAGCACGCCGACGGAAGGCGAAAAGGACGTCATCGCGAAGATGTAGACGCGCTACCCGACGGCGCGATAATCCGCCGTATAGTCCCCGAAGGCCAGAATCTCGTCCTCGTGGCCCTGCTCGCGCCAGGTTTCGGCAAGCCCTGCCTCATACCATTCGCGCATGGCCGGCTGCTTGCGCAGCATCTCGGCATAGGCATTGCCCACATCGCCGAAATCGAGATCGTAGGTCAGCGCCCGGAATGTTACCGGCGCAAAGAAGGCATCCGCCGCGCTGAACGTGCTGCCGGCGAGGAACGGCCCGCCGAAGCGATTGATGCCATCACGCCAGAGCGCGGCGATGCGTTTGATGTCGTTCTCTAGCGCCGGCGTGCGTTCCCGCAATTTCACGCGGACGCCGCAGCTCATGCCGCAGGTATTCCTCAGCGCCTGAAAACTCGAATGCATCTCGGCGCTGGCCGAGCGCGACCAGGCGCGCGCAACGGTCTGCAATGGCCACACCCCGGCATGACGCTCCGCGAGATATTCGATGATGGCCAGCGAATCCCAGATCAGCATGCCGTCGGCTTCGAGACAGGGCACCCGCCCGCTCGGCGAAAAGCTTTCGTATGCGGGAGCGCCTGGGAGACCGAATGGATGAATGATCTCGGTGAAGGGAATATCCAGCGTCTTCAGCACAAGCCAGGGCCGCAGCGACCAGGACGAATAGTTCTTGTTGGCAATATGGAGTGTGTACACGGTGGTCCGTTCAGGAGCTGGCGTTACGGTTGGCGAACATCGACCAGGTGTAGAGCGCCAGGGCCGCCCAGATCAGCCCGAAGGCCAGCGCCTGCGCCTGGCCGAACGGCTCCCTGAACACGAAGACGGCGATCAAGAACACCATCGTGGGCGCGATGTACTGCATGATGCCGATGGTCGAAAATCTGAGCAGCCGGGCGCCAAACGAAAACAACAGCAGCGGGATCGCCGTCACCGCGCCGCAGCCGAGCAGCAGCCAGGTGTCCGTCGGGTTGCCAGTGAGAAAATGTCCTTGTCCATGTGCTGCGAGCCAGATCGCATAGCCAATCGCTGGCACCGACAGGATCAGCACTTCGAGCAGAAATCCCTGGCTGGGGCCAATCGGCAGCGTCTTGCGGAAGTAGCCGTAGGCCGCAAAGGAAAAAGCCAGACTGAGGGAAATCCACGGCAGCGTGCCTTGCTCATAGGTCAGGATGGCGACGGCAACGGCTGCCAGCCCTACGGCCACCATCTGCCAACGATCCAGCTTCTCGCCGAGCAGCAGCGCGCCGACGACCACATTGACCAGTGGGTTGATGTAATAGCCCAGCGCACTCTCGACCGTGCGGTCCGCGATGATCGCCCAGAGGTAGATGCTCCAGTTGACCGAGATCAGAAACGCGGTCAGCGCCGCCATGCCAAGCATGCGCGGCGAGCGGATCGCCTTCATGAAATCCGCCGTGCGGCCAAGCCAAATCAGCACCGCAGCGGCAATCGGAACCGACCAGATGATGCGGTGCGCCACGACCTCGATGACGGGCAAATGGCCGACCCATTTGATGTAGAAGGGCAGCATTCCCCACAGAAGGTAGGCGGCCAGCGCGAGGAAAAACCCGCGCCGGGCCTTCTCGTCATTGCTCTCGGTCTGAATCGCATGGCTCGTCATGGCCCAAGCCTATGGACCACTTGGCCGCCGGCGACCATCGCAAAGTGTTGATGCAAGGGTTAGGTTTTGGTGATGGGTGGGCTCACTCCGCCGCCACCAGCCCGGCCATCTCGCGGTTCTTCATCAGCTTGTAGATGATCGAGTCCATCAGCGCCTGGAATGAGGCGTCGATGATGTTGTCGGATACGCCCACCGTCCACCAGCGCGCGCCGGTGTCGTCACGGGATTCGATCAGCACGCGGGTGATCGCCTCGGTGCCGCCGTTCAGGATACGCACCTTAAAGTCCACCAGTTCGAGGTCGCGGATCTCGTGCTGGTATTTGCCGAGATCCTTGCGCAGCGCGATGTCCAGCGCGTTGACCGGGCCGTGCCCTTCCGCGACCGACATTTTCTCCTCGCCGTCGACCATCACCTTCACGATCGCCTCCGACACCGTCTTCAGGACGCCGTTGGCGTCGAAGCGGCGTTCGACGATGCAGCGGAAGGAAATCACGTCGAAGAAGACCGGCAGTGTGTGCAGGATGCCGCGCGCCAAGAGCTCGAAGCTCGCGTCCGCGCCCTCATAGGCGTAGCCCAGCGCTTCGCGCTCCTTGACGATCGAAATCAGCGTGTCGAGCCGCCGGTCGTCCTTCGGCACGTCGATGCCGCGCCGCTTCAGTTCGGCGATGAAGTTCGCCTTGCCACCCTGGTCCGAGACCATCACACGCCGGCGATTGCCGACGCTTTCCGGCGGCACATGCTCGTAGGTCTTCGGTTCCTTGACGATGGCCGAGGCGTGGATGCCCGCCTTGGTGGCGAAGGCCGAGGCCCCGACATAAGGCGCCTGCGGTTCCGGCGCGCGGTTCAGCAACTCGTCGAAAGCGCGCGATAGGCGCGAAATGCCTGTCAGTTGTTCCTTCGCAATGCCGATGTCGTAGCATTTCTC
>JBFWUS010000103.1:0-14322 GCA_050247155.1 Rhizobiaceae bacterium
GGTGGAACTCGGAGTCAAGCAGACGCTCACCCTGACCAGTAACAATCTACCTCATCGCCGGAAGGAGTCCGCCGCGTGGTGACACGGCCGCGGCCTTGGGGCATGCCCCTTTCCTTGTCGGCTTGCCGAGAAGGACATGCGCGAATCGTTCCGCGATTGAGGCGCCTGATAAAAGGGCCCGCCAGAACGTGGTGACGCTGGCGGGCTGAGATGGGGTTTACAAAGGGGTGTCACCTGGGCGGGCGACAGCCGACAACGTGTCAGAAGCGAGAAAGCTCCCTCAAACTTTCCACCCAGCGATGAGGGCGCTTGTTCTAATCGCCTTAAGGTGACCCAAGTCACGACCTGGAGTTGCGACATGAACGCTTACTGAATACTCAGTCAGCATACGGAATGTCAAAGTCCTGCACCGTTGTTGATTTCACCACATGGAGGTGACATACCTCGACATAAATTTTTATGCCTCGGCGATAGTAGAGGTCAGGGCATGACCTGCAGATTGCAAGTCATTCGGATATTTAGACTGATCATATTGATCGTCTCTCTTCTAGCCGCTCCCATAGGCGCGAGCGGTCTCAGCCATTCGTTGGCGAGTGAGGCGGAAAACCATATTGGTTGCCCGCATGAGACACCAAATCTCGACAAATTTAGGCCCGTTCACTGTGCTATCTGCATACTATGCGTAATTGATCGTGAAGTGTTGCTCTCGTTGGGCATTAATCTGCCCGTTAGGCAATTGTCGTTGCCAATTCCTGAGAAGGGCGAGGGTATTGAGCATCAACCTTTGAAAAGGCCCCCGCGCAGCGCCGGTTAAAGTTCTTCATATCGAACATCCGTTCGAGTGGAACTCCAATGCTGAACGCGACCTCAAAGGAAGCTATCCATGAATACACTGGCTGCTATGACAGCAGAAATTGTTGCAGCGTATGTTCACAATAATCGCTTGTCTAAAGAAGATTTGCCGGAGCTAATTGCCAGCATTCATCGCGCCCTTGCCAGCCTTCCACACGCCGAAGATATGTCTGGGATGGAGCGTGGCCTGAAGCCAGCAGTTCCGATCAACAGATCCGTCACGCCCAACTTCATAATATGCCTCGAAGACGGGAAGCGCTTTAAGTCGCTCAAACGGCATCTTCGTGCGGAACATGACCTCACGCCTGCGCTCTTCCGGGAAAAATGGGGTCTCCCTGCGAGCTATCCAATGGTAGCGCCCAATTATGCCAAGAAACGTTCCCAGCTGGCACATCAGACACGCCTCGGAAAGCGCTCGCCTATAGGACGAACTCAATCGAAAAAGCCTGACTGCTGATATGTGGGCAAGATCGGTTTATGGAACGGGATCGGTTGGTTGAGCACCTTACACTGGCCTGTCGACTTGTGGAGGAGGGCGAAATTCGCATCCTCAAACAGAAACAGCTCGTAGCTAAACTTGCCGCTGCAGGCTCCGACACGATCAGCGCTGAAAAAGGATGGCAAATCCTCGAGGAGGCCCAGGACAACCACTTAGACCATGTTGAGCGGATAATAGACACCTTGGACAAGCTTCCGAGCTAATTCACGGGCTGGGCTCAAAGCTACGCGCTTTGCCAAGGAAGACGGCGTTGGTATCGTTAAAAAAGCCAAAAACGGTGAAGCCCGTCACAGGGACGGCGGTGCCGTGACGGGCTTCCCGCACCATCCGCATCTCTTGCGACAGGAGCGGATTGCGGGACAAATGATTCCTTAAAACCGTCAGGTCTGCAACATCGGTGGAAAAAAAATCTGTCTCGAAATGGGGCGGTCATGCTTTGCGAGGTGTCGAGTTCCTGAAACACTTACAAGGGCGCCTGCTTCACCGCATTGGCTACTGGATGCCGTCCAGGCGCTCGCGGATTTGGGTTTCGGTGACGGGCGCGGTCATGTCACGCTCCGATAGTCGTAAGGCTCGACGCCGTGCGCCAGGGCGAGGACCGCAATCGCTTCGGCCATAGCCGTCTTGGTGGCATCGGTTTCACCGTTCCGTGTCATGGTGCGGAGCGCCGCCAGCTTCACGATGGCGCCGGCCAAGCTGTACTCATGATCGATGGTGACCTTGTAGCGCGCCTCGCCGCTGAACTGGCAGAGGCCATGAGCCGGGCTCGGAAGAGGGAGGCGCGCGGAGTGGTCTTTGTGCCCGAGAATGGCGGCCCTGCCGGCGTTCGGTTCAAGGAGGGTTAGACGGCCGGCGTCCAGTTCATCCCCGAGAATGGGGGCGGTGCTGGGGTGAGGTTGAGGAAAGCCTAAAAATTTTCACGAGGGGTCTTGAAGCCGTAGGAGCCCGAACTAGATCAAATTTCGCCGGGTCACAGGGGTATTCAGATCCGGTGCGGGCATCGGCGTTGCTGTCCGATGCACTGCTCGTACCCATGTTGCTCAAATGGAGGATGTGGCTATGCGCAACTACGACTTCTCGACTTTCTCTCGTTCAAGCGTCGGTTTTGAGCCTCTCTTCAATCTCATCAATGAAGCTCAGAAGCGGTTAACCGACGAAGGCGGCTTTCCGCCCTATGACATCATTCGCAAGGACGACACGAGCTATATAATTCGTTTGGCTGCGGCCGGTTTCTCGAAAGATGAGCTGACCATCACAGCAAGACAAAATCTCTTATCCGTCTCCGGCCAGAGGAAGGCGGATGAAAAGCGACAATACCTTTATGAAGGAATTTCGGCGCGCAGCTTTGAGCGTCAATTCAGTCTGGCCGATCATGTCGAAATCCGAGGAGCGACCTACGAGGATGGCATTCTCGAAATCGAGCTTCGCCAGGAAGTTCCCGAAGCGGCAAAGCCGAGGAAGATAGCCATCAACGGCAGCGCGTCACCAAAGCTCGTCAACTGAGGAGGCGGCGATGCGAGGACTTTTATCCGGACGAAAGATTCCGTGCGAGCTGAACCTTGATGACCTCCTGCGACCTGCCGATGCCTTCTCGCATCCGCAAGAGGTCGTTTGCGACCCCGATCTGTCCATCAACGAGAAGCGGGCCATCCTGGCATCGTGGGCGTCCGATGCGTGTGCAGTCGAAGCAATGCCTGGCCTGCGGCGGTCATCGGGCGGTGCTTCGGTTTCCTTTGACGACATCATAGACGCACTCAAGGAGTTGGATGGGCAAGCGCGACAAGGCATGACGCGAACGCCCAAATATCGCCGTTGGGTACGGCACGGGGATATTGTCTAGAACGAAACAACCGCAGCAGCTCGGCCCGCCGCCTCCAAATGGCGGTGGGCCTGGGCCATCAGCCGAAGAAGCCATGAACCTGAGGAATCTCCTGCTCCGAGAAGCCGGAAAGCTTGCCAGTAGCCAGACAGTCAGACGCATCCAGCTCTTCGCCGAAATCGGTCGGTTGGAAGGGCGCCGAAGCCTAAGCGAAGCCGATGCCTCAGCACTTGCGAGGCTGCGGGAAGAGGCCGAGAACTGCGCCCAAGCCTTGCCGCGTTTTGCAGAATATCGTCCCTACCAAGTCGCTGAGCCGATTTGCCCTCAGTGCTGGGTTGTCGGCGGCGAAAGTATTCCACTTCTGGCAGGTTCTCGCGCCGAAGGCTACCAGTGTGGTAAGTGTCGAAGCGAGTATCCCTAGGCAGGTGACGGCGAAAATGGAATTGCAGAAAGAGCGATCAAAGAAAGGCGCGGAAGCCCCGGATTGGGACTATTGGGGCAGAAGACCCCTGGTCAAGAACGCAGCCGTGCGCGCTCAGCCTTGAAGCGAGACACGGCAAAGCGGGCGCGTCGGGCCGATCAAGACCTATGTTGCCCCTGCCATTTCCCGCTGTAGCGGGTCAGCCAGGACGGCGGTTTGCAGATTTTGGCTACCCGGCCGGGTAGCCCCCGACAAGATCGGCCGTCCTTGGAGCGTTTGCGGGATCCCAGCCGGTCTTCAATCGCGGCAAACTGCGGTGATTGAAGGCGGAAAAACCGCCCGCCGGGAACGACGTCCTGGCGGGCAAAAAGTTATGGTGATGACCGCCAGAGGGACGGCCACCCAAGCAAACAGCTCCCATCCCGGACTGGTTCCGTTGGCATATGTGATATGGGCGCGGCTCGCAATGACGGTCGCGTCAGCGGTCCCAATAGTAAGGGGACCGCCAATAATCATGAAGTTCTCGCTCGCGAGCCCGATCTGACCAGTCATAATCTCGATCGCGATAGAAGGTCGGCGCACCTTTCAACTGTGCCTCGGTGATGTCGGTCCTGTAGCCGCCAAGCGACGTATCATAGTCAAGCTTGCTCCAGGGTATCGTGTGCTCCTGCTCTCCGATGCCGAGAAAGCCCCCGAAGGACATCACCGCATACGGTACTTTCCCGCTGATTTTCTCGATCATCAGCCGCTTGATTTCGCCGATGTTGTTTCCGCCTGGGTCGTAGACTGTGGTGCCCTCAACGCGGTCGCTTTCGATCAAAGGTTTTCCTGTCATTCTGCTGGTTGCACTCGCCTGAACCACAACAGCCTCCTGTACTTCAAAGGTTGAATACGTGGAAAACTCCTGTTCATTGACCCTGGTTCCAGAGAGAACGAGTAATGAAAGCCGTGCCGCCAAGATTAATGGCTCCTTCCGCGTCCGTGATCCGGCGGGCCTCGTGGATGTCCTTGTGAGTGAGGCCGATGTCGGCGGCGGAAGCGAAATTCTGTTCTCGAAGTTTGCTCACGCCGCCACCGTGCGGGGCTACCTCTCCCCGCTCCTGAGCCGTGTCAAAGGAAGAGCCAGGCCAGTAACAGCCCAATGACTGCACCAGCTATGCCGAATCCCAGGACATACTTCATCGGCGGTACTTTCACAGCCTGGCGGGCTTCAGTGGCGGTCTCTTCGATCGGGGGTTCTATGGGATGATTTTTCCGCTGATCGGGAGGGTCAATTTCGGGACCTAGAACCGGCTTACCCGGCTCTGGCAAGTCGGGCTGATCAGGACGGGCCAGCGGTTCCGGTACGTCTGCCTTTTCGTTGGTCGGAACGGTTGCCATTACTTCGGATTGTCCGGTGTCGGGATAGGCGGCTGAGGATTTGGCAGCGGGTCGTTTGGAGGCGCTGGCCGCGGCAATGGACCGGGCGGCGTTGGCCCAGGCGGTGCTGGGGTGTCTGGTTCAGGAGTTGGAACGGTAGCCATATGCTCCAAACGTTCGATGTGGATTCGTGTTCCGAGAGGACCCCGTCAGCGTCTTCCCGGCCTGGGATTTCCCTCCGATTGCCTTCAGGTCATTCTGTTGTTGGATTGCGACCTATGGGACGGGCTGGATTTCGGCTGGCGCTTTGGCATCGGCGATCCAGTCGTAAGACATGCGCCCCTGTCGCCGAAGGGCGAGAACCTGACGACGCTGCACCTTGTCATAGCCGGCGTCGGTCTTGTCGATGCCGGGAAGCCCATGGACTTCGCTCTGGTAGTAGAGGCCGCGCACCGTGACCGGCCGCACCGTGACCGGCCCATGGCGCTCGGCATACGATCATGAAGGCGGCCCGCTCCTCCATGTCGGTCTTGGTCGCCCTGGACCTCTTTACGGGGCTAGCCGCATAAGATTGATGGGTCATGCCGGCACCGCCGATCTGGACGACCATGTAGCCGCCGATGAGATCAAAGGCGTGGTGCCGTGCTTGGTGGTGTAGGTATGCTTGTCACTGCGGGAATCCGCAGTGAGGTCGGCGCGCAGCTCACCGACATGCAGATGACCGCGACCGAAGTGGCGGCGCTCCTCGATCGAGAACGGCGCCGTGTCCGGTATCGCCGTGAACACCAGCTCGCTGTCCTGGACATGCCACCCGCTCGCGATGACCCTCGCTTTCGGAAAATGGCCCGAAACGCCATTGATATTACTGGGTGATATCGGGCGTATCGTAACGGGCGCTACCATAGTAGCCGCCGTTACGATTGCAGGCCCCTGGGCCTTCTGACGGTGGCGCGCCTGCTTGCATGCCGAGCCGCAGAACTTCGCCTTATTGCCCTTCGGCCGGAAGTCCGCTGTCCGTGCCGGCCTGAGCTGGCACTTTGGAGCTCACTGACAAAACAGCGCCTCCCCGCTTGTGGAGTGCCATTGCCGCTGTAGCGGGTCAGCCAGGACGGCGGTTTGCAGATTTTGGCTACCCAGGTAGCCCCGATCGGCCGTTCTGGAGCCGTTTGCAGGAATCTCCCTCTGTCAGGAGCTTTGGTCTTCCTTGTCGCCGTTGATCCGAACCTCGATCCAGGCAAATACAACCAGCAGCAGCAGGGCAAGTCCGACGCCCACAGCCACGACCCGCCAAGCTGCAAAGGCGCAAGCTATTCCCAAGGCCGCCGTGACCCAGACGCTCGCGGCCGTGGTCAATCCTTCGATGTGACGGGCCTGCGGATCGCGCAGGATGGCGCCGGCACCAATGAAACCGATGCCGGCCATGATGCCTTGGATCACGCCCTGGACCACGCGGCTCAAGGCATCAGGCTGGTCCGCAAGGCCGTGGTATTCGATTGTAGCCAAAGTAACGACTGCAGCGCCCAATCCGACGAGCCCCAAGGTGCGCATGCCCAGAGGCTTGCCGATGAGGTCGCGATTGAGACCAATGCCGATGCCAACCGCCGTCGCCGCACCCAATCGATAGATCGTATCTAGGAGTTGGTCGTCCAAGCGCTTATCGTTCGCTCAGCCGCTCAATGCGGGTTGTTCGCATGGGTTTTCGAGCCTCTAGTGAACCACCAGAGCGACTACGTGACATGGGCTGAGGTTGTCGGTCAAGCCGATCCATGCCTCGGTGAAGCCGCCCCTAGCTGGGCTCGTCTTTGCCGGCCCGGGATTCCCTTCGATTGCCTTTTAGACAACGCCGGGCCGGCTCGCTTGCAACCAATTGAACGCAGGCAACTCTGGACACGCCTCTGACGGGAACATAGCGTGACGCTCCTGCCAGCGAGAGCCAAATGCCAGAATTTCCTCCCGGCGCCGTGTTCAGCGGCCTCCTGACGGTCGTGTTCGTGATCGTGTTGCGCGCACGTGCCGCCAAGCCGCTCCTGCCGGCGTGGAAGCTGGGTCTAATCGGCATCGCGGCGGCCTGCGCCATCCCGTGGGCTCTCGCCCTCTCGGCCGAGGCGTGGCGCGCCACGCCTGCTCTGCCCGTTCTGCCGGTCATCACCCCCGACCAGGTATTCATCGGCGCATTTGCCACGTTGGTCGCGCTCGCCATCAGCCATCGTCCGGGCAGGCGGCCATTTGTGCCCCTCTGGGCCGGGCTACTGACCGGCGCGGCATTCGCCGCTCTTCTGCCGCCATTTCTCTACTTGGTGACGGGCGGCTATCAGCGCCCCTCGCTGCATGCGCACGTCAATCATTGCACGCGCGGCATGATGGGGCAGTCCCAACCTCGCGAAGTCGTCAATATTTGCGACGAACCAATCGTCGTCGGTCTTTGTCTGCCCGGCGAGACCAACCCCGCGCCCTGTGCGCAAACCTATTTCCTCCAACCCAGCCAGATCGCACGATTCGATCCTGGCGGAGCGCAGCTGTCATCGTTGCCGTCCAACCCCGATGGCCTCACCGTTGTCGCCTGCCGCCCGCCCGCGCGACCTTCGCGCATGAAAACCACCATGGGGCGCGGGTATGAGGGCGTGTGCTTGCCGCCCAGCTGACCGGCCATGCTCGTCCGACCTCATTGCCGCCACATCTGACCGTCTTGCACTTGGGCCCATTGTGCAAGGTGTGCCCCTTGCTCTGGCACCGATCTACACGCCGCCGCTGATCAGACCCGCGAAGAAGCGTAAAAAGGCCGCGTCACGACCGAATCGGAACCCTTGAGCGGACTCACGCGCCCCACCGCTTGGTGTTGAGGTAAACGACGCGCTGGCGGATCATGTCGACTACATTTGCGGATCTTAGCCACCCCGGGTTGCCCTCGACACGACCGGCGGTCGAAGCGTTTGCCGCATCGGACCTTGGCGCCCAATGGCGGGAAACTCTTTGGCAGGCTATGGTCGCAGGGTGCGTGCCCACAGGAGAGGGACGAACATGCGCCTCGCCACTGCCGTTGCCATTGCTTTTACCCTTGCCCTTGGGTCCCTGGCGACCCCGGCGCAAGAACCCTGCTCGAGCGCGCCTGCCTGCCCCGGTGACGGCGCTGTGCCAACAGGCGACTTGATCCCGCATTGCTCCTGTCCAGCTCCGAACAGCTGCGGCGAGCCTGCCGAGTATCGCTGCAGCCTCGCGCCCGGTTTTATCGGAGCGCTCGAATGGTCGTGCGAATGCGTTCCCGAGTCGACAGAGCCTCCCACGCCAGACCCTCTCCCGGATCCCGGTTTCTGTGGAGGAATCATATGCCCCGACGGTTCGCCCGCTTTACCGGAGCCGCCAACGCCGTCAGCCCCGAGTGGCGGGCAGTGCACGTGCAAGCCCTCTTCCCCGAGTGACGGCATGTGCACCGGGCATTGCGCCAACGGGTTGGCGCCCAAGGCTGTCGGCGCGCATTGCGCGTGCCCGGACGAAACGACGCATTGCAGTGACCACATTTGCAAAGACGGCAAGCCGCCAATGATCACGACCGTAGGGGAGTGCGTTTGCGATGACGGGGAGCTGGCGCCGCCGATTCTGGTGCCCGAATAAAACGGGGATTTCCGCCAATCATTTCATCCGCATCGGCAAATCGAGGTCGAAATTGAGCCGGGTCATGAGCTGCGTGTCGTCCTCGCGCCGCATCTGGCTGGACATCATGTCCGCATCGCGCATGAACCACAGCGCCCCGCTGTTGCCGCCGCCGCGCCAAATCCCGACATAGACCTCCTGGCCGTTGTCATAGAAACGCTCGACGTCGACCAGCGTATTGCCCGAGGCGATTTGCCGAAAGTGATCGGCGAACGCCTGCATGCCGTTGAAGCGCCAGAGCGAGTTCGGCGTGGCGTCGGACAGGTCGGGCCGGGCTCGCCACACCCCGGCGAACCGCAATTGGCCGTCAACGTCGTGATAAGCCTCGATGTCGGCGAGATATTGCCACTTCGGCACCTCCTGCCAGCGCGCGACGAACTCGTCCCAGGTGAGTCCGCTGAACATGGCGCCGACATTGCGGTCGCCGGCGTCGCGAACCCGCCACACACCGATATAAGACAGGTGGTCGCCGTCCTTGAACACCTCGATGTCGACCAGTTCCTGGGTCGGCTGGAGCTCGCGCCACTTGTCCTCGAACGCCCGCCACGAGGTGAGGTAGAACAGCGCGCCGTTGCGTCCGGGGCTGCGGTGCCAGAGCCCGCTATAGAGCCTTGTGTTGAAATGCACATAGGTCGAAATGTCGACCAGCTCGAAGTCCCGCCCGCGGCTTTCCCAGTGCAGTACGAAACTGTCCCAGGGCAGCATATGCACGTGACTGTAATCGCCCTGCGATCCGCCCGGTCTCTGCTCCCAGATGCCATGCACATAGGGCTGGCTGGTGCCCACATTGCGAA
Source organism: Rhizobiaceae bacterium (assembly GCA_050247155.1). Taxonomy (GTDB): domain Bacteria; phylum Pseudomonadota; class Alphaproteobacteria; order Rhizobiales; family Rhizobiaceae; genus Mesorhizobium_G. Next base: position 9,393 of record JBFWUS010000103.1, read on the forward strand.
TGAAATTGGCGTAGCTGTCGTTGTTGCGCGTGGCGTGGCGCGGACTCAGACGGGCCAGCTCACGCGAGCGGTCGGCCCCTTTCCAGAAACGGTCGGGAATGCCGCCCGCCCCATCGCCGTGATAATCGGTGACATATTTGACGCAGGTGACGCGGCGCGACGGGCAGTCGTCGATGCTCAGCCAGTGGTATACCTCGTGCACCAGCGTCATGGCCGCATCGTCCTTGCGCACCTCGGGATCCTGAAACTGGTTGTTCATCGCGTTCCAGAACGACGGACAGGTCACGATCACGCCGGGCGGCAAGTGGAAGGCGTTCGGCCACCCGCCCCCGGTGGCGGCGGCAGGGCAGACATCGGTGTGCTCGTTTTCCGACGCGGCAATGGGTTGGCCACAGCGCAACTCGCGGATCTTGACGTTGCCGACCCCGCGGAAGCGCTGTTCGGCTTTTTTCAACCCCTCGCGCATGATATTGCTGCGCTCGCCATCGAAGGCGCCGAACCAGGTATGTGGCGAAACACTGTCGGTGCGGTCGATACGCTCGCGCCGCCACAGCCTTTCGCGCTCGGTTCGGGGCAAGGCATTCAGGGCATCGGCAAACCTCTGCGCCCGCCAGACGAAAGTGTGCGCCCGCTTCCAGACCTCTTCCAGAAGCGGCCTCTGGCTGTCCGAGCAGCCTACGATCCTTGGCATTCTCGTGGGTTGTTTTATTTCGTCGGCAGCGATGGCCTGCCGGGGTTCACCAGTGAGCGTTGCGCCGGCGACCAGGGCGAAGGCTACAGCAACGGAAATCGGAGTCAGGGTGCGTCGCATAGGCCAATCCATCCGGTTAGCCCGCCGGCATCCTGTTTACGCGCCGGACGATGAACCCGCGATGAACGATGGCGCGTCGCTTCTCGCCATGCCAGGGCAAAGCGCCATGAACTCCGTATACGGACGATCTCCAGGCGCGCGCCAATTTTCTCTTGACATTTTGCGCGAAACGTGCGATTTGGAGAATATCAGGATCGAAGGATATGTGCCCGGAGCAACAAGCTGCCGGGCTTTTTCGTGGCCTGACGCGTCAGCCTGTTCATAAGATCTTCTCGCGGAAGCCGCCCGCGGCCTGGAGCTATCATGCATCTTCCGCAATTGCTTCTGGTCCTCATGCACCTCCTTGCGCTTGGCATGGGGCTGGTTCGCCGGCGAGGTGCCACCATGGTCGGCATCGGCGCGACACAGCAGGCTGGCGCACACCTGCGTGAAGGTCCGGCCATTGGCTATTTTGTCATTGCGGCCGGAAATCCATGCCATCCCCGGCGACGGCGCGGCATCTGTGAAAGGGTTGGATCATTGCCCTCAAGGGCGAAACGTCGAGCTCACTCATGTCGCGAGTGGGCGCCGAGATCGCCTTGGCTTTCCCGACACAGCCTGGCTCGAACCCCTGCATGGAGCCGCCAGGGCGTCACCAATTTGGCTACCGTCACGTAAAGGCGAGGTCTGCGGTCAGGAGCTTCTCTGACCGCCGCATAGGCGGCCGCCAGCGCGATCGTGAGCGCGAAGCCGGCGATGACATCGATGAAATAATGCCCGCCATAGACCGGCGTCGCCACGAGGACGGCGCCGGCCCCGGCCGTCGCCAGCAACAGGGCTGCGACATGGTCGCGGCAGGCATAGACGATCAGCAGGCTGATAGCCGTGTGGAAGGAGGGAAAGGACGCGAGGCCGGGCAGCGCCGCGAAGCTCAGCACGACCTCGTCCGCATCGCGCACCTTGCGCAGCGCCTCGACGAAGAACACGCCCGCCTTCTGACCGAATGTGCCCGCCGGCAGCGCACTGTCCATATAACGGACCATGGCGCCTTCGGCGGGGAAGAAGCCGGCGACGCATACGGTCACGAAGACCCCGATGAAGAGAAGCGTGGCGAACTCCTTGGCCCGCTCGACCCGTCCGCAGGCGACCAGCGCCACGAAGATGAAGGGAATGGAGACCGCGGCCAGAATATAGCACTGCTCGAGATAGGGCAGCAGGTCCGGATAGCGGCTGAGCCAGACCGCATAAGCATGCCAGTCGAGGCCGAGCGCCTGGTCCCAGGAATCGAGCATGTCATCGGCCGAGGGGAAGGCCAGCGACATGCTCAGATAATTGAGGAAGCGGGCGCCGGTGAAGGACAGGAACAGGAAAAGGACGCCCGTGGCCATGATCCTGATGCGGCCAGCGATCACCGCCCATCTGGAAGTCTCGAAACCATAGGCGACGGCAGCCACGAGAAGGCACAGGCCGAACGTGATGGCCGTTTCATCGGCCCGCGTCAGGCTGAAGGAAATCCGCGGATCGATAGCGATCCAGGCCGCGACGACGAGGCTCTGCAGCGCGACAAGGCCCCACAGGGCCGGATGGAAGACAAGGATCGACCGGACAGTCCGCATGGCGCCGTGAAACTGGCATGGCGGGCTTAGAATAGGCTTAACGCGATCCTTAGATTTTGGCTCTTCGGTCGGTCAGTATCCGAACAGCGCAGCTTCTGAAGATGGGCGTGATTCGGCGATTGCCACGGCAGATTGTCCTGGAATGACACAGGGCTGAGCCCGGGAAGAAGCCCTTTGAGAAGGCCTCAAGACATTCCGAAAGCGGCATTCAGGGCTGACCTCGGCGGAAACCCCTCAAAATGGCCCGAAATTCGATGTATCACGCCGGCCTCAGCCCGTTGGATGTGGCAGAAAGGTCACGCTCCGGAACTTTCGGCCCTTGCGGCAGCATCCGGCGTGGATTGCGGCAGGTGCCTCAGGCATAATCTACCCGACGGTAATCGGGGATTTGAGGCATGTCGAAATCATTGCTCCGTAATCTTTTCGTATCGAGCGCACTGGCGGCTTTCATGGCGACACCGGCGCTCGCCGCCGATGTCGAGATGCCGCCGGACAACAGCTTACTTTTTTCAGGGTTGTTCGGCATCGCCGTCGGCATCCAGGACGCGTCCATCGCCAAGGGGGATCCGGACCTGAATGAGGGCACCGAACTGACCCTTTCCGGACACGGTCATGTCAGCATCCCGCTCGGCGAGTCCTTCTCGGCCCAGTTGGACGCCCAGGGCGAATTCTATGATCGCAGCAGCAATGATGACGCGAAAGGCGCCTATGTGCTCGGCGGCCATTTGAGCTGGCGCGATCCCGATGCCGGATTGTTCGGCATTTTCGGCGGCGCCGGCTCGGCCGATGACGGGGAAGTCGACTCGGACGGCGACGACATCAGCTTCATGCTTGGCGCCGAAGCACAGCTTTATCTCGACCAGTTCACCTTCTATGTGCAGGGCGGCTGGGCCGATTTCGAAATGGACGAGGAGGAAGAAGGCTTCACCGACGCCTGGTTTGTGAGAGGCGTCGGACGCTACTTCTTCAGCGAGGATTTCCTTTTCCAGGCCGAAGTCGCCTATGGCGAGACGCCGCACTATGTGGACGGCGACAGCAAGGGCGAGGTCTGGAACTGGGGCGCGCTCGCCAAGATGCGCATCGCCGAATCGTCGCCGGTCTACGGTACGCTCGAATATCGCGGCGGCTACTATGAGGAAACGGAAGTCGATGCCGAAGCCGTCGAGGAACATGCCTTCCTCGTCGGACTGAGCGTCGCCTTCGGGGTGACGAGCCTGTGGGAGAACGACCGGCGCGGCGCGACGCTCGACACGCCCATGCTGCCCGCCAGGGCGGCCGCCTGGACCGGAAGCGTGGATTAAGACAAAGGTCATGCCTGTTGAGGCGGCCGAATATCGGCCGCCTTTTTTCATGGACGATCGCGCTCCGGGTGCCCGCAACGGCGACGTCTCGCACCCGAGAGGCCACCGCGTGAGATCACGGGCGGCTCGCTTCGTTCATCAAAGGCTCAGTTCGCAACACCGCTCCTGACAGATTTTGACCGTCCAGCAGCTTAGGGAACGGCATGAAACGTTCTGTGCGCGGATCATGGACCGGGTCGTAAGAGATCTGCATCTGGGCCCCAGACCCGCGGTCAGCAAAGCCTTCACCGGCCTCAGGCGGCGCGGCTATATCGTCCTCGGCGATGCCTCACGGGCCTCGCTCTATTGGGTGAACGGACATCGCCTGACCGCCTATCAGCTCGTGGCGCTGGCGGTGATGCGCGGCGTCCCAATGCGGAGAGATCGCTGACGGCCCTGGAAATGCCACGGGTCGACGCCATATGATGCAGGGCCAGCCGCATGATCGGAGCGTTGCAATGAAAGCAGTCCTGGGCAATCACGTTGTCGCGCAGAGCAATGACATCACCGAAGCGCACGGATATTCCTATTTTCCGCCGGCTTCCGTCCGGCGCGAATGGCTCGAGAAGGCGCCGAAGACGGCCGACGACCACAAATGTCCGCATGGCGTGCAGTTCTACGACCTGGTCGTCGACGGCCGGCGCCACGAACGCGCCGCCTGGTCCTACGAGAAGCCGCAGCCGCAAATGCGCCATGTCGGCGGCCGCTTCGGCTTCTGGCGCGACGTCGCCGTGTCCTGACTTTTCCGAGACAAGCCGCTCAGCTCTTGAGCGGCGGCAGGGCCTCGGGAATACCCATCGCCTGCTGCATCGATCTCGCCGCATCGAGAAACTGCCGGAACTCGTCGACACTCAGCTCCGCGTGCTTGTAGTTCATCGCGGCGACGAGCCCCAGCACCACATATTTCTCACGCGTGACCTTGTCGCGCCTGAGACGCATGCTGAGGCGCACATACACTTCGTCGACACGCAGATCGGCTTTCTTCACAAGCTCGCTCATGAAGGTGCGCTTGAGAGATTTCATGAAGCCGGCCATCTTGTCCTCATCAGTGCAGGAGGCACATTTACGTCCACGGCGTTCCTTCATTCCATCCCCAAAAAGGGTTTATTTTTCAGCACTTCCATGCAGATGCGATTGAGTCCGGCACCCGCCACAGCTAGATTGCGCGCATGAGCACATGCAAG
>JBFWUS010000104.1:0-14240 GCA_050247155.1 Rhizobiaceae bacterium
CTAGCAGTTCAGAAAACGCGGGCCAACCGCAACAGAAGCTCCATATAGATGCCGGTCGCCTTGAGCCTAGCAGTTCAGAAAACGCGGGCCAACCGCAACATCAAGGCAATCGAGGCCGAAGACAAAGGAAAGCCTAGCAGTTCAGAAAACGCGGGCCAACCGCAACGCCGTCAAGCAGGAGAAGACCGGCCAGAAGAGCCTAGCAGTTCAGAAAACGCGGGCCAACCGCAACTCCACGACGCCGCCTTGCAATGGTGCGGCGAGCCTAGCAGTTCAGAAAACGCGGGCCAACCGCAACAGCAGCCCAATGAGGGCCAGGATGGCGTAGAGCCTAGCAGTTCAGAAAACGCGGGCCAACCGCAACGATGCTCCTCTGTACGTTTTGTATATTCCTAGCCTAGCAGTTCAGAAAACGCGGGCCAACCGCAACTTACACGCCGGCACAGATGGCTATCGGTATAGCCTAGCAGTTCAGAAAACGCGGGCCAACCGCAACGCCGAGCACGACCAGCGTATCGCGGCCGTACAGCCTAGCAGTTCAGAAAACGCGGGCCAACCGCAACTCTTCCCACCCGATCACGTCTCCGAAGTTTAGCCTAGCAGTTCAGAAAACGCGGGCCAACCGCAACGAGCCGACCGAGCGCCCGGCCTATGGCTGGAGCCTAGCAGTTCAGAAAACGCGGGCCAACCGCAACTGGAGCTATTCGATAGCACGGCCGGCGGCGAGCCTAGCAGTTCAGAAAACGCGGGCCAACCGCAACATAATATCTGGTCTCTTCTGTCGAGATGAAAGCCTAGCAGTTCAGAAAACGCGGGCCAACCGCAACTCGCGGGCGGCGCACTAGATGACGTTTGGCAAGCCTAGCAGTTCAGAAAACGCGGGCCAACCGCAACGATCGGTCTCGACGAGATGCTGGAGGGCAGAGCCTAGCAGTTCAGAAAACGCGGGCCAACCGCAACTCACGGGACACAACCCAGGCACCGAGCGGCAGCCTAGCAGTTCAGAAAACGCGGGCCAACCGCAACTCGATCGTGGTAGCAGATACCGCCGCGTCGAGCCTAGCAGTTCAGAAAACGCGGGCCAACCGCAACCGTGAGCCGACGCGGGAGGAAAAGCAGCGCAGCCTAGCAGTTCAGAAAACGCGGGCCAACCGCAACCTTCGCCGTCCGACGCCATCGCCAAAGTGCAGCCTAGCAGTTCAGAAAACGCGGGCCAACCGCAACCGTCATGTTAGGCTACGCCCGCCTCATGATAGCCTAGCAGTTCAGAAAACGCGGGCCAACCGCAACATGCGAGTACGCCTGGGGTCAGCCCTGAGGAGCCTAGCAGTTCAGAAAACGCGGGCCAACCGCAACTAGCGCGTGAAGATGGTCAGGTGCTTTTCGAGCCTAGCAGTTCAGAAAACGCGGGCCAACCGCAACAGCCGACCTGGAGGCCCTGAAGTCGCTCGAAGCCTAGCAGTTCAGAAAACGCGGGCCAACCGCAACCCTTTCGAGGGCCAGACGGTAAAGCCAGTGGAGCCTAGCAGTTCAAAAAAACGCCTCTCAACTCGCTAAATTTCGGCGGCGCCTGCCGTTGTACGGCGGGTAGCCATAGACAACGACTGGCTGCGCCACTCGCTGCCAAAGCGCGGGCATAGCTGTTGACTAGTATGGAAGTTATGCTAAGGTAACTTCAACCGTAGGAGGAACGGTTGGGAGTTCACAGCAAAATTGAATGGGCGCTTGAGCAGGGCGCACCGGTCGGGCCGCAGGTGTATCGGGCGTTGCGCGAGCGCATCATCCGCGCCGAGTTGGAGCCCGGCGCACTGGTGTCGGAGACCGAGCTCGCCAAGGCGTTCTCGCTCAGCCGCCAGCCGGTGCGCGAGGCTTTTATCAAGCTCGCCGATGACGGGCTGGTGGAAGTACGACCGCAACGCGGCACACTGGTGCGCAAGATCAGCATTGCCTCCGTGATGGACGCTCGTTTCGTGCGCGAAGCCGTTGAAGCCGACATCACCAGACTCGTCGCTGAGCAGCACGACCCGACGCTGGTCAAGGCGCTGCGCAAGCTCATCGAGGCGCAGAAGAAGACGATCAACCTGCATCCCGACGAGTTCATGAAGCTGGACGAGCAGTTCCATCGCGCGCTCGCTGTTGCCGCCGGCAAATCGCAGGTCTTCCGGCTGGTGGACAATGTGAAGGCGCAGATGGACCGCGTGCGATTCCTCACCTTGATGAACCGCTCGGTGATCGAAATCTCGATCGACCAGCACACGCAGGTGGTGGATTCGATCGAGCGTGGCGCGCCGGCCGAGGCCGATGCCGCCATGCGCGTGCATCTGAGACAAATCCTGGCCGATCTGCCGCATGTCGCGGCGCTAAAACCTGAATTCTTCGACGACGTAACCAACCAACCGCCGAAACCGTGAACAGGGAGAGAGACATGATTTCACGCCGCACGATTGGAAAGACGCTGCTCGGCATTGCCGCCGGGTTTTTGATGGCAGGCGCAGCCCACGCCCAGGAAGTGCTGAAATGGGCGCACGTCTACGAGGTTACGGAGCCGTTCCATACCGAAGCGGTGTGGGCCGGCGAGGAGATCGCCAAGCGCACCAACGGCAAGTTCAAGGTCGAAGTCTATCCGGCCTCGCAGCTCGGCAAGGAAGCCGATATCAATCAGGGCCTGACGCTGGGCACGGTCGACATCATCATCTCCGGCTCATCCTTCGCCGCGAAGGAATTGCCGCGCATCGGCGTCACCTACTATCCCTACACATTCCGCGATGCCGACCACCTGCTCGCCTACACCAAGAGCGAAAAATACAAGGAGTTGACCGGCCTCTACGAGCAGCAGACCGGGCATCACATCGCCGCCACCACCTATTACGGCACGCGCCAGACAACGTCGAACCGGCCGATCGCCAAATGCGCCGACATGCAGGGCCTCAAGATGCGCGTGCCCGACGTGCCGGCCTATCTCGCCATGCCGCGCGCCTGCGGCGCAAACACGGCGCCGATCGCCTTCGCCGAGGTCTATCTGGCGCTGCAGAATGGCACGGTGGAAGCGCAGGAGAACCCACTGACGACGATCGAGGCCAAGAAGTTCTACGAAGTTCAGAAGAACATCGTGCTGACCGGCCATATCGTCGACCACCTGAACACCATCGTCTCGAAGACCCGCTGGGCCAGCCTGTCGGACGACGAGAAGAAGGTCTTCACCGAGGTGTTTCAGGAGGCCGCGAAGCGCGCCAGCGACAAGATCGTCGCCCGTGAGAAGGAGCTAGTGCAAGGCTTCAAGGACAAGGGCATCACGGTGACGGAAGTTGACATCGAAGACTTCAAGAAGGCCGTCGCCGAGAAGGTCACCTTCGAGGAGTTCGGCTACGACAAGGCCGACTGGGACGCCATCCAGGCGGTGAAGTAAATTCTTCGGTCGACTCGACTCCGATAGCACCCCCTCACCGGCCCTTCGGGCCACCTCTCCCCCTGCCCGGGGGAGAGGAATGCCGGCCGCGATTTAGACGCCAGTCGTCGACGCTGCGATTCCTCTCCCCCGGGCAGGGGGAGAGGTGGCCCGAAGGGCCGGTGAGGGGGTGCTTCAAACAGAGGGCTAGGGAGGAGGCCAACCATGACCCAACACGAACACCACACGCAGGTTTCGGCCGAAGAGCTGGCGCACGCCTTCGAGGAAGAAGCGGCACCGGTCGACCTCTCCCATCACGGCTGGGAGGACTGGGTCACGCTCGCCCTATTCTGGCTGATGGTGGGCTGCGTCTTCCTGCAGTTCTTCACCCGCTACGTGCTGAACAACAGCTACGCCTGGACCGAAGAGATCGCCGTCAACGCACTGGTCGTGGTGGTGTTTCTGGGCGCATCGATGTGCGTGCGCATGTCGCGGCATATCCATGTCGACGTGCTCTACCATTACCTTCCAGAGGGCGCGGGCAAGTACCTCTCGATGGCGGTCGACATCATCCGTGTCGTCTTCTTCGCCTACGCCACCTGGCTCATCTATCGCTATGTCTCCATTGTGGGCCATGAGCGCATGACCACGGTCAACCTGCCGCGAGGTCCGTTCTTCTGGCTGGTCTTTGCCGGCTTCGCACTGATGTTCCTGCGTTCGATCCAGGTGCTCGTGCAGAACTGGCGGCGCGGCTATTCCGTGCTGCAACACCCCGAAAAATTCGACGCGCCGGGAGTTTGACCCATGCTGCTACTCGTTGGTGGTTTTCTCGTCCTGATGCTGGTCGGCGTGCCGGTGGCTGTCGCCATGGCCGTCGCGTCAGTCGCCTATCTCTTGATCTACGGTGTTGCGCCGGATCTCATTGCCGCGCAACGCATGATCGCCGGCGTGGAAAGCTTTCCGCTGCTGGCCGTCCCCTTCTTCATTCTCGCCGGCAATCTGATGAACATCGCCGGCGTCACCGGCCGCATCTACTCTTTCGCGCTAGCTCTCGTCGGCTGGATGAAGGGCGGCCTAGCGCAGGTTAATATCATCGGCTCGGTGATCTTCTCGGGCATGTCCGGCACGGCACTGGCGGACGCCGCCGGCATAGGCACGATCGAAATCAAGGCGATGAAGGACCACGGCTATCCGGTCGAAGCCGCCGTCGGCGTGACCGCCGCCTCCGCCACGCTTGGCCCGATCTTCCCGCCATCGCTGCCCTTCGTCATCTACGGCATGATGGCCAACGTCTCGATCGGCGCGCTGTTCATGGCGGGCATCCTGCCCGGCGTCGTGATGACACTGATGATGATGATCACCGTTGCCATCTTCGCTTACAAGCGCGGTTGGGGTTCGGACACACCGTTCTCGTTTGCCAAGCTCGGCGAAGCCAGCCTCGAGGTGCTGGTGGTCGCGCTGTTCCCGGTTGGCGTCTATCTGCTGGTGCTGGCCGGCCTGTCAATCAATCTTGCTGTGCTGATCGCGCTGGCGCTGCTGGTCGCCGCCGACTGGTATTTCGACTTTTCCGCCGTCATGGCTCTGATGACGCCAGTCATCCTGATCGGCGGCATGACCATGGGCTGGTTCACGCCGACGGAAGCCGCGATGGCCGCCGTCATCTGGTCGCTGTTCCTCGGACTGGTGCGTTACCGCACCATGACCATGCCGGGTCTTGCCAAGGCGAGTTTCGACACGATCGAAACGACGGCCTCCGTGCTGTTCATCGTCACCGCGGCCTCGATCTTCGCCTGGCTTTTGACCGTCAGCCAATTCGCGCAGCTTTTCTCGGACTTCATGGTCTCGCTGACTGACAACAAATGGGTGTTCCTCATCCTGGTCAACATCCTGATGCTGATCGTCGGTTGTTTCCTCGACACCATCGCGGCGATCACCATTCTGGTGCCGATTCTGCTGCCGGTGGCCGCGAAGTATGGCGTCGACCCGGTGCATTTCGGCCTGATCATGACGCTGAACCTGATGATCGGCTTGCTTCATCCGCCGCTCGGCATGGTGCTGTTCGTGCTATCGCGCGTGGCCAAACTGTCCGTCGAGCGGACCACGATGGCGATCCTGCCATGGCTGGTGCCGCTGCTCGCCGCGCTGCTGCTCATCACCTTCGTGCCGGCAATCACGCTCTGGCTGCCGGAGCAGATGGGGTTGTTGCGTTAGGTTCACACTCAATATGCCGTCAGAAATATTCGCAATGATCCTGCGCCTACCCCCCTCTGTCCTGCCGGACATCTCCCCCTCAAGGGGGGAGATTACGCAGTGTCGGCGAAGCAGCCAATCTCCCCCCTTGAGGGGGAGATGTCCGGCAGGACAGAGGGGGGTAGGCGCAGAATATTCATCACATGCCGGCGGAGGCATCGCGACATGACCACCGCCCACGCCGCCACACTCTTCGGCGCTGAAGATTTGCGCGTCGTCGAGCGTCCGCTCGGTCCGCTCGCCGAGGGCATGGTGCGCGTCAAATTTCGGGCTGGCGGTATCTGTGGCTCGGACCTGCACTATTTTCGCCATGGCCGCACCGGCGACTTCATTCTGCGCGAGCCGTTGGTGCTGGGCCACGAACTTGCCGGCGAGGTTGCTGAGATCAATGCTCCCGATATTGGCCTGACCGTCGGCGACCACGTTGCGGTCAACCCTTCCCGCCGCTGCAACGCCTGCCCGCGCTGCGGCGAGGGACGCTCGAACCTCTGCGAGAATATCTTCTTCATGGGCTCGGCGTCCAAGAACCCGCATATGCAAGGCGGCTTCTCGACCTATTTCGACACCACGCCCGGCCAATGCATCGTCGTTCCGAAGTCCGTGCCGATGGCCGCGATTGCAATGGCTGAACCGCTGGCCGTCTGCCTGCACGCCGTCGCGCGCGCCGGCAATCTCGTCGGCAAGACCGTCGCGATCTTCGGTGGCGGCCCCATCGGCCTTCTGACGCTGCTTGCAGCGCAGGTCGCGGGTATCGCGAACGCGACGATGATCGATCTCGCCGACCGGCCGCTGGCGCTCGCCAAATCCCTTGGCGCGAGCCAGACGTTCAACACGTCGACGGGTGCTGACACTTTGATAGCCGCGGCGGCCGGCGCACCATTCGACACGGTGTTCGAAGTCACTGGCGCGCTGCCGGCCTTGTCGCTTGCCATCCGCATAGTGCGTCGCGGCGGCACGGTCGTGCAGGTCGGCAATCTGCCAGGCGGCGACGTGTCGCTGCCGGCCAACATGATCATGACCAAGGAGCTCGACTATCGCGGCACGATGCGCTTCCACGACGAGTTCGACAAAGCCGTCGAGTTGATCGTCTCAGGCGTGGTCGACGTGCAAAAAATCATTACCGGCAGCCGCCCGATCGATGAAGCGCCGGACGCGTTTCATCTCGCGCTCGACCGCAGCCAGAGCATCAAGGTGGTGCTGGAGGCCGCTTAGAGCCAGGCTTGGGGGCTTCCTTTCCGCACTGGGCGGTGGCAAAGATAAGCATCCGCAATGTTCTGGTGATTGATGCCACCCGCCTCGAAGGACGCCCGTCCGCAGCGCCGCGCTGCACGTACCCGCACCCCCGCCTATGTAAAAAACCTCCGAGGCATCAAGAACTGGAAGGAAGCCAGCGACTGGCTGGAATGGCGCGGCATCGAGGACATCGAGTGCATAACGCCCGATCAGGCCGGCGTCGCCCGCGGCAAGATGATGCCGTCGAACAAATTCACCTCCAACACCTCGCTCGCCCTGCCGTCGGCGCCGTTCATGATGACGATTTCCGGCGACTACCCGGAAGACGGCAACGGTTTTGAGTACCCCGAGGATGACGGCGACCTGAAGCTTGTGCCGGATCTTTCCACGCTTTGCGTCGTGCCTTGGGAGGAAGACCCGACGGCGCAGGTGATCTGCGACCTCGTCCACCAGGACGGCCGGCTCGTCGGTTTCACGCCGCGCAACGTGCTTCGCCGTGTTCTCGATGCCTATGAAAAGCGCGGGCTCCGCGCCGTGGTCGCGCCGGAGATCGAGTTCTATCTGGTGCGCAAGAATCCCGACCCTGATTATCCGCTATCCCCGCCGGTTGGCCGTTCCGGCCGGCCCATTGCCGGCGGCTCCGGCTATTCGATCGCCGGCGTCAACGAATATGACGAACTGATCGACGACATCTACCATTTCTCGGAAGCGCAGGGCCTCGAGATCGACACGCTGATCCACGAGGAAGGCGCTGGCCAGCTCGAAATCAATCTTCGCCATGGCGATCCGATCGCGCTCGCCGACCAGGTGTTCCTGTTCAAGCGCACCATCCGCGAAGCCGCGATGAAGCACGACGTCTACGCGACCTTCATGGCGAAGCCTATCCAGGGCCAGCCTGGTTCGGCGATGCACATTCACCAATCCATCATCGACAAGAAGAGCGGCAAGAACGTCTTCACCAATGCGGACGGCAGCGAGACCGACGCCTTCTTCCATTTCATCGGCGGTATGCAGAAACATGTGCCAAACGCGCTGGTGATGTTCGCGCCATATGTGAACTCCTACCGCCGGCTGACCCAGGCAGCTTCCGCGCCGGTCAACAACAAATGGGGCTACGACAACCGCACCACGGCTTTCCGCGTGCCGCGCTCGGACCCGAATTCGCGTCGCGTCGAAAACCGCATCCCCTCGTCCGACGCGAACCCATACCTCGCGCTCGCCGCATCGCTGGCCTGTGGCCTGATCGGCATGACCAAGCAGATCGCCTGCGATGCAGCCGTGCTCACCACCGCCAACGAAGACGAGATCGACCTGCCGCGTGGTCTGCTCGAAGCCGTCGATCTGTTCGAGAGCGACGAGGATTTGCACGAGATCCTCGGGCCAGCCTTCTGCAACACCTATGCGGCGATCAAGCGCGCCGAGTTCGAGACTTTCATGGAAGTCATCTCACCCTGGGAGCGGGAGTATCTGTTGCTGAATGTGTGAGGCAAGGAGCACGGCACGGCCGTGCTCCGATGGTCTTCACCAGCCGCAGCTCTTGCCCTGGTTCTGCTCCTTCAGCCAGCCTTGCAGGGGCGCGAAATAGGCAATGATGGCGTCGCCGGAAATGTCGCGTTGGCCGGTGAAGGCCTCCAGCGCATCTGGCCAAGGCTTTGATGCGCCCATCTCCAGCATTGCGTTGAATTTCTTGCCGACGTCCTTGTTGTCGTAGAACGAACAGCGGTGAAGCGGGCCTTTCCAGCCGCTCTGCTGGCAGGCGCTCTGGTAGAACTGGAACTGCAGCACATTGGCGAGGAAATAACGCAGGTAAGGCGTCGTCGCCGGGATGTGATATTTGCCGCCCGGATCGAAGGCCGTCTCGGGGCGCTCCGTCGGCGGCGTGATGCCCTGGTATTTTAGTCTGAGGTCCGTCCACGCCGTATTGTACGCGACCGGCGCGACCGAGCCGTCGAACACGCCCCAGCGCCATTTGTCGACCAGCAGGCCGAACGGCATGAAGGCGATCTTGTCCATCGCCTGGCGCAGCAAGAGGCCGATGTCCTTATCTTCGCTCGGCACCTTGTCTTTCGGCAGCAGGCCGATCTGCACCAAATATTCCGGCGTGATCGACAGCGCGATCGTGTCGCCGACCGCTTCGTGGAAACCATCGTTTGCCCCATTCAGGTGCAGATAGTCCTGGGCCTTGTAGGCGCGCTGGTAGAAATTGTGGCCGAGTTCGTGGTGGATTGTGCCAAAGTCGGAGGCATTCACCTTGATGCACATCTTGATGCGCAGATCGTCCTGGTTGTCGATGTCCCAGGCCGAGGCGTGGCACACCACCTCGCGGTCCGCCGGCTTCAGGAACATAGAGCGTTTCCAGAAACTTTCCGGCAGCTTTTCGAAGCCGAGCGAGGTGAAGAATGCCTCGCCGGTCTCGACCATCTTCTTCTCGTCATACTTGGCGGTTTTCAGAAGTTCGGTCGTGTCGAAGCCGATGTCGCCCGCCCCCGGCGGCGCGACGAGGTCATAGATGCCGCTCCATTCCTGCGCCCACATATTGCCGAGCAGGTCGGCGCGGATCGGCCCGGTCTTGGGCTGAACGGCATCGCCATATTTCTCATTCAGCTTGCCGCGCACATAACAGTGCAGGTCGTCATAAAGCGGCTTTACGTCGCCCCAGATCTTGTCCGTCAGCACTGCCACGTCCGCCGCCGGCATGTCGTATTGCGAGCGCCACATCTCGCCGACATTCGGGTAGCCGAGTTCCTTCGCCCCGGCATTGGCGATCTCGACCAGGCGCGTGTAATCGTCGCGCATCGGCGCGCCGACCTTGTCGTGCCAGCTCGTCCACATCTCCTTCAGCTCGTCGGGATTGCGGTTCACCATCATCTGTTCCTCGATGTCGGAACCGCTGATTGGCTGGCCTTTCAATGTGCCCTCGCCTTTGCCGTAGGCCGATTGCAGCTTCGTCGAGATGTTATTCAGGTCGGTCGCCGCGCCCGCCGTTGTCGGCGCGGGCAGCACGATGCCGCCACGCAGGATATTGAGCTTGCGTTTCGCCTCATCGGAAAGGCCGGGCACCGCATCGAATTTCGCGGCCTCCAGCGCCAGCCGCACCGAGAGTTCAGTTTGTTTCGCGCCCGCCTCGGCGGCAAGCGTGTCGGTATCGTCGGTCAGATAGGTGCTGTTCACCCACTGGATGCGGTTAACCCGAATCGATTCGGCGTTGAGTTCGGATTCGGCCGATTTGATGAATGTCTCCGCGTCTTCGACCGTCGGGCTCGCCGACTGGGCAAACGCCGCGGATTGCATGAACAGGTAGACCACCGCCGTGGCCGCCAAAAGGGGGGTTTTCATAGGCATCTCCTCCTGCCTGCCCCACCGCCACTGGCAGCGTCGGCTGTCGGGCAAGTGGGGTCAACCCCGAAAGGTGGTTAATCAGCGCTGGCCTCAAAGAGCGGCTGCGCGCGAACCAAAATCTCAGTTGCGATCACTCAAACACAGCGCCCGCCATCCACCTCCAGCGCGACGCCGGTAATGAACTCCGCCTCGTCCGAGCAGAGCCAGAGCGCTGCGTTGGCGATGTCGAGCGGCGTTGAGAAGCGCCCGAGCGGGATCACGGATTTGAACTGGGCACGCTTTTCCGGCGTGTCCTCGCCCATGAAGGTCGCCAGCATGCCTGTTTCGCCGGCCACGGGGCACAGGCAGTTCACGCGGATGTTTTTCGGCGCGAGTTCCACCGCCATCGACTTGGTCGCCGTGATCGCCCAGCCCTTCGAGGCGTTGTACCAAGTCAGACCCGGACGCGGGCGCAGGCCGGCGGTCGAGGCGGTCGTCAGGATGACACCGCCGCCCTGCTTTTCCATTACCGGGACGACGGCCAACGTCGAATGGTAGATCGCCTTCATGTTGACCGCGGTGATCAGGTCGAACGTGTCTTCGTTGACGTGGAGCAGGCTGCCGTTCTTGTGGCTGTAGCCAGCATTGTTGACCATGATGTCGATGCGGCCGAAGGCATCGAGCGTAGCCTTCACCATCTCGTCGAACTCGCCACGATGCGATACATCGGTCTGCGTCCAGATGGCGTTCTTGCCGATCTCCTCGGCTACCTTTTTTGCGCCCGCATGGTTGAGGTCGGCGACGACCACCTTCGCGCCTTCTTCGGCGAACCGCCGCGCCATGCCTTCGCCAAAACCGGAAGCAGCGCCGGTGATGATCGCGACTTTGTCTTTCAGGCGGGGCATGGGTTTCTCCGGGTTTACCCTCCCTTGTGGGGAGGGTCGGCGAGCGATCGTCTTGCGCAGCAAGTGATCGTGAAACGGGGTGGGGGTACCTACTGCGCAATGGCCGTTCTTAACACCCCCTCCCCGATCCCTCGCGAGCTCAGGATCGACCCTCCCACAAGGGGGAGGGTGAACAGCGCTTCACCCATGATTGAACACAATCGTTTTGGTGGCGCTCATGTCGTAGAGCGCCTCAAAATCTTTTTCGCGGCCATGGCCGGATCTTTTGAACCCGCCGAAGGGCAGTTCGATCCCACCCCTGCGCCGTAGCCGTTGACGAACACCTGCCCGGCACGAACCCGCTTGGCGACGCGGTGCCGGCTCGCGCCGTCCTTTGTCCAGACGCCCGCGACAAGCCCGAAGGCGGTGCTGTTGGCCAGGCGGATCGCACCGCATCGATGCGCGCCCCCGACAAAGCATCGACCGGTTTAGCGTCGATGAACTGGATGAAAGCGCGGCCTTCGGCCACGATTGTCGACAAATGCGCGCCCATATCGGCGTCCTTCGTAAACTCGCAAAAATCGTCAGTCATGTTGCGGAGGAACGGCTGGCGACGCAAGATGCGACGGCGATGTCAGCGCGGGCTGCACTAACAGTCGTTGTGCGGTGCGACACAAAGGCACTAGCGGATTTAAATCGATTAGATTATGAAGCGGTCGTCATGGCCGGGCAATTCGAGAAAAGCGTATGACAAGCCAGATTATTCCTGTCGATCCGTTCGATTTCATCATTTTCGGCGGCACCGGCGATCTCGCCGAGCGCAAGCTCCTGCCGGCGCTCTATTATCGCCAGTGCGACCACCAGTTCTCCGAACCGACCCGCATCATCGGCGCTTCGCGCTCGAAGATGACGGACAAGGAGTTCCAGGCGTTCGCCGAGAAAGCCATCAAGGAACATGTCAAGAAAGAGGACATCCAGCCGGAGGAACTGAAGAAGTTCATCGCCCGCCTCTCCTATGTCACCGTCGACGCGATGAGCGGCGAGGGTTTTGACAAACTCAAGAAAGCGCTTGGGGATTCGGAAGCGATCCGCGCCTTCTATTTGGCCGTCGCGCCGTCCCTCTTCGGCGAGATTTCCCACAAGCTGAAAGAGCACAAGCTCATCACCAAAAACAGCCGCATCGTGGTGGAAAAGCCGATCGGCCGCGACCTCGCGTCAGCACAAGCCTTGAACGACCTGATCGGCCAGGATTTCAAGGAAAGCCAGATCTTCCGCATCGACCACTATCTCGGCAAGGAGACGGTGCAGAACTTGATGGCCTTGCGCTTCGCCAACGCGCTTTACGAACCGCTGTGGAACTCAGCCCATATTGACCACGTGCAGATCACCGTGGCCGAGACTGTCGGTCTGGAGGATCGCGTCACCTATTACGACAAGGCTGGCGCGCTGCGCGACATGGTGCAGAACCACATTCTTCAGCTTCTCTGTCTCGTCGCCATGGAAGCGCCATCGTCGATGGACGCCAATGCCGTGCGCGACGAGAAGCTGAAGGTGCTGCGCTCTCTGAAGCGTATCAACGGCCAGGAAGCGCCCAAACAAACGGTGCGCGGTCAGTACAAGGCCGGAGCGTCCGCAGGCGGCGCTGTCAAGGGTTACGTCGAGGAGCTCGGCGCGCCAAGCACGACCGAAACCTTTGTCGCGCTGAAGGCCGAGATTGCCAATTGGCGCTGGGCTGGTGTCCCCTTCTATCTGCGCACGGGCAAGCGGCTGGCTACGCGCGTTTCGGAAATCGTCATCGAATTCAAGAAGATCCCGCATTCGATCTTCGGCGACAATGCCGGCAACATCTACAACAATTCGCTCGTCATCCGCCTCCAGCCGGATGAGGGCGTGAAGCAGTTCATCATGATCAAGGATCCCGGACCGGGCGGCATCCGCTTGCGCCAGATCCCGCTCGACATGACTTTTGCGCAGAGTTTCACCGGTCGCGCGCCGGACGCCTATGAGCGACTAATCATGGATGTCGTGCGCGGTCACCAGACCCTGTTCATGCGCCGCGACGAGGTCGAGGCGGCCTGGACCTGGGCCGATCCGATCCTCAACGCCTGGGCCGAAAACCGGCAGGAAGTGCAGTCCTACACGGCCGGCACCTGGGGTCCATCCGCCTCGATCGCGCTGATCGAACGGGACGGCCGCACCTGGCACGAGAGCGATTGAGCCGATGCCTGCGGCGATAAACTACGTCCGGCATGATTTCGCCTCTCGCGACGAGCTCGCGGCGGGTTTGGCCGCGACAGTCGCCGGGGCTCTGTCGGAAGCGATCGAGGACAGCGGGACGGCGACGCTGGCAGTGTCGGGCGGATCGACGCCGCGAAAGTTTTTCGAGGCATTGGCGCGCATCGATATCGACTGGAGTAATGTCACGGTGCTGCCGGTCGACGAGCGCTTCGTGCCGGAAACGTCGGATCGATCGAATGCGCGACTGATCAAGGAAAAGCTGCTTCAGGGGCCTGCGGCAGCCGCGCGCTTCGTGCCGCTTTTTGCTCCAAATATGGACGTCGGCGACGCGGCCCGAGAAGCCGACGATCATGTCGGGCGGCTCGGCGTGCCGCTGGACGTCGTCATCCTCGGCATGGGCAATGACGGCCACACGGCGTCCTTCTTTCCCGATGCGCGTGAACTCGATGCGCTGCTGGATGCCAAAGCCGCGGCGCTCGTGCTGCCGGTGCATGCGACCAGCGCGGGCGAGGACCGGCTGACGTTGACGCTACCACCGATCGTGACTGCGCGATTCATCGCGCTTCACATCGAAGGCGCTGAGAAGGCGGCGGCGCTAGACAAGGCGCTGGCGCGCGGTTCGATGCTGCCGATTCGTCGGGTGATCGACGCGGCCGAAACGCCGGTGGAGATTTTCTGGGCCGCCTAGCGTCGAAGTCGGATTGTCATGAGCACCCCTCATCCGACCTCGCTTCGCTCGGCCACCTTCTCCCACAAGGGGAGAAGGTAAAGCGCGGCCTCGCTTCCGCTCTTCCTTCTCCCCCGGGGGGAGAAGGTGGCCGAGCGAAGCGAGGTCGGATGAGGGGTGCTGGACGGAACGCCGTCTGCCGAAACGATGTGGAAAGACCATGACCGCCAGGACCGAAATCCAAGCCATCACCGCCCGCATCCGC
>JBFWUS010000105.1:0-13451 GCA_050247155.1 Rhizobiaceae bacterium
CGCCGTTGAAGCTATTCTGACTCCTGCAAAGCCTGAAGAAGTCCGAACAATATCAATTGTTCCGATTTTCAATCGAATTTCGATGAGAATACCGCCGTCGCGCCAGTGAACCGACAGTGTCGACCGTAGTCATTGACCCTCTATGCCCGTTTCGTCCGCAGAGACTACTAGTAACAAGGAGTCGGCGATGACCGACCTATAACGATCAATGATCGGAGGTCTGTCATGATGGGTTCTCGCGGCTGGAAGGGCGGCGCTGAGTGTGACGTGTTGAGTTACCGCTATCGCCGGATGATCCGCGGGCGCGTTCACACCAAGAAGATCAAGCGCAAGTTCTGGAAGCGCATGCGCAGGCGGGCGCGAATGGAATTGCACGGGGGCGATTAGTAACCCGTCATGCCCGGCATAAAGCCGGGCATGACGAAATCCTTGACATTCTCAGTCGCTCTGGACTATATTCGCATTTATAACCTTGACAAAAGTAGCTCTACCCTATAAAAACAAGGGCATAGGAGCTACCCATGTCCGCCAATCTGACAAACCCGATCTTCACCGACGAAACCAAGGCGCGCGAGCACTTGGAGGCGATCCGCTGGCCGGAAGGCCCGATCTGCCCTCACTGCGGTAATTCCGATCCGGAACGGATTGCGAAGATCGAAGGCGAAAAGCAGTCGCATCGTCCGGGCCTGTTCTATTGCAACGAATGCAAGGGCCAGTTCACGGTCACGGTCGGCACTGTCTTTGAACGCTCCAAGATTCCGCTGTCGAAATGGTGGCTGGCGATGCACCTGATGGCCGCCAGCAAGAAAGGCATGTCCGCTCACCAACTGCACCGCATGTTGGGCATTTCGTACAAATCGACTTGGTTCATGATGCACCGCATTCGTGAAGCGATGCGCGATGGCAATCCGTCCCCGATGGGAGGCGAAGGCCAGACGATCCAAGCCGACGAAACCTACTACGGCAATTCGTCGAAGCGCGCGAAGGGCTATCGCAAGGGCCATCGCCACAAGGCTTCGGTCGTTGCTCTTGTCGAGAAGCCCTCTGGCCGCGCCCGTGCCTTTCACGTCAAGAGCGCGAACAAGAAAACCGTTCGCGATATTCTGGTTCGCAATGCTCGCCGTTCAAGCGAACTGCACACGGACGAAGCCGGTATCTACACCGAAGTCGGCCGCGAATTTGCCGCTCACAAGACCGTCACTCATGGCTGGAACCAGCGCGGTTTCTATGTCGGCAAAGACGGCCAGACCACGAATGCGGTCGAGAACTTCTTTGGCACCTTCAAGCGCGGAATGCGCGGCACCTATCACTTCTGCGGCGAACAACACTTGCAGCGTTACTTGGACGAATTCTCGTTCCGTTACTGCAATCGTTCCGGCCTTGGGGTTGAAGATGTTGCCCGCGCTGAGTTGATCGCGAAAGGTGCCGAAGGAAAGCGCCTCACCTATCGACGGCCTCATTAAGATTCGCTCGAAAAAACAAGCTGCGAAGCGCTTTCTTTTGTGGAGAAAGCGCAAATTTGGCCCAAAGGCCTAACCAACTCAACTCCCGCATGGTCGAATTGAGGGGTGGCGACTGCGATTCGCCACCCCTCTAACGCCCGCGCCACTTGGTGAGCCGTCGCGGACGCTTTTTCATCAATGCTGGCGCGCGGCTCCGCCAAGACCGGAGCCTTTAATGAATACCTTATCACCGCCCTTCGGGGCCAAAGTTCCAGCGATGGGTTTGGCTTGGTATCGCCGCGAAGATTACCAGCGCATCCGTGAGATTTCTAACGACGAGATGCAACCCACCTTCGATGCATTCGAAGAAAAGATGCAAAGGTGGCTTCCGCAACTTAAGACGCAGTTGCCCCCTGGCATCATCATCGAGAAGGTGATCGTCAACCCAGATGATCTTCTCGCCTTCGCTGAAAAATTTCACGGCGGCAAGATCGATACCAAAGTACGCAGCGCATTCGCTGCCGCTGCGGTCATGAAGAAGTACGGTGACACTCGCTGAGCGAGAACATGACTCTGTCATACCCTTACGAATCAAAAAGCCCGGCTATTTACCGGGCTTTTTCGCACCTAACTTCATGTCTTTGTGTTGCTTCGGCGGCATCGCGAGCATGTTGCGCATGATCTGATCGCGTTTGCGATCGACCTTCGGGCCGGAATCCAGCTCGGACTCTAGCTTCTTACTCTGCCGTTTTTTCAACGCTGGCGCTTTATTTTTAGGAGAAGGCATGACGGACATTTCCGAGGAATGGCAGCCGGTCTATGTCGGAATTATGCAGGAGATTGTTCTCCGAGGTCGAGTCATTGAAACACTATTTTCCGAAGACTTGGAGCTTGGCATACGACCGCGCTTTGAGTTTTGCCATCTCGAACTGCGGATGATGTGCGAGCTATTTGCAATCTCAAGCCTGATCGCTCACGGCGACATTCCGGCCACTCAGTCGAAACGAATAGAGTCGATTTGGCAGGCGGACCGTTTGCTTCGCACCATGTCGCATCTGCACCCTGATTTTTTCCCCGCAGCCACCAAGGTCACCATAGATGAAAACGGGAGCATGGCCGTACTCGACAGACCGGAAGCCATTGTTACGAAAGACGAAGTGATCGAACTATACAATGAGTGCGGAAATGTCCTGCACAGGGGAAACCTTAAGACCTTTGGTCAGATCGAAACAAACACAGATGATTTCTTTAGGTCGCGATGGTGGGGCCAGCGCCTGAACAGCTTGGCGCTAAGCCACACTATCTCTGCCTATGGTTCAGGTGCGCAGACTCTTTGGCATGTGACCGTTTCTGACGATGAGTATTTGAAGCCGAGAATCCTAAAGCTGACGCGACTTCCCCCGGCTCATTGAGTGGCAGATCAACCGGCTCGGCAAGATACAACCCCGCCGGGAACAGAGACCCCGCCGGGCGATGAACAAGCCTGACCACAACCGCTTGATCGGACTCAGGATTTTCACCCTGCGCCATAGGAATAATCTCACATTTGTCAGGGTGATAAATGCGACTATATTCCTATCGCCTGCTCACCGAGGGGCGCTTCTAGAGGCGTTCTTGAAGTGGAGCGGGTGCGGCCCCTGCGGCGCGTGCTTCGCAGCCACGCGCTCCGGGCGGGACCGGGAACCGCTCCCCGGGCACTACGACCCGGGCGCGAGGAGCTCGCTGACGGACGGCGCGGCGATCCAAGCCGCTCCGACGAAAAGCGCGGCCCGGACCGGACAAAGGCCGTGACGGAGCGCCGAGAGGCGCGGCGATCCGGCAACGGATCGTCCACAGACGGACTGGTTGCGCCTTTCGGCGCTCCGTCCCCCTCGATACCGCGCGTTGGGCTTGCCCAATTCGCGGAAAGCAAAAATGCTTTTTCGAGGGACTGAAAAGGGAAGCGGGCGTCCCCGGCGCCGTCGAAATAATACGGGTGCTTCCGCGCACCTTTTTTCTGTCATGGCCGGACTTGTTCCGGCCATCCCGCTTAGGGAGGCACAGTTCCAGAAATCGGGATCACCGGGACAAGCCCGGTGATGACATGCAAAAGTATCGTCGGCCGGGCCAACAACTCCCGGCCATGACTTTGAAGGGCTTTGAAAGGACTGCCGTCGATGGACCTCCTCATTCGCAACGCGCGCGTTCCCGGCCGTGACGGCGCGACCGACATCGGCATCAAGGCCGGCAAGATTGCGGCGATCGAACCGCGTATCGACGCCGGCACGAACACGAAAATCCACGACGCAAACGGCAAGCTCGCCTGTCCGGGCCTGATCGAGACCCACATCCATCTCGACAAGGCGCGCATCATCGACCGCTGCGCGCCGCAGGAGAAAGCCAAGCTGTCGCCGGTGTTCGGCGTCACGCCGGTCAAGAAAGACATGACGGTCGAGGACGTGCATGCGCGGGCGAAGCGCACGCTCGAGGCCTGCATCGTCAACGGCGCGACGCGCATGCGCACCCAGCTTGAGGTCGATCCCGGCATCGGCCTGCGCGGGCTCGACGGCGTGCTGGCGGCGATCGACGACCTCAAATGGGCGATCGATGTCGAGATCTGCGTGTTCCCGCAGGAGGGGCTGATCTCGTTTCCCGGCACCGACGAACTGCTGGTCGAGGCGCTCAAGCGCGGTGCCCCGGTGATCGGCGGCGCGCCGCGCTACGACAAAGACCCGCGCGGCCAGATCGAGCGCATTTTCGAACTCGCCCGCGACTACGACGTCGACATCGACATGCATCTCGACGTCGGGCCGACCGCCGACGACATGTTCATTCACTACGTCCGCGAACTCACCGACAAGTACAAGCGCGGCGGCCGCGTCGTCGCCGGGCACATGGCCAAGCTCTCGTTATTGCCGCCGGAGCCGTTCGCGGTGCTGGCGAAGCAACTGGCGGATTCAGGGATCGGCGTCACCGTGCTGCCGGCGACCGACCTGTTTCTGATGGGCCGCCACTGCACGCATTCCCATCCGCGCGGCGTGGCGGACGCCAACCGACTGCTGGAGCACGGCGTCAACTGCTCGCTCTCGACCAACAACGTGCTCAACCCGGCGACGCCCTATGGCGACTGCTCGCTGATCCGCATGGCCAACATGTACGCCAACCTGCAGTATCTCGACCGCCCGCAGGAACTGCGCGACTGCTTCGACATGCTCACCACGCGCTCGGCCCGGTTGCTCAATATGAAAAATTACGGCTTCGCGGTCGGCAACCCCGGCGACGTCGTCATCATCGACGCCGAAACGCCGGAACAGGCGATCGCCGAGATCGCCGCGCCGCTCGCCGTGTTCAAGAACGGCCGCCAGACCGTGGTCCGCCACCCGCCGGAGATTTTGCGGCCGTGAACCTTGTCACCACCGGGCTTGTCCCGGTGGTCCCGATTGCGGACACTGTGCCTGCCTGACCGGGATGGCCGGAATAAATCCGGCCATGACAATCGAGAGTGAAGTGAAATGCCAGCCTTCATCTGCACCGCCTGCGGCACGCAATATCCGCCGTCCGACAACCCTCCGAAACAATGCGTGATCTGCGAGGAGGAGCGGCAATACGTGCCGCCGACCGGGCAGGGCTGGACCACGCTGGAGCGGCTCAAGCTCGACCGCGTCAACGGCATCCGCCAGTACGAACCGGGCGTCATCGGCTTTGTCACGCGGCCGCAATTCGCCATCGGCCAGCGCGCGCTGCTGATCCAGACGCCGAATGGAAACGTGTTGTGGGACTGCATTTCGTTTCTCGACGACGCGACCGTCTCGGTCATCAAGGCGCTCGGCGGCGTCAAGGCGATGGCGATCTCGCACCCGCATTTCTACACCACGCATGCGGAATGGACGCGCACCTTCGGCTGCAAGGTCTACATGCACGCCGCCGACAAAAACTGGGTGATGCGGCCGGACACCAATATCGTGCACTGGGAGGGCGAGACGCACTCGCTGTTGCCCGGCGTCACGCTGGTGCGTTGCGGCGGCCACTTCCCCGGCGGCACGGTGCTGCACTGGGCGGCGGGTCAGGGCGGCAAGGGCGTCGTCTGCGCCGGCGACATCCTCAGCGTCACGACCGACAACAAGTTCGTGTCGTTCATGCGCTCGTATCCGAACTTCATTCCGTTGTCTGGCCGCGAGGTGGTCGGCATCCAGCGCGCGATGCAGCCGTTTTCGTTCGAGACGATCTACGGCCACTATTACGACCGCGTCATCCCGCGCGACGCCAAGGCGGTGTTCGACACTTCGGTGACGCGGTATCTTGCCAACATCAACGGCACCGCGCGGCCGGACGGGGAGTAGCGCGCAGGCGGGGCGATGACAGAACCCGACATGACAGCGATGGTGGACGAACGGCCAGTCGACGCCGAAGGCCATCATGCCTGGGACCCCGGTCTCGACTCCGAACTGCCGCGTGCCTTCCTGCCGCTCGCCACGGTGTTCCGGCCGGAAAATGTTTCGACGCCGCTCGACAAGGCGCAGGAACTGTCCGCCTGGTGTGGCCTGCCGGCGCATGAACTGGTCGCCTATCGCCCGGAACGGCTCGCCGTTCACGAGACGCTCATCCATGTGACTACCGGCATCTCGGTGCCGGACGGCCGCGATTACGAAGACCTCGGACGCAATTTCCGCGACATCGCCGGTGCCATCCTGACCCGCCACGTCATGCCGCACGGCGCCGAACTTGCGAGAATCCTTGCGGACGCCAAGCGAGATGCCGCCGCGCTGATCGGCAATGCGATCAAGGAAGCGCAGGTGGCTCCGCGTGCCGTTGCTCCGGCTGTATCGCCGGGTCTGTTGCAGCGCCTGTTCAGGTCGCCCAGATCCACGCCGTCGCCGCCGAAATCGGCAGACCGGCGTGAACTCGACATCATCGAGGATTGGGCTCGCCGCGCTGAGGATACCGACGATCCTTTGGCGGAAAGCTGTTTTGAAGCCCTGTACCGGGTCGGCAATGCGGTGTTCGCCCGCCACGGCCGTTTGTTCGGCAATGCCGACTTGCTCTCCGAGATCGCCGGGACGCTCGTTTGCAACGACTATGGCAGCGCGCTGATCGGCGAGACCATCGCGCCCATCGTCCGCGCGGCAGCCGAGGCCGAAGGTTTCCGCCTGCTGCCGTCGCAGGAACATCCGGTGGTGATGAACATCAAAGGAGCGTCCGCCTCGGGCAAGAGTTCGATGCGGCCGTTGCAGAAGGATCTCGCGCGCAAGCTGAACTTTCCCTGGGAGGACTTCGCGCTCATCAGCCCGGACATCTGGCGCAAGTTCCTGCTCGATTACGGCTCGCTTGGTGCGGCCTACAAGTATGCCGGAACGCTGTCAGGTCACGAGCTTGAGGCGATCGACAAGAAGCTCGACCGCCGCATGGCCGCCCGTGCCGCGCGGGAGAGGTTGCCGCATCTGCTGATCGACCGTTTTCGCTTCGACAGCTTCGTACCGGAACTCGAAGGCCAGGGCTCGAGCCGGCTGCTGACGCGGTTCGGCGATCTCGTCTATCTGTTCTTCATGATTACGCCGCCAGAGGCAACGGTCGAGCGCGCCTGGCTGCGCGGCCTGAAAGTCGGCCGCTACAAGGCGGTCGAGGATTTGCTCGCGCATAATGTCGAGGCCTATACCGGCATGCCGGAACTGTTCTTCACCTGGGCGCTGGCGACCGGAAAACGCGTCCACTACGAGTTTCTCGACAACAGCGTTCCGCTTGGCGAACCGCCACGCACTGTCGCCTGCGGCTGGAATACTGAAATGACGATCCTCGATGTCGGGCGCATGATCGACATCGACCGATTCCGCAATATCGACATTCGCGCGCGGCGACCCGAGGAGGTCTATCGCGGTCGCGATCTCACACCGGCTCGCAATTTGGCGTTTCTGAAGCGTTGCGCACGCTGGATTCCGGCGATCAATTTCGCCGACCAGAACACCGGACGAATTTATGCGCGACTCGAAGACGGCCGCTGGACATGGCGCGACGAGGCACTGTTTGCGGACGCGATGCGAGACCCCGAAACAAAGGCCGGACTCGAAGCATTAGGCGCTGTCGCCGCGCACGACGCTGGCAGCCAATCACCGGCCCCCGTGCTCGCGGCTGAACGCCAGCATACGCTCGGCCGCTGGGGTAACGCCGCGGCGTCGCCGGCCCGCTAGCTACCCGTTCCAGCGTTCGCGCCAACGCCAGTAGCGTCCGCGCCCACGATTGTCGTTGAGCTTGACCTTCTGCTCGTCCGTCAGGGTCGTATAGAACGCATCGAGTGCCGGCCGCAGCGTCTTGATCGCAGCCAGCATCGCCTCCATGCGTTTCTCCATGGCTTCCATGCGGCCCGGCATGGTGCCGTGGAAATCGGCCGGACAGGCCGCGCGCATCGCTTCCGCGGCTTTCACCGAAGCCGTGCGATAGGCCTCGAAGCTCGCTTTCTGCGCGTCAGTTAGATTGAGCAGCGAGCGGAGGCGATCGATCCGCCATTCGGCGAAGCCAGCCATGCCAGCGCCGCACATCGGGCCGAAACCGCCGCGCCCCATCATACCGGGACCCATCATAGAGCCGGGGCCGAAGCCGCCGGGTCCGCCACCTGGGCCGCGGCCCGGGCCGGGGCCGATCGGCTGCGCCGCCGCAACGGCGGTAAGGGCGGTCAAGCAGACCGCAGAGACAATCGACAGTGCGGTACGATGCGTGCGCATGGCGCTTCTCCAAAAAACGAGGCCGAATATTGATGCGCCTGGTTCGGCGCGCACACCTTGACGCAGGTCAACCGAAGCCTTTTCGGTATCGGGTGCGGGCCTATGTTACGTCTCGTCGCTGCCGCAATTTCCGGTCAGGCTATATTGACGGTCGAGCCATGTTCGGTCCGTCGGCGGCGACAGGAGGTTACGATGCGCCACTTTATTGCAGGGACAGGTCTACTACTGGTGCTGTCGTTCGTCGGCGTCTCGCCGGCTGCAGCGCAGATCTACCCGTGGTGTTCAATCTATAGCGGCGTGTTCGGCGGCGCCGAAAATTGCGGATTTACGACCTATCAGCAATGCATGGCCAACGTCAGCGGCGTCGGGGGCTTCTGTCAACGCAATCCGCTCTGGGTGCCGCCAAACGAGCGCGGCCGGCCGGCCAAACCTCGCCGTCCTGCAAACTGACAAACCGCGATCCTGGATGCTGGTTCACGCCGCCTTGCGCATGAAATCGGCGAACACCTGCGCGATCTCAGGCTCAAGATGCGCCCATTTATCGAAATGGATAATCGGGACGTCCTCGTCCTTGATCGGCAATTCGTGAAGCTCGCTGCCTGCGATCTTGCGTGCTGCGATGCGCCCGCTTTCCGATGAATGCGTATTGTCGTTGCCCGGGATCACCAGGACCGGCACTTTGATGGTGGCGAGTTCTGCGTCGGTGACTCCCATCACAGGCAGATTCGCGCCGGCGATGAACTTCTCCCGCCAGCCTTTGAGCATGGCGACAAAGCGTTGGGGGTCGATCGCCTCGAGCGTTGCGCGGCTTTTCGGATTGGATTTCGCAAGATTGGCGTAGTGTTCGGTGGCGAGCACCGCCGCCATCCCGCCTTGCTCGGCAGCGCGGATATACTGATCGTAGTAGTTCTCGGGCAACCGATTGGCGGCGAAGGCGCCGCCGGTCACGCGCAGCAACAGCAGCGCGCGTACAGCCTCGGGATGGCGCAATGCGAAGAGCAGCGAAGTCCGCGCGCCCGACGATGACCCGCTGATAAAAGCTGGCAGGGCGTTCTGCTGTTTCAGGAGTTCATAGAGGTCGTCGGCCCAGATCGTTTCCTCGGTGTCGGAGGTGTCGAACTGCAGGCCGGATGAACCGGTGTTGCGGCGGTCGTGCAGAAACACGCGAAAGCCATGTGCGGCGATCTTTTCGGCGAGCGGCACGAACTCTTCGTAACCGCGGCGGCCGCCGGGGATCATGGCGATCCACGGCCCGTCCTTGCCGATTACGCGATAGTTGATCTCAACGCCCCGCACTGTCGTCACCGGCATCGTACATGCTCCCAACGATACGCCGCTCCGCGGCGGCATCTCAGGGCGCGATGATAGCAGGATATATTCGCGGAGGAATGCTCGCGCCCGGAGGCTGGATCAGCGCCACGGCCATTGCGCCATGCGAAACTTGTCCAGCATGTCGCGCGCATGATTACGAGCATGGGCGGGTCCGAGCGCCAGCATTGTATTGTGCCAGCGGTCCGCGGCATTGACGAGCAGGTCGCTCGCCGCATTGCCCGGCAGGTCGCGCGCGGCGTGGCGCATGTTCTGCGATCCGAACAGCGCGAACATCGCGAAAGCGATCAGCATGGCGCGGGTTGCAACGCGAACATTGGAAGGCGTATCGACAGTCCGGCCTTCGGGACTGCGCCAGACCCGGTGCAACAGGCCGGTAAACGGTCGGGCGCGCGGCAGCGCCGGTGCGTCGGTGGCTTCATAGGTGAAGATATCGTTCGCCATTGCCGGCACTCCGTTAGAACTGGAAGTAGATGAAGGGTGCCACACCTTCGGGACGGGCGAAGTCGATCAGCACCAGGCCGCCGCCGAGCATCAAGCCAAGCAACACGGCCGGGGAATCGCGCAGCTTCTGCGCGGCGTGTTCGAACAGATTGCCCGGCAGGAACTGAACGGCAACCGCGCCAGCGGCAAGCACCAGCAAGAACGGCGTGAGCACCTCGAAGCCGCCGGTGAAGGAAAACATCTTCGTATAGTAACGCCAGACCGCGTCGAGATCGGGGCTGCGAAAGAAAATCGCGGCAAGCGTGAACAAATGGAAGGTGATGAACCAGCCGATGCATGCGCCAGCCCAGGTCGCAACGTGATCGCCTGGCGACGGCGGTGTCGTGGCTCGCGTGGATTTCCAGTCGTGCCAGCGCGACTTGACGAAACGCTCGATGCCGAGCGCGGCACCATGGATCGCGCCCCACATGACGAACGTCCAGTTGGCGCCATGCCACAATCCGCCAAGCAGCATGGTGAGGAAGATATTGCGATACATGCGCCAGCCAGCATCGCGCTTGTCGCCGCGCAATGCGCGGTAGAGATAGTCGCGCAGCCAGGTGGAGAGCGAGATGTGCCAGCGCTGCCAGAGCTGCTGGAGTGATGTAGCGGCGAACGGCCGGTCGAAGTTCTTGCGGAATCGATAGCCGAGCAGGGCGGCGACGCCGATCGCGATGTCGCTGTAGGCTGAGAAGTCGCAGTAGACCTGGATCGCGTAGGCGTAATGCGCGGCGATCAGGTCACCGCTTGCGGCCAGTGCGGGTTGCGCGAATACCGGATCGACAAGATCGACGGCGATGTAGTGGGCCACCACCGTCTTCTTGAACACCCCATTGAGAATCAGCAGGAAGCCGAAGGCCAGCGCCGTGCGGGTGAGCTCTGGCGTCTTGTCGAGCTGCGGCAGGAAGTGCGAGGCGCGCACGATCGGCCCGGCGACAAGCTGCGGAAAAAACGAAATGTAGAGGAACAGGTCGAGCGGCGAGCGTACCGGCGCGATATGGCCGCGCGACACGTCGACGACGTACGAGATGCCCTGGAAGGTGAAGAAGGAAATGCCGATCGGCAGGATGATCTCGAGGAACGGCATGTCGCGCTGCCAGTCGAGCGCGACCATCACGTCCGTCAGGCTGTCAATGAAGAAGTTGTAGTATTTGAACAGCGCCAGAACGCCGAGATTGAGCGCGACTGCCGCGACGACGATGCGCTGCTTGGTCTTGTCGTTGCCGCTGCCAGCGATCAGCAATCCGGCCACGTAATTGAGCGCCGAGCTGCCGGCAAGCAGCGCAAGAAACCGCCAGTCCCACCAGCCGTAGAACACATAGCTTGCGGCGAGTAGCAGCAGCTTGCGCCATTCCACCCGCCCGCGCAGCGCCCAACTCGCGACGAAGATCGCGAAGAAGAAGAAGGCGAAGGTTGCGGTGGGGAACAACATGGCTGCGGATCGCTCTAGCGCAGGCCGATCGCCTTGCTGATGCGGGCGGCAAGCCGGAGTTTGCCGTCGTCCGTGAAATGCATGCCGTCGTTCTTACGCAACTGCCGTTTCACGCCGGAAAGGCTCATGCCGAACGAGGTGTAGCCGCCATCGCTGCCCAGGAAGTTGTCCCAGATGCTCACATACTTGAATTTGTGGCGCACGGCCTGCCGGCGATAGATACCGTTCATGATCTTGAAGCTGCGCGTCATCGAGGGCGAGCGCACGGCGGGCAGGCCGACCCAGTAGACCTTGGCGTGCGATTTTTTCAGTTCAGCCATGAAACTCGCGACGCGCTGCTCGTATTCCTTGCGCCAGCTGCGGGTGTCCGGATCGTAGCGGCGTCCGCGCTCGCGGATCGTCTGGCGGTCGTTGCCGCCGATCACGACGAGGATGACATCGGGGCGGCGATGGTCGAGAAAGTTGTCGACCGATTTGTTCCAGTCGAAGTAATCGTCGCGCACGAGCCCGGTGGCGAAGCGTGTGTGCTTGATGACGCGGACGCGCCCGCTTCGCGCGTAGAGTGCCTCCATGCCCTGGCCGAGATCGTTGGCCAGCGAATCACCGATCACGGCGACATTGATGATGCGGCTGCGGGCCGACAGCCGTGATTCGCTCTGGCCCGCGGCTGGAACGGCGGCGAAGGCACTGAGGACGATCGCGGCAAGGAGTGCGGCCAGAGTCCTGATGACGGCGGTGCCGTGGCGCGGCGTTCCGGCCTTCTCGAATCGCGATTTGAACATGCGCAGGCTCATTTCGTCTGTCGGAGATTATTGCTGTCTGCGCAAAACCTAACGATCGGAAAAAGTTGAATAAACTTAACGGCGAAACTCGCGCTCGGCATGGTGAATCGCCGAACTGCAGCCATATCGGCGATTTGTCTGTCTCATTGATGATGAATCGCTGCGACCGAACCGCGCACCATGGCGATACAGGGCTGTACGTTCAGAATGACGGTACGCGACGGAAATGCGGATGACGCGTGCGCTCTTCGACGTGCCGGATGTAGTGAACGATGTCTTCGTTCTCGCGCTTGTGTCCGATCTCTCGGAATCGCATCTCGAGTCCGCAGGAGCGACAGCGCACCGGGTCGTGATGAGCGATGCGGCGAATGCTCTCGCGAAACGTCCGCCGGCACTCGGGACAGCGGACATTGACCTTCAGGCTTCCCACTGAATCGCGCATGGCGCACCTGTGAGCCGACCATTGAAGTGGCCCGAGCCTGCGCCTGAGATGTTGACCGTCCGTTACCGGCTGTTGCGGGTGCGTTTTGACGGCCTTGGCGGGACGTCGGCAGTCGGCCTGAAAGCAAACGGGCGCGGGCATTCTCGCCGCACCCGTTCGCATTCATTTAAAATTGTAACGACAGCCTGTTGTTACGACTGGCCGTTTTCGCCGCCCGGCTTGCCGCCGAGCTGCTTGAGCTTGGCGAACACCGCGCTGACGTCGAGATCGCCCTGCGGCTTCTTCTCGGCTTCGGCGGCCGCGGCCTCGGCTTCCTTGGCTTCGCGGCGTGCCGTTGTCTCGGCGGCCGACAGCAGTGTCGCGCCGGCCGCCTGCGCCGGAGGCTTCTGCTTGTTGGCGCGGTTCACTTCCATGTCGAGCTCGAGCTGCGAGCACAGGCCGAGCGTCACCGGATCGAGCGGCGCGAGATTGGCTGCGTTCCAGTGCGTGCGGTCGCGGATCGCGGAAATCGTGCTCTTGGTGGTGCCGACGAGCCGCATGATCGCGGCATCCTTCAGTTCCGGGTGATTGCGCACCAGCCACAGGATCGCATTCGGCCGGTCCTGACGGCGCGACACCGGGGTATAGCGCGGCCCCTTGGTCGAACGCTCTTGCGCCGGCAGGTTTACCTTCGGCGCGGCGATCTCGAGCTTCTGGTCGGGATTCGACTCGGCGTTGGCGAACTGCTCGCGGCTGAGCTGACCGGTTAGGAACGGATCGAGGCCCTAGATGCCCTGCGCGGCGTCGCCGTCGGCGATCGCCATGACCTCCAGCGGGTGCAGTTTGCAGAACTCCGCGAACAGGTCGAAG
>JBFWUS010000106.1:0-13302 GCA_050247155.1 Rhizobiaceae bacterium
CGTCGGCAACTTCTTCGAGATCATCAACCAGCGACCGGGCCGCCGCCGCGAACTGCGACTGCTTTTCCTCAGTCATAACGCCGCGCTGCCGATCCTGTTCGCCGAGGATCAGAGCGGGAATGCCAACCCTGTCGTAAAAGTCGACCAGATAGGCATCCTGCAAAAATTCCTCGGCGTAGTCGGCTGCTTCGTCGGGGTCGCCCGCAAGCAGACGCTGATAGACACGCGCATGTGGCTCCAGCACCGGTTCATTGCCGAGCAGCACGTTGAGAAATTCGAATTGCGGCACATGCCGGCCCAGAACGACCAGACACACCGTCAGCGGCGTCGACAGGACAAGGCCCAGCGGCCCCCACAGCCAGGCCCAGAAGATGGCGGCAACAATGATGGCCAATGGCGACAGCCCGGTGTGGGAACCATAAAGCCAAGGTTCCAATACATTGTTGCTGAGGAGTTCCATGACCAGGAACAAGGCAGCCGTCCACAGTAGCGGAGCCCAGCCGGGGGTGACGGCAAGCGTCACCAGCATCGGCAGCATCATGCCGATAGCCGGCCCGATATACGGCACGAACCGCAAGACCAACGTCAGCAGTCCCCAGAGTAATGCATTGGGGATCCCGAGCAGCCATAGACCGCCGACGATAGGGATCGCATAGATCGTGTTGATGACGAGTTGCATCAACAGATAGCGGCCGACACGTGTGCCTGCATCCTGCAAAGCTTCGGTCGTTGTGTGCAGATCGCCATAACCGGCAAGCCGGATGAACCGGTCGCGCAGCGCCTCCCGCTCTAGCAGCATGAAGACAACCACGACCAAAACTAGTCCGGCCGTCGCAAACGGACTGATCAGGGGGACGACGATGTTTTGCAGGAGGTCCAGCGGACTCTCCTGCGAAACGATCTCGACATGCAGCGGTTTGGGTGCATTTTCTGCCGGCCCGGCGGGCTGGGTGCCGAGGCGCAACTCCTCGCCGACGCGCTCGATGACGCGGGTGACATGATCGACGAGACCGCCACCAGCGCCGAGTTCTCGCAGCGATCGCACCTTCTCGACGATGTTGGTCTGATAGGTCGGAATATTCTGCGCCAGGTTGCTGACCTGCGACGCCACCAGGAACGCAAAGGCCGCTATGAAGGCGAACGAGATGCCAACGGTGATGATCACCGCCAGGATTTTCGGAATTGACCGGCGCCGCAGAAACGAGACGATCGGCGCCAGCGCGAATGTCAAAAGCAATGCGATAGCAAAGGGCAAAAAGACGTCGCGGCCGAGATAGAGAATTGCCGTCACGCCGACGATCGTGACGAGAGGCGGCAAAGACATTCGCGCGAAGTCGAGGTCAGTCGCGGCGCGTGCGGCAGCAACCGGCGTGGAACCGTTACGCCGCGACTCAGAATTCATGTCCATCAGGCCCCGCGTTGCGATCCCTTCGCGACGATAAACTGCGCCGCGGCAATTTCGTTGCCGGCAAAGGGTGCCGCTTTACAGATTTTTACGCAAGTTGATCGGCGGTCGAGTCTTGCTTCGCCCTCCGCTACGGCTCCATGCCCTACGGGCGTTCAGATCCTTTGAAAGGTCCACCGGACCTTTCAATTCGCCCGTTGGGCGAACCGGACCTTCACCGTTCGTCGCTCGAAAGGCCCATTCCGAGGCTTTCGCCCGCTACGCGGACCGCTCCTCACTCCACGGCCCGTGGAAAGCGCCCTGTTCGCCGATGCGCTCGAAGCCATGTGCGCCGAAGAAATCGCGCTGCGCCTGGATCAGATTCGACGTGCCCCGCCCCTGTCGGTAGCCGTCGAAATAAGCAAGCGCGGATGAGAGTGCAGGCACGGGAAGTCCGGCCCCCGCAGCGAGCGCGACGATACGGCGGAGCGATGGGTGAGCTTTCTTCATCATCTCGATGAAGGCCGGCGCCATCAGCAAATTCGCGGGCGTCGATTGCGAGAACGACTCGGCGATCTGGCCCAGGAACTGCGAGCGGATGATGCAGCCGGCGCGCCAGATCTTCGAGATCGTCGGCAGCGGCAGATTCCAACCGAAAGCTTTCGAGGCGACGTCCATCACCGCGAAGCCTTGCGCATAGGCGGCGATCTTGCCGGCAAACAGCGCCAGCTCAAGATCCTTCAGCAGTGCTGCGTGGCTGATCTCGAGCTTCGGCTTCTTCGGTTTGCCATAGGCCTTTTCGGCCGCCTCGCGTTCTGCCTTCATCGACGAGATGACCCGCGCGGCGACGGCTGCTTCGATAGCCGTTGCCGGCACGCCAAGCTTCTGCGCCTCGATGGCGGACCATTTGCCCGTGCCCTTTTGGCCGGCCCTGTCGAGGATGACGTCCACGATCGGCTTCCTCGTCTTCGGATCGGTCGCCTGCAACACCTCGGCTGTGATCTCGATGAGGTAAGAGTTCAGACGCCCCTTGTTCCACTTGGTGAAGACAGGCGCTATCTCTTTCGGCTTCATGCCGAGACCGTCCCGCAGCAGACCGTAGATCTCGGCGATCATCTGCATGTCGGCATATTCAATGCCGTTATGGATCGTCTTGACGAAATGGCCGGCGCCGTCCGTGCCGAGCCAGGCCGCGCAGGGCTCACCCTCATACTTGGCCGAGATCGCCGTCAGCACGTCCTCGACGCGCTTCCAGCTCTGCTCGGTGCCACCAACCATGATGGAGGGACCATGACGCGCGCCCTCTTCTCCACCTGAAACGCCCATGCCGATGAAGGTCAGGCCGGAGCCTTCCAATTCGGCGAAGCGGCGGCGGGTGTCGTTGAAATCGGCATTGCCGGCGTCGATGATGATGTCGTCGGCCGACAGCACCTTGCGCAGCGCGGCAATCTGCTCGTCGACCGGCTTGCCGGCCAGAACCATGATGATGACCGGTCGCGGCGGACGGATCGCCTTGGCGAGTTCCTCCATCGAATGGCACGGCACGATCATATCGGTCAAAGGCCCGGCTTCGGCCTTGAACTCGTCGACGCGCGATACCGTGCGGTTGAACACCGCTATTTTATGCCCCTTCTCGGCGATGTTGAGCGCCAGACTGGAACCCATCGTCCCCAAGCCGATCAGTCCGATTTCGGCGCTCGTCATAACAATCTCCCTCGTTGGGGCCGAGGCAGCATGCGGCGCCCATTCGTCGCGCGGACCTTTTCATGCCTGCCGACGCGCCGTCAACAGTACGCGATGAGCTGTTGTGGATTGAGGCCGTTCTTACTTGTCTAGAACCATCTGGCCGCTGCGCACCTCGAATCGTCGAAGTTGCTTTAGGAAACTCATGCCGATCAGGGTGCTGGGCAAGGCGGCATCGTCGATCACAACCGCCTGTACGTTGTCGATCTTGATTCGGCCGATCTCGACCGAGTCGAGCATGACCGGCGCGGCCGCCACCATTCCATTCGCCGTGCCGACCTTGCCGGTAAAATCGCTGTTGCGCAAAGAGAGACCAATCCGACGCGCCGTCGAGCTGTTGATGGCGATAACCGTAGCTCCGGTGTCGACCATCGCCTCGGTCTTTCGGCCATTCAGCTTGAATTCGCCGACATAATGTCCCCGGTCGTCGCTTTGCAGAGCTACCGATGCACGGGTTGAGGGCGTCTCGGCGCGGGCGATCGTTGCGGCGGGTATTTCCTCGGATTGGGGCGCCGGCCTGTCTTTAGATATGAAGGACAGGTCTACCGGTCCGAACGCCAGCGGATAGGCTGCCGCGCCGATGACAAGGGCGCTGAACAGTAACACCTTTTGCAGCATAGGGCGCTCCAAACGAACTCCCTTGGTCGCAAAACGGCGTTAACGTATACTTTCAGAAGACTGTATCGCCGGGCAAAGCCGCGACAAGTGCTAAACAAATCCTCAACGTTTCGAGCGATGGCAGCCTGTCGACCGCTATTTCGTGCCGTACATGCGGTCTCCGGCGTCGCCCAGCCCCGGAAGGATATAGCCCTTTTCGTTGAGCTGGCGGTCGATCGAGGCGGTGAAGACCGGCACGTCGGGATGCGCCTTGGTGAACCGCTCGACGCCTTCCGGTGCGGCCAGCAGGCAAAGGAAGCGCAGATTGGTCGCGCCGCGCGCCTTCAGCTTGTCGATCGCCGCAATCGCGGAATTGGCGGTTGCCAGCATCGGGTCGACAACGATCACCAAGCGGTCGGACAGATCACTCGGCGCCTTGAAGAAATATTCGACCGCTTCCAAGGTCTCGTGATCGCGATAAAGCCCGACATGCGCCACGCGCGCGGCCGGCACCAGATCAAGCAGACCTTCCAGCAGGCCGTTGCCGGCGCGAAGAACCGAGGCGAAGACAAGTTTCTTGCCCTCCAGGATTGGCGCTTCCATCGTTTCCAACGGCGTTTCGATCGTCGTCGTCGTCAGCTCCAGGTTGCGCGTTACCTCGTAGCCCAGCAGCAGCGAAATCTCACGCAGCAGCCGGCGGAAGCCTGCCGTCGACGTCTCCTTGTTACGCATGATGGTGAGCTTGTGCTGCACCAGCGGATGGTCGACGACGGTGATGTTGTTCATGCTTGGCTCCGGCCGGAAGTGGTGAATGGTGAATAGTGAATGGTGAGTGGTTTGGCGAGTCTTTGACAACCAGAGTCCGATGGGTTCCAGTTGACCGCAAGCCGCCTCGCAATTGTTCCCATTCACCATTCACCATTCACCATTCACCATTCACCATCACTTTGCCGACCCATTTAGCCTGGCCAATAAGGCTTTCTTCGTCTTGGCATCGACGAAGGCAGCTTCGAGCGCTGTGCGAGTGATCGCGTTCAGCACCTTGTCGCCCATGCCCCAATGCTCGCGCGCGATTTCGTATTCGCGCTTCAGCGATGTCCAGAAATAAGGCGGATCGTCCGAAGACAGCGTCACTTTGCAGCCAGCTTCCTTCAGTTTCGGAAATGGATGGCCGGCAAAGGACGGGAAGACGCTCAGCGCGACGTTTGAGCCAGGGCAAACCTCCAGCACGATGCCCTTGTCGGCGATCTGCTTGACCAGGTCCGGATTTTCGATCGCGCGCACGCCATGGCCGATGCGGCTCGGCTTGATGTGCTTGATCGCCGCCGCCACGCTTTCCCAGCCGCACAATTCGCCGGCGTGGATGGTTATGCCGAGGCCCGCCTCGCGGGCGATCTCGAACGCGCGGACGTAATCCTCGAAGTCGCCCATACGCTCGTCGCCCGCAACGCCGAAGCCGGTTACCAGCGGGTGCTTGCATTTGGCTGCGAAACGCGCCGCCGCCTCGATCGCCTCGACGCCGACGTGGCGAACGCCGGTAACGATCATGCGCGCCTCGATGCCGGTCTTGGCCTTGGCGCGCACCATGCCCTCGCCCAGTGCGTCCGTGTAGGCTTTCGGCGAGAGGCCGGCGCGGACTGCGTGGTCCGGCGAGGTAAAGGTCTCCGAATAGATCGCGCCGTCGCGGGCGAGGCTGGTCAGATAGTGCTCGGCCAGCCTCGCATAATCTTCCTCGGTGCGGAAAAGGTCCGCGGAAAAATCGTAGGCTGCGAGAAAACTGGTGAAATCATGCCAGACAAATGAGCCGTTCTGAATAAACGGCGACCAGTCCTTATTATATTTGCGCGCCTGTTCGATGACCAGTTCCGGTGCGGCGGCGCCTTCGATGTGGCAGTGCAGTTCGGCTTTCAACAGCATCAAATCATTTCCTCGTCCGCATACAGAGGCGCGATCCTTGACCGCACCCGCGACAATAGCGTCGGTCACGCTGATCGGCTATGGTCGCGCCGAATTTGAGACAGACGGCTGAAAAAATGTCGGAACAACGGACAACAGCGGCTGGCGGCATGGAAACCTCCTACGGTTTTCGCGACGTCGCGACCGGCGACAAGCAGCCGCTGGTCAACGAGGTGTTTCACCGCGTCGCCAAACGCTACGACATCATGAACGATCTGATGTCCGGCGGCCTGCACCGGCTCTGGAAGGATGCTGTCGTTGCTTGGCTCAATCCACCGAAGCGTCCTGGCTGGCGCGCGCTCGACGTCGCCGGAGGCACCGGCGATGTGGCCTTCCGCATCGTCGAGGCGAGCGCTCGCAACGCGCACGTCACCGTGCTGGACATCAATGGCTCGATGCTCGAAGTCGGACGCGAACGGGCCAGGAAGCGCGGCCTTTCCGACGCCGTCGATTTCGTTGAGGCCAACGCGGAAGAACTGCCCTTCGCCGACGACAGTTTCGACGCCTACACGATCGCCTTCGGCATTCGCAATGTGCCGCGCATCGAGGTAGCGCTTGCCGAGGCCTTTCGTGTGCTGAAGCCGGGCGGCCGGTTTTTGTGTCTCGAATTCTCGGAAGTCGATATCCCCCTCCTCGACAAGGTCTATGAGACATGGTCGTTCCGCGCTATTCCCCACATCGGTAAGGCTGTGACTGGCGACGGCGAGCCCTATGCCTATCTGGTCGAATCGATCGCCAAGTTTCCCAACCAGAAGAATTTCGCCGCGATGATCGAGCGCGCCGGCTTCGAGCGTGTTTCTTTCCGCAATTATACGGGCGGGATCGCGGCGCTGCATTCCGGCTGGAAACTTTGACGGCGCCGCATGACTGATTTCGGGGCGGCGCTGAGGCTCATTCGAGCCGGCTGGATCATGACCCGCGAGGGGGTGGTTGCCGCGCTGCCGGGCGACGAGCTGCCCGGTCTGCCGAAATTCGGCTGGCGAGTCGCCAAGCTCTTCACCCGTCGCAGAGCACGGAGGCAAGGTCGCAGCCAGCGGTTCGCCGACGCAGTAACCCGGCTCGGCCCTTCCTACGTGAAGCTTGGGCAATTCCTGGCGACGCGGCCGGACGTCGTCGGAGCCGACATCGCCGCTGATCTGGCGCAACTCCAGGATAAGATGGCGACCTTTCCGCAAGCGGATTCGATCGCGGCAATCGAAAGCTCGCTCGGCCGACCGGTCGGCGACCTCTATGTCAGCTTGGATGAACCAGTCGCCGCAGCCTCGATCGCGCAGGTGCACCCGGCCGAGGTGATGACCGACACCGGGCCGCGCAAGGTCGCGGTCAAGGTCATCCGTCCCGGTGTTCGCAAGCTGTTCTTTCGTGATCTCGAGAGCTATTTCCTCGCCTCGCGGCTGCAGGAAAAATACATTCCCGCGACGCGTCGGCTGCGCCCGGTCGAAGTGACGCGGATGCTGGCGCAGACCACTAAAATCGAAATGGATCTCAGGCTGGAAGCCGCCGCGCTCTCCGAACTCGGCGAGAACACCGCCAACGATCCCGGTTTTCGCGTGCCCTCCGTCGACTGGGAGCGCACCGGCCGCGACGTTCTGACCATGGAATGGGTCGACGGCGTCAAGCTGAACGACATCGATGGCCTGCGCGACGCCAGTCACGATCTCATCGGCATCGCCGCCAGCCTGGTGCAATCCTTCCTGCGGCACACGCTGCGCGACGGTTTCTTCCACGCCGACATGCACCCCGGCAATATGTTCGTCGACGCTGATGGTACGATCGTTGCGGTCGACCTCGGCATCACCGGACGGTTGGGCAAAAAGGAACGGCGCTTTCTGGCCGAGATCCTCTACGGCTTCATCACCCGCGACTACCGCCGCGTGGCCGAAGTGCATTTCGAGGCCGGCTACGTGCCGCGCATCCACCGAGTCGCTTCCTTCGCGCAGGCGATCCGCGCCATTGGGGAGCCGATCCACGGACAACCTTCCGAAACGATTTCCATGGCGCGGCTGTTGACGCTGCTGTTCGAGGTGACCGAGCTCTTCGACATGGAGACGCGGCCGGAACTGATCATGCTGCAAAAGACCATGGTCGTGGTCGAAGGCGTGGCGCGCACGCTCGATCCAACCTTCAACATGTGGAAGACCTCGGAACCGGTGGTAGGCGCCTGGATCCGCGACAATCTCGGGCCGCGCGGTATGCTGGAAGACGCCCGCGACGGCCTCTCCGCGCTGGCCTCGCTGGCCCGCCAGGCGCCGGACCTCGCCCAGCGCACCGAACGGCTGTCGCGCGAGATCGACGCGATGGCCGAGCATGGGCTGCGCTTCGACGCCGAGACCGCCAAGGCGATCGGCAAGGCCGAAGCCCGCTACAGCCGCTCCGGCCGGCTGGCGCTCTGGGTGATCGCGGCGGCGGCGGCGTATGTCGCGTGGCATCTTGGTTGACTGCATTGCTAGCAATGCATACATTTCCTGCTCATGGCGACCCTGACGATCCGCAATCTCGATGAAGAGACCAAGACGGCCTTGCGATTTCGCGCGGCCCGGCACGGTGTTTCCGTAGAGCAGGAAGTACGCTCGATCTTGCGCTTGGCGACCCTGGCAGACCTGGGGGCAAAACTGCCCAGCAAGCGGCCCGGCAAGGATTGGCTCAAGTCGATCCGGCAGCTCGTAGAGCCGCATGGCGGATTTGATGTAGACATCCCGTCGCGCAGCAAGGCGGTGCGCGAGCCGCCGAAATTTGAGTAGATGTATATTCTCGATACCAATGTCATCTCCGAACTGTTCAGGCCGAAGCCGGAACCTCTGGTGAGC
Source organism: Rhizobiaceae bacterium (assembly GCA_050247155.1). Taxonomy (GTDB): domain Bacteria; phylum Pseudomonadota; class Alphaproteobacteria; order Rhizobiales; family Rhizobiaceae; genus Mesorhizobium_G. The sequence goes on from JBFWUS010000106.1 coordinate 8,488, forward strand.
GACTGGATCGAACGGCATCCGCCGGAGCAATTTTTCGTTGCCTCGATCAGCAAAGCCGAATCTCTTCTGGGATTGACGATGATGCCGGACGGAAAGCGCAGGCAGGCGCTGGCCGAAACCATGCATAGCTTCTTCGATGACAGGCTCCTGACGCCAATCCTGCCTTTCGGGGACCGGGAGGCCATCGCCTTCGCAGGGCTTGTGGCTCATCGAACGCGGCGCGGCCTGCCGATCGGCGAGTTTGATGCACAGATAGCCGCCATCGCGCGCGTCAGCGGATTTTCCGTCGTCACCCGCAATGTCGACGACTTCAGCCACTGCGGCATCGACATCATCAACCCGTGGGATCATTCGGCGACATGACCCTTGAAAAACGCCTTTCCGGCAAACGCATCCTCCTGATCATCGGCGGCGGCATCGCGGCGTATAAGTCGCTCGACCTGATCCGCCGGCTGCGCGAGCGGGGAGCAGCCGTGCGCTGCGTGATGACGCAGGCCGCGCAGCAGTTCATTACGCCGCTGTCGGTCGGCGCGCTCACCGGCGACACGGTGTTTACCGAACTGTTCGACCGGCAGGCGGAGCACGATGTCGGGCACATCCGCCTGTCGCGCGAGGCCGACCTGATCGTGGTTGCGCCGGCGACCGCCGACCTGATGGCGAAACTCGCCAACGGGCTCGCCAACGATCTGGCGAGCAACGTGCTGCTGGCAAGCGATAAGCCGGTGCTCTTCGCGCCGGCGATGAACCCGCGCATGTGGTCGCATCCAGCGACGCGCCGCAACCGCGCGACGCTGGCGGCAGACGGCGCGCTGTTTGTCGGCCCGGCGCGCGGCGAAATGGCCGAAAGCGGCGAGGCCGGCGAGGGCCGCATGAGCGAGCCGCTGGAGATCGTCGCTGCGGTGGAAGATTTCTTTGGTAAGCCTCCACTGACTGAAGGCCCCTTGGCCGGGCGCAAGATCATCGTCACGTCTGGCCCGACGCATGAGCCGATCGACCCGGTGCGGTATATCGCCAACCGCTCCTCCGGCAAGCAGGGCCACGCGATCGCTGCCGCCCTGGCGAAGCTCGGGGCCGATGTGCGGCTGGTCTCGGGGCCGGTGTCGATCCCCGATCCGGTCGGCGTGAACGTGACCCATGTCGAGACCGCGCGGCAGATGCAGGCCGCCGTCGAGGCGCTGCTGCCCGCCGATGCCGGCGTGTTCGTCGCGGCGGTGGCGGACTGGCGCACTGAAGGCGAGGCAGGGCAAAAAATCAAGAAGGTGGCCGGCGAAGGGCCGCCCGCGCTGCGGATGGTCGAAAACCCCGACATCCTGGCCGGGATCGGCCACCACAAAAAGCGGCCATATCTGGTGGTGGGGTTCGCCGCCGAAACCGCCGACCTGGAGAAAAACGCGCAGGCCAAGCTGAAAAAGAAGGGCGCGGATTTTATAGTGGCCAATGATGTCAGCCATGGCTCCCCGACCTCCCCCTCGAGGGGGGAGGTCGCGCCGCAACGCGGCGCGGGTGGGGGTGGAGATGACGCACACCCCACCCCGGCGCTTCGCGCCGACCCTCCCCCGACTCTTACGCCCTTGGGGGAGGGTGTCGCCGGCGGGGTGATGGGCGGAGACCGCAACCGGGTCAAGATCGTCTCGAAAGCGGGCATCGAAGCCTGGCCGGAGATGAGCAAGGCCGACGTCGCGGAACGGCTGGCGGCATTGATTGCGGACAAGCTGAAGACGATTACGGTGTAGCGCCAGTTACCCTCCCCCTTGTGGGGAGGGTCGATCCTGAGCGAAGCGATGGATCGGGGTGGGGGTATTCCGCCCCATACCCCCACCCCGCTTCGCAGTTTCCGCTCCGCTCCAACTGCTCATCGACCCTCCCCACAAGGGGGAGGATAAGCCGCCGACGCCTGCTCCGCCCTATGCCTCGTCGCCACGTGCTTGACCTCCTCGCGGATCGCGTCGAAGTAGCTCATGACGATCTCTCGATCCTCGGGCACGCAGGGCGGGAACAGCGCCCAGAACCAGCCCACCTCGCGCTCGTCGCGCTGGCCGCCGCAGCGGCCTTTTCGCCGGCATGCGCCCTTGCGGCAGCGACGGTGGTTGCCGAGATGCGTGGCCAGCACCTGCGCCAGATGGTGGATCAGCGTCAAAACGTTGACGTGATGCTCCTCCACGCCGCGCCGCCAGATCTCGTGCTGTTCCTCGTTTTCGTGCGGCTCCCTGCGGACGATGTAAAGCGGCAGCACCGGCCAGCCCTCCGGCACTTTTGCATAGCGAAATGCGGTGACGCGCTCGCAGCCGGACATGTCCTCCTTCCAGGGCAGGCCGACGGGACAGAAGCCGCCCGGCGAGAAATCGAACCTGATCGGCTTCAGCCCCAGCGGAAAGGGGTTTCCATCATGCGACATCAGTGGCGGGATTTCACATCGGTCTTGCACATGCGCCTCCGTGACCGCGCCCTTTCGGGCCGGTTTGCTAGAGAAGTCCGGGAGGGCGGCGGTCTGCGGCTCGCTCCAAGATTTTTTATGCTGCGATCCGAAGACCGCCGCCCCGGCTTTTCTGTTCCCGCCTGTTCCTCTGGGCCCTTCCGCCCTTTGGGGCTTGGGGTTTGTGCGCCTCATCCGGCGCGCCGGGACCGTAGTGTCCCGAGGGGAACCTCTCGGCGGAACCTCCCCAGCCTTGGCTACGTCAGCCGCGGCGGAGGCGCCGATCTCTTTCCACCAACCCGCCGTCGCGATCTGGCGTCCCAGCGAAAGAGACGAGCGGAATTATGATGGGGGCTTTGGGGGTGTGGACGAAAAACGGAAAATGGGGGTGGAAATTTTAGAAGTGATTGATTTTGTTGAGGAGGGGGTTGGAGGGTGTGCAACAGGTTGAGCGCCTTACCTTCTCCCCTTGTGGGAGAAGGTGTCGCCCTCTGAGTTGCGAAGCAACGAAGAGATAAGGCGACGGATGAGGGGTGTTGGAAGAAATGAGACGCTGGCGATCCTGCCAACACCCCTCATCCGACCTCGCTCTCGCTACGCTCCGCTCGGCCACCTTCTCCCACAAGGGGAGAAGGCAGGGGCGCTAGACCGTCACCCGCTCTCGCAACCAAGCCTCCAGCACGGGCTTTCGAAACGTGACGGCTTCAAGGTGCCCGTAGATGAAGGCGATCACCGCATCCGGCTCGGCCTCCAGCCGCGCGCCGTTGAGGCCAAGAAAGATGTCCATGCAGGCGAAGGCGACGCGCTTGTTGCCGTCGATGAAGCCTATCGCCAGGCTTTCCCACAACGCCGCCGCCTGTTCGACCAGATCGGCGTAGTAGCCTGTCTGCGGGCGCAGCAGCGCGGATTCGGTCAGGCCGAGATCGCGCACGCCCGGTGCGCCGCCGAACAGGCGCAACTGCTCGGCATGGATATACAGCGCGTCATCGAGCGAAAGATATTCCACCTATTTCGCCAGCGCTTCGTAGACCTTGGCCCAGCGCTTGGCGCTCTCGGCATGCAGCTTCTGCACTGCCGGGCTGAGCTTGCCCGAGGCGGCGTCGGACAAGCGGCGGAATTCTTCCGGCGAAAGAACGACGGCGACGTCGCGGCCTTGCCGTTGCACTCGCACAGGCCCCGCCTGCGCCACGTCGATCAGTTCGCCGAAACGATTTGGCATCGGTGGCGGTGAGGGCTTCCATGAGAGGAGATTGATTGAACTGGCTAATTTGGGCGAGCATTGGAGATCGCAGGCAAGAAGTTACTGTTGATTACTGCCCGTATTCGTTGACTAAGCCCTCGCCTCAAGAGGCGCGCCTGATGGAAGCATGATCCGCATATGTTCTGCTGTGTTCTTGCTCTGGTCATCGATAGCACTCCAATGCAATTAGTGCCAGCATTAAGGTTGAATAATAACAGCGAGAAAAATGCAACCTTGGCCGTTACCCAGTTAGTGCGAGTGGGTGTCGTTCGATTTTGATAAGCATTTGAAAAACAAAGGAAAACGAACCACGCGACGCTCGCGCAATTGCAGGTTGAAATCGATCGTGGTTGAACTTGCGAGCGCTCATATCTTGAGCTATAAGGCTTGATAAGAATTTTCATAAAAGTGTCTCCAATGGCAAATGAAGAAATCTATCTAAAAGGAATCCTGGCGACGGTCGCTCGGCAGGCTTTTCCGCCGGATCGGCTGGTCGAGTTAGTCGGAGCGCGAAATGGGGGTGAGAAGCAGGCGAACGCTTACAACATGTGCGATGGTTCTCGAAGCCAAAGTGAGATTGCTAAAGCGCTGGGATTAGACACCAGCAACTTCAGCAAGATGATCCAGCGTTGGGTTGACCAAGGGATTGTAATCAAGCTCGGCGACGGGAGACCCGTTCACGTCTATCCGATTCCCTTGAGCATGATCGGCTCAAAGAGCAAATCGAAGGGCGACGCGTAATGTCAGACTCTGACAATCTAGCTCAGAAAATCGACCTTCTAATTCGCCTTCAAGCTCATTTGGCGATTTCAGGTCTCTCCTCTCAAAAAGAGAAAATTCTGTTTCTCGGCCGCGTTGGATTGGCAGCCAAAGACATCGCCGAGATACTTGGAACAACGACGAACACGGTCAGCGTAGCGCTTTCTAATGCGCGGAAAGATGGCAGCCTGAAGAAGGCGGGTCCGAAGCAAGCGGGACAAGATGGGGGGTCAGATGTCTAAGGCGGATAGCGATTCAGCAAAGCTTAGTTCTACGTGTTGATTTCCGTTGAGAGCTGACCCGGGATTGAGGGATTTTTCCATCGAGAAGTGACCCATGTTTGAACCCACCCCTGCTGGTTGATCGCAGGGGACATTGGAGTGATAGACATGGCGTTACTGAG
>JBFWUS010000107.1:0-13298 GCA_050247155.1 Rhizobiaceae bacterium
TGCGAGTCCGGCAGGACAGAGGGGGGCAACGTAGAGCGCCGACCGGCGAGGCAAATTTCCCATGCTGATCACCTGCCCCTATTGCGGTCCGCGCGACGTCTCCGAATTCACCTATCAGGGCGACGGCAACCGTGTCCGTCCCAACCCGATGTCGCAGGATATCGCGGCCTGGAACGAATACATCTACGACCGCATCAACATCGCCGGCGATCAGAATGAGATCTGGCAGCACTCCGGTGGTTGCCGCTCGCATCTGGCCGTTGTTCGCAACACGGTTACGCACAAGGTCTCGAGCGCGCGCATGATGCGGGACAGGAAGCCGACCATCACCGTCCGAAAAGAACTCTCGACCACCCAGACAGCGCTGGAACAGCAAGCGCTGGCGGCCGCGAAAGCGCCAAGCAAGCCGAAAGCACGCGTGGCGGCAAAGAAGGCTGCTATGCCGAAGAAACCTGCGGTCAAATCGCGGGGCCTGAAATGAGCTCTCGCCGCACGACATCCGGCGGGCGCATCGACCGCAACAAGACCGTTCATTTCAGTTTCGACGGGCGTCAGTATAGCGGCCATCCCGGCGACACGCTCGCCTCGGCATTGCTCGCCAATGGCGTTTCGCTGTTTGGCCGTTCCTTCAAATATCACCGCCCGCGCGGGCTGCTGTCCGCCGGCGTCGATGAGCCGAATGCGCTGATGACCGTACTGCGCGGCAATGTACGCGAGCCGAACGTTCCGGCGACCCAGATCGAGATTCACGATGGGCTGCAGGCATTGAGCCAGAACCGTAACCCGTCGCTCGCCTTCGATATCAGCGCGGTCAACCAGCTCGGCGGCAAACTGCTTGGCGCCGGCTTCTACTACAAAACCTTCATGGGGCCGGTTGTCGGGCCACTGAAAGGCACCCGCTTTTGGATGTTCTGCGAGAAATTCATCCGTCGAGCCGCAGGCCTCGGCCATGCCGGCCGCGAGCCAGACACCGCGCGCTATGAGCGCATCAACGCCTTTTGCGATGTGCTGGTGGTCGGTTCCGGGCCTGCCGGTCTCTCGGCGGCAAGAGCTGCTGCCGATGCGGACGCCGACGTGATGCTGACCGAGCTTGACCCTGTCATGGGTGGCTCGGCAAAATGGTCGCGTGAGACCATCGACGGCCTGCCGGCCGTCGATTGGGCGGCAGAGCAGATCGAGGCTTTGGCCGAGGCGACGAATGTCCGGCTGCTGCCGCGCACGACAGTGTGGGGCTATTATGATGGCAACACGCTTGCCGCCATCGAACGCGTTGGCGACCACAAGGCGGTGCAGGCCAGGGGCGAACCACGACACCGCATGTGGACGATCCGCGCCAAGACGGTCGTTCTGGCAACCGGCGCATTGGAACGGCCGATCGTTTTCCCGGGCAACGACCGGCCCGGCGTGATGCTGGCCAGCGCCGCCGAGCGCTACGTCAACGAGTTTGGCGTGTTGCCCGGCGGCAATGTCGTGCTGTTCACCAACAACGACACCGCTTATCGCTCCGCCCTGGCTTTGAAGGCCGCCGGCGCGAACATCACGACAATCGTCGACGTGCGCGCGGAGATCGGCGAGGCCGCGCGCGCCGCTGCGGCTCAATGCAACGCGAAACTCATGCTGGGCCACGCCGTCGTCGGCACCAGCGGCCAGCATCGCGTCAAGCGCGTGCTGACCCAGCCATTCAATGCTGCTTCCGGCCGCGCGACGGGTCTGGTCGGCGGTATCGACTGCGACTGCCTGCTGGTGTCCGGCGGCTGGTCGCCGACTTTGCATCTGGCGAGCCAGGCCGGCGAACGGCCGGTTTGGAGTGACGACCTGCAAGCCTTTCTGCCGCCGAAACGGACGGAAGAATGGGTTAGCGCTGGCGGCATGACAGGAGCAATGTCGACTGCGGCGGCGATCTCAAGCGGTCTCGTAGCCGGTCTGGTTGCGGCCGGAGGAAAACCCGGCAACGCTGATATCGCGCCAAAGGTGGAGGGTTTTGAGGCCGATCCGCGCCCTGCCCCGGTGCTTGAGATCAAGGCCGCAAAGGGCAAGGCTTTTGTCGATTTTCAGCATGACGTCACGGCCGACGATGTGCGCCTCGCGCGGACGGAAGGTTTCGTCTCGGTCGAACATCTGAAGCGCTACACGACGCTCGGCATGGCGACGGATCAGGGCAAGAGTTCCAACGTGCCTGGTCTCGCCATCATGGCGGCCGAGCTTGGCAAAGCCATCCCCGAGGTCGGCACGACGCGCTTCCGCCCGCCCTTCGCCCCGGTATCCATCGGCTCGCTGGCCGCCGAACGCTACGGCGACGTTTTCCCGGAACGCCTTACGCCCATGCATGACTGGCATGTCCAGCACGGGGCGACCATGTTTCCGGCCGGTCTCTGGTATCGCCCGCAGATCTACGGCCTGCATGGGGAGACGATCGAACAAGCCTATGTGCGCGAAGCCAAAGCCGTCCGCGAAAGCGTCGGCATCGTCGATGTCTCAACGTTGGGCAAGATCGCCGTGCAAGGTCCTGACGCAGGCGAGTTCCTCGACCGGGTCTACACCAACATGTTTTCGACCCTGTCCGTGGGCAAGGCGCGCTACGGCCTGATGCTGCGCGAGGAAGGCATCGCTTTCGATGACGGCACGACCTGGCGGCTGGGTCAGAACGATTTCCTGATGACCACGACCACGGCCAACGCCGGCAAGGTCATGCAGCATCTCGAATATTATCTCGACGTGGTCTGGCCGGAGCTGAAGGTGCACGCCACCTCCGTCACCGACCAATGGGCCGGTGCCGCGATCGGCGGACCGAAGTCGCGCGACGTGCTCGCCGCCTGCGTCACCGACACGGCGGTCGACAACGAAACCTTGCCGTTCATGGGCATCGTGCATGGCAAGATCGCCGACGTGCCGGTGATGATCTGCCGCCTCTCCTTCTCGGGCGAGCGCGCCTACGAGGTCTATTGCGAGGCCGGTTATGGCACGCATGTCTGGGAAGCACTGATGGCCGCCGGCAAGCCGTTCGGCATCGTGCCATACGGCCTTGAAGCGCTGGGCACTCTTCGCATCGAAAAGGGTCATGTCACCGGCGCCGAGATCGATGGACGCACGACGGCGCATGATTTGCACCTCGACTGGATGCTATCGAAAAAGAAGCCCTATATCGGCTCGCAGACCAAGGATCGCGATGGCCTTGCCGCCGACGGCAGGCTGCAACTCGTCGGGCTGATCGCCGCCGACAGCCGCCCGCTCAACGGCGGCGCGCATGTCGTCGAGCAAGCGACTGAAGGCGATTTGCGCAACTCGCTCGGCCATCTGACGGCCTGCTGCTATTCGCCGGCGCTCGGCAAATACATAGCGCTGGCGCTGCTCAAAGACGGTAAGAACCGCGTCGGACAGCGTGCCTTCATCTCCGATCCGCTGCGCAATCGCTTCGGCCCTGTCGATGTCGTCAGCCATCATTTCTTCGACCCGGACGGGAGCCGCATGCATGGTTGAGCCGCTCTCTCCGCTCGCCGCGGTCTGGCAACCAGGCCAGCACGGCAATGTCGCCAACGGCGTCGGCGTGACGTTGTCCGAACCACAGCCCGGTTCGATTGTTCAGGCGGCTGCATGGCCCGGCCAGGAAAAGGCGCTGATCGCGGCGATTTCGACCGCGACCGGTCTGGTGGTTCCGGACGGCGCTAGCGGTGGCGTTGTGGGCAATAGCTGTAGCGCCTTCGGCATCGCGCCTGGCCGATTCCTTGTAGTTGACGAAAAAGACGGACTGGCCGCCAGGCTGTCCGGCGCAATTGCCGAGACCATTGGCACGGTCACCGATCTCTCGCATGGCCGTACGGCTCTGCGCATCACAGGCCCCAAGGCCGAATGGATTTTGTCAAAGCTTTTTGCCGTCAATCTCGCGGCGACAAAAGTGCCGCTCGGTTCGGCGGTGGCGACGAGCCATCACGAGGTTTTTGCCCAGATCCAGCGTACCGGCGCGGACCAGTTCGACATCTATGTCTTCCGCTCGTTTGCGCGGTCTTTCTGGAGTACATTGTGCCACGCGGCGGAAGAAACCGGCTACGAGGTTCGTTGACACCGCAGCCAGGCGCAGTCGCGCAGGGGCCGCGATTGCATGGGAATCTCTCGAAACTCTTATCACAAGAGTTTGATTTTACTGCGATATTCGACGGAATACCCTCCTCCTGGGCTTGTAACACCGGGAGATTTTTTCATGAGACGTATTCTATTGGCCGCTGCGGCAACTTTGATGTGCTCGCTCGGTGCATCGCAGGCGCAAGACGCCGCGATGAGCTTTTTCGTGACCAGCGCCAATCCTGGCAAAGGCGGCGATCTCGGCGGCCTTGCCGGTGCTGACGCCTATTGCAACCAGCTCGCGACAGCCGCCGGCTCCAGCGGCAAGACCTAGAAGGCCTACCTCTCTAGCGACGCCGAGAACGCCAAGGACCGCATCGGCGCAGGTCCGTGGGTCAACGCGAAGGGCGAGAAGATCGCCGACGACGTCGCTTCGTTGCATAGCGATGCGAACAACCTCACCAAGCAGACCGCCCTCAACGAAAAGGGCGAAGTCATCAACGGACGCGGCGACACGCCAAACCGCCACGACATCCTCACCGGCTCGAAAGCCGACGGCACGGCAGCGCCGGAAACCTGCGGCAACTGGACTATGGGTGGCGCCGAAGGCGCGGCGATCGTCGGCCACAGCGACCGCACGGGTCTGAACGACTCGGCCGAAGCCAAGTCATGGAATTCGTCGCATGCCAGCCGCGGCGGCTGTTCGCAGGAAGCCTTCAAGGGTACGGGCGGCGACGGCCTGTTCTACTGCTTCGCAGCCAACTGAGTTTGGGCGTGGGCAGACGGCGCGGCCGAGGTCAAACTTGGCCGCGCTGCCTTATTGTTTCCAACACCGCCTCGGCGGCGATCTCGCCTGACGGGCACTCCGTGCGCATGTGCTCGACGACCTCGGCTAAACCCGCTTTTTGCCAGCGGCGCATCTCCGTGTCGGCCATCAGGGCTTCAAGTTGCCGTGCCAAAGCCGGCGGGCGAACGTAAAAATCGATGAACTCGAAGACGACCAGCTTGTCGGCGATCAGATTGGGCAGCAGCGACGCCCACGATGTGACAAGACCGCGTAGTGGCCGCGCGAAAAGATCGAGCTTGTAGCACGACGCCATAGGCACGCCGGCCAACGCAAGCTCCAAAGACACAGTACCAGATGCAATTAATGCCGCGTCAGCCTCGCCGAACGCCTGCCATTTTCGCTCGGCATCGCTGAAAATCTCCGGCTGCTGCGGCCAAGCTGCGGTTTTCTCGCGAACGATTTTTTCGACATGCGGGACTGTCGGCAAAAGCAGCCGCAGGCGGTGGCCACGCTCCTTCAGAATGGAAACCGTCTCGCGGAACGGCTCCAAAAGGCTGCTCACTTCGCCCCGGCGCGAGCCAGGCAAAAGAAGCAGCGTCTTTTCGCGGTTCCCGGACAGATCGCGCGATTGCGCCTGCATAGCGGCTGCCCTCGCAATGCCCGGATCGCGCGAAAGCCTGTGACCGACATAGGTTCCCGGTGGACCTTCGAGCCTTTGCAATTCGCCAACCTCAAAGGGCAGAATGCAAAGCACGCGGTCGACAAAACCCTTCATGTCCTTGGCGCGGCCAGGCCGCCAGGCCCAGACACTGGGGCAAACATAATGCACGATCGGGATCCAAGGATCAGCCGCATGCACTTTTCGTGCAACGCGCAGCGTGAACTCGGGGCTATCGATGGTAATCAGGCAGTCGGGCTTGGCCGCCACGATGGCCCGTGCGGTGCTGCCGATCCGGCCGATCAGTCGTGGTAAGTCGCGCAGGATCGCACTGACGCCCATCAGCGCAATCTCGCTGGACTCGAACAGCGATTTCAGGCCGAGTTCGGCAAGATGGCGACCGCCAACGCCTATCAACTCCGCTCGGTTCTCAATCGCCGCATTCAACGCGCGGATCAGGTCCGCGCCCAGCAATTCGCCGGATTCTTCGCCGGCAATGATAGCGATCTTGAGCGGACGGTTCATGTCTGGTCTGCCCTTGGCAAACCAACGACAAACAGGCCGAGCGCGTCGGCGCGGGCAATGAGTTCACCAAACCCGAGGCCAAGCGCCCGCTCCGCCTCGACTGCGATGCCGTTCAGGCCGGCCTTGTGCGCCGCTTCCACGGTGTTGACGCCGATCCCAGGTAAATCTGCACGCAGCTCCTGACCTGGTTTGGCGCATTTGACCAGCACGCCGCCGGGTCTGCCTGCCAACCGGCCATGTCCACGAAGCGCCGCCACGCGCTCCAGCAGTCCGTCGGTGCCTTCAATACCTTCCAGCGCAACCGTCCGCCCGCCGATCGCCACTGCCGCCTGGCCGATATCCAGTTCGCCGATTGCCTTGGCGGCGGCAAAGGCGGCATCGATGTTTTTTCGGTCGTCCTTCGTGGGCTTCCTGGCGGTGTGGACCCCCTCGCCCACCAACAAGTCCGGCAGTACTTCGTGCGCGCCGACCACTTCTACGCCCGCCGCTTCCAGATAGCCGATCACCGTGCGCAACAGCGCGTCATCGCCGCTGGCCAAGGCCGCGATGAAGCGCGGAAGCGCCGGCAGAAGCGGCAAGATCGGCCGCAACTGGCCAATGCGCGGCCGGCGCGCGATCGTGCCGGCCATGACGACCCGGCCGATGCCGTTTGTCTTCAGCAGAGAACGCAGGCTGCCGAACCGTTCAAGGTCGAGTTCGACATGCGGATAGGCTTTTAACGCCGCGCCATCGCTGCTCTCGCCTTTTACGATGATGAGAAAAGGCGTTTTGCCGCTCGCGGCCAGCCCCTTGGCGATCTCCACCGGCAACAAGCCGCCGCCGGCGATGATGGCCGTGCGGCCGGCGTCATTGGCCGGCGTCGTCGCCATCGTCCACGCCGCTGCCGCCGCGCACTGGCGGCGTCACAAAATAGCGCCGGCCCCGCTCCGACAGGAAATCGACGATGCTCATGGCCAGCGCCGATTTGGCAAATTCCTGGCGCGCGCGCGCGATGTTTTCAGCCAGCGGAGCAGCCTGGCTGAAGATCGTCCGGTAGGCTTCCTTGACGGCTTTAATGTCGTCGCGGCTCATGCCTGACCGCCGCATGCCGACGACATTGAGCCCGCGCAGCTTGGCCAGATTGCCCTGCGCCATGCCGTAGGGGATCACATCGCCGGAAATTCCGGACATGCCGGCCAAAAAGGCGTTGTTGCCAACGCGCGAAAACTGCAGCACCGCCGTCATGCCACCGATGGTGACATTATCGCCGATATCACAATGACCCGCCAAAGTAGCGCCATTGGCCATGGTCACGCGATTGCCGACGCTGCAATCATGGGCGATGTGCGAATAGGCCATGATGAAGCAATTGTCGCCGACCGTCGTCGCGGCCCGGCTGGAATCCGACCCGGTGTGGATGGTGACCGATTCTCGAATGATGGTGTTCTTGCCGATCGTCAGCGTCGTGCGGCCACCCTTGTGACTGAGATTTTGCGGCTCAGCACCAAGGGCCGCATTCGGATAGATCTTGCAGCCGTCGCCGATTGTCGTCGCGCCGCTGATAGAGACATGGCTGATCAGTTCGACGCCGTTGCCCAGCACGACCTCGGGACCGACGACGCAAAACGGACCGACGCGAACGCCTTCACCAAGAACCGCGCCCGGCTCAATGACCGAGCTTGGATGAACGATTGCGCTCATCAAGCGACCTTGGGTGACAGCATGGCAGAGATTTCCGCCTCGGCCACCAGCGCGCCGGCAACTTTCGCCTCGCAGGCAAAGCGCCAGATGCTGCCGCGCTTCTTCAGCTTTTTTACATGCAGTTCGAGCCTGTCGCCCGGAATCACGGGCTTGCGGAACTTTGCCCCGTCGATGGTCATGAAATAGACCAGCGACGGCGTTTCATCGCCGGTGTGTTTCATGCAGATCGCGCCAGCCGTTTGCGCCATCGCCTCGATGATCAGCACGCCCGGCATCACCGGCTGCGAGGGAAAATGGCCGGTGAAATGCGGCTCATTCATCGTCACGTTCTTGATGCCCACCGCCGAGTTGTCCGCATCGATATCGACAATGCGATCGATCAACAGAAACGGGTATCGATGCGGCAGGAGCCGCATGATCTCAAGTATGTCCAACGCTTCCAGCGTCGTGGCCGGTGCCTCACTCACCTTTGCCTCCCTTGCGATTTTTTGCCATCGCCCGCAGCATCGAGACCTGTCGGAAATGGTCGCGGATCGGCACCGCCGGCAGTCCGGCCCACCGCTGGCCCGGCGGAACGTCATCCATCAGGCCGGAGCCGGCCGCGATCTGCGCGCCAGCGCCGATGGTGATGTGATCCGCCAGCCCTACTCGGCCGCCCAACATGACGAAATCTCCCAACACGACCGAACCGGACAGGCCGCAATGGCCCGCGATAATGCAGCCACGCCCGATTTGAACGTTGTGCGCGATCTGCACTAGATTATCGACCTTTGTTCCCTCGCCTATGACAGTGTCGGCCATCGCGCCGCGATCGACGGTTGTGTTGGCGCCAATTTCAACGTCGTCTTGAATCACCACTCTGCCGATCTGCGGGATTCGTTCCGGCCCCTTGGTGCCTGCCACAAACCCGAATCCGTCCTGTCCGATGCGGGCCCCGGCATGGACGATACAGCGGTCCCCTATGAGGGCATATTGTATCGATGCCCCTGGACCGACATAACCATCGCGGCCGATTCGGCACTGTTTACCAATGGCAGCGAGGGGCGCGATGACCGTGCCTCTGCCGATCTCGACGCCGGCGCCGATCACTGCTCCCGCTTCGATTGTCGCTCCGTCTTCAATCTTGGCGGAGGGATGAATGATGGCCTGCGGGGAAATGCCGTCTTCTCCGGTCAAGCTGTCCGGTATTGCAGCGGCGGGAAACAGTAGACGGCCGACGGCAGCGAACGCTTGCTGGGGACGCGGGGTCACAAGAACAGCGATACCCGGTCCAACCTGTGGCGCGAGATCCGGCGAGCACAGCACGGCGGCCGCGCGAAGATTCTGCAGATGCCCTGCGTTGCGCTTGCCGTCCACGAAGACCAACGCCCCGTCTCCGCCTTGATCCAGCGAGGCTATCGACCTGACCATCATGTTTTGAGTCGACAGGTCGAAAAGCTCGGCGCCTGTCACCGTCGCTATTTCGGCGGCGCTGAATTGGCGTGAAGGTTTGAAAAAGACCGGGTCCATCAATCCCCGACGATCACGTGAAGCTGCGCGCCGACAGGCACAATATCAAAAAGGCGGGACGATTGAGACCGTCCCGCCCGATTTGCCACAAGCCGAAAGCCACTTAGAAGCGCGTCGACATGCCGAAGGTGAATTCCTGGGTCTCGTCGAACTCTTCCTTCTTGACGGGAATGGCGTAGTCGACCCGCAGCGGACCGAACGGCGAAGCCCAGGTCAGGCCGACGCCAACCGATGCGCGCCACTCCATGCTCGTCCCGCCAACATTGGAGACGACGTCTTGGGAAATCTTGTTGCCGTAAAGTGTAGCGGCGTCGGCAAAGATCGCACCGCGCAAGCCAAAGCTCTCGGGAATCAGCGGCAGCGGGAACTGCGCTTCGACCGACGCATTGAAGTAGGTGGTGCCGCCGAGGTGATCCCTGTCGGCACCCGGCGTCGCATCGTACGGACCAATGCCGCCGTACTCGAAGCCGCGGATCATGCGGGTGTTGTTCTGGAATTGGTCGAAGATGCGCAGGCCATCGTCGCCATTGGCGATGACATGGCCAGCACCACCGCTGATCACGCCAACCACATCCCATTCCTCATTCAGCGTATGATAGTAGCTGCCGCGCGCGGTGAATTTGGTCCAATCCGCGTCGCCCCCCAAGCCGGCGAACTCCGCCACACCGGTGACGTAGAAGCCCGAATGCGGGTTCTTCATGTCGTCGATGGTGTTGTAGGTCAGCCCGGCCGAAACCGACGACTTGATCCACTCGCCATCGTCGACAGCCTCCTGAATGGCATTCGACACGTTACAAGTATTGGTTTGATCGCCAGCGTCGATGCTACCGTTACCATTGCTATCCCAAGGCGTATTGACGTCGGCCAAGCCGTCGCCATTGCGGTCGCAGCTCTCGCGGAAGCTGTATTCTTCCTGCGAGTAGTTGTAGGCAAGCTGCGTCGAGATGGATTGCGTGATCGGCAGGCCGAAGCGGACGGTCGCACCTGTCGATTCGCTCTCATACTTGTCGTAGCGGCGCGTCTGCCGGAAGATGTCGAAGCCAGCCGCAATGCGCCGTCCGAGGAAATAAGGCTCGGTGAACGACAGCATGAAATCGCGCGAATTTTCGCCACCGCCGGCCGAGACACGGATGAACTGGCCACGCCCGAGGAAATTGCGTTCGGTGATCGAGCCTTCGACGCTCGGTCCCGACGTCTCGCCGCCAGTCGAATAGCCGGCGCCGATCGAGAATTCGCCTGTCGATTTCTCCTGCAGGTCGACCACGAGAACAACCTGGTCGGCTTCCGAACCGGGTGCGGTCGAAATCTCGACTCGTTCAAAATAACCAGTGGCTTCGAGGCGACGCTTCGCGCGCTGGATGAGAACCTGGTTGAACGCGTCACCTTCCGCGACATCAAACTCGCGACGGATGACATAATCGCGCGTGCGGTCGTTGCCGCGTATCTCGATGCGCTCGACATAGGCGCGCGCGCCCTGATCGATCGTGTAGACCACCGAAATGGTCTTATTCTCGAAGTTGCGGTCGCCGCGCGGCGTCACCTGGGCAAACGCATAACCGCGACCGGCGACGGCTTCGGTCAACGCGATAATCGTATCCTCGACTTCCTTCGCGCTGTAGACGTCGCCCTGATGCGTTTCGACGACACTCTGCAACGACGCCGAGTCGATCTCCGGGATCGTGTTGTCGACACTGATTTCGCCGAAACTGTAGCGCTCACCTTCTTCGATGGTGATATCGATGGTGTATTCGTTGGTCTCTTCGTTCAGCGCGCCGGTCGCCGACACGACCTGGAAATCCGCGTAGCCACGATTGTAGTAGAAGCGGCGTAGCGCCTCCTCGTCGGCCTTGAGCCGGTCTTCGTCATAAATGTCGTCACGAAATACAAAGGACAACACATTGGAGCGCTTGGTGGAAATCACCCCTGCCAGACGGCGGTCGCTGAAGGCATTGTTGCCGTTGAAGTTGATCGCGGCGATCTTGGTGCGATCGCCCTCATTGATCTCGTAGACGACGTTCACACGGTTCTCGCCCAGATCGACAACCTGGGTGGTTACCGTCGCGTCGTCGCGGCCGACACGGGAATATGCCTGGCGGATTGCCTCGGCATCCGATTCCATCGTCGCGGTTGAGAACGGCGAACGCGGCTTCAGTTGAACGGCATTGGAAAGATCGACGTCCTTGATCTTCTTGTTGCCTTGGAAAAGAACGTTGTTGACCACCTGCAGCTCGGAAACCTCGACGACCAGC
The DNA here is from genome assembly GCA_050247155.1 of Rhizobiaceae bacterium. Taxonomy (GTDB): domain Bacteria; phylum Pseudomonadota; class Alphaproteobacteria; order Rhizobiales; family Rhizobiaceae; genus Mesorhizobium_G. Next base: position 11,465 of record JBFWUS010000107.1, read on the forward strand.
GTCGACCCCTGCTGGGTGATGCGGACATCCGAGAACAGGCCGGTGCCAAACAGGCGTTTCACCGCCTCGTCGACATCGTCACCGGAAAAATTCTGACCGGGCGCGATGGCAATCGTGTTGCGAATCGTCTCGTCGTCGACGCGCTGATTGCCGCGTACGTCGATGCTTCTCACAACAGCGGCCTGCGCAGCCGACACCGATACAAACTGAACAACGGCGACGCTTGGCGCAAGCCAAGCCGCCGACAAAGCCACCGCCGAAGCGGCGCTTAAAAAACCAGAGGCTGCCTTCATCGGGCTACATTACCTTTTTCTCGAAGTCCCCACGGCGAGAAACCGGACTTATCGATCATTTCCGGTATCCGTATTACCGGCTTTTTCCCTACAAGCAAGGCTTCCGGTAAATATCGGTTTACTAACCCGGACGGCGTGGCATTCACGTCACGCATTGCTGGCAATTATGGTAAACGTCGCCTAAATCCGCCACTTTTCCGCCATTAACAGCCAAAAATGTCGTTCCAAAAGACAAACACCATGAACGTCATCACCAGCACGAAGCCGGCGCGATAGACCGCCTCCATGGTCTTTTCAGAGACGGGTCGTCGCATGACGGCCTCAATGGCGTAAAAGGCCAGATGGCCGCCATCGAGCGGTGGAATCGGCAACAGATTGAGAATCCCGATGCCCACCGACAGGAAGGCGATGAGTTGAATGAACAGCTCTGGCCCCTGCTGCGCTGCCTTTCCGGCCATATCGGCGATGCGAATCGGTCCGCCCAACTGGCAGCGGTCTTCTCGTCCGACCACGAGACGCTTCAAAAACCGTCCGGTGCTTTGGATGATATGACCGGTCTGCTTCACAGCCTCGGCTAGCGCCGCCGGCGGGCTATATTCGATGGCTCGCGGCGCTCCCAATTCGCGTGTTTGAACAACGCCGATCGCGCCGATCTTCTGTTCTCCGAGCGGGCTTTGGATAGTACGGGTTTGGGGCGTGGCGGTCAGCGAAATCTCTTCGCTGCCGCGACGCATCACAAAGAGCAGTTGATCGCCGGCGCGACCGGAGACGTAGCGCTGAACGTCGTCGAAGGTTTCGACCGGATTACCGTCTACCGAGACGAATCGATCGCCCGGAAGAAATCCGGCCATGGCAGCTGGACTGCCGGGCTGTACCTGCGCCACCGTCGGCTCGAACACCATGCGGCCGTAAGCGGAGAAAAACACAGCAAAGACCGCAATGGTCAGCAGGAAGTTGAATGCAGGACCAGCGAATACGGTCGCGGCACGCTTCCAGACAGGCTGTGTATGGAAAGCGATTCGCCGCTCTTCGGCGCTCAATTTTTCGATCTCGTCGCCACCAGGTCCACTGGTTGCGCTCATGTCGCCAACAAACTTCACATAGCCGCCAAGCGGGATCGCACACAGCTTCCAGCGGGTGCCCTGTCGATCGTTAAAACCCGCCAACTCAGGGCCGAAACCGATCGAGAATGCTCTGACGCCGATGCCGCACCAGCGGCCGACCAAATAGTGCCCCATCTCATGCACGAAAACGACGATCGTGAGCACGACCAGGAACGGCAAAATCTTGCCAAGCAGCAAGCCGTCAGTGCTCAGCAGGGTTTCGAACACGTTCAAGCAGTCCTCAAATCAAAGATATCGCGACGCCGTGGATGCATCCGGGCGAATCCGTGGTGAATCTTATCGCGCCGCATTAGGTCGTAGTGACGAATTAACGATTGTCAGCGTTGGTGTCCAAAATCGTTCCTGAACAGGAGAAAAGCGCAAGGCGGTGTTGACCACCGTCGAGCATTTTCGACGCATTCAGGGGCGATTTTGGCC
>JBFWUS010000108.1:0-13212 GCA_050247155.1 Rhizobiaceae bacterium
CCGGCCCTACGGGCCCCCTCTCCCCCCGCCCGGGGGAGAGGATAGGCGGTGGCGAGATTGCGCCAATAGCTAACGCTGCGGCTCCTCTCCCCCGGGCAGGGGGAGAGGGGGCCCGTAGGGCCGGTGAGGGGGTGGTTTGACCCAGCTCCTCCTCGACGCCTCGGGCGTGGCGAAAAACTACGGCGCGGTCGCGGCGCTGAAGAATGCGTCGCTCTCGCTGTTGCCCGGCGAGGTGCATGCTCTCATGGGCGCCAACGGCGCCGGCAAGTCGACACTGGTGAAGATCCTGACAGGCGCCATCAAGTCGGATGCCGGGCAAGTCCTTATTCGCGGCCAGGCGCGCAAGATCGGCTCGCCGGCCGAGGCGCGGCGCGCGGGTCTGGTGTCGGTTTATCAGGAACCATCACTGATCCCCGATCTCGATGTGCTGTCGAATCTGAGGCTGACGCAGACGCCGGTCGAACCCTTCATGAACTGGGTGCGCGAGCTCGGCGTGCCCGACCTCGACATCCGCGAAACCGTGCGGGACATCCCGCTCGCCATCCTGCGCGTGCTCGACCTTGCGCGCGCGCTGGCGATCGAGCCGGATGTCCTTTTGCTGGACGAGATGACGGCCGCGCTGCCCGCCAATCTGGCTGAACGCGTGCTGGACGTCGTTCGCCGGCAGAGCCAGACCGGGCGTTCGGTCATCTTCATCTCGCACCGTTTCCTGGAGATTGCCGCGCTGTGCGACCGCGCCACGGTGCTGCGCGACGGCCAGACCGTGGGCGTCGTCGACATCGCTCCCGGCGTCGAGGAAAGGATCGTCGAGCTGATGCTCGGCGCGAAGATCGAGAAAGCACGCGCTGGCACGCGGCGCGCCAGCGACGTGACTAGAGTTGGGAGCGACGCGCCACGCATCGCCGTTCGCAATCTTCAGGTCGGGACCAAACTGCAGGACGTCTCGTTCGACTTGCACAATGGCGAGGTGGTCGGTGTCGTGGCTCTGGAAGGGCAGGGGCAGGACGAATTGTTCGCTGCCCTTTCCGGCGCCATCCGGCCGTCCGGCGGTTCAATCGAGGTCGACGGCCAAACCGTGCGGTTCGGTCATCCGGCGGACGCGATCAAGCACGGGATTGCTTACGTGCCGGGCGACCGGAGCGAGGCGCTGCTCGGCCAGCGTTCCGTGCGCGAGAACATTGCGTTGCCCTTCAGTGCCGGCCTGCGCGATTGGGGCCCGATCAACCTGCGCCGCGAAAAAACCACCGTCGGTTCGGCGATCGAGCGTTTGCAGATCGACACGCGCGCCCAGCGCGAGGTCATCCGGCTCTCCGGCGGCAATCAGCAGAAGGTCACGATCGCGCGCTGGATCGCCGCGGATGCACGCACCATCCTCTGCTTCGATCCCACGCGCGGCATCGACGTGCGCACCAAGCACGAGATCTACAAGCTGCTGCGCGAACTGGCCGGGCAGGGCAAATCCGTTCTGTTCTACACCTCCGAGCTCGAAGAGATTCAGCATGTCTGCGACCGCGCCATCGTCATCTTCGGCGGCCGTGTTGTCGACGTCATGCCGGTAGAGATCGCCGACGAGCCGGCTTTGACGCGCGCTGCCTACGGCTTGCCACGCAATGTGAAACAGGATGTCGGCATTCTGGCCGACGCGCCCACCGACCCAGCGAGCGCGCCGTGAGCAAACTGATCCGCCGCGAATCCTGGGTCATCGGCCTCTTCGTGCTGTTCGCCGTGCTGATGGTGGTCACCAAGATCATCCAGCCCAATTACGGGTCGGGCGATTTCGTTTCACTGGTGCGCGCGGTGCTGCCTTTCGCCTTCGCGGTCGCCGCCCAGACGATCGTGGTGATTGCCGGCGGCATCGATCTGTCCGTCGCCTCGATGATGGCGCTGACCAGCGTCACCGCTGCGACGATGATGAACGGCGCGAGCGAGGAATATGCGCTGTTCGTTGTGCCATTCGTCCTGGCGCTCGGCTTCGTTCTCGGCGCCGTCAATGGCATCCTGATCGTGGTCACGCGCGTGCCCGACATCGTCGTCACGCTGGCGACGCTATTCATATTGCAGGGCGCGGCATTGCTGGTGCTTGAAGCGCCCGGAGGCGCGGTTGCGGCATGGCTCAAAGCGCTGATCGTCGGACCAGTCTCAATCCCCTCCGTCCCGGAATCCGTGACGGCCTTCGTGCCCAAGGCACTGGTGCTGCTGGTCGTCTGCCTCTGCGCGATCTGGATACCGCTCAAGCGGTCGCGCCTCGGCCTCTCTATGTACGCCATCGGCTCAAGCGAGCTGGCGGCGTTTCGCAGCGGCGTTCCCGTGGCGCGGACAAAAATACTCGCCTATGCCGGGGCAGGGCTCTTCGCCGCCATGGGCGGGCTGTCACTGACCATGAGCACAGGCGTCGGCGCGCCGATCCCCGGCCCCTATCTGCTCGCCAGCGTCGCCGCGGTCGTGCTTGGCGGCGTGACGCTTGGCGGCGGCAAGGGCGGATTACTCGGGCCGATCATCGCTGTCTTCGTGCTGCGGCTGGTGCGGACTGACCTGACGCTGCTCTCCGTCGACCCGAACGTGACGGCAATCGTGGAAGGCACGATCATGGTGGTCGTCGTTATGCTCGGCGCGTTTCTCACCATGCGGAGACGTTCGTCATGACCGTGCAGGCATCCGCGCAACAAAGCGTTCCGGTCGGCCGCCGCATCAAGCGCTTCATGAGCGACTATCCTCTGGTGCCGCTCGTCGTCCTGTTGATCCTGCTTGTTCTTGTTCTTCAGTTCATGCGTCCGGGCATCGTCAACGAGCGCTGGATCGCCAACACGGTGAAGTTCGCTATCCCGCTGGCGATCCTCGCCGGGTGCCAGACCATGACAATGCTCACCGGCGGCATCGACCTGTCCGTCGGAACGGTGGCGACGATGGCGGCCTTTTTCGTCGCGACGCAGGGCGCGATCCACGACCCCGCAACAGCGATGGCGATCGCGCTCGTGCCGGCGGTTTTCATTGGGGTTGCCAACGGTATCGGCATCGGTGTCTTTCGTGTCCACCCGCTGATCATGACGCTGGGAACCAGCCTGATCGGCGTCGGCTGCCTGCAGGTCTACCAGCGCACGGTGATCGGCTCCGGCGCGAAGGTGCCGGATGTCCTGACCTGGCTAGGCACCGGGGTCAGCTACGGCTTACCGAACGCCCTGCTGCTGTTCATTCCGGTTGCGACGCTGATCATCTTCACGCTCAACCGCACCGGCTTTGGCCGATTGCTTTATGCGGTCGGCGACAATGAACACGCGGCGCGCCTTGCCGGTGTGCATTATTGGCAGGTGATCCTGGCGCTCTATGTCTTTTCCAGCCTGCTGGCCGGCGTCATGGGGCTGCTTTATCAGGGCCTGATCCGCGCGCCATCGCTGTCGCTGGCGGAGCCCCTCGTGCTGCCTTCTGTGGCGGCTGCGGTGATAGGTGGCACGTCGATCTTCGGCGGGCGCGGCGGCTACACCGGCACCATCGTCGGCGCGCTTATCCTGACGGTCTTGACCACGCTGCTGACCATTTTGCAGATGCCCGAAGGCGCCCGGCGCATCCTGTTCGGCGCGATCGTCTTGCTGGTCACCGCGGCCTATCTGCGCATCGTCGACGACAAGTAATCGCGGCGAACTAAAGCTTCACGGCCTTGCCGTCTCGCACGCTTTCGTCGGCGGCGAGGCAAATCGCGAGCGACCGCGCAGCGTCCTCCATATGGCGCGTGAGGTCTATGTCCTCACGAATAGCCCTGAGAAGGAAGGCCTGTTCGGCGTCGCACAATTCCTGATGTCCCGGCTCGCCCTGCATCGACAGAATTTCGTCGGGAGCGGCAAACGCGCCCTCGGCGTCCACGGCGGATGAATGCACGCGGATCGTGGAGGTCTTGGTGTGGCTGTCGATGTCGTCAGACTTTACCCCTTCGGCCATCACGATGGATACGCAGCCGTTTGGAGAGATTACGTCCTTCACGAAGAAGGCAGTTTCCGAGATCATCGGCCCCCATCCGGCCTCGTACCAGCCAACGGACCCGTCATCGAACAATACTTGCAGATGGCCGTAATTGTACATGTTCGAAGCGATTTCGGCGCTCAGCCTCACGCCCATGCCGCGCACTTCGACCGGCTTTGCATCGGTGATCTGAAGCATCACGTCGAGATAGTGAACGCCGCAGTCGACGATAGGCGAGGTGGTCTTCATCAACTGCTTGTGCGTCTTCCACGTTGGGCCCGACGATTGCTGGTTGAGGTTCATACGAAACACATAGGGAGGACCCAGTTTGCGGGCTTCCGCGATGAGCCGCATCCACGAGGGATGATGGCGCAGGATGTACCCTACGACGAGCTTGCGGCCATTTGCCTTGGCGGCATCGACGACGCGGCGCGCATCGGCGACCGTCGTGGCGAGCGGCTTTTCCACGAAAACGTGGCAGCCGGCTTCCAGCGCCGCCACGGCGTAGCTGGCATGGCTGTCCGAATAGGTGGCGATGGACGCTATGTCGGGCTTCTCCGTGCGAAGGGTCTCCTCGAAATCCCGGCGGATGCCATAAGCCGAAAGCCCGACGGGAAGGGCGACATCGGAACGATTGACCAGCGCCGCGATCTCGAAGCCGGGGTTCTCGTGATACGCCAGCGCGTGGCTGCGGCCCATATTGCCCAAACCGGCGACGACAACGCGCAACGGTTTTGCAGATGGGCTCATGTGGCGTTCCTCTTATCGATCGACGCCTCTTATCGCGAGTTTCAACGCCCCGGGCAATCCGCCCCTCAGCCAATGTCGAGTTCGATCCAACCCTCGCCCGTGTTGTGTACAGCCAGGATCGAACCAGACGGCGTTTGGAAGCCGGGCGTGCCGCCAGGGCTGGCGACCCATGTGTCATCGGCCCGGATGACCCGACCCGCGGTTCGGCGGCCGAGTTCCGTCAGGATGGTATTGAACGGCATCTGGTTCCAGCCGGCCTTCTTGGCGTCCAGTTCGTTCACCGGAATAAACGCCGACAAATCGGAACTCGTCATCTGTTCGAGACCCAGCCTGTGGGGCGTGGCGTTATGACTGCCGTGGTGGGCGACTTTGAGGTAGACGGTTCGCGCGAGCAGATCCTTCGTCTTGACCTCCTTGCCGTCAACGGTCCAGGCCAGCTTGTGCCAACTCTTCCAACTGCCGATTTGCGCGTCGCCGGGAAACAGGATCACCCTGCCGGTGTCGATGAACTCGAAGGCCAGCACGACACTGGTGTTGTTGATCCCCTTGTCGAGTTGCAGGGCAAGATCGGCGGCCATGCCTAGCCAGTCGGCGTCGATACGGCGCCACGATTGATCCGCGAGATGGTCTTTCGCTGCCTTTCCCGTCGGCAAGGCAATTTCGCCGGAATAGTATTCTTTCAAGAAGTCCTGCATGGCCGTGTTGCCTTCGCCGGACAGAAGTTCGGCCAGATCATGTCCGTGATTGTCGTAGAACGGCGCGCTTTCGAGCGCCCAGTTCTCGTCTTCGCCATCGTCGAGCATCATGCCGGCTGTCAGCGTTCGCTCCAGTTCCCAGCCGGGCCGCCCGCCGAAATGATACATTTCGTCGGCTTGCTCTTCGAGCCTGAGCAATTCCGGTTCCAGCGGAGGACCGAGAACATAGATCCTCAGATTGGGGATGCCTTCGACAGGTATCGGAGGTTCGCCCGGCTTGAGATATCGGGGTTTTTTGCCTTTGGCCGCGCCGGCCGCCGCGTTGCGTGCGCTGCGCACTCTGTCGCCCTCGAGGCCGAACTGAAAACCCATCAGCGAATTGAGGCCATCGCGGACATATCCAAGATGTTTCGACAGCGCGGGTTTCGCGGCGAGTTTTTCGCTGGCGAGCGTCAGCGCGGCCAAAGCCTGGCCCTTGTAAGTGTCGAGTTTTTTCGCCTGCGGATCGTCGGGATTTTCCGTCCAGCCCATCCACACTTCGCCAAACGTGACGGTGTCGAAGATCTCGGCGGCGGTTTTGAAACCTGAAACATGATCCCAATGCTCATGCGTCACGACCAGCACGTCGATCGTCTCCTCTTTGACAACCGACTTGATCTGCTGAGCAATCGTGTCCACGCGCTTTGATCCGCCTTTGACGGAGGTATGCACGCCGCAATCGATAAGCATGCGGAACACCGTTCCGTCCGGCCGGGGAAAGGTGAGCAGATGGCAATCGCCGATGCCTTGGCAGAAATGCCGGATGGTCAGGGCGGGACCTTGGGCGCGATCCGCCATCACGACGGCCGGCGCGCGCGATGCAACGGACCTTGCAGCTTTCTTACGATCCGACTTATCGCCAGCTTTTTTCTGCTTCGACTCCTTCGCGACTTTAGCCATTGGCCGCCTCCATTTCATCCTTGTCGTCGTCATCGACGGCGTGAAGCATCGCAAACGGTTCGGTTGCATGGCCGCCGAAATAAAGCGCCCGCAGCGGTGAGAACGAAGCGGCTTGGATCGTTTCAACCTGGCGTTTCTGCCGGCGGACGCTGTCGGTGTTCTTGAGGATGCTGAAGCGGATTTCCTCGGACCCGTCGCGCGGATCGATGATGACCGTCGCGCCGCCGCGGAACCAGGAGAACGGCTCTCCCTTCTTCACGCCGCCGAGGGCCGGCGTGCCGTCCGGCAGTATCGGCAGACGCTGCTGGATGACCGCGATGATTTCGGTGCGGAACGACCCGTCCTGTTCCACCCTGCGGGTTGGCCTGATGCCATAGACGTCGAAGGTCGTTTCGCCGGCCTTAACCTGCTTCTTCACTGTTCCGTCGCCGTTATAGCTCGGCACTTGCGGCATCAGGCCGAACTGTTCGTAGAGGTCGGGATTCTTCTTGAAGGCCGCTTTGAGCCGTCCGAAGAACGCCCATCGGTTGTCTTCGTTGAGAGTGAAGATTTTCGAGCGGCTGAGCTTCTGGTTCCAGCCGAGATCGATCTTCTCGATCAGATATTTGACCCAGGCCTTGTCCATCACACCCGAGGCCGGGCCGCTCCATGACAAGGTCTCCGAGGAAATGGTGCGCATGTCGCGCGGCAACAGCTTCCATTTGCGGAACGCCTCCATGAAGGCCACACGATAGTTGAGCGGATCGTCGGGGAAGGCGTCGATATCCGCAGTGATGATCGCCCTCAGATATTCGCCGAAGGTGACGTCGACAGGCGGACAATAATCCAGCGCGCGGATGCATATGGTCAGCATCTGCCGCGCGGTCTTGACCACTTCCTCGGCCAATCCCTCCACAAGGCCGGGATGCAGCGCGCCGGCGGGCAGAATGCCGGAACCACCGGTTGCCAGCCGCGTCAAACCGGCGGTGCGCCGGGCGACGATGTTGAGGAAGGCGTCGTAAACGGCGAACACCAGGATCGACCCGCGATCGTGTGGTTCGAACGTCTTATCGTAGTCGAGGTCCGTCATACTCGGCTGGCCATAGTCACGCAGCGGCCCGCTTCGGCCGGTTCCCTCGCCGAACTGCTGGGCCAGGCCGTCCAGCATGTTGGCCGCTTCGAGATTGCCGCGCGTGTTGGCAATTTCGAACTTCACCAGATCCTTCAGCGTAAAGTGCTGGAAAATCGCGACGATGTCGGCAAATGCTTCGTGGAAAGCTGGCACGTCGGGGTTCGAGGCCTCCTGGAAGCGGCGATGCAGCCCGTCGAGCAGCGCATGCGACATCTCATGCGCGATGATGTCGGAGGATAGGCACGAAAACACCATCGAGCCCGGCGTGGTCACGCTTTTGCTGTCGCTGTTGGCCTGGAAATAGCCGAACAACAGCGCCACCTTGTCGGGACTGTAATAGGCGTTCCTGGCGCGCAGCGCGTGTGGATAGATGCGCAGGCGCGGCACCTCATAGCCTTTGCCGTTGGGGCCATAGTGGGGCGCCCACAAAGCGCGCCGGCCAAGCGCCCGTTCGAAATGGCCGATGGTCGTCATGGCCACTGCATAGACCATCTGCTGGTGAAATTGCGGGTTGCCCTCGGATGGCGGCAGCCCATCCTGCGCCAGCAATTCCTTGTCGTTCAGGTCGACCGGAGCGTAAACGCGCCGGGATGCGGGATCGACGTCGATGATCTCCAGATATTCGCCGACCGGCCCCGGCTTAAGCGCGGCCTCGGTCGCCGGCGTGTCATCCCAGGGAACGCTGACAGTCGTCTGGTGAACCGAAACCGAGTCCAGTTTCTTCGAGACGGTCGGGTCGAGCGCATAAATGCGCAATCTGCGTTTTGGCGCCAAGGGCTTGTGCGGCTTGCGTTCGATGCGCTTTGGCCGGGCCTTGTTCGCCGCAGCCGGTTTGGCGGCCGACGCGCGACCAAGCCGACGTTCGAGCAGGTTCCTCAATTCGCCCGACGGGTTCCCTTCGTCCAACGCGGCCTCAAGATAGCGGTTGATCGCAGCCGGCGAGACGGTCTCCTTGTCGGCTTCCGGGCTGGCAATCGCCTCGTCGACGGCCTGGCTGCGTTGCGCCATTTGGGTGAGTTCCAGCGCCAGCATTCTTTGGCGTTGCCCTTCGCCAGGCGCTGCGCTGATCTCGCCGCCGAACAGCAGATCGATCCACGACCAGGAGGCCTTGGCGGGCGGCGTCTTGGCCAGGCTGGCTTCAGGCAAAGGCAGGATATCGAGCGCGGCGTTGGCGAGCACCACGCCGTTGCCGATCTTCTGGAACGTTTCCGACGCACCCATTTTGGACGTCGTTTTCGCCGCCGAGGTGAAAAGCGCATGACGCACTGCTTCCACGCGCGCCCAGGGCTTGTAGGCTTTCACCGTTTCCCAGTGCTCCGCCAGCCACAACGCGGCGGCCGCAGCGACCTGAGGCGTCGCCGCGGATGTCCCTGCGCCGTCCATGTCGATGATGTTAGGGGCGCCCATCTCCGCCCAGGGTGTGTTCGGCGTATAGCCGCCGAGCGCCGTCTTCATCTTCTCCGCTGGCCCGTAATTGCCCTGCATGGTTCCGATCGAGAGCCCATCATAGGCTCGGCCGTCTCCCATCACCCCACATGCGGCGATGACGCGTCTGTAGCGTGCCGGGAAGACGATGCTTTTGGGCGACGGGATGAATGACAGATTGTTGCCGCCTGCCGTGACCAGCACGATTCCTGCTTCATAGGCGGCGTTGACCGCGTCGACGAGGGCGGCCGACGACACACCTCCCATGCTCATCGTTAGCACCTGGACGCCTTGCGCTCTGGCATAGTCGAATCCAGCAACCATTGTGCTGGTGGTGAAACGCACCACCCAATCGGCGATACGCACGGGGATGACGTTGACGCCGGGCGCGGCCCCGACAAAGTCGGTGAAGTTCGCCCAGCCGGGCGCATTGGCCGGCACCTGATTGCCGGCGAGTATGCTCAGCGTTCCGGCACCATGGCCGCGATTTGCCAGCAACGCGCCGCTTGGCGCCTTGTCGCTTGCGTCATTAGGGGGCTCTCCCGGCATGAAATTCCGCTCCTTGGCGGAGAGCACGCCGGTCGGCACGCTTTTATGCGCCTTGTCGTAGCCGGTATCGAGATGCGCGACCGTGATCTTTTGCTGTTTCGCGCCGACCCGGCTGCGCGCCGCCTTGAACTGGCTGAAGTCGGGATCGAGATGCCAGGCAAGGCGGTTGCCCACGACCGCTTTTTTGCCGCTGCCATCCTGCGGGTCGAATCCACCCGCCGCGCCGGCAATTCCCATGCCTCCGTCGCCGCCGGTGTCCTCGTGCAGCCAGCCTTGTTCGATATCCGGCTCGACCGCCAGGATCTGTGGGCCGCCGGCCGCTCCGAAAGGACCCTGTTGCTGCATGAGCCGATGCGCGTCGTCCCAGGGATTACCCGAAGGCGTGCTGGCGTCGAGGGCAAACCAGCTTGCCGGCTGCTCCGCCGCCGCGCCGAAACCTGGCTCCGCAGGCCGCGCCGGCACGTCAAGAATTTTGCGGATGCCCGCCGCTCCGAAGCCCAGGGAACCGGCAGCCTGCGCAAAACCGGCGCCATCGCCCCGCACCTTGACAAGCAGTCCCTGCGGTTTTGCCATTAACCCCTCCTGATGGCTCCCGACGACTGAATTCTACGCAGGATTCCGGCCTTTTCCGCTCTCGCGGATACTGGGGGCGCGCGAATTCCGTTGGACAGCGACGACAATCAGAGATTCGAAATGCTCGTCATCCATGGCCCGACCTCGCGCGTCGGTTTGATTTCAGAGATCAGACGGAATGTGGCAAACGACGTTATGATAGGCGCAGAAGACACCGTATACATGATTTTTGCAAATCGTGTAAGTGATATCTACTGCCGCATAAGGAAAAATCGTGTCGACTGCTGTATAAATTGCGCTGTGGCAGGATATGTATTTTAGCAATATTGTTTTACAAGAATATCTCAAAAGGCATATTGGATCGTTGCGCGTGTCTGCGAAGGCGCGTTCGCACGACATAGCGAGCGGACCGTGTGGTCGGCAGCACAGTCCAGTTGCGTAGGACGCTGCTCGATGTGGTTCTGCCTTGCAGTGCAACCGCTGCCAGGAGATGCAAAATCAGGCGATCGCTTGCCCCGGACACCTGCCCCTTTGGTCAGGGAACGGCTGTTTCGCGACGCGCCACACTTGTACCGACTTTGATGGCAGCAAAGTTGAGGCATGGATTCCTGATGACCTCCGCTCCACTTCGTTTCGCTCCGGCACAGGAATGACGCATTTCCGCCGAGTGAGCGCCAATCGCCAACGTTCACGCCAGGCGCCAAGGCCGATGATTAGCGCCGAGCATCAAGAGAAGCCGTCATTCCTGTGCCGGAGCGCAGTGAAACGGAGCGGAGGTCATCAGGAATCCATGCCTCTCCATTCGCTGCCGTCAGAGTCGGCCCAGAACGGGCAGTCGTCATCAACCGACTTTTTTCGCGATTTTCATCCACACCCCCTCAACCCGCGCGACAATGCCTGCGACCGTGTTCAACGAGGAACGAGGGAAATGGACTGGAAGGCGGCGTACATACAACAACAGGAGGCGCGGTGGCGCATCTTCCTGATGTTCGTCGTCATGGCCCTGATGGTCATCCGCACCGGACTGGTGTCGCGCGGCGTGATCGCCATCCTTCCCGCCGAAGGCGCCCCGCAAGACGCCGCGCCGTCGGTCCAGAACCAACCGAACGAGTCATCGTCATCTGACATCCACCGCGCCATGCTTGTGCTGCTGTGCATGGCGGAAGCCGCCGCGCGGCTCGTCATCCTGAAGGAGCGCATGGTCTGGGAACTGATGAACCGGCCGTTGCCGCAGCCCGCGCAAGACCAGCCCTTCAATGCCACCAGCCAATACGACCGCCCGGCACCACGCCTCGACACGTCCTGACGACCTCATTCGGTCAATTGCACTTGAGCGTTTGTCCTGGTGAGCCTTGTTGCGCCCCTTGAGGCAAGGCACTATAGCGGCACGGCCCAGTCCAATGGCCGTTGGCCCACAAGTTCGCACGAGAGTCTATTGTCGCTGCTCCAACCGCTTCGCGTGGCGCGTGGTTTGGCAAGACGTTACGTCAGGCCAAAGCCGCGCATTTCCATCATCGTCGTGTTCTACAATATGCAGCGGGAAGCCCAGCGCACCCTGTTGTCCTTGTCGCGCGGCTATCAGGAAGCTCTGGACGGGATCGGCTATGAGGTGCTGTGCATCGACAACGGCTCGTCTCCTCCGATGGAGAAGAGCTTCGTCGAGTCCTATGGCCCGGAATTTCGATTGATCCGCCCGGAGCCTGCGCTTCCTTCTGCTTGCCGAGCGATCAACGATGCCGCCCGCAAGGCTCGCGGCGACTATCTGTGCATCATGATCGACGGGGCGCATATTTTGAGCCCAGGGGTCCTGGCGCAAGCCAACGAGGCTGTGACGGCTCATCCCGGCGCCATCGTTGCGCTGCGCCAATGGTTTGTCGGCGGCGACCAGCGTTGGCTCGGCGATCACGGTTATACGCGCGAGCACGAGGATCAGCTTTTCGGGCGCAGCTATTGGCCTGAAAAGCCTTATTCGATCTTCGACATCAGCCGCCCGATGCAGGATCCCTCCGGCGGCTGGTATAACTCGATGATCGAGACAAATTGCCTGTTCCTGCCGAAACGCCTCTTCGCCGACATTGGCGGATTCGACGAACGTTTTGACGAGCCGGGCTCCGGCTTTGCCAATCTCGATTTCTTCGATCGGGCCGCGGCGGCGGCGCGCGGGCCAGTTGTGGCATTGCTTTGGGAGGCGTCTTTCCACCAATTTCACGGCGGCACGACGACAAACGCCACTGAACGCCACAAGAACAGGCTGGTTTCCGAGTACAATCAGAAATACCGGCGGTTGAAGGGGCGCGGTCTCACTGCGGTCGAACGGCAGCAACTCCTGTATTTCGGCCGCATACGGTCGCCGTCGCCGCTGCAGTTGGACCTCAGGGCGCTGTTTGCCGGCGTGCCGCTGACCAACGAACTGCGCCGTCGCTCCGCCGTGCACGATTTCACGCGCAATCGCCGCACGCACGTGCTGTCGCGCTATGTCGAGGACGGCCTGGCGCACACGGAATGGCTCGGCGAAAGCATCGACCTCTTTCCGGCGGATCTGATCGCCATCCAGGAGATCATCCAGCGTGTGCGTCCTGATTGCGTGGTTATGCCGAACGCCTCACGCGGCCTGGTGAATTTTGTCGGATCAATACTGAAGATCATCGGCGAGCCGAGCCATATCGTCTGGCCGTCGACCCAGGCGCAGTCTGTGGCTGAGCCGTTTGTGCCCATCAGCGCCTTGCGCGGCGCGCCGGTCGCCAGCCATATCGTCGCCGAGGTGAGGCGCCTGACGGTGGATTGCGAGCGGATCGTGGTTCTCTACACGATTTCGCCGGAAGCCCAGTTGCACGAGACGGCTATTACCCCTTACGCGCGCATGGTCTCTATCAACGCCTATTTTGCTATTTTGGGAACAGTCTACGGACGCCCCTATGTCGGATATTCCACGTGGGACGCCAGCGCGGTAATGCGTTCTGTCATGCAAAAGGTTCCGGGCCTTTTCATGGACAATAGCTGGGATCACCGCCACGTGCTGATTGCTTCGCCCGACGGTTACTACAAACGTGCGCCAGACCTGAAGGAAGTGTTCGACGAAACCATCGACAATGAATTTGCTGAAAGTCAGTCGTCATGATCCGCCACTGGTCACTGCACATCGAGCCGATGCTCCACCTGGTCAAGCCCAAGCGTTTGATGGAGGTTGGCGCCGACAGGGGTTACAACACCAACAAATTG
>JBFWUS010000109.1:0-12699 GCA_050247155.1 Rhizobiaceae bacterium
GTCCCCTGCGATCAACCAGCAGGGGTGGGTTCAAACATGGGTCACTTCTCGATGGAAAAATCCCTCAATCCCGGGTCAGCTCTCAACGGAAATCAACACCGATCTATTCTATCGCAAAATTGCACGCCGGTTCACAGACAAGCGAGGTATTCCAAACGACCGAGCGGCTGATGTGGCTTTATGAAGTAATCCGCATCGCTGGTGCGCTACCCCTGGTCTATTTTCGGTGTGCGAAGGGTGCTGGCCTCGATCAAGGGCAAGCCGCTGGACCGGATGTGCTTGCAGCCTTTTGCGCAACGCTCGCCGTTGCGGATAAGCGTTCTTGTCGGCATCGCCACTCCCAACGGGGATTGTCCTACGCGCGGGTACGAAATAGTTCGCTACCGGACGCGGCGGCCATTTGCGTTAGCAACGCGCAACCAATTTCAGTATAGAGCAAGTTAAGATTGTTGCGTGCCCCCGCAACCATCTTAATTTGCGAACGGCCCGCCCTTCCGGCGGGCCTTTTGCTTTTCAGGGAAATTGCAAGGATACCCGCAAGGTCGCCAAGCACATCGGTCTCTAGCTCGCCGCTCTCGGGTGTCAGGATGATATCGGGTTCATAAGCGAGCGGATCACGTCAGAGACAACCTAGTTTGGCGCTCACCATCAGCGTGTTGGCGATTGCCTCCGGCGCGGTGGCGCAGGACAAAGCGGCGATACCGCCTCAGGATGGTAGGAAGGCGTCCCAGATCGTGATTGAGATCGAGCAGCGCCCGGATTTCCGCTATCTCGAATCCGTCACTTGGAACGATGAAGGCTATTACGAAGTCATCTATCATACCGGAGATCAGGCCAAGATCGAGATGACCATCGATGCACGTACCGGCAAGCCGGTGCCGAAATAACCTTCGACAAGCAGTTGCTCGCTTTTTTGGAGGCCGTTTCGCAAGCGGCTGCGCTCAGCCTGAAAGCGTATGACCGGCTGACTCTGGCGCGGGCGACAGATGACGCGGCGTGCGGACACTCGAAACTTCCGCGCCTAATCGAGTTCGCCTGTCCAGCTCGCTGGTTTCGAGTGCCATAATGGAGAAGAAACCCAACGTCACCACTCGCCCGTGAACTATCGGCAAGCCATTGATGTGGCTTTCCGATTGAGGAAGGTTGTGGATGCGGCATTGCAGGATTTGCGGTGTTTGGCCGCTGTTTTCTCGCAATTCGATTTGCCGATTCCATTGTGCGCCAATGCGTGAATCGAGGCGAACGCGGTGTCCAGGCCACGCGAGAACCACGAGACGGGAGAGCAGGACCTGTTCCGCTCCCGGCTGGATCCGATCATCGACATGAGGTACGCGCTGGTACGATTTGGTGCAGACGATGGAGATGAAACTGCCGGCAACCGGCGATGCCGTGCTGTCGCCAGATCCAGTCAAAGCGTCCGCGATCATTCAGGGCGGTGGCGAGCTGCGGCTGGCTTTCCCGCAAATAGGCGGCCTCACAAAGCCAGCGCGACGAGGACCGTCAAAACTGACCAGCGTGGCCTTGGCGCGCGATCAGCGTGCTCAGCAACAGCCGCTAGGCAGCGTTGGAACGTGTATGGTCCGCCTTTGCTGCACCAGCCGGAAGCCGAGGCGCGGCATTGGCTTGCTGCTCGCACAGTTCGACGTGTTTCGCCAGCGCCTGGTTCGACAGGACAGCGCTGATCGTCATGATGTCTCGCCCCTGATATCGAGGCATCTGCTGAACTTCCTTCAGCCGTTGCAGGAGTACCAGTCGGGTCATCGTCTTTCTCCTTGGCGCCGGTGGGCAGCGGCTTCAGGCCGCCTTCTTTTTGGACGTTTCGAATGGCACCTCGATATCGACCTCCAGCGTCGAGACCTTGGCCCCACGCTCCATCTTGACGTTGACCTTGTCGCTGTCGATCTGGACGTGCTTGGCAATGACTGCGAGGATTTCGTCACGCAGCTTGGTGACAAGATCGGAATCGCCGACAGAGGCCCGCTCGTGAGCGAGTAGAACTTGCAGTCGTTCGCGGGCCGATGGCGCTGAAGGCGGCCGGAAAAAAGAACGGAAAAGGTTCATGCCGCTTTCCTCCCGAAGAATTTGCCGAAGAAGCCGCGCTTTTCACCCGGAACGGTGATCGGCAAAGTCTCTCCCTTGAGCCGGCGGATAGCATCGAAATAGGCCATGGCGGGAGCGCTTCTGCCGTCCGCCAGCGTGACTGGCGAGCCGAGATTGGAAGCGCGCAGTACGTCCATGCTTTCGGGAATGATGCCGAGCAGCGGGATCGACAGGATCTCCAGCACGTCGTCGACCTTGAGCATGTCGCCACGCTGGGCGCGGGTAGGGTCGTAGCGGGTCAACAGCAGATGCTTTTCGACCCGCTCGCCATTTTCGGCCTTGAGAGTCTTGGAATCGAGAAGTCCGATGATGCGGTCGGAATCACGTACCGAGGAGACTTCCGGATTGGTGACGACGATCGCGATATCGGCATGGCGCATGGCGAGCGTGGCGCCGCGTTCGATGCCGGCCGGGCTGTCGCAGATCACCCAGTCGAAGGCCTTTTTGAGCGCCGCGATGACCTTCTCGACGCCCTCCGGCGTGAGATTGTCCTTGTCGCGTGTCTGGGAGGCGGGCAGCAGGTACAGCGTCTCGACGCGCTTGTCGCGGATCAGCGCCTGGGTAAGCTTGGCCTCGCCCTGGATGACATTGACCAGGTCGTAGACAACGCGGCGTTCCGCCCCCATGACAAGGTCGAGATTGCGCAGGCCGACATCGAAATCGACGACCGCGACTTTCTCGCCGCTTTGTGCGAGCGCGGCCCCCAATGCGGCCGAAGAGGTCGTCTTGCCGACGCCGCCCTTGCCGGATGTGACTACGATGACTTTGCCCATAGACCTCTCCCGTTCCTTGTTTACGCCGACCGCTCAGTCGAGTGTGCTGGTCTTGATCGATTCACCTTCGAGCCAGAGCTGGACGCCCCGGCCGCGAAATTCTGGATCCATGTCCTCGGCGGTCTTGTAGAAGCCGTCGATGGCAACCAGTTCCGCTTCGAGTTTGCGGCAGAAGATGCGTGCCCCGACATTGCCCGTCGTCCCGGCCATCGCCCGCCCACGCAGCGTGCCGTAGACGTGAATCGATCCGCCTGCGACAACCTCGGCGCCCGATGCGACTGACCCGACGATCGTGACATCGCCTTCGGGAAAGAAGATCGATTGCCCGGAGCGCACCGGCTGGGTGATGATGATCGACGGCGCGGCGTGCGTTGGCAGAGGCGCTGACGGTGTTGGGCTTGGGTCGGTTGCCGATTCCTCGACCTGTTCTGTCGTGGGCGCTTCGAAATCCGAAGCCGGACGACCGTCGCTCATCGCCGGCGGCATATCCGGCCCTAGCAGTGAGGGGCGCGCGCCCTCGATGCCCATGATTCGCACATTGCGCTTACCGAGCTGTTCGACCAACGAGCGCAGCTCCGTGCGGTCGATGTCGAGGTCGGTGACATCGAGCACCGCTGGCCTGCGCAGGAAAAATCCGGCCGAGCGCGCGGCGAGATCATCGAGCCGCACCAGCCAGTCTTCGAAAGGAAGCTCCGGGCTCAGCGCGAGCGCAAGGAAGGATCGCCCCTTGAGGCGTATAGGCCGGGGTTGGGTTAACACGGTGGTCATCTTCGTAAATTTTCGGTTGCTTCGGTGTACCGATGAAATGGTTAACAACCGGTAAATTTGTGAAGCCCGAGAACGCCGGCCCAACTCGAAAAATTGATGGGGGCCCTAGGAATCCTTATATCTCTCAATGGTTTAAATGCATTTTCGGTTGACGCCAAAAGTTACCGGTGGCCTTTGCAGACAGCTTAAGCCGACCTGGCGGCAGATATGCGATGGCGTCGGGTCCCATCCTTCGCGGTTGCTGTCATCAAGATGTCGAGTGTTACCCCTTTCGTCGAGCGCAGCAGCTTCAAGGCTGCGGACGTTTTTTGTCGGCGGTGCCTTTGCCGTCTTGATCGAGCCGCTGGAGTGCTCCTTGCGGTCGCCAAGCCAGATGATTGGCACGGCCTGATGCATAGCTTCGGCAAAAGTGCGTCAGAGCGAACTTTGCATGCTTAATTAAAGTCAAAAGACCGTTCACGCCAATGTGGCCGCGCGGACATTCCAACTCGGCGCTTAGCATGGACACCAGAACCGCTCTGGACGCCACGGGCGGCGGTAATGAGATATCCGACCTCGTCCGCATGACAACTATTGCCAAGTAGTTGGAGTGCCAGTCGGATTCCGTGAAGTAGGCGCGCCATTCGTCCATGGCCATGATGGGTCATTCGTCGCCATGCCAATGCGTTACGTTGCAACACCGGGGCTTACCAACATCGCTGGCGCTAGATGAGCTGTGCTTCGCGTTATTGTAAACAAAATATATTGACATTGGGCACAAAAGACTCGTAGTTTGTATCTTCGAAGGAAGACCTTCTGGACGACAAGCTCTCCAGCAAACCAAGCCAGCGAGAACCCCGATGGACGTTGAAAGAACAGCTGCTCCCCTGTTTCCGCGCACGACCCTTGTGCTGACGCGGACTGAAGCTGAAGGGCTTGTGACCCAGGCAGAGGTCATCGCCGCGGTCGAAACCGCGCATGCCGATATGTCCAGCGGCACGGCCGCGCAGCCGGCGGCAGTCGCGATGAAGCTCCCTTCCGGCACCGGAACGTTCCTGGCGATGCCTGCGCTCGCCGACCGTCAAGGGCTCGCCGTTGTCAAGTTGCTCGCTGACATTCCCGACAATACGACGCGGAATCTTCCCATGCAGCGCTCGGTTGCGATGCTGGTATCGCAGGAGACGGGAGCGCCGGTGGCAATTTTCCACGGCCAGATCCCGACCCGCATCAGGACGGCGTCGGCCAGTGCCGTGGCCACGAAGCATCTGGCGCGCGCCGACAGCCGCGTCCTGGGTCTGATCGGTGCGGGCGACCTTGCCGTCGAGCATGTGCGCGCCATCCGCCAAGTCCGGCCGATTGAACGGGTGGTGGTGTGGTCGCGCACCCCGGCCACCATTGCCCGCTTCATCGAACGGGTCGGGCAGAGCTTCCCTGACCTCGTGTTGGAAGGCGCCGCCTCCCCGCAGGATGTCTTCGCACAGGCCGATATCGTCTGCACGTTGACGCCGTCGCGCGAAGCCTATGTCGAGGGAGCCTGGTTCAAGCCGGGCCAGCACATCAACGCTGTCGGCGCGCCGCCACGTCCGGACCATCGCGAGATCGATTCTGCCGGAATGGCGCGGGCGCGGGTCTTCCTCGACAGCGTTCCCATGGCCATGCACGATTCAGGCGACCTTTTGCTGGCGATGGCCGAGGGTGCGATCAGCAAGGATCAGGTCCTGCCCGAGATCGGCGATGTCATCACCGGCAAAGCTTCAGGGCGAATCTCGGCCGACGACATCACCCTGTTCAACTCCACGGGTCTGGGCATTCAGGATCTGGCGATCGGCAGCCTGATTGTCGCCAGGGCGCGCGAGAAGGGCATCGGCAGGGAAATCGATTTCACAGCTTGATATCAGGGCTACACACAAGAAGCGGGGGTGTGTTCCTGGCTGCAGGCAGCACACGCCGCACGAATTGCCTTTTGTTGTCATGCCAGGAAAGCTGGCCTGCCACCAACTAGCTTCCGGCGCTTGCGAACCGTCAGGCCTGGGCGGCCTTAAACTCGCGCCGGCGTGCGTGAAGGATCGGCTCGGTATAGCCTGACGGCTGTGTGCGGCCCTCGAAGACCAAGTCGCAGGCCGCGCGGAACGCCACGCCGTCGAAGTCCGGGGCCATCGGACGATAGGCCGGATCGCTGGCGTTCTGGCGGTCCACGACTTCCGCCATACGTCGCATAATCTGCCTCACCTCGTCCTCGTTGACGATGGCGTGGTGCAGCCAGTTGGCGATATGTTGCGCCGAGATGCGGCAGGTCGCGCGATCCTCCATCAGCCCGACATCGTTGATGTCGGGCACCTTCGAGCAGCCGATGCCCTGATCGATCCAGCGCACGACATAGCCGAGGATGCCCTGGGCATTATTCTCCACTTCGCGGCGGATCTGCTCGGGCGTCCACTTGCGGAAGCTGGCGATCGGGATTTCGAGGATCGAATCGACATAGGCGCGCCGGCCGTCCTTTGCCAGCGCGGCCTGCACCGCAAAGACGTTGACCTTGTGATAGTGCAGGGCATGCAGTGTGGCCGCCGTCGGGCTGGGCACCCAGGCGCAATTGGCGCCGGCCTTGGGATGTTCGATCTTGGCTTCCAACATCGCCGCCATCCTGTCCGGGATGGCCCACATGCCCTTGCCGATCTGGGCCTTGCCGGAGAAGCCGCATTCCAGGCCGATGTCGACATTCTGGTTCTCATAGGCAAGGATCCAGTCCTTGCGCTTGATGAAATCCTTGCGGCTGAACGGTCCGGCCTCCATCGAGGTGTGGATTTCATCACCGGTCCGGTCGAGGAAACCGGTGTTGATGAAGGCGATGCGATGCTTGGCGGCGCGCACGCATTCCTTGAGGTTGACGCTGGTGCGCCGCTCCTCGTCCATCACGCCCAGCTTGACCGTATATTGCGGCAGGCCCAGCACCGCCTCGACATGGGTGAAAACCTCGTTGGCGAAGGCGACTTCGTCCGGGCCGTGCATCTTCGGCTTGACGACATAGACCGAGCTGGTGACCGAGTTGCGCTGGCCTTCGGTCTTCCGCAGGTCGTGCAATGAGATCAACGTGGTCACCATCGCATCCATCAGGCCCTCGAACACCTCGCCGCCGTTGCGGTCGAGGATGGCCGGGTTGGTCATCAGATGCCCCACATTGCGCACCAGCATCAGTGCGCGGCCCTTCACGGAAACGTCACTGCCGTCCGGCGCGGTGAAGGTCAGGTCCGGGTTCAGCTTGCGGGTCAGCTCCGCGCCGTCCTTGCGGAAGGTTTCCGACAGATTGCCCCGCATCAGTCCGAGCCAATTGCGATAGGCGGTCACCTTGTCCGCCGCATCGACGCAGGCGACGGAATCCTCGCAGTCCATGATCGCCGAGAGGGCGCTTTCCAGTCTCACATCGGCAAGTCCGGCCTGGTCGCGGCTGCCGATCGCGTGGGTCCTGTTGAAGACCAACTGGACATGCAGTCCGTTGTTGCGCAGAAGCACGGCATCGGGCGCGCGCGGATGGCCGCGATAGCCGACGAATTTTTCCGGCTGGACCAGCGGCATGTCGTCAACCAGAAGTGCGCCGTTGTGCACGTGATAGCGCCGGGCGTCAGCATGACTGATGCCCTGCAGCGGAAAGGCCTCGTCAAGGAAAACTCTCGCTCTTGCGACGACTCTGGCGCCGCGACCGCGATCGTAGCCGCCGGCGGGCGGCTGGCCGCCCCCGGCATCAGTGCCATAGAGGCCGTCATAGAGGCTGCCCCACCGCGCATTTGCGGCGTTCAGTGCGAAGCGGGCATTGGTGATCGGCACCACGAGTTGGGGACCGGCGACCGAGGCGATCTCAGGGTCCGCATTCCGGGTCTCGATGCTGAAATTGCCCGCCTCGGGCAGCAGATAACCAATTCCTGTGAGGAAAGCCTTGTAGGCGTTCCGGTCATGCGGCTGGTTGCGGTGCGCGAGATGCCAGGCGTCGATCTGGGCCTGTAGTTCGTCGCGTCGCCGCAAGAGCGCTGCATTGCGCGGTCCGAATTCGTTGACCAGAGTCGAGAGACCATCCCAGAAGGTCTGGGCGTCTATGCCCGTGCCCGGCAGCGCCTCCTGCTCCAAGAAGGATGCCAACTCCGGCGCGACCAGGAGACTGCCACGCGGCACGTGCAGGCTCGAATGTCCGATTTCAGCTCTATCGTTCATTGTGCTCCCCTCTCAGTTGGCGACTGCCGTCCGCACGCTCGAGCGTCCCTCTATTCGCGTCAATCATGGCAAAAATGTTCACAACTAACAATAACATTGTGAACAATAAAATAAGGCCGCATATGCCGATATCCGGCAGCGTGGAAGCGGCTCCGATGCGTGGGGCGAGCAGCGATTTTTGATTGCTCCTGGAGAACCGACCGGAGCGGCGGAAAGCCCGTGCTCAAGATGAAGGCCGCTCCGAGAAGTTCTCCAGTACGGCCAAAAAGGTATGCCGTTCCGCTTGTCCTTCGGTGAGCCGGACGCGTCGCTCGATGTCCGCGAGATGATGATCCATGAGGCTCTGTGCCTTGGCCAGGTCCTTCTCCTTCAGAGCGGCGACGATCATGCGGTGGTGGTCTGCGCCGCAATCGTCCTTGCGGTCCTCTTCATACAAGGACATCACGAGGGAGAGGCGCGCAACGATCTTGGCGAGAACTTCGGTCAAGACCGGGTTTCCAGCCGTATGAGCCAGCTCGATATGGAACCTGCCGGACAACACTGTCTTCGATTTCTCGTCGCTGTGGTGATGAATGTGCTCTTCTTCATCCGTCAGCTTTTGGAGAGCATCCAGTTGTTGGTCCGTCGCGCGCTCCATGACGAGTTCGAGGATGCTTCGTTCGAGTTTCCTGCGCGCCTCGAACAAGCTCCTGGCCTGCTCGACGCTCGGCTCGGCGACAAACGTGCCGCGATTCCTTTTTCTTTCCAGAAGATGGTCGCTTTCCAACACGCCGAGCGCGCCGCGAACGACTGTCCGGCTGACGCCAAAATGGTCCGCCATCGCATCTTCGAGTATCTTGGTTCCGGGTTTCAGTGCGCCTTCGCCAATGGCGGCCGCCAGCGTCGAGCGAATGCGCTCCGAAACATCGTCGCTGTTGTCGGCCATATCTACCGAACCGTTGGTCCTCGACATGGCCATGGCGCTTTGGCGGCGCGTCTTCTTCACTGTCCTCTCCAAATCAGGCCGATCTTTCAAAGCCTCTGCGGCAAGGTGGCTGCCGCTAATGTGCTTTGCCACAATCCTATAAGAATGTTCCTGCGCAAATGTTGTAAAAATCGCTCGTCCCAATGCTGCCGTCAATGGTCGTCTGGAATGCGCTGGAAGCGGACGCTTCCAGCGCATGCCACGACTTAAGCGGCTTTCTGCGTCGCGGCGGAAGTCGACAGGGGGATGCCTTCCTCGGCGCAGATCTGCTCGATATGTCGGGCGGACCGCTTGATGAAGGCGATCGCTTCCTTGAAACCGTACGACTGGCGTTCGTAAGTCGGATAGCCGTACTGGCTGCTCTCATAGTCTTCCCAGTTCGGGATTTCCCCCGAAGCTACCCGCTGCTCGTAGGCATCAACCATCGCAAGGTAAGCGTCCAGTTCCTCTGCGGTCAGGTCCGGATGCCCGGCTCTCCAGATCGGGTCGTCAAGCTGAATGCACTGGCGTGGATTGGGCTGGCGACGGTTATCTTCGACCGACTGGGCGATCTCGAGGGACAGGTTCAGCTCGGAATTGGTCGCTGCAAGGATGGGAAGGATCGTGGCGAAATCGACGATCCCGCCGCCGCAGGCCCGGGGCTGGAAGTCAAAACCGCCAGGAGCCCGTCCGACATAGGCGTCCTTGATATGCGTCTGGCGGACATAGGGTGCCACGCGCCTGGCGGCAAAGACCGGATGCTCGCCGCGCTGGACCATGTTCGCGGTGTCCAGCACGACGCCGACGCAATCGGCGCCGACCTTTTCGATCAACCTGACTATCTCGAAGGAGGTGATTTCGTCATGGGTCTCGATGTTCATATGGACGCCGTTTGCGCGGGCGGCGGGAGCGAGCTTTTGCAGGACCTTTTCGATCGCCAGCAGTTGCTCATCCCATGTCACGTCGGTCCGGAAACGATCAACAGCCAGCCGGCCGCGATAGGCGGCCTTGAAGTTGCCGGGAGAAACCCACATCTCGCGGCAGCCGATCGCGGCGCTTTCTTCGATCATTTTCGTCAGGCCTGCGATGATGTCGCCTCCGCCGGCCGCCCGCAATTCGGGCGCTTCTGCGCTGCAATACGGATTTATCTTGCCGAGCCCGCTTTCGATGTAGAGTCCGAGATCGTCGGCCTTTGCCCTTATGTCGCGCAACTCGCCCGCGTCGAGGCCGCGGCTCATGTCCAGGATCGTGCTGAAGAAGATACCCGCCAGGCCAAGTTCCTTGACGTGGTCGAGGCTTGCCAGGGGGCCACGCTTCCTTGCTTCGGGCAGCTTCTGCCCGTCGATTCCCAATTTCATTTCGAACCTCCTTACGGTTTCCTGATCGGATGCTTCATCGCAATCTCCTGTGATGGGGACTGTGTGGTTTTCGATGCACGGCGCTTGTGACGCCCGCTGCTGGTTTGTGATTATTTTGTCGAGGAGCGGTGCTTCGGCGTCATATGTTGTTCGAGATAGTGCTGGCCGATGGACGCCACGGTCGTGATGGCGAGGTACCAGATCGAGGCGACGAACAGCAGTTCGATGACCAGAAAGTTGCGGGCGTAGATGTGCTGCGCCTGGGTGAGCAAATCTTCCATGCCGATCACCGAAACGATGGCGCTCGCCTTCAGCATGCCGATGGCCTGATTTCCCGTCGGCGGAATGATCAGGCGGATCGCCTGGGGCAGGACGACCGTCCACAAGGTCTGAAGCGGCCGAAGCCCGAGCGCACGGGCCGCCTCTCGCTGTCCCCTGTCGACTGCAAGGAGGCCGCTGCGGATGATTTCGGACATGTTTGCCGCCTCGTGGAGTCCCAGCGCCAGGAAGCCGGCCAGAGAGGGCGTGACCAGGTCGTTGATCGAAATGCTGTAGCTTCCCACACCGACTTGCGGGATGAAGAGGGCGATGTTGAACCAGACGAAGATCTGGACGATCAGCGGGACGCCGCGGAACCACCAAACGAAGCCTGCCGCGATGGCCTTCAGGACGAAGTTCTGGCTGGTCGCCATGATGGCCAGGACGCATCCAAGCGCGATCCCGAACAGCATGGCGGCCGCCGTCAGTTCAAGCGTCAGGACGACGCCGCTCAGAATGGAGGGATGGACCATATAATGGGGAATCTCGGCCCATTGAATGCTTTGGCTTTGCGCCACGATCCAGGCGAGCAGGGCCAGCACGGAGATGGCGCTGGTTCCGATCGCAACCTGGCCCCATCGGATCTGCCGGGTGATTGGCGGAGCGAAATCCAGGCCGGTAGAATGAGTCGAGAATTGAGACATTGATCACTCCACGGGCATGCTTGCCGCGTCGTTGACCTTGATGGTCTTGACGGCCAGCGGGCCAAGACCCCACCTCTTCATGATGGCTTCGTAGGCTCCGCTGTCGATCAGTTGCTGCAAACTTGCGACGACGGCGTCACGCAGTTGCGGATTGTCCTTGGCGGTGAGCATGCCGAGATAGCCGACGGCCAACCTTACGTCCGGAAGCGCTTGCAGGCCCTTGCCGTTCCCGGTCTGGTTTTCGGTCGTATAGACGCTTGTGGCGTAGCCATTGACCGTGGCGTCGGCCCGTCCGGTCCGTACCGACTGTAGGACGTCGGGCATCTTCGGGATCGACATGATGTTCATCGGGGTCGCGCACTTCGCCGAAGCCGCCTCGACCATCTTTGCCTGGAAAGTGCCGACCGGAACGGCGACTTTCTTGCCGCACAGGTCGCTCATGGATTTGATGCCGAGCGGATTGTCCTTGATCGTCATGATCGTGGTCGCGTCGTACATGTAGTCGATGACGTCGACCTGTTTTTCCAGTTCCGTATCGTCATTGATGCCGGAGATCGAAATGTGAAAACGCTTGGACAGGATAGAAGGCACGATGGCCGCGCCGGCACCGACATCGGTCATCTCGACGTCAAGCCCGAGCATGACGCCGAGCGCGGCGGCGAGATCGACGTCGATGCCGATAAGTTTTCCGTCGTCAGCGTGGAAACTGATCGGCGGGGTCAGGTCGGTCGCGACCTTCAAGACGCCCGCCTCCTTCAGCGCAGGCGGCAGCATGTCTGCCAGCTTCTGCGTGAATGCGACTCCAGGCAGCTTTGCCACGTCAGCGTCCGGAACCATCTTCACCGCGTCTTCGGCGGCATGAGCGGGCACGGCGCCGGATGCGGCAAGCAGGGCAAGCATTGCGCCCGCCAATCCCATTTTCATCATTCTCTGAATGCTATTCATGTGATCCCCTTTCGTTTTGTTAGCTTGCGCATGCGTCCGAGAAGCTTGGGCGCCTCTATTCATTCAAGTCATTGATAAAATCGATTATTTTTTGGATATTGCGTATGCGTCGCAATATTCGCACACATATTTGCACAAAGTTTCGCAATTATCCAGCGCAATCTTATGTGACGTCAGGAAGATTGCTCCGGAGGCTGGAAACGCTGTTCGACCGACGGCATCGAGCGAGGCCCAGCTCCAGCCGCCGGCGAACCTCTCCACTCGTCGGGCAGGGGACATTGTACGGAGATGCCAGGCGAAGCGTCGCGCTTCCGCTTGCCCACGCGTTATCGAGCTTTATTCGCCCCCGGTTCCGTAAGCGGCGATGGCGGCCATATTGACGATATCGGAGTCCTTTGCGTTGAGTGGGACGATCTGGACCGGTTTGTTGAGGCCGACGAGCAGCGGGCCGATGACGGTGGAGCCGCCGAGTTCCTGCAGCATCTTGGTCGAGATCGAGGCGGAGTGGAACGCCGGCATGACGAGCACGTTGGCGGCGCCCGACAGGCGCGAGAACGGATATTGGCGCTGCATGAGCTGATGATTGAGCGCGACGTCGGCGGCCATCTCGCCGTCGTACTCGAAGTCGACACGGCGCTTGTCGAGAATGCGCACCGCTTCCTGCACGCGCT
>JBFWUS010000110.1:0-12153 GCA_050247155.1 Rhizobiaceae bacterium
CAAGGAGATCAACCCCCGCGAAAATGCAGAGCACGGCGAAGTTCGATGGGACTGTCAGGTCACCAACCAGAAAAGCGACGTCGTCGCACAATACGACGTATTGACCATGGTCGCCAAACAATGGCCGTCCGCGGTCAGCAAGAAGGCGGCTGAATGACAGACGAGTTCTTTGTCTCGGCCATAGGCGCGTGACCGTTCAGCGCAGAGCCTTAACGCCCTCCAGGATGAGCGTGGTTACAACGTCTGCATATTCTTCGCGGCTGAGCCGGCCGCTGTCCCTGAACCACATGTACATCCAGTTCAGCATGCCGAATAGCGACATCGTGACCGGCATCAGGAGAGGACGTTCCTTGTTATCAAGACGAGGGCTGATGTCCCGCAGAACCGACGCGAACCGACGCACAATCCGCCTTTCAATTTCGGTGATTGATTGCCTTTGTTGACCGGTTAGCATGCCCATGGCGTTGAGTTGCACAGTATGCCGGTCATCCGCTCCGCGGT
The DNA here is from genome assembly GCA_050247155.1 of Rhizobiaceae bacterium. Lineage (GTDB taxonomy): Bacteria > Pseudomonadota > Alphaproteobacteria > Rhizobiales > Rhizobiaceae > Mesorhizobium_G. The sequence continues at coordinate 502 of JBFWUS010000110.1, forward strand.
AGTGCCCGATCACGATGCCAACGAGCAGCTTCAATCGTGCTGTCGGTTTCAGCGATTGATCATCGGACGCTTCTAGATCTGCGTCGAGTGCTCCCAGGTGGTTGAAGATGATGGCGTAAACGAGCGCGTCCTTGCTCGGATAGTAGTGATACAGCAACGCCTTCGATACGTGCGCCTGCGCGGCGATTTGAGACATCGACGCTTTGTGGACCCCCATGGTGGCCAAGACGTTAGCGGCGTGGTCAAGCAGGGCAAGCTGCTTCTCTTCGAAATCCAACGCTCGTGTCCGAGCCATGACAATCCAGTCCTCTGAAGCGCCGGGCAGCCAATAGATGTGAGTCCCTGTCCGGCGCAAGATTTTGAACACGTTCTAGCAAGCGAACGTGAGCGAAGGAACACCTCGCCTCCAGTTTGTTGTTATTCCTTGGGCCTGTTATCAACCACGCGTTTGGCCTTTCCTTCGGAACGGGCAAGCGATGCAGGGTCGCGCACCTCTATTTTGGTTGACACGCCGACGACGCTCTTGATGTGGTGTGCGAGCTCCTTAGCTGACTTGGCGCGTGCCTCCGAGCTAGCCATGTCGTCTGTGCACTCAACATGTACCACCATGTTGTCCATACGGCCCGAACGGGTCAGTTCGATGAAGAAGTGCGGCGCGAGACCTTTGCACTTGAGGATCTGCTCCTCGATCTGCGTCGGAAAGACATTGACGCCGCGCAGGATCATCATGTCGTCGGAACGCCCTGTGATCTTTTCGATCCGGCGCATCGCTCGCGCGGTACCTGGCAGCAGGCGGGTTAGGTCGCGGGTGCGGTAGCGCACCATGGGCAACGCCTCCTTAGTCAGCGTGGTGAACACCAATTCGCCCATTTCGCCGTCAGGCAGAACCTCGCCGGTCACCGGATCAATAATTTCTGGATAAAAATGGTCTTCCCATACATGGAGGCCATCCTTCGTCTCGACGCATTCCTGCGCGACGCCCGGACCCATGATCTCCGACAAGCCATAGATATCGACAGCATGCATGTCGAAGGCTTGCTCGATTTCGAGGCGCATCGCGTTTGTCCAGGGCTCGGCCCCAAAGATGCCGACCTTGAGGGAGCTCTTTCGCGGATCCAACCCTTGCCGCCTGAATTCGTCCAGGATGGAAAGCATGTAGGACGGCGTGACCATGATGATCGATGGTTTGAAGTCGTTGATCAGCGTGACCTGTCTCTCGGTCATGCCGCCGGAAATTGGCACAACGGCACAACCCAGGCGCTCGGCGCCATAGTGAGCGCCCAGCCCTCCGGTGAACAGCCCGTAGCCGTAGGCATTGTGCAGGATATCGCCCGGACGCCCCCCGGCGGCGCGGATCGAGCGGGCGATCAGGTCTGCCCAGGTACTGATGTCGGCGGATGTATAGCCGACGACGGTCGGCTTGCCGGTTGTTCCTGAAGATCCATGGATGCGCGCGAGCTTGTTCTGTGGGACGGCGAACATGCCGAAGGGATAGGTGTCGCGCAGATCCTGCTTGTAGGTGAAGGGGAATTTGGAAAGATCGGAGAGGGACTTCAGGTCATCCGGATGCGCGCCCTTCTCGTCGAAGCGTTTGCGGAAGAAGGGCGAGTTCTCATAGGCGTGTTTGATCGACTGCTTCATGCGCTTGAGCTGCAGAGCGGCGATTTCATCGCGCGAGGCATATTCGATCGGTTCAAGGTCTTCCTTGCGGGGTCTAAGGTCTTCCATGGTTTCCTCCCTCCGAAACTGCTTGGCCCTATTCGTCCACGGGCAGATGCGTTCCTTTCACGGTCCGGGAGTGGCCCCGGAACTCCGCGATGTGATCACCTGACTGATTGGTCAGGCGAATGTCATAGATGCCTGACCTTCCGCGACGCGAAATTTCCTTGGCCGTCGCCGTGAGGCGGTCGCCGATACGGCCGGGCATCAGGTAGGTGATTGAGCAATGTTGCGCGACGGCCACCTGATTGTAACTGTTGCAGGCGAACGCAAACGCGGAATCGGCCAGGGTGAACATATATCCGCCGTGGCAGTTGCCGTGGCCGTTGGACATCTCCGCGGTGATGGTCATCGAAAGTGTGGCCTCACCTGGTGCGATGTGATCGAGCACCATGTTGAGGCGTTGACTGGCAGAATCGTCGTTCCACATTGCCTTAGCGGACGCTTCGGCAATTTCCTCCGGAGTCATTGCGGATACGCGCTTCATTTGCCCTTGAACTCCGGCTTGCGCTTCTCGAGAAAAGCGGTGACGCCCTCGGCATAGTCTGCGCTGCGACCGGCGGTCCTCTGGCAGTCGCGCTCTATGTCGAGCTGCTGGTCTAGACTATTGGTTGCCGCCACCTGAATCAGCCGCTTGGTAAGTCCCAGTCCGAGTGTCGGACCTGCTGCAAGCGAAGCTGCCAAGACCTGAGCCTCTTTCATAAGATCGGCATCATCGACCGTCCGCCAGATTAGCCCCCATTCGGCGGCTCTTTCGGCCGGCAAAGGCTCGGCGGTCATGGTCAGCGCCTTGGCGCGCGGTTCTCCCAAGATGCGCGAAAGGCTCCATGTCCCGCCGGCGTCGGGCACAAGCCCGATCTTGGAGAAGGCCTGGATGAACTTGGCGGATTTCGCAGCGACAACAATGTCGCAGGCGAAGGCGATGTTCGCGCCAGCGCCTGCCGCCACACCGTTGACTGCACAAACGATCGGCTTTTCGAGCGCGCGCATCAAGCGCAATGTGGGATTATAGAAGGTTTCGAGCGTATGACCAAGATCTGGAGCCGGGCCACCTTTGCGTGGATCGCGATCGCCGAGGTCCTGTCCGGCGCAGAAACCACGTCCGGAACCGGTCAACAGGACAGCACGAATGGCATCATCGTCATGAGCGCGCTGAATGCCGGAACGCAACGCGAGATGCATTTCCTCATTGAACGAATTCAGCTTGTCGGGACGGTTCAAAATCAACGATAACACGCCGTCGGACACATCCGACAGCACGGTTTCAGAGCTGGACATTTTGCTCCTCCCTTGACGATCATTTTTTCCTGGATCGTGAAAAATCTTCTTGCATAGACCGGCCGCTCGGTCAATAATAATCTCAGAGATTGAGGAGCGTGGGCTCAGGAGAGGATGTCGGAGTTGTTCGATCGCCACAAGCCGCTATTGGACGCTGCCGTAGTGGCGTTGCGGTCGCGTGGCTACTGGAGCCCGTATCCTGAAATCCCCAGCGAGAAGATCTATGGCGAGAACGCGAAGGCTGTGGGGGAGAGCACCTATAAGGCGCTGCTTGGAAAGCCGTTTGACCTGCCTGGACATCCCGGCGCGCGACAGCTCGGCACGGAAATCTCACCGTACGGGGACAGGCTTGGCATAACTTATCCGGCCGCTAGTGCCGAGTTGCTTGTCGGCGCTTCGAAAGCAGCGGCGAGCGCGCTGGCCAGTGCCTCGCCGGAGGTGCGAGTTGGCGCGGCTCTTGAGATATTGGCTCGCCTGAATCGGCAAAGCTTCCTGATCGCTCAGGCCGTCATGCACACAACCGGTCAGGCTTTCGCCATGGCTTTCCAGGCGGGCGGGCCTCACGCGCAGGATCGTGGGCTGGAGGCGATTGCGGTTGCTTGGAGCGAACTGACTCGCTTCGCAACGGACGCACGTTGGGAGAAGCCGCAGGGCAAGGCGCCTCCCCTAATTATCGAAAAGCACTGGACGCTGGTTCCCGCCGGCGTGTCGCTGGCGATCGGTTGCAACACGTTCCCGACGTGGAACAGCTATCCGGGCATCTTCGCCAGTTTCGTCACGGGAAATCCGGTGATCATCAAGCCCCATCCTGCGGCTATCCTGCCTCTCGCGCTCACGGTTAGAATTGCAAGGGAGGTTTTGGTCGAGGCTGGCCTTCCGGCTGACGCCGTGTTGTTGGCCGTGGATGAACCAGGCGCTGAGATCACAAAGGAATTGTCCACACATCCGGATGTAAGGCTCATTGACTACACGGGCTCGGCGACCTTCGGGAACTGGTTGAAGGAGAATGCCAGCCAGGCGCAGATCTTTACTGAAGAGACCGGCGTCAACACGATTGTCATCGCGGCAACCAGCGACTTTGTCGGGATGTGTGCGAACATTGCATTCTCCTTGACGCTCTACTCTGGGCAGATGTGCACGGCGCCGCAGAACATCTACATTCCGAGAGGCGGCATCGAAACTGATCAGGGACACAAGAGCTTTGAGGATGTTGCCGGTGCGATAGCGTCCGCTATCGACCGCCTGTTGTCCGATCCGCAGAAGGCACTTGGCGTCACTGGCGCCATCGCTAATCCTTCTACGCTGGGGCGGGTCGAAGCGGCCCGCAAGCTGGGACGTGTCGTGCGTGAAACGTCCACGCTCGGCGAGGCGAGGAGCGCCACACCGTTGCTGGTGGCGGTCGATGCTGATGATCCCGTCGCCGATGCAGAGTATTTCGGACCGGTTGCCTTCCTCGTTGCCGTGCCAGATCCCGAATCGGGCATTTCCGAAGCCGCCCGTCTCGGCCGCACCAAGGGTGCAATAACCGCTGCGCTTTACGACACGGATGAGGATCGGATTGCGCGCGCGATCAGCGCCTTCGCACGGGCGGGCGTGAACCTATCCATCAATCTGACCGGCAACATTTTCGTCAATCAGTCAGCGGCGTTCAGCGATTTCCATGTCACTGGCGCAAACCCCGCCGGTAACGCCAGCTTGACCGATACCGCCTTTGTCGCAACCCGCTTCCGTCGAGTCATGTGGCGGAGACCGCTGGCTGCCTAGTTCGAAACCAAGATCATCTTTTCTGGGAGGAAAGCATGAAGAGACTTAAAACGGCTACTGCACTTGCCCTGTTCGCGACGCTCGGGGTTGCAGGTTCGGCTTTTGCTGACATAAAGATCGGCGCGTCGATATCGGCTACGGGCCCCGCCGCCTTCCTCGGCGATCCCGAGGCCAAGACGCTGGAAATGCTGGTCGAGGAACTAAACGCCGCCGGCGGCATCAACGGCGAGAAGGTCCAGTTGGTCCTCTATGATGACGGTGGCGATCCGAACAAGGCGCGCACCTTCGCGACTCGGCTTGTCGAGGACGACGAGGTTATCGCCATCATCGGCGGCACTACGACCGGCGCCACGATGTCTATCCTGGCCGTCGCCGAAGATGCCGAGGTGCCGTTCATCTCGCTAGCCGGCGCTATCGACATCATCCAGCCGGTCAAGCCGAACACGTTCAAGACGCCGCATACGGACCGCATGGCCTGCCAGAAAATATTCGAGGACATGAAGAAGCGCGGTTTCACCAAGATCGGCCTGATCTCTGGAACCGACGGGTTCGGCGCGTCGATGCAGGCGCAATGCAAGTCGGTCGTCGGTGACTACGGCATCGAAATCGTTGCCGACGAGACCTACGATCCGAAGGACGCGGATATGACCGCGCAGCTGACCAAGATCAAGGGCGCAGCCGGCATCCAGGCGGTGCTCAACCCGGGCTTCGGTCAGGGCCCGTCCATCGTGACGCGCAACTACAAGCAGCTTGCCATCGACCTGCCGCTCTACCAGTCGCATGGCGTCGCCTCGGACGGCTTCATCGAGTTGGCGGGGGCAGCCGCGGCGGAAGGCGTTCGCTTGCCCGGCACCGCGCTGCTCGTTGCCGGTCTGCTCCAGGATGGCGATGCGCAGAAGGCGCCGGTGACCGCCTACAAGACGGCGTTCGAAGGCAAGTACAAGACTCCGGTCAGCACCTTCGGCGGTTACGCGAACGATGCGTTCCTGATCATGACCGATGCGATCAAGCGCGCGGGCTCTGCAGAACCCAAGGCTATCCGAGACGCGATCGAGGCGACGAAGGGCTTGGCGGGCACCACTGGCGTCTACAACTTCACGACGGAAGATCACCTGGGACTGGATTTGTCGGCGTTCCGCATGTTGGAGATCAAGGACGGCAAGTGGACGCTGGTTGAGTAGCGCCATGGAACGGTTCCGTCGTTAGGGACGGAGCCGTTCAACGCAAGCCTCGCGGAACGTGTCTGGTAACTCCAGATCGATTTCGGATTGCAAGCCGGAGCCTTCAATGTCGGATCTTCTGCAGTTCCTGTTTTCCGGGGTGACGGTCGGCGCGGTGTATGCGCTGGTCGCGCTCGGTTTCACGATCATCTATAACGCTTCCGATGTAGTGAACTTCGCCCAGGGCGAGTTCGTCATGCTGGGCGGCATGATGACCTTTGTCATGTACACCGCGGGTGTGCCGCTGCCTCTTGCCGCGCTTATTGCGATCGTGGCTACGGCGCTCATCGGTGTTTTGATGAACAAGCTGACGATCGAGCCGGCGCGAGGCGCGCCAGTTGTCTCGCTCATCATCATCACTATCGGTGTTTCGATCTTCATCCGCGGGGTTGCGCAGCTGGTTTTCGGCAAGCAGATACACACATTTCCGGCTTTTTCGGGCGACGATCCGATCCGCGTGCTCGGCGCAACGATCCTTCCGCAAAGTCTGTGGGTGATCGCCGGCGCGCTGGCGGTGTTTGTCGGCCTGTGGGCATTCTTCACTAAGACGCTCACTGGCGCCGCCGTTCTCGCAACCTCCAACAATCGGCTCGCCGCGCAGCTTGTCGGCATCAACACACGCTTCATCATGACCCTGTCCTTTGCGCTGTCGGCGGGTATCGGAGCGCTCGCAGGTGTGCTGGTCACGCCGATTACACTCACATCCTACGACGTCGGGCTTGCCCTGGCGCTGAAAGGCTTCGCGGCAGCCATGCTCGGCGGCATGGGCAACCCCAAAGGCGCGCTCGTGGGAGGCATCTTGCTCGGATTGCTAGAAGCGATGACGGCCGGCTATCTCTCATCGCAATACAAGGATGCGGCTGCCTTCATCGTCATTCTCGCCGTGCTGTTCTTCCTGCCGCAAGGCCTGTTCGGCCGCAAGTCGACAGATCGGGTGTGACGATGAAGCTGACAGCCAAACAAGCGACGCTCATCGTCCTGATCGCGCTGGTGGCGCTCGCGCCTCTGGTCTTCCCGTCCGGCTTCTACTATCGGGTCGGCGCCCTTATCTTCGTCAACAGCATCGCCGTGATCGGCGTAGTGATCCTCACGGGTTATGCTGGGCAGGTCAGCCTCGGGCAAGCGGGCTTTGCTGGCATCGGCGCCTATTCCTGCGCGCTGGCTCCCGTTCATCTCGGCCTGCCGCCGGCGCTTGCCGTCGTGCTGGGCGCGGCGATTTCGGGCGTTCTGGCCTTCCTCGTCGGTCGCCCTATCCTGAGACTGAAGGGCTACTATCTCGGCGTGGCGACGCTGGGCTTCGGTATCCTCGTTTCAATGGTCTTGAACAACGAGCGCGACTTGACGCGCGGACCGGACGGCATCGAGGTCGCCGACCTCGGTCTGCGCAGCCTCCTCCAGGATATCGGCCTCAACTTCTCCAATGGCCAGTTCTGGTACTATTTCTGTGGGATATGCATGATCGCCGGCGCCTGGCTGGCATTGAACATCCACAACAGCCCGACGGGTCGGTCGCTGCGTGCGCTTCACGACTCGGAAGTCGCCGCTGGCACCATGGGTATGGACGTCGCGCAGGTGAAGCTGAAGGCATTCGTCATCTCGGCGGTTTATGCCTCTATCTCCGGTTCGCTGCTGGCATTGCAGAACAAGTTCATTACGCCTGATGTGGCTGGTTTTATGCATTCCGTCGAGATGGTCACCATGGCCGTTTTGGGCGGCGTGAACTCGGTACTCGGCGCGATACTAGGCGCTGCCATACTGACACTTTTGCCGCAAGCGCTGACAGTGTTCGCCGACTATGAGCAGATGGTGCTCGGCTTCATCATGATTGTAGTGATGATCTTCCTGCCGCGTGGCTTGCTGCCCTCCATCTTGCGCAAATTCAGGAGGACGGGCGAATGAGCGCAGAGCGCGATAGACAGAAGACGCTGCTTTCCGTCGAAGGGTTGGGCATCAGCTTCGGCGGACTGAAGGCGGTGCAGAATGTGACCTTTGCCGTGAAGCCAGGCGAGATCGTTTCGGTCATCGGCCCGAACGGCGCAGGCAAGACGACGCTCTTCAATATGATCTCGGGCATCTACCGTCCTGGCTCTGGACGTGTGACGCTGAACGAGGAGGATGTAACAGGTATCGCCCCGAACCGGCTGGCCGAACGGGGCATGTCGCGCACCTTCCAGAATCTCCAGATATTCCAGTCCATGACCGTGCTCGAGAATGCGGTCTCCGGCTATCATCTCCAGGAGCGCGGTCCGGTGTTGAGCGATATGTTCAATCTGCCGTCCTCACGCCGGCGCTCGACCGCGGCACGCGGCGAAGCTTTCGAACAGCTCAAGCGCGTGCGCCTTGCCGAGACTGCGGAGCGCGAGGCGAGTGCGTTGTCTTACGGTGCGTTGAAGCGGCTGGAGATCGCCCGCGCGCTGGGCCTGAAGCCGAAGATTCTTCTGCTCGACGAACCGGCGGCGGGGTGCAATGCCGTCGAGACGGAGGAGATCGATCATCTGATCGCGGAGGTTGCGGCCTCGGGCGTCGCGATCCTCTTGGTCGAACATGACATGAAAATGGTCATGCGCATCTCGAACCATATCGTAGTGCTCGACCATGGCGAGAAAATTGCCGAGGGTGACCCGGCAACCGTCAGTCGCAACCCGGCGGTGATCGCCGCCTATCTCGGCGCGGAGGCGGCCAATGCTCACGGTTAAGGATCTGCGCTCCCGCTATGGCCGCATCGAGGTGCTGCACGGCATCGACCTGCATGTAAGCGAGGGAGAGATCGTTACCGTCGTCGGCGCGAACGGTGCTGGCAAGACCACGCTTCTGCGCTGCCTTTCCGGCATACAGCCGATTTCGGCGGGGAGCATCGAGTTCCGCGGTGAGCCGCTGACCGGCGTCCCTGCCTACCGGCGAACTTACAAGGGCCTCGCACAGTCGCCGGAAGGCCGGCAAATCTTCACCAACCTGTCGGTCGAGGAGAATTTGCGGCTCGGTGCATTCCAGTTCAAGGACGACCGGGTCGCAAAGGACATGGAAGACGCCTTCCAGATGTTCCCGATTCTCAAGGAGAAGCGCAACTTGCCCGCTGGCGGTCTTTCGGGCGGCCAGCAGCAGATGCTGGCCATGTCGCGCGCCCTGATGGCGCGGCCCTCGTGCCTGCTGCTGGACGAGCCGTCCATGGGGCTGGCGCCGATCATCGTGCAGCAGATATTCGACGTGGTGCGAGGCCTGAAAGCCCGGAAGGTGACCGTTCTGCTTGTCGAGCAGAATGCCTTTGGGGCGTTGAAGATCGCCGACAGGGGCTATGTCCTGGAAAACGGGAAAGTGATCATGGATGGCACCGCCGAGGCGCTGGTAGCCGACCCGCGCATCCGCGAGGCCTATCTGGGGATATGACCATGCCAGTCGTGACCATCTCCCGCATCGGTGACATCGCAGTCGTCACCGTCAACAATCCTCCGGTCAATGCGCTCAGCCAGGCGGTGCGCGCGGGCCTGTTGAGTGCTGCCGCCGACCTGGATGCCGACGACGAGGTGAAGGCCGTGGTGCTGGTATGCGCCGGGCGCACCTTCATCGCCGGAGCCGAGGTTTCCGAGTTCGACAAACCGCCTGTGGAGCCACATCTACCGGATGTAGTGAATCGGATTGAAGTTTCGAAGAAGCCCTGGACGGCGGCGATCCATGGATCGGCATTAGGTGGAGGATTCGAGATCGCACTCGGCTGCCGGTTCCGCATTGCGTCGCTCGACGCGTCCGTCGGGTTGCCAGAGGTGACGCTCGGCCTGGTTCCGGGTGCGTCGGGAACGGTGCGCACTCCACGCCTTGCAGGGGTGGAAACCGCCGTCGAACTGGTGACGAGCGGCAAGCCAGCAAAGGCGTCCAAGGCCATGGCGCTCGGCCTCATCGACACGATGGTTGAAGGCGACTTGCGGGAAGGCGCAATCGCATTTGCTCGCGCGGCCCTTACTAAGCCGTTACCGATGCCGCTGTCGCAGCGCCCGGTCGCGTCGCAGGTGCCCCGCTTCTGGGACGAGCAGAAAGCGGCCATCGCCAAACGCGCCAAGGGCGAGGCCGCGCCGCTGGCTGCGCTGGAATGCGTGCGCAGGGCGGCGGAACTGCCCTTCGCGGAAGCGCTGGCCTTTGAGCGCAAGACCTTTCTGGAACTGCGTGGTTCACAGCAGGCGGCGGCATTGCGCCACGTCTTCTTCGCCGAGCGGGCCGCTCCGCGCCCCGCCGGTCTAAAGAATGTGGAAGCGTTGCCGTTGCGCAAGGTAGGCGTCATTGGCGGCGGCACCATGGGCGCGGGTATCGCGGCAGCCTTGCGCGACGCCAATATCCCGGTCGTGTTGATAGAGCGCGACGACGAGGCGGTCGCACGGGGCGAGGCTAACATCCTTGCCATTTTCGAAGGCGGAGTGAAGCGTGGAAAGCTGACCCAGGCCCAGGCCGAGGCGAGGATGGCCGGCGTCACCGCGTCGACGGATTACGCGCTGCTGGCGGATGCCGACATGGTCATTGAAGCCGTGTTCGAGGAACTGGGCGTCAAGCGTGCGGTGTTCGACAGGCTGGGCGCGGTTTGCGGACCCGGCACCGTGATCGCCACGAACACGTCCTATCTCGATCCGCAACTCATAGCGGACGGCATACCCAATCCGTCTCGCTTCATCGGACTGCATTTCTTCAGCCCGGCCAACGTCATGAAGTTGCTGGAGATCGTACCAGTGCCGGAGACGTCACAGCAAACGCTGGCGACAGGCTTCGCGCTTGGGCGCGCGCTCGGCAAGATACCTGTGCAGGCTGGCATTTGTGAAGGCTTCATCGGCAACCGCATCCTGAAGCGTTACCGCGCTGCCGCTGAGATGCTTGTGCGGAGGGGAAATCCTATTGCCGAGATCGACGCGGCGATGCGCGGCTACGGCTTCGCCATGGGACCGTTCGAGGCGCAAGACCTTGGCGGACTCGATATCGCCTATTTGCAGCGAGAGGGCGCTCGAGCCAACGGGCAGGACGTGTCGGAAACACTGGGAGACATTCTGGTTCGCGCCGGCCGCAAGGGTCAGAAGACAGGCGGAGGCTGGTACGACTACACGCCGGGAGATCGCAAGCCGCAAACGTCGGCGACCGTATTGGAATTGCTCGGCGACAAGGTCGGGGCAGGGCGCGCCATGGATCGAAGCACGATCGCCGATCATCTGGTTGGCGAGATGGCGGCCGAAGGCGATGCGATCCTGGCGGAGGGTATTGCCAGTCTGCCGTCGGACATCGATCTCGTCGAGATCCATGGCTATGGCTTCCCACGCTGGCGCGGTGGGCCGATGTTTGATCGAGATCATCACGGCCGTGGGCGGGGCGTGTGAACTGGACGGGTCGGACGCATGAAGAAGGCGCCAAGAATCCAGGAGACGCCAATGCCTGACACGAACGCGGAACGGCTCGATGGATTCGAGCGCCTTGTCGAACAGATTCAGGACATCACGGAGAAGAGTCAGGGTCCGATCAAATCCCTGACGCCGGTTCAACAACCTTTGGAAACTTTGGAGGAGAATTATGTCTAGTTCTATCGTGGTTGCCAGCGCCGCCCGCACGCCGGTCGGATCGTTCAATGGTTCCTTTGCCAATACGCCGGCGCATGATCTGGGAACGGTGGCGATCAAGGCGGTTCTGGAGCGCGCCGGCGTGAAGC
>JBFWUS010000111.1:0-11432 GCA_050247155.1 Rhizobiaceae bacterium
GTCGCTAAGCTTTGTCATCGTTTTCCATCCTTTCTTCCCCGTAACGCCTGCCGGTACGAAAAGCGAACGAAATCCGGTAACACCGTGGCTGGCCGGGTAACTGCATCCAATGAAAACAATTAATTAATCTTAACGGCTTGTTTACCACGTTTGGAGAAAGGTGCGCTTGTCGGTCTCCGTGGTTATCCAGTTCCGCTTTTTTCACGGATTTATGGAGCTAGGCAAAGCGATGGTCCTTAGGTGGGCATGCAAGAAGCCGACGGTCCGCAGCCGACGCCAAACAACAAGAGGCAATGCGGGCCGCGTGGCCCGGCGGAGCGGAACGGGCAGTGCGATGGACAAGCGGTCATATCTGGATTCCCTGAACGCCGGGCGCGTAAGGCGGCCGCAGCCGACATTGGAGCAGCTCAACCGCTCTCTTGAGCATCTCGAGAAGCAACTGGATATCCGCGCGGCGCAAAAGCCGGACACTTACCAATCCAACAGGCGTCGCCTTGCCGATGAAACGGCATATTACGGCGCAGCTCATGAATCTCGCCTCGCCTCGCCTCGCCAGCCGACGGCAGCCCGTGCTGACGAGCACGCCCGCGTGGATAGCCGCGGTCATCGCGATCAGGCACGAATTGCCGATGAACTCGAGGCCCTGCGCCGTGAAATGCGGACCCATCTTGAGATGTCGCGCGAGGAGCAGTCTCGCCGGGATGCAATCGAACCTCAGGCAACGCGGGTCGCGCAGGAGCTGGAAGCGATGCGCCAGGAAATGCGCGATCAACTGGTCGCGACACGCCGCGACCTCGCCCAGCGGGAGCAGGCGCCAGGGTTGGGGGACGCCTATGTCGGTGAAATATCGGAAATTCGCGGCGAAATCGAACGGTTGACCGATACCATCCAGTTACTCAACCAACGTTCCGACGAACGGCCTCTCAATGTGCTGCGGCTTGAACTCGAACAGGCGCGAGCCGCCATCGAATCGTTGGCGCGCGAGGATACTGTCCGTTCGATCGGCCTGCGCTGGGACGACTTCGAGCGCCGAATTGCCGCGTTTGAAGATCGTATGGCGGCCGAATTGCGTGCTCGTCCGCAGGAACAGTCGGTCGATGCTCTGCATGATCGCCTGGATCAGGTGTATGCCGCCCTGAACAGCCTGCCCGATTCTCTGCCGCTGCGCTCGCTCGACGACAAGATGCGCAAGCTCTCCGGGGCAGTTGAACAGTTTGTTCAGCACCAGGATGCGCGTCAGCCGCAGTCCCTCAATGCAATCGAGACGAGGCTCGACGAAATTTCACGCGCCATTGTGGCGTCAGCCGTTTCTTCAGCTTCCGGCGGCGCCGATGCCGAGCAGATGAAACGGATCGAAGCTCGGATCTCGACGCTGTCGCGCCAGATTGAAGACAGCGCGCAAGGCAGTTCGTTCCACGAAACGTTCGATAGGCTCGATTCCATCTCGCGCCGCGTCGACACGATCGCAGACCGGCTGGATCACCCGCAACCCGCTCCGGTCGTTAGTGACATGGGATTGCTGGATGCGATGGAAGCTCGGTTCAGCGATATCGCCGAACGGCTCGATACCACACGCGCCTCCAACGAGGCGATCATGGGTATGGAAGAGCGACTGGCCAGCATTGCGGCGCGCCTGGATCGCCCGACTCCTGCGGCGCCGGCCGTGGACCCCACATTGGTCAGCAAGCTGGAAGCTCAGATAGCAGGTCTTTCCCAATTCCTGTCCCGGCCCGATCCAAACCGGGAGGAGCTGTCTGCTTTGTCGCCCCGCCTGGAGAGGCTGGAGCAGTCGATCGTCGGAAGCCGGGACGTGGTTGTCGCCGCCGCGCGCGAAGCAGCGGAACGTGCCGTTCATGCGCTTTCCGATGTGCCGCGCGGCGATCTTGAGGCAGCCAATGGCCTCGCGGACGACCTGCGACAACTTGAGAGTCTCGCCCGTCGTTCGGATGAGCGCAACACCAAGACTTTCGAGGCGATACACGACACCCTGCTGAAGATTGTCGACAGGCTTGGCACGCTCGAGCACCGCGGCGCCGGCGATGAGATTGCGCAGCCGCGTCGCAAATTCGATCTGCCGCAGACACCTTCGATGGATCTTAGCAACGACCTCACGGAACAGCCTGCCGAGCAGGCGCCGGTGACAAAAGTCAGGCCACAATGGACGCCAGCGCAGGCTGCGGCTGCCGCCGCTGAGGCCGCCTTGGACGACTCCGTCGTCGCATCGGAGCCGACCTCCGGTCGTCGGACGCTCGGCGATGGTTTGGGTCGCAACGAAAACGTGGACGTTCCACCGCTCGCAGGAATGAACATTGCGGAACCCGAAATTCCGACGGTCGATCTCGACGAGCCGCTGGATCCGAGTGCGGCCAATCTGCCGCTTGAGCCCGGTTCCGGCGCTCCGGACCTCAATGCCATCATGCGCCGCGTTCGCGATAATCGCAGCGAAGCGGGAAAGCAGGCCGACGCCGAAGCCGCCAAGACCGATTTCATCGCAGCAGCCCGACGGGCGGCCCAAGCCGCTGCTGCTGAGGCCGACGCTATCAAGCGTGACGCCGCTGCGCCGCAGAAGGCGGGCAAGGGGGGGTCCTGGGCCGAGATGCTGAAGGTTCGCCGCAAACCTATCCTGATGGCGGCGGCGGCCGTCATGATTGCACTCGCCGGCCTTCAACTGGGAAAATCGTTCCTCAATGACCCCTCTGAGCTTGCCGACGGTGGACCGGAAACCTCGGCTGCGGAGGTCGACAATGCGGACGTCGCGCAGGCACCGGCGGAAGAGCTTTCAAGTGTTCGCCAGGCGCAACAAAATGAGGCCGGCGAACCGTCGGTAGAGATCGCGGCTGGCGAGGCGGCTCCGGCGGATATGGCGGGAGGCGAGGTGATGGATAACCTCGAAGCGATGGCGCCCGCTGGTGAAGGGCCTATCATGCCTATCGCAACCCCGGCGCCGACGAACACAACTGCCGCACCGGCTGCCGAAGCCGTCGACGCGGCAGCGGCTAAGATCGAGGTGCCAGCCGACGCCGGACCCATCCCGCTGCGTGACGCTGCGGCGGCGGGCGACAGCAAGGCGCTCTTCGAGATTGGCGCACGCTACGCCGAAGGGCGTGGCGTCAAGGCTGATATGGGAGAAGCGGCAAAGTGGTATGAAAAGTCTGCCGAATTGGGCTTTGCCCCCGCGCAATATCGCATTGGCAATCTTTTCGAAAAGGGCAATGGCGTCACGCGAGACATCGCCAAGGCCCAAACTTGGTACCAACTTGCCGCCAATCAGGGCAACGCCAGCGCAATGCACAATCTTGCGGTGCTTTTCGCCATGGGTGCAAGCGGCGCGACAGACAACGATTCGGCGGCGCGCTGGTTTACTCAGGCGGCTGATCTCGGTGTCAAGGACAGCCAGTTTAATCTCGGTATCCTCGCCGCCAAGGGCGTCGGCATGCCGGCAAACCTGGAAGAGTCGTACAAATGGTTTGCGCTCGTCGCCAAGGCCGGCGACAAGGATGCCGCGACCAAGCGCGATGAGATCGCGAAATCGCTTCGGCCGGAGCAACTGGAGCGCGCAAGGGCCTCCGTCGAGCTCTGGAAGCCCAAGACGCCGAACGCCGAAACAAACAATGCCGAGATTCCGGAAAGCTGGCAGGAAAGCCCGGCGACCACCGCAGGCGTCGACATGAAAAAGGCAATCCGCAACGTTCAGGCGATCCTGAACAAGAACGGCTATGACGCGGGCCAACCGGATGGCGTCATCGGCCAGCGGACCACAGATGCGATCAAGGCGTTCCAGAAGGACAATGGTCTGGACCCGACTGGGAATGTCGACAAGCCTTTGGTGGAAGCGTTGCTCGCCAAGAAATAGTCGCTCAAAGCGGTTATGTCGCGGGACATCGTTAACCCGTTCAGGTTATAGCAGCCGCACGAGTCTGGACCGGTGCAGATCGCCGCATTGTCGGCGCATCTGCGCCGTAACGGTCGTTTGCGGCGTGCTTGCGCCGCTAGGCATTTGAGACAGTCGGGTGGGCATCTATCTTCCGATCGCGGAGATGTCGGTCAACGGTCTCGTCGTGCTTTTCATGGGCGCGGCGGTTGGCTTTTTGTCGGGCATGTTTGGCGTGGGCGGCGGCTTCCTGATCACGCCGCTTCTGATCTTCTACAACATTCCGCCCGCCATCGCTGTCGCCACTGGGGCCAATCAGGTTATCGCATCGTCCTTCTCCGGCTCGCTGGCGCACCTCAAACGCGGCACGCTCGACTTCAAGCTGGGCTTCGTGCTGCTGGGAGGCGGCATCGTCGGCTCTACCATCGGCATTTGGGTTTTCGCGCTGCTGCGCAGCGTGGGTCAGCTCGATCTGTTCATCTCGCTGCTTTACGTCGCGCTATTGGGCACGGTCGGCGGGCTGATGCTGGTCGAGAGCGTGAATTCGATGCGCGCCGCGCGCGGTGGCGAAAATGTCTCGCTGAAGAAATCCGGCCAGCACAATTGGATCCATCGCTTGCCGCTAAAGATGCGCTTCCGCGCCTCGAAGCTTTTCGTCTCGGTCATCCCGGTATTGGGCATCGGCGCGGCCATCGGCTTCTTGGCTTCGATTATGGGCGTTGGCGGCGGCTTCATCATGGTGCCGGCGCTGATCTATCTCCTGAAGGTGCCAACCAACGTCGTCGTCGGAACCTCGCTGTTCCACATCATGTTCACGGCCGCCTACACGACCGTCGTGCACGCCACCACGAACCAGACGGTAGACGTCATTCTGGCGCTTCTGTTGATGGTCGGCGGCGTCGCCGGTGCGCAATATGGCGCGCGCGCAGGGCAGAAACTGCGCGGCGAGCAACTGCGCGCCCTGTTGGCGCTGCTTGTCCTGGCCGTCGCATTGCGCCTCGCATTCGACCTGTTCGTCCGTCCGGAGAACATCTATTCACTGACCAACCCTGATGGGGTCACCCAGTGAACCTGGGGCGCATCGCTGCGACGCTATCGCTGTTTATCGCCAGCGCGATGATGCAGCCTGCCGCCGCGCAGGACGCAAATCCGGAAGGCATCCAGATCGGCCTCTCGACCGACCACGTCATTTTGACCGCCGGCTTCTCAGGCGCGGACCTGACCATCTTTGGCGCGCTCGAAAACACGGATCCGCTGCTGGCGCGCCAGGGCCGCTACGATGTCGTCGTCGTGCTGGAAGGTCCCGCGCGTCAGGTCGTGGTGCGCCGCAAGGATCGCGTCCTTGGCATGTGGATCAACACCCAGTCCGAGACCTTCGTCAATGTGCCGGTATCCTACTCGCTCGCGACCACGCGCATGCCGCAGGACATCACCGATCCGGTCAGCTACAAGCGGCTCTCGCTCGGTGCGAACAACATCCATCTGGAGCCGCTCGACCCGCGTCAGAGCCCAGTCACCATCCAGGAATTCACCGACGCGCTGCGGGATCGCAAGCAGGCGACCACCCTTTACAGCGCCAACTATGGCGGCGTGCAATTCCTGTCGTCGAGCCTCTTCCGCGCCACGCTGAAGCTTGCGCCCAACGTGCCGGTTGGCACACACAAGGCGCGCGCGTTCCTGTTTCGCAATGGCCAATTCATCCGCGAAAGCTCGGCCCAGCTCTCGATCCTCAAATCGGGCTTCGAGCAGTGGATCTTTCGCGCTTCACGCCTGCACGGCTTCTTCTACGGCGTTGCCGCCGTCGCGGTGGCCATGCTGACCGGCTGGCTGGGACGGCTGGTGTTTCGCAGGGATTGAGAGGCCCTCACCCCGGCCGCAGCATCGTGCGCGCGATCGGAAAAATCCCGCGGTCGCCGAGCATATGCGCCATCAGCCGCTCCTGGGCGAACAGCCCGGAGAAGGCGCGATCGAGAATATTCAGCGAACCCGCATAGGCGCCGAAGGCCGGCATGATCATGCGCGACCCGTCGGTGGCGAAGCAGCGCCGGCGCACCGACCGCGCCCGCTGCACGATGCGCGCGCAGGGGTGTAAGTGGCCAGCCACCTCGCCGGGCTCTGCGCCGCGCGATGGCTCATGGCGAAAGCGCACTGCGCCGACAGCCAGTTCCTGCACGGTCGTTCCGGGCAGATCGATCGGCGGCTTTGGATCGTGGTTGCCGGCAACCCAGAACCAGTCGCATCCGGCCATCAGCGAAAGCAGCCGCTCGCGAAATACGGCTGGCAGCCGCTCCGATCCCCAATCATCGTGAAAGCTGTCGCCGAGGCTGACCACGATGCGCGGCTCGTAGCGCGCGATGACCGCCTGCAAGGCAAGCAGCGTCGCTGCCGTATCGTAGGGTGGCATAAGCATGCCGCGCCGCGCGAAAGCCGAGCCTTTTTCCAGATGCAGGTCCGAAACTGCAAGCAGTTTTAGCGCCGGGAAATACAGCGCGCCACCCTGGTCGCAAACAGCCTCCTCGCCGGCGATGGCGATCTCGCTGGCAAGCCTGACGGGCTTATTGATCGCCGCCGAACCTGTCATCCGCCCATGGCCTCTTCCACCAATGCCGCCTCATCGAACAGGCTCGCCGCTTCCTCCAGCAGCGAGTCGTGCGCTTCGCCCTTCACGCGTTCCTTGCCGATCTCGAGCATGATCGGCACGGCCAGCGGCGAGATGCGTTCGAGGTCCTTATGCACGATTCGACCCTGGATGCGCGAGAGCGCCTCGGCGAGCCTCCTGACATCGAGCAGACCCGCCGCTGCATCCGCTCGCGTCGCCTGAAGCAGGATGTGGTCTGGCTCGTGCGAGCGCAGCACGTCGTAGATCAGGTCGGCCGAGACGGTCATCTGCCGGCCGGTCTTCTCCTTGCCCGGGTGCCGTTTTTCGATCAGCCCGCCAATGGTGGCGCAGGCGCGAAAGCTTCGCTTCAAAAGCCAACTGTCCGCTAGCCAGGCTTCCAGATCGTCGCCCAGCATATCCTCGTCAAACAGTTGCGCAAGCGACAGCGCCCCGCGCTTGATCCTGTGGCCGACGTCATCGAGCGCCCATACCGCCAGCGAATAATCAGTCGCCACAAATCCAAGCGGCTTCGCACCCATGCGCTCAAGGCGGCGTGTCAACAACATGCCGAGCGTCTGGTGCGCCAGCCGACCCTCGAACGGGTAGCACACCATGTAATGGCGCTGCCCGCGCGGAAAAGTCTCGACCAGCAGGTCGCCCTTGCGCGGCAGGATCGATTTTTCTTCCTGGATGCGCAGCCAATCGGCCACCTGGTCGGGCAGGGCCTTCCAGCGCGATGGGTCGGCCAGCATGCCGCGCACTTGGTCGGCCAAATAGGTTGAGAGGGGAAACTTGCCGCCGGCATAGACCGGGATGCGCGGATCGCTGCCGGCCGCATTGGACACGAATGCCTCGGTCTCGCGAATGCCTTCCAGCCGCAGCACCTTGCCGGCGAAGATAAAAGTATCGCCCGGCTCCAGCGTCTCGATAAAGCCTTCCTCGATCTTCCCGAGCGCCGGCCCGCCGCGGCCGGCCATGCCGCGTCCCGATCG
This sequence comes from Rhizobiaceae bacterium, assembly GCA_050247155.1. Taxonomy (GTDB): domain Bacteria; phylum Pseudomonadota; class Alphaproteobacteria; order Rhizobiales; family Rhizobiaceae; genus Mesorhizobium_G. The sequence continues at coordinate 7,463 of JBFWUS010000111.1, forward strand.
CGCATAGCGCAAGGTCAGATACGGCTGCTCGATGATGGTGCCGACATTCAGCCGATATTGCTGGGCTACATGCGGATTGCTGATCCGCCACTTGCCGTCCTTGTTTTTCCGGATCTTGGCGTAGCGCTCATAGGTTCGTAGCGCATAGCCGCCCGTCGCCACGAAATCGACTACCCGATCGAATGTTTCTCGATCAAGCCTTGCATAAGGTTCGGCGCTGCGCACTTCGTCGAAAAATTCTCCCGCGTCGAAGGCTTCGCAACAGGCGCAGCCGAGCACATGTTGGGCCAGCACATCGAGTGCGCCGTCGATCAGCGGCGGCGTGTCCTGCGCGCCGAGATAATTGGCGTCGAGCGCCGCCCGGCACTCCAGCACCTCGAAGCGGTTGGCGGGAACCAGGATGGCGCGGCTGGGCTCATCCATGCGATGGTTGGAGCGGCCAATGCGCTGCGCCAGCCGGCTGGCGCCCTTTGGTGCGCCGACATGCACGACCAGATCGACGTCGCCCCAGTCGATGCCCAGGTCCAGCGTCGAGGTCGCGACGATGGCGCGCAGGCAGTTCGTCTCCATCGCTTTCTCTACCCGCCGCCGTTGCGCGACATCCAGCGAGCCGTGATGCAGTGCGATCGGCAGACCGTCTTCATTGACCCGCCAGAGTTCCTGGAACAGTAATTCCGCCTGGCTGCGCGTGTTGACGAACAGCAGCGTCGTTCGATGGTCCTTGATCGCATTGTAGATTTCCGGGATCGCATAGCGCGCCTGATGTCCCGCCCAAGGTACGCGCTCTTCCGAGTCGAGGATGGTGATGTGCGGCTTGGCCCCGCCGCCGACCGTGATGATCTCGGCCATGGGTGGGTCCTTACCCTCCCCCTTGAGGGGAGGGTCGAGCCCGAGCTTGCGAGGGGGCGGGGTGGGGGTAAGTTGCTCAAAATTTTCCACCCCCACCCCGGCCACTTCGCTGCGCTCGTGGACCGACCCTCCCCGCAAGGGGGAGGGTAAAGCCGCGCCACCATCCTGACCGACCAGCCATCGTCTCAGCGCATCCGGTTCCGCCACCGTCGCCGACAATCCTATCGTCTGCACATCCGGCACAAAGCGCCTCAATCGCGCGATGCCCAGCGACAGCAAATGCCCGCGCTTGGAAATCACCAGCGAGTGCAATTCGTCCAACACAATGTAGCGGAGGTCCTTGAAGAAGCGCCGTGCATCGCCGGAGGCCAGCAGCAGCGCAAGCTGTTCCGGCGTGGTCAGCAGAATGTCCGGCGGCGCGAGCTTCTGCCGTGCTCTTTTGTGTTGCGGCGTATCACCCGTGCGCGTCTCCATCGTCACCGGCAGCGCCATCTCGCTCACTGGTTTGCCGAGATTGCGCTCGATATCGACGGCCAGCGCCTTGAGCGGCGAAATGTAGAGCGTGTGGATGCTACGATGCGCCTGGCCTGGCTTGCGCTTCGGCCTTGTCGCCAATTCGGTCAGGCTGGGCAGGAAACCCGCCAGGGTCTTGCCGGCGCCGGTCGGCGCGATCAGCAGCACCGATTTGCCAGCCTGCGCCTTCGCCAGCAGTTCCAATTGATGCGCGCGCGGCGACCAGCCGCGTTGCACGAACCAGTCGAGAAACGGCTCGGGCAGGCTAGCAGCGTCCGATGCGGGTGTCAGGTGCGTCTGGGTCGTCACCCGCTAACAGCTAATGCGGCTCGCCAGCGCTGCCAAGCCAAAAATGGAACAAAACGGGATCAGCTTACCCTTCTCGCCTCGCAACCACAATCAAACCTTCGATCGGTTCGTTCCGGTCGATGCGGATGACCTCGCGATCAAGCGAGAGCACGGCAAACTTCTGTCGCAGCACACGCCTTATGTAGGATTCCGCATGGGCATAGCGCCGCGAGGGCCGGAGCATGAAATCGTCCGCTCCATCATGCGCTTCGACAGAGAAGGCGAACAGTCCGCCCGGCTCTAGTATCTCCGCCACAGTCTTCACTAGGCCGTCCAGCGCGCCAATATACATCAGCACATCGGCCGCCGTTGCCAGATCGGCCCCTATCCCAGCGCCGTCGAAGCTTTGCAGATCGGCCTTTTCGAGCTGGTCGTAGACGCACTTGGCCTCGGCCTTTTTCAGCATCGCCGTGGAGATGTCGTATCCTATCAGCCGATCGACGAAGGGCCGCAGCAATTCGCCCATCAGCCCGGTGCCGCAGCCGAGGTCGATCGCCAGCGAGAAGCGTTCGCGCTTTTGCGCACGGATGGCCCCACGCAGCAGTTCCGGCACGCGATAGCCGAGTTTTTCCATCAGTGAAGCGTCGAAGGTCGGCGCGTACTGGTCGAACAGCGCTTCGACGAAGGCGCTCGGCGGGGCGGCGGGGGAGGGGGCGCGGCCGATGAGCGCAAGCTTCAGCGCAGCGCCTGGACGATCGATCGGATCGAGTTGCAAGGTCATACGCCAGGCCTGCGCGGCTTGCCCCGGCGCGGCCGCGGCCTCCTGAAATTCGCCGAGCCGGAACCAGCCCAACGCCCAGTCCGGGGCAAGCTCCAGCGCGCCCATCATCAGCTCGGCCGCCGCGGCCGGCTCGCCATTGCCGAACAGCATTTCCGCATAGTCGGCGCGCCGGTCGGCAAGCATGTCGCCAGATGAGCGCGGCAAAGGTGTTGGTGTGGATGTCATCCAGCTGTCGATAGACCAAACCGCGTTTGAAAGGAACGCTATCGAGCGGCATGCGGATTGCTTGCGAGGACTTGAATGTCAGGAGAAGAACCGGCGGCCTTCCCCGCTCGGCGCAAATCCCTATCTTAGGCCGATGCGCGCACGCGACCTGCTGCACCCACGGCCCGAGGGGCTCTATTGCCCGCCGGGTAATTTTTTCATCGACCCGGTGAAGCCGGTGCCACGAGCGTTGATCACCCATGGCCATTCCGACCACGCCCGCGCCGGGCATGCCAAGGTTCTCGCCACGCCGGAAACGCTGGACATTATGGCGCTGCGCTACGGCGAAGGTTTCAACAGCGAGATGCAAGCCGCACAACTCGGCGAGACGCTGCAAATTGACGGCGTCTCGGTCACCTTCCATCCTGCCGGACATGTGCTTGGCTCGGCCCAGATTTGCGTCGAACATGGCGGCACGCGCATCGTCGCCTCCGGCGACTACAAACGCCGGTCCGATCCGACCTGCGCCGGCTTCGAGCCGATCCGCTGCGATGTGTTCATCACCGAGGCGACGTTCGGGCTGCCGGTTTTTCGTCATCCGCCTGACGCGGAAGAGATGGGACGTCTGCTGAAATCGGTGACTCAGTTTCCCGATCGCTCGCATCTGATTGGTGCTTATGCGCTCGGCAAGGCGCAGCGCGTGATCCGCCTGCTGCGCGATTTCGGTTATGACAAGCCGATCTACATCCACGGCGCGCTGCAAAAGCTCTGCGACTATTATCAGAGCCAAGGAATCGATCTTGGCCAGCTCGAGCCGGCAACCATCGGCCCCGGCGAGAAGGCAAGCTTTGAGGGCGCGGTGGTTGTCGGCACGCCGTCGGCTTTCGCCGACCGCTGGGCGCGGCGTTTTCCCGATCCTGTCGCCTGCTTCGCTTCGGGCTGGATGCGCATCCGCCAACGCGCCAAGCAGCGGGGCGTCGAACTGCCGCTCATCATTTCCGACCATTCCGATTGGGACGAGCTTACCGATACGATCCTGGACACTGGCGCGTCTGAAGTCTGGGTCACGCACGGCCGCGAAGAGGCCCTCGTGCGCTGGTGCGAACTGTCAGGCATTGCGGCCCGCGCTCTGCATCTCGTCGGTTTCGAGGACGAGGGCGATTGAGATGACGGGGACGGTAGTATTGCTAGCTTTGCGGGACAGCGCCCCCCTCTGTCCTGCCGGACATCTCCCCCACTTTGGGGGAGATCGGCAGCTTCGTACTCGGCGTTCGTCCTGCAACGTTGGTGGTTGGCGAAAGCTAAGCGGTCGACCGATCTCCCCCCAAGTGGGGG
>JBFWUS010000112.1:0-11420 GCA_050247155.1 Rhizobiaceae bacterium
TGCATTATGTCGCTACCTGGCGCCCTACGTTGCCCCCCACTGTCCTGTCGGACATCTCCCCCTCAAGGGGGGAGATCAGCCGACCGCTTGGCTTTCGCCAGTCTTAGACGGAGCAGAGTGGGCGCTAAAGATAACGCGCGTGATCTCCCCCCTTGTGGGGGAGATGTCCGACAGGACAGAGGGGGGCAACGTAAGGCGCTAGCCTTCAGCATTCTACTCGCAGCGCTCGCCCTCCCCTCCACTGCCGACGCCTGCTCGTGCAGACGCGAGACCGTGGCCGACCAGGCGCAGCGCGCGGCGGTCATCTTTGTCGGGCGGTCACTCGGCACGACAAAGGCGGGCCGCTTCGAACGGGTGACGACCTTTCGCGTCAGCGAAACGCTGAAAGGCAACCGTTCGCCCATACGGCAGGTTTTCCACGCCCAGGACGACGGCGGCAATTGCGGCGTGTCCTTCCCGCGCGGCAAGCGCACGCTGGTGCTGACCTATCGCGCCGACGGAAAATTGCGGACCAACCTCTGCGCCATGCCGCAAGGCAGTGAAGCCGAGTTCAGGGCGATCCTGAAAAAATAACGGACAAAGCCATGAAAGAGATCACCTGCAAGCTTCTCGTCATCGGCGCCGGTCCAGGCGGCTATGTCTGCGCCATCCGCGCCGGCCAGCTCGGTATCGACACCGTCATCGTCGAGGCGCAAAAGCCCGGCGGCACCTGCCTGAATGTCGGCTGTATTCCTTCCAAAGCGCTGATCCATGCCGCCGAGGAATTCGAGAAAGCCGTGCACTTCGCTGAAGGCAGCGGCCCGCTTGGCATTTCGGTGTCGTCGCCCAAACTCGACCTGAAGAAGACAATCAACTGGAAGGACGGTATCGTCGGGCGGCTGAACAGCGGCGTTGCCGGTCTGCTGAAGAAGGCCAAAGTCAAATATGTCCATGGCTGGGCGAAATTCCGCGATGGCAAGACCGTCGAGGTCGAGACCGAAACCGGCACGCAGGTGATCAGGGCCGAGACGGTGGTCATCGCCACAGGGTCGGCGCCGGTCGAGCTGCCCTTCCTGAAGTTCAGCGGCAATGTGATTTCCTCAACCGACGCGCTGGCGTTGGCTGACGTGCCGCAGAAGCTGGCCGTGGTGGGCGGCGGCTATATCGGCCTGGAGCTCGGCATCGCCTTCGCCAAGATGGGCTCGAAGGTGACGGTGGTGGAGGCTTTGCCGCGTCTGCTCGCCACCTACGATGCCGAGCTGGTGAAGCCGGTCGTCAAACGGCTCGGTGAGCTCGGCGTGACCGTTATGACGAACGCCAAGGCCAAGGGACTGTCCACCAAAGGCGATGCGCTGCTTGTGGAAGGCAGTGACGGCAAGGACCACAGAATAGCCGCCGACAAAGTGCTGGTCACGGTCGGGCGCAAGCCGGTGACCGAAGGCTGGGGGCTCGAGGACATCGACCTCGATATGGCCGGCCGCTTCATCAAGATCGACGACCAGTGCCGCACGTCGATGCGCGGCGTCTATGCGATCGGCGATGTCACCGGCGAGCCGATGCTGGCGCACCGCGCCATGGCGCAGGGCGAAATGGTGGCCGAGATCGTCGCCGGCCACAAGCGCTCCTGGGACAAGCGCTGCATCCCTGCGATCTGCTTCACCGATCCGGAAGTCGTGTCCGCCGGTCTGACACCTGACGAGGCCAAGATGGTCACTAAGGAGATCATGATCGGCCAGTTCCCGTTCATGGCTAATGGGCGGGCGATGACCAAGCTTGGCGAAGACGGTTTTGTCCGCATCGTCGCGCGCGCCGACAATCATGTGGTGCTTGGCATCCAGGCGGTCGGCCAGGGCGTGTCGGAACTCTCCGCCGCGTTCGGCCTCGCCATCGAGATGGGCGCGCGGCTGGAAGATATCGCCGGCACGATCCATTCGCATCCGACACAGGGCGAAGGTTTCCAGGAAGCCGCGTTGAAGGCGTTGGGGCACGCGCTGCATATTTGAGGCTTTGCCGCCCCACCCTCCCCTTGAGGGGGAGGGTCGGCGCGGAGCGCCGGGGTGGGGTGATACGTGGCGCTAGTATCACCCCACCCGGCCGCTTCGCGGCCACCCTCCCCCTCAAGGGGAGGGTAACGCCGGATCACCTTCTCGCTTTCCAAACCCTGAACCCGGCTTCATCCGCGAGTTCCTCAACCCGCGCGAACCCCGCCTTCAGCACCGGCGCATAGGGCAAGCCCCGGTTTGCCACCATGAACAATTGTCCACCTGGCTTCAGCGCATTCGATGCCGCGCGGATCACCGCATGGCCGATGCCGGGATCAGCGGCCCGGCCCTGGTGAAACGGCGGGTTCATGACGACAAGATCAAAGCGCCGTTCGACTTTTTCGGCCGCCAGATCGATCCAATGGAAATCTGCCGGCATGTTCGGCGCCAAGGCAGTCATATTCTGCTTGGCTGCTTCCAGCGAGGCATGGTCGGCTTCGAACAGGTCGATGCTCATTATGCCGGGGCATCGCTCGGCCAGTGTCACGGACAGATAGCCCCAACCCGCACAGAAGTCCGCCGCAGCGCCTTTGAGATTGGAAGGGAGATGCTGGGCCACCAACTTCGAGCCGGCATCGATGCGATCATGCGAGAACATGCCCGGCGCGGTGTGAAAACGACCGGCGACGATACCCCCACCCCTAACCCCTCCCCTCAAGGAGGAGGGGGACTTGGCGGCGATGCTGGCGAATCCCCCTCCTCCTTGAGGGGAGGGGTTAGGGGTGGGGATCGGCTCAAGCAACGCTGCCGATTGCCGCTCCTCCGCTGCCGTCATCAGCCAGAAAACCTCACCGTGATTTTTGGCCAAATGACCGGCAACGAGATCATCTTTCGCCAGCCGTTTGCGGAGGCTGGTAACCCCGTCGGTCTTGCCGCCTGCGCACAGCACCATGCCGCCTGGCCTTGTGCGCTCAATCGCCTCGACCAGCCACATCTCGTTCTGTCCACGATGACGACCGGCCAGAACGAGCGCGAGATCGTAGCCGTCGCTCGTAGGCGTCGGCGATACGTTCAGACCCGCTCGTTGCAAGGCGAGATAATCCGGCCGAAAACCTTGAACACAATCGAGCACGGCCAGAAAATCTCTGGGTGGCCGCATTCCCGGCGACGCGCCGAACCAGATCGCACAGGCGCCTTCCACCGGCAGCGCGAGGTCACCAGTCTCGAACGGATGGAATAGCGGAGCAGGCGCGTCGCGAGTCATGATCGAAAAGCGGTCAGCAGGTCGGTCAAGAGATCGCCGTCGGTCACAATACTGATTGGCGGCTCCGATACGATGAACTCTAGTGTGCTGTCGTGAAATGTGAAAATGAAATGCCTGCTATCGGAAAAGACAAAAGTCATGTTTGGGAAGGATACCCGGTTGATCTGGCGCAGATCTTCGATCCACTCCGATCCAAAGACTTCATAGGCACCATAGGCGGTTAGCCCGTGGCAATAGTAGCGATGGCCGGAAAGAGCCTCGTCGTTCGGATGACCAAATTTCAGGGCCGAATGTTCAACCGTGAATATAGCATTTCGGCTCTCATCGATATGCGCGGTTCGATAGCCAAAGACGAAACGAGTTTCATCCGCCAAGACGATTGGCAGTGGAGCGCCTGGGTCACAAGGCGGGACGTTGACTGGACGAAGCTCGATCATCGAAAATAGCTATTAGCGTATGAAGGAATGCGCGACCCAACGCTAGCTTTGTCCCCAAAGTCAAGGAACCTTCCATGTGGAAAGATCGTCGCATTCTCGACCTGTTTGGCATCGAATTGCCGATCATCCAGGCGCCGATGGCTGGGCCGGCGCTGGCTGACATGGCGATCGCAGTGGCGGAGGCCGGAGGCCTCGGGTCATTGCCCTGCGCGCTGCTCAGCCACGACCAGGCGCGCGCCGAGCTGGCAAAATTTCGCGCGGCCACCACAGCACCGATCAACGTCAACTTCTTCTGCCACACGCCGCGGGCTTACGATGAAGCCCGCGAAATGGCGTGGCGGGAGCGGCTGCGGCCGTTCTACCTCGAACTCGGCATCGACCCCAATGACCCTATCCCTGCCGGCAATCGCGCCCCTTTCGACGATGCCTTCTGCCAATGGGTTGAAGAGGTTCGGCCGGAGATCGTCAGCTTTCATTTCGGCCTGCCCGCCCCTGCCCTGTTCGATCGGGTCAAGGCGGCGGGAGCTAAGATCATCTCCTCGGCGACGACCGTGCGCGAGGCGATCTGGCTGGAGCAACGCGGCTGTGATGCGATCATCGCACAAGGCTTCGAGGCCGGCGGCCATCGCGGCATTTTCCTCACCGATCATGCCGACCAGCAGGTGGGCACGATGGCGCTTGTGCCGCAAATGGTCGACGCGGTGAAAGTGCCGGTCATCGCAGCCGGCGGCATCGCCGACGCGCGCGGCATCGTCGCGGCGCTCGCGCTCGGCGCATCCGCCGTGCAGATCGGCACGGCCTACCTGTTCTGTCCGGAAGCCAAAATATCGCCGATACATCGCACAGCCTTGCACAATGCCTGGGACGACGACACGACGCTGACACGCGTCTTCACCGGTCGCCCAGCGCGCGGCATCGTCAATCGCATTATGCGCGAGGTCGGCCCGATGTCGGATGTCCCGCCCGCCTTCCCGCTGGCCGGCGGCGCGCTCATGCCGTTGAGGGCAAAAAGCGAACCGGCGGGCTCAGGCGATTTCATGTCACTGTGGTCGGGGCAAGCCATGCGGCTCGGACGCGACATGCCGGCCGGCGAGTTGACGCGCCGGCTGGCGGATGAGGCGCAGGCGCTTCTCAGGAAGCTTGCGCCATAGGCGCATAAGATGCGCGCCGGACGACCTGCCGGCGCGCTTGTTTCAAGGATCAAAGGTCGAGTTCGAAATGCTCGCCGCGCCGGTCGCCATGTCCGCCATGCCGACCGAATTTGTGGCGGCCACCATGGCGGTCGCCGCGTCGCAGCTCGTTTGCCTCAAGCTTGCCATCGTCGTTGCGATCCATCAGGGCAAATCGTTCGCCGCGCTGTTTTTCGATCTCGGCAATCGTAACGGTTCCGTCGCCGTTCACATCGAGACGGCGCGTCAGCCGCTCAGCCTGACGCTCGGCCTGGCGTTTCTGGATCATCGTCACCAACTCGTCCTTGCTCAACGCGCCATCGCCATTGGTATCGGCCTCCTTGAGATTTTGGACCGTCGCAAACTCCTGTTGATCGATCGCTCCATCGTTATTGGAGTCCAGACGGGCGAGACGGCCCATGCGGTGCGGCTGTTCGGGCTGGTTCGCTTCCGGTGCGTTCGGCTGTGGTGCGGGCGCGGTGTTGTTTTGTGCAACGGCGACCGCTGCGATGGATGTCAGCGCGCCGGCGAGGACGGCAAGTTTCAAATTCTTCACTGGTCGATCTCCTGTCATGTCCCTCGGAGATCAACATGCCGATTGGTTCATTACAGGCACATGGACGCGACATTAATTCTTGACGCTACCGGCGGGCCGCCTTCGCCAATTCTTCTTTGGTCTTGGCGTCGAGCGACCGCCAGTCACAATCGCGCAAAGCGGCCTCCAAGGCATACAGCGCAACAAGCGTGACTTGCCGGCCGAAGCGGAATTTCAGTCGGCGATATGCCGCCTGCGCGCCCACCGCGCGCAACGTCTCCTCATCGGCGATATCGACTTCAGTAAGCATGCGCGCGGTTGCCGGGCCAAGATTACGCATTTCGGCAACGGAGCGGTTCATCCGCGCCCCCTTTTGACTCCCGAACGTTCCGCAAACATGCGTGGGATCGGCCCTCATTCCAGAAAGGTTGCGATCTCCGACAGTTCCCGCTTGCGCATCGCATGTTCGGGTATCGTCGCGCCGTCTTTCGGATAGCCCACGACCAGCAGGATATAGGGCTTGTCGTGAGCAGGCCTGCCACAGATCTCGTTCAGAAAGCTCATCGGGTTCGGGGTATGCGTCAGCGTCGCCAAACCGGCCCTATGCAACGCCGCGATGAGAAAGCCGGTCGCGATCCCGATCGATTCCGGCACGTAGTAGTTCTTTCGCAGCACCCCGTCAGCCGAAACGCTCTTGCGTTCCCCGAAGATGGCGATCAGCCACGGGGCCTCCTCGATGAACGGCTTGCTGGCGTCCGTGCCGAGCGGTTCGAGCGCCTTCAGCCACTCCTCGCCGGCCTTGCCGGCATAGAACGCTTGCTCCTCTTCCTCGGCCGCCGCACGGATGCGCGCCTTGATATCGGCATTGCCAATCACGGAAAAATGCCACGGCTGGTGGTTGGCGCCGTTCGGCGCGGTTCCGGCAGCACGCACACAGGTTTCGATGATATCGCGCGGCACCGGCCGCGGCGAGAAATCCCTGACCGTGTGGCGCGTCCGGATGAAATCATAGAAGGCGCGCGCACCTTGTCTCATCTCCTCGACCGGAATTTCGCGGAAGTCGGGCAGCGGGATCGGCACATAGGCATCAGTGTTCTGGCTCAAATTTGCGTCCTCTTCCTGAAGGCGCTTCACGCATAGCAAAACGGGCGTAGCTTGCGCCACGCCCGTTGCTTACCCAATGCTTGAGCCAGAGCTTACGCCGCGTCGTCTTCCGTGCGCTTCTCGCGCGCGATTTCCTTGCCGGTCTCCTGGTCGACGACCTTCATGGAGAGCCGCACTTTGCCGCGCTCGTCGAAGCCCATCAGCTTGACCCAGACCTTCTGGCCTTCCTTGACGACGTCGGTGGTTTTCTGCACGCGCTCATTGGCGAGCTGCGAGATGTGCACCAGGCCGTCGCGCGGACCGAAGAAGTTGACGAAGGCGCCGAAATCGGCGGTCTTGACGACCGTGCCCTCGTAGACCTCGCCGACTTCCGGCTCGGCCACGATGGTGTGGATCCACTTCTTCGCCGCCTCGATCTCCTTGGCGTTCGACGAGGCGATCTTCACCGTGCCGTCGTCCTCGATGTTGATCTTGGCGCCGGTCTTTTCGACGATCTCGCGGATCACCTTACCGCCCGAGCCGATGACGTCGCGGATCTTGTCGGTCGGGATGTGCATAACCTCGATACGCGGCGCGAACTCGCCGAGTTCCTTGCGGCCTTCCGACAGCGCCTTGGCCATTTCGCCGAGGATGTGCAGCCGGCCGTCCTTGGCCTGGCCCAGCGCGACATTCATGATCTCTTCGGTGATGCCGTCGATCTTGATGTCCATCTGCAGCGCGGTGATGCCGTTGGTGGTGCCGGCGACCTTGAAGTCCATGTCGCCGAGGTGATCTTCGTCACCCAGGATGTCGGAGAGCACCGCGAAGCGCTCGCCTTCCTTGATCAGGCCCATGGCGATGCCGGCTACCGGCTTCGTCAGCGGCACGCCGGCATCCATCAGCGCCAACGAGGTGCCGCAAACCGTCGCCATCGAGGACGAGCCGTTCGACTCGGTGATCTCGGAGACGACACGCAGCGTGTAGGGGAACTGCTCAGCCGCCGGCAGCATCGGGTGCACCGCGCGCCAGGCCAGCTTGCCATGGCCGATCTCGCGGCGGCCCGGCGAACCCATACGGCCGGTCTCACCCACCGAGTAGGGCGGGAAGTTGTAGTGTAGCAGGAAGGTTTCCTTGTAGGTGCCGGTCAGCGAGTCGATATACTGCTCGTCTTCGCCGGTGCCGAGTGTGGCGACGACCAGCGCCTGGGTCTCGCCGCGGGTGAACAGCGACGAACCGTGGGTGCGCGGCAGGACGCCGACTTCGGCGACGATCGGACGGACGGTCGAGAGATCGCGGCCGTCGATGCGCGACTTGGTGTCGAGGATGTTCCAGCGCACGATCTTGGCCTGGAGTTCCTTGAACACCGTGGCCACCTGCTCGCTGGTGTAGCGCGGCGTCTCGTCATCCTTCGGCGAGAAAGTGTCCTTGACCTTCGCCTTGGCCGCGTCGACGGCGGCGTAGCGAGCCTGCTTGTCGGTGATCTTGTAGGCATCGCGCAGATCGCCTTCGACCAGGCCGAGCATTTCCTTCTCGAGATCGCCGAACGACGGCGCGGTGAAGTCGCGCGGGTCCTTGGCTGCAACTTCGGCCAGCTTGATGATCGCGTCGATCACCGGCTGGAACCCTTTGTGGCCGAACATGACCGCGCCGAGCATCACGTCTTCCGGCAGCTCCTGCGCTTCCGATTCAACCATGAGAACCGCGTCGCCCGTGCCGGCAACGACGAGGTCGAGCTTCGACTCGTCCATCTCGTCGATATGCGGGTTCAGCACATATTCGCCATTGATGTAGCCGACGCGGGCGCCGCCGATCGGACCCATGAAAGGCACGCCGGAAAGCGTCAGCGCCGCCGAGGTGGCGACGATGGCCAGAATGTCCGGATCGTTCTCCAGGTCGTGCTGGACGACGGTCACGATAACCTGCGTATCGTTCTTGTAGCCGTCGGCGAAGAGCGGACGGATCGGGCGGTCGATCAGGCGGGAAACCAGCGTTTCTTTTTCGGTCGGACGGCCTTCCCGCTTGAAATAGCCGCCCGGGATCTTGCCCGCGGCGAAGGTCTTTTCCTGATAGTTGACGGTCAGCGGGAAGAAATCAAAACCCGGCTTCGGTTCCTTGGCCGAAACAACAGTGGCGAGCACGACGGTCTCGCCGTAGGTGGCGAGCACAGCGCCGTCAGCCTGGCGGGCGATCTTGCCCGTCTCCAGGGTGAGCGGACGGCCGCCCCATTCGATTTCCACTTTGTGGTGATTGAACATGTCTTGTCCTTCGTATGCGGAAGGCCCGCGCCGGCCTTTCCGACGCGCTTCACCTTCCCGGCTTCGTTCGGACGAGCCACGGGCAAGACAACTGGAAGCTTGTACGGGCGGGCGCGTTTTGCGTCCCAAGCGTCCGGCAATCCTGCCCCATGACCTGCCCATGAGGCGGCCCGGAGCATTTCTTTCGATTGTCTGTTCCGGACCAGTCTAGGGCATTTTCCAATGCCCGAATGCGCGACCGGCGAACCTTCCATCTGAAGGCCCGCCGGAAGTAGTGCGGTTAGCGGCGCAGGCCGAGCTTTTCGATCAGCGTCTGATAGCGCGCCTCGTCCTTCTTCTTCAGATAGTCGAGAAGGGAGCGGCGCAACGAAACCATCTTCAGAAGACCACGGCGGGAATGGTTGTCCTTAACGTGACCCTTGAAATGCTCCGTCAGATTCTTGATTCGTTCGGACAGAATGGCCACCTGGACTTCCGGCGAACCGGTGTCGCCCTTTCCGGTGGCGAATTCCTTCAAGAGAGCCTGCTTACGCTCTGCAGCGATCGACATCGTGTTTTTCCTTTCAATTTGGAGGAAACGGGTCGCCCACGGCCGGGATGTCGTCCAGCGGGGGCCATGAAATTGCCCGGCAAAAACGCCGGGCTGGCGCGCATATAGGGGAAAATAGCGGAGAACACCAGAGATATTGTCAGGGCTATCGCTTCGGGTTGACGCCCTTGAATACCCCCACCCCTAACCCCTCCCCTCAAGGGGGAGGGGGACATAGCAGCGGCTCCGCTTGGCGTCGAGCCTTGCGATGCTGGCGTAGCGTTGTGGCTGGAAGTCCCCCTCCCCCTTGAGGGGAGGGGTTAGGGGTGGGGGTATTCAAGGGCGTCAACCTGAAGCGATAGCCCTGAGGATATTGTGACAAGCCCTAATTCGGCAGTTGTTCCGGCGCCACCGCGGGATCCGCCTTCTTCTCCGGCAGGAGTTTGGTGACCGGCACCTCGATCCGGCACTCCAGGCCGTCCTGATGATAGATGCGATCGATCTTCGCCCCAAGCGCTCCACCGAGGGTGCGGTCGATCAACTGCGTTCCAAAGCCCTTGGTCTCGGCGGACGGGGGTTCAAACGGCGTCAGGCGTTCGCGCCAGACGATGACGAGATTTTCACCCTCCACCGACCAGGTCGCCGAAATCGAACCGTGTGGCGTCGACAGCGCGCCATATTTGGCGGCATTGGTTGCCATCTCGTGCAGGGCGAGGCCCAGCGTCTGCGCAGCCTGCAAGGACAGGCGGAACTCCGGTCCGTTGATTTCCAGTTTCGAGGCCTCGGCCGGCTTGAACGGCTCAATCTGCACACGCAGCAGCGCGCCGAGCTCGACGCCGGCGACGCTGCCGGCAATCAGCAGGTCGGTCGAGCGCGCCAGTCCCATGATGCGCTGTTGAAAGCTCTCGCTGAAATCGGCGACGTCCCTCGCGCTGCGCGCGCTCTGCTTGGCCAAAGACGAAACAACCGTGAGCTGGTTCTTCGCGCGGTGCGCCACTTCGCGCATCAGCAGCCTGATTTCATTCTCCGAGGCCTTCCGTTCGGCCGCCGCATCCGCAAGCGCCGAAGACACCGTGTTCAATTCGCGCACGGGATAAGTTGTTGCCACGACATCGTCGCCTGCTCCGAACTGATGCGCCTCGGCCGCCAACCTTCGCACCGATTTGGTGATCTGCCGCCCCAGGAGCCAGGCCGCAAAACCGGCGGCCGCGAGCATGCCGACGCCGCCCAGTAGCAGCAGCCGGAACGTACGAGCCATTGGCCGCTGGATGACATCACGTTCCGCCCAGAGCTGGACGCGCCATCCGGTCACTTTCGATTCCTTGGTGATCAATTCGTAGTGCCGGCTGTTGAAGTCGACCGTGGCGCGGGTCTGCCGGTCAGGGCCGGCCGGCTTGTCGAGGAAAAAGGGCTTGCCGACATCGGACGACATCAAGGTCGATGAAAGCACGACACCCTTCTTATCGACGATGGCCGCGTTCCAACCACCGCGCAGATTTTCCATGGCGAGTGCCGGCGCGAGAGCCTCCGCGTTCTGGGTTAGCATGAGGGCCATCGGCTCTTCGCCCCGCTGCTTCCAAGGCAACACCACGTTGAAGACCCATTTTTCCGCGACCCGTCCGAGAAAGCCGTCGGAGACGACGACGGCGCCGGTGTCGATTGCGAGATTGATAGGCCCCGGATCCGAAGCCTGACCGAGCGCCTCGCCATAGGGTCGTCGTGTATTCAGCAATTGCCGCATAGACTTGTCGACGACGATCAGGAATGTATCCGTGCCCGCAAGCGCGGTTCGCGCCGCCTCGTAGTAGGCCGGCAGATTACCCTCGTTCAGCGCATTGACGGTCGACAGCCCGCGCAGTGTCGTCACCATGCCCTGGACCTGCCGATCGACGGTCTCGATCGCTGCCCCGGCGGTCGCTTCGGCCAGGGTCGCCACCACGTCCTGCTGCGTGCGGTTGGTGCGGTCGAGCAGGAACAGCGAAAACGCCAGCGGCGGCAGCATGGTCGCCGCAATCAGCAGGCCGAGCAGAGCGACCACGGGCATCGGCGCAAAAGCGCGGCGCGACATTTTTTTCGGCGCTTCCTGCGCTGACCCCTGTTCGGCCTTCATCAGCAAGGGCAGGCCCGCCCCGTGCTGCCCTCTACACTATCGATCGCATTCAGAGCCATTTCTTCTTCTTGAAAAAA
>JBFWUS010000113.1:0-10631 GCA_050247155.1 Rhizobiaceae bacterium
GCTCGGCTCGATGCGGCCGGCGATCAGGCTGACGAAAGTGGTTTTGCCCGCGCCATTGGGACCGATGATGGCCCGCACCTCTCCCGCCGTCACCGAGAAGTCGACCATGTCGACCGCCTTCAGTCCGCCGAAGGAGCGGCTCAGGTTTCGCGTGATGAGCAACGGTTTCACGGCAGCCATTTCAGCCACCGATCACGAAGCGTACCCAATATGCCTTTCGGAAAGAACAGCACGAGCAGGATGAGCGCGACGCCGACGACGCCGAGATGGCTAAGGTTCCAGTCCGGCAAGGCGCGCGCCAGAAGCGTGCTAGAATAATCGACGAGGTAATACATCAGGACCGTGCCGAGCAGTGGCCCGAGCGTGGTCGACGCGCCGCCGAGCAGTACCCAGAGCAGCGGCAGGATCGAATATTGCACCGACGCGAAAGTGGAACCGACATAGCCGAACAACAGGGCATAGGCAGCCCCGGCGGCCGCAGAAATCCCGCCGGACACAACCACGGCCGCCAGTTTATTGGCGAAGGTGTTGTAGCCCAGCATCTTTGTACGCTCCTCGTTCTCGCGGATAGCGACGAGGACATGACCATGCGCTGAGCGAACGACGAACAGTGTCAGGAAGAGGACCACCGCAAAGAGGATAGCGGCCGCGAAATAGCGTGTAGTCGGATTGGAGAGATCGAAGAAGAGGTCGCCAAACTGAACCGTGCGCGCCGCCTGCTGCAGCACGACGCCTTCATCCCCACGTGTCCACTCGCCGAAATAAAGCGTCGCCAAGTAGAAGACCTGGGCAAACATCATGGTGACAATCATGAAGGCTACACCCGTCGTGCGCAGCGCCAGTGCGCCCACCGCCAGGGCAAGCACCAGCCCGCAGCCGACTCCGGCGGCGAAAGCCATGGGCGGGTTCCAGCCAAGGTGATACACCGTCAATCCCGCGCCATAGAGCCCGGCCGAAAAGAACATAGCGTGGCCGAGGCTGAGCAGGCCGGTGTAACCGAACAGCAAATTGTAGCCCATAGCGAACACGGCCAATACCAGAACGCGCGCCAGCACGTCCTGGTGATAGATAGGCAACACCCAGTCGGCGGCGACCAGCAGGCCGACGACCAGCACATGCAGCGCCAGCGATTTTGTTGAACCGACGCTCATCGCGGCGTCGTCCCGAACAGACCCTGCGGGCGAAACACCAGCACCAGGGCGACGGCTGCGGTCGCGATCATTTTCGCCAAGGTCGGTGAGAAGAACATCGAAATGATGCCGTCGGACAGGCCGATCAGCAGTGCCGCAACCAGCGTGCCGCGCAGCGACCCCAGCCCGCCGATGATGACGACGATGAAGGAGAGCAGCAGCGGATCGTGCCCCATCAGATAGTGGGCCTGCTGAATCGGCACGATCAGCACCGCCGCAATCGCGGCCAGCATCGCGCCGAGCGCAAACACGCCGGCATAGACCCGCTCGACCGGAATGCCGAAGGCTTGCGCGGTCTCGCGGTCGAACTGCGTCGCGCGCATCAACAGACCGATGCGCGTGCGCGTCAGTACCAGCCAGGTTGCAAGCAGCAGGACGATGGCTGCAACGATGACGAACAATTTGTAGCCGGAATAACCAAACCAGGGCAGCAGGATGCGATAGTTGAACGGCGCTTCGACCGGCCGCGCTTCCGGTCCGTAGAGTGACAGCGCCGCCTGCTGCAGCAGGTACAAGAGGCCGATCGTGGCGACGATCGTCGCTTCAGGATTGTAGTTCAGCCGGCGCAGCACCAGACGTTCCGACGCGAGTGCGATAGCTCCGACGACCAGCGGGCTGATGATCAGCGCCAACACAAATCCCAGCGCCGGATTGCCGCTGACCAGCGATGTCGCCCACCATGCGACAATCGCCCCGATCATGAAAAATTCGCCATGCGCCACATTGACCACGCGCATGACGCCGAACACCAGCGACAGGCCAAGCGCCGTCAGCGCCAAAACGGCGGAGGTGACGAGGCCTTCGAGGGTCGCAAGCAGGAGGTGGGGACCGAAGGGCACCAGGCTCAGAACGGCATCTGGGTGTAGTCAGCCTCGGCCTCGTAAAAGCCGTCCTTGATCTCGGTGCGATGGACGACGTTCAACTTGCCGCCTTCCACTTTCGAGATGTTCTGGTGCCCGTAGACTTGGTGCACGCCGCCATCGAGCACCTTGTCGCCCTGCGGATGTTCGTTGTTCTCGTCGAAACCTTCGATCGCCTCGGTGGCCTCAATGAGTTTCTGGCGATCTTCCGGTCCCTTGTAGCCGGCAGCTTCCATGGCCTGCTTGATGACATAGAGCGTCTCCCAGCAGCCGAACATATGCGCTGCGGTCGAAACATCTTTCGGATCGCCGACGGCCGCGCCGTTCTCGTCGATGCCGACGGCGGCGCGATAGGCCTTCATCGGCTCGGAATCGTTCGCCTGTGCGTAACGCGGCGCGCCTTCCCAGAAATGGCTGCCGTCGAGGAATTCCAGCCCCGGGCTCTTGATGTCGACCGCTTCCAGCGAGTCGATGAAGCCGAAGAGCTGCGGCCGATTCGATCCGTAGAATTCGCCCAGCTCTTTGACGAAGGTCAGCACCGCCGGTCCAACCATGACGTGATACAGCACCTCTGTTTCGGCCGGGATCTGCGGAAAATATTTGGTGAACGAGCTTTCGGTCGGCGGGATCGGGATCTGCGCGATCACCTCGCCGCCCTGCGCCTTGATTGCCGGCGTGAAATAATCGCGGTGGTCATGTCCGAAGGCATAGTCCGGGAAGATCATCGTGACTTTCTTGCCGAGATTGGAGGACACCCACGGCGCAACCGACGTCACCTGCGAGCGCACATCGGTGATGCCGGGCTGGAAGCACCAGCGGTTCATCTTGCCTGAGGCAACGTGGTAGCCTTCGCTGACGACGTAGTACGGGATCTTCAGCTCGCCCGCGGTTGGCGCGGAACCAACGACGACATGCGAAAACAGCGTACCGTAGACGATGTCGGTCTTGTGCTGGTTGGCGAATTTGGCGACCACTTCGGCGCCGCGCTTCGGGTCGGTGCCGTCGTCCTCGATGATGATTTCGACCGGCCGACCGTTGATGCCGCCGGCGTCGTTGATCGCCTTCACCGCGGCATTTGTGGTGCGCTCATACCAGCGGCCGTAGGCAGCGCCGATGCCGGTCTTGTGCGCCTGGAAGCCGATCTTGATCGGCGCGGAGCTTTGGGCCTGCGCATAGCGCACGAAGCCAGGTGCGGTCGCCAAGCCACCAGCGGCTGCGAAGCCTTTGAGCGCGGTGCGGCGTGAAATGGTCGAGCGCAAAGTCGAAAGTGTTTTGTCGGTCATGATGTTCCCCTGTCGATCGCTGCGCCGCATTTCGCAGTCGCACAATCTAGAGCACCAATGGTTTTGCCCTGCAAGGGATCAAGCCGCCGAGGGCGTCGAGAGAAGCCACAGGCCGAGCAGCGTATAAGCAACCATCAGCGCCGCTAGCGGCAGTTGGCTGAGTACCGCCTTGACCGGGTCAGTATGCAGCCGCAGCGCCAGCAGATGAGCGAGAACGACGGCCAACACATGACCCCCGACGATGGCTGCCGCCTGGGCATTCCAGACCAACCACGCCGCCTCGTGACCCATCACAATGCCAACCTCGATATGCGCATGCGCCATGCGGAAAAGGTTCCAGCCGCGCGCGAAGGGATCGGAAAGGGCGACCAGCGCATATTGCCCGTCGATCAGCAGCGCGCTCAGGTAGTGCGAAAAATGATAGGCGAGCGCGATCGGCACGATCGACCAGACCAGCAGGCCGGCTGATTTTTGGAACGAGCCTTCGCCCGCCAGGCGAATGCCAAGCCAGACCGTGGCGAAGAACACCGCCGAGAGTGCGAGCATCGTCAAGGCGAGGCCCGCGGTATTGATGCCCACCACCGCCGAGCGGCCCGGAAACTCGAGCGGGTTGATGCCGTTCGCCCCAAGCCAAAGGAAAGTCTCGGACAGGCCGTCGAAGGAGACCGAGCCGAGCACGCACAGCAAAAAGATCGCACCGCTGACCGGCAACGCTTCGACGCCCGCAATGCGTCCGCCGGGAAATGCCAAGGACAATTTGGATCTATCCTGCTTCCAATCGTCAGCGCCGGCGATGCCGAAGCGCGCAATCAACCGGAAAAAGACCGACAGGAACTCCCCTCGCCGGCTCCATTCGTCATGGCCGAACAGCAGCATCGCGCTCAGCGTCGCGAGCCAATAGGTCGAGATGACCGCAGCCAGTCGTGGCGGGTCTTCCGGCGCGAGATCGATCAGTTCGAACCAGGCAAAGGCGAGGAAGAGGACAACCGCCGGCCAATAGCCGAGGCGTATTGGCAATCGGAATGGCGCATCCCGTAGTGTGGGTACGACGCCCGTCAAAAGGCGATGCGGCGCATACCAGGGGTCGAGCCAATACCAGACATTACCGATCAGGCCCTGGACCAGGGTCAAGCCGACCCAAAGCAACGTCCAGACGACAAGCGGTAGTGGATTTGCCAGCGGGTCGTGGCTGCCGAGAAAACCGGAGGCTACGAGTGCAGTCAGGAAAAGAAACGAGATCAGGCTGGTGGCGAAGCGGCCACGCTCCGGTGCTTCCCACAACGTCCAGCGCGCGTTTGCATAGCGCTCCAGTGTCGTTGGCCTGACAAAGGCCAGGGCCCAGAAACTGGCCGCCACCGCCAGCGCGCCGCCGATCAGGTAATAGCCGGTCGGCAGCAGAAGCACATGCCCGCGCTCCGAAGCGTGGGCGAAGGCGGGGGTTGGTAGGGCGGCGAGCGAAAGCGCGGCCAGCCAGGCGCAAGCTCCCTCCCCCTTGAGGGGAGGGTGGCCGCGAAGCGGCCGGGTGGGGTGGCGGCGGAAGTGTGCGATCTCTAGCTGCAATGCATGTTGTTGGTGGCGGACTGCCGCAATGACCCCACCCGGCCCTTCGGGCCACCCTCCCCTCAAGGGGGAGGGACCGCCTGCGCCCCTCACACCCAAACCTTCTGCCTCACGCGCCCCTTGTCGCCGAACACTTTGATGTAGCGTTCGATCTCATTCGGATCGCCGGTCGCCTTTTCGGGATTGTCCGACAGCTTGACCGCCGGGCGTCCATTGGCTTCGGTCACCTTGCAGACCAGCGAGATTGCATCCAGGCGATCGGTCGGCGTCGGCGCGCAGTCTTCAAAGTCGTTGGTCAGGTTGGTGCCCCAGCCGAAGGCCATGCGCACCTTGCCCTCGAAATGTTTGTACGTGTCGATAATCGTATCGACATCCAGCCCGTCGGAGAAAATCAGCAGCTTCTTCGTCGGGTCGACGCCCTTCTTCTTCCACCAGGCAATGATGCGCTCGCCCGCTTCGATCGGCGGCGCGCTATCCGGCCTGAAACCGGTCCAATCCGCAACCCAGTCGGGCGCATCGCGCAGGAACGCCTCGGTGCCGAACGCGTCCGGCAA
This sequence comes from Rhizobiaceae bacterium, assembly GCA_050247155.1. Lineage (GTDB taxonomy): Bacteria > Pseudomonadota > Alphaproteobacteria > Rhizobiales > Rhizobiaceae > Mesorhizobium_G. The sequence continues at coordinate 5,448 of JBFWUS010000113.1, forward strand.
AACGATCAGAAGGTTGCCGCCATAATAGCGCTGCCAGTCCTGCAGCACCCGGTACGGCGACTTCTTCAGCTCTTCGTCGTCTTCCGTCAGTGCTGCGAACACCATCGGCAATTCGTGCGCATTGGTGCCGAGCGCTTCGAGATCAGTATCCATGGCCAGCAGCACGTTGCTGGTGCCGGTGAAGGCTTCGCCGATGCCTTCCTTCAGCGCTTCCACGCACCAGCGCTGCCACAGGAACGAGTGCCGTCGCCGCGTGCCGAAGTCGGAAATCCTGATGCCTGGCAGCTTCTTCAGCCGTTCCGTCTTGTCCCACAGTTTTGCCTTGGCGCGGGCGTAAAGCACGTCGAGCGCGAATGGCGCGTAGTCGCGCAGGGCCGAGCGCGAACGCAATTCGTTGATGATGGAAAGCGCCGGGATCTCCCACATGGTGGTGAGCATCCAGGGACCTGGAAACTCCAGTTCGAACTGATCGCCCTTGCGCTTGAGTTCGTATGGCGGCAGCCGGAAGTCCGCCAGCCAGGCCAGAAACTCCGGCTCGAAAATCTGCTTGCGGCCATAAAATGTGTTACCGGCCAGCCAGATCATTTCCTTCTTGGAGAAGCGCAGCGTGCGGGCATGGTCGAGTTGCTCGCGCAGCTCCTGCTCGTCGATATCCTTCGCCAGTTTCACCGAGGTCGTGCGATTGATGAGGGTAAAGGTCGCTTCGACCTTGGGGTACATGCCCCAGATCATCTGCAACATCAGGAGTTTGTAGAAATCCGTATCGAGCAGGCTGCGCACGATCGGGTCGAGCTTCCAGGTGTGATTGTACACCCGTCGCGCGATATCGGTTCTCGCCATGCCGCCTCCTCATGCGGTCGATCTGCGGCACGCCGCTTGTCGCCTGTTGAAACCCATTGCGGCGTCTCGGCGCAAGCCCCATTCTTCTTCCAGCCGGCTAGTGATTATAACTCAGCCTTCGCGACACTTGTAATATTGTACTGGTTGCATAATTGGTTCGGTGATGATATCGGCTGGCAATTTGGAATGAAATAGATGGACAACACTCACCGCTCGGGCTGCCCGATCAATCTGTCGCTTGAGGTTTTCGGCGACAAATGGAGCCTGCTCGTCCTGCGCGACATGATCTTCGGCGGCAAAAGGCATTTTCGCGAGTTGCTGAAATCGGAAGAAGGCATCGCGTCGAACATCCTCGCCGACCGCCTGAAAATGCTCGTCGATGAGGGCATGCTGACAAAGCGCGACGATCCCAGCCACAAGCAGAAAGCGATCTACAGCCTGACGGAAAAGGCGATCGAGCTAGTGCCGATCATGGCGCATCTCGGCTCGTGGGGCCGCAAATGGCTTGATGTCAGCGAAGAGCTGTCGATCCGCGCCGAACTGCTGGAAAAAGGCGGCCCGCAAATGTGGGACGATTTCATGCAGGAGCTGCGGTATGAGCAGATCGGCGAGGGAGCCGAGCCCAAGAGCGTGCGCGCAGTGCTACAGGCTGCGTATCTCGACGTGATGGCGCGGAAATATCCGGAGCGGGCGGCGATTTAGCCGGCGCCATGCTCGGGTCTACTCCACGCCTTCCACCAACACGACTTCGCCATCCGCAACCTTGTTCCGGATTGACTTCGCGTGCTGATACTCGGGAGAGTTGAAGCAATCCTGAGCCTGTTTCAGCGAGGCAAACTCAATGATGACATTGCGGGCCCGGCCTGGCCCTTCGACCGCGTCCGTCGTCCCGCCGCGGGCCAGGAACTTCGCGCCGAAGCGCTCGAAAGCCGGTTTCGCCGCCGCGACGTAATCCTTATACGCTTCCGTGTCGCGCACATCGACACGCGCGATCCAATAACCCTTCGGCATGGCGAGCCTCCCACCGGCGATCCGGCCTCGCGGCTACACCGCGCGGCCGGCTTCCTCCATCTCGGCCAAGATAGCCTGGGCAGCGGCGCGCCTGTCAACCGCGCCGACGATCGGCCGCGCCACGACCAGATGGCTGGAGCCGCCACGGATCGCCTGTGCCGGGGTCATGACGCGCTTCTGGTCGCCGTGATCGGCGCCGGCGGGCCGGATGCCGGGCGTAACGATTGCGAGTTTCGGTCCGACGATCTTGCGTACCGCCCGCGCCTCGTCGGCTGAACAGACGATGCCGCCAACGCCCGCCTGAAGAGCCTGTTCAGCGCGGCGCAACACCAGTGTGTGCGGATCGTATTCGTAACCCGCCGCCATCATGTCCTGCGCGTCCATCGAGGTGAGCACGGTCACGGCGAGAATACACAGGTCGGAGCCGCGCGCCGCTTCGACCGCAGCCTTCATTACCTTTGGATAGGCATGCACGGTCAGCATCGACATGCCCATCTTGGCGATGTTCTCGACGCCCTTGGACACTGTGTTGTCGATATCGAGCAGCTTCATGTCGAGGAAGATGTTGACGCCGCCGGACGCCAACTCGCGTGCGAAGCTCAGGCCGCCGGCAAAGGCAAGCTGATAACCGATCTTGTAGAAGAATGCGGTGCCTTCCAGCTCGCGGACAACACCCTCGGCCTCCTTGATCGAGGGAACATCGAGCCCGACGATCAGGCGGTCGCGCATCGGATTATCGCGCAAGATTTACTCCTTCGAATCGTTCCACCGGCGTCCAGTCGCGGAGCAGTTTACGCTCATGCAGCCGGAATGCGAACAGATTGCCGCCGCCGGCCGACTGATCGTGGGTGCGCGAGATCGGGCGATCGGCGATGCGGCATTTCAGCAGCGTACCCACTGCTCCATGCCCGACGAACAGAATTGGCTGGTCATCCGGGTGGTCCACCAGCACCTCGCCGACGGCTTCGACGATGCGGGCCTGCGCATCGTCAGCCGGCTCCCAGCCGTTCCAGCTTCGGGCGGGATGCTCGAAGAATTCATCGGCCGCCGCCTCGAATTGATCGGGTGGCAAGAAGCCCGTCGATGAGCGATCATTCTCGCCCATGAGCGGCCGGATTTCGATCTGTATGCCGGTGGCCCAGCCGATAATATCAGCCGTTTCCACCGCCTTGCGCTCCTCGCTCGAGACGATGCGCCGGATCGTCTTCAGCCACGGCTTTTCCAGCGCATTGACGATGCGCTGGCGGCCGATCGCTGAAAGCGACCAATCAGGAATGGAAATTTGGGGATCGATCTGAACTTGCGGGTGGGTGAGGTAATACCCGATCACAGATCCGCTCGCTTGGAGTGCAGTTGCGCGTGTTCGATGAGCGTCGCGCATTCGCGCGTCATGCCCTTGCGCAGGCGCTCTTCCCTAAAGTCGCCTTTGTCGTCAAAAGCCTTGTCGGCATTCGGCACCGAGACCTGCGGCGCGATCACTTCCATTTGAATGTGGGACAGCACCTGGCGCAACTGGGCGGCGCTGCGGATGCCGGCGAAATGCCCATCCGACGACGAGCAGATGGCTGCCACCTTGCCGTTGTAAGGCTTCAGGGTCTTGCCGCCGTCTTTGGACACGCGGCTTACCCAGTCGATGGTGTTCTTTACCAATGGCGGCATGCCGCCATTGTATTCCGGGGTGCAGATCATCAGCGCATCGTGCGCATCGAACAACCGCGCGAGCTTAACGGCATTTTCCGGAACGCCTTTTTCCTTTTCGAGGTCCTCATTCATGAGCGGCAGAGGATAGTCCGCCAGCGAGATGCGAGTGACATCGGCGCCTTGGACGACCAACTCCTTCTGTGCGCAGTCGGCAACCTTGCCGCTATAAGCGCCGGAGCGGATCGAGCCTGAGAAGAGGAGGATTTTGACCGGCATCAGTGTGGCTTTCCGCGCCGATATATCCAGAGCGTCGTCGGCGGAATGTTGCGGATGATGAAGTCGAACCGCTCCACCGTATAGTCACCCAGGCCGGGCGGCACCGGCGATTTCGGCCCGTAGGTCAGTTGCACGATCGGCCGCCCTTGCGGAATACGATCCAGCAGGCTCTCGACATATTTCACGCGCGCCGCTACCGGAAAATTGAGCAGTGGCACGCCTGATACCACCGAGTCGAATTTCAGCCCAGCTTTCGCGCCGAGCGTTTTGTCGAGATCGAAGGCATCGCCTTCGATGACGTTCACGCCTGGATAGTTGCGTTTCAGGTGCACGACGAAGTCATGTGAATATTCAACCGCATAGAGGTTGGCTGGCTTCACGCCATGCTTCAGGATCGCCTTGGTGATGACGCCTGTTCCCGGACCGACTTCCAGCACAGGCAGGCCGGCCTTGGTATCGATGATCGACGCCATGCGCTTGGCGGTCACGGAACTGGTGGGAATGATGGAGCCGACGGCCTTCGGTTTGTCGATCCAGCCCTTGAAGAATTTCAACTCGTCGTCGAACTTCTGGGCGAACTTGCGCAGTCCCGAAGCGGCCATTAGCGGTCTCCCTCAGCGGTTGGCGGACACATAACAGCACATTCCCTTAAGGCAAGCCGCAAAGTCGCGTTCCCAATGATTTTTGTCGCTTTTAGGCAACGCTGAAATAGAGCGACTACTCGCCAAACGACTCGAAAAATTCCTTCATCCGCGAGAAAAACCCGCTCGATTGCGGCGAATTCTCCTTCGACGACAGTTTGTCGAACTCTTCCAGCAGCTCGCGCTGGCGCTTCGACAGGTTCTGCGGCGTTTCGACGCTCGTCTGAATATAGAGGTCGCCGATCTGCGGCTGGCGCAGCACCGGCATGCCCTTGCCCTTCAGCCGGAACTGCCGGCCATTCTGCGTGCCCTCCGGCACCTTCACCCGCGCCTGCGAGCCATCGAGCGTCGTCACTTCGAACTGGCCGCCGAGGGCTGCCGTCGTCATCGAGATCGGCACCTTGCAATAAAGGTCCGCGCCGTCGCGTTGGAAGAACTCATGCGGCTTGATCGACAGGAAGATGTAGAGATCGCCATTCGGTCCGCCGCGCACGCCCGCCTCGCCCTCATTGGCAAGCCGGATGCGCGTGCCATCGTCGATGCCCGCCGGAATGTTGACCGACAGAGACCGTTCCTGGGTTGTACGGCCCTGACCGGCGCATTTCGGACAGGGATCCTTCACCACCTGGCCGCGGCCCTGGCATTGCGGACAGGTGCGCTCGATGGAGAAAAAGCCTTGCGCTTGACGCACCTTGCCGTGTCCGGCGCAGAGCTGGCACGTCGTCGGCTGGGTGCCCGGCTTTGCGCCGGAGCCCGAGCATTCCGCGCAGGAGAT
>JBFWUS010000114.1:0-10597 GCA_050247155.1 Rhizobiaceae bacterium
CATGGAAATGGTCATGCAGGAGATCAACCGCTACGCCGACAGCGAATTCCGCTACTCGGATCGAGCAGACGACTCGACCGTGCAGAAACTGTTGCGCGACGCGCGGCTCAGGGAACGCGCCGCGCGGGAGATGGAGGAATTGAAGAAGAAGGGGCTGTGGAATGCGTGACATGAGGCGCGTTTACCCTCCCCCTTGTGGGGAGGGTCGGCCAGCAACGCTGGCCGGGGTGGGGGTGGAAACCCTTCGCCGCATCAGGTCATCACACCCCCACCCCGACGCTTCGCGTCGACCCTCCCCACAAGGGGGAGGGTAAAACCGGTGCCCGATCTCCTCCGCCAAAATGAACTGATCTACGGCCGGCTCCTCCCGGTCGACGAGCCGCATCTGATCGCGCGCTACAACAAGGCACTGGAAGCGTTCGGCCTGAAACACACAAAGCTGAAGAAATTCGAGATCGACCGCACCGGCTTTTCCCCTCAGGTGGCGGAGGAACTGAAGGACCCGCTTTATCTCGATCCGAACGAGGTCAACCGCCGTTTCATCATCCTGACCCCCGCGCAGATCGATCTGCCGGTGGTGCACACGGCGTTCTCGAACACCGGCCAGCTCATCTACGAGTTCATGTCGAAGAACCAGCGCGCCATCAATGCGCTGACGATCAAGGACGTGATCTACGGCGAGATCGAGGACTCGGTCCAAAAAGTTGAATCGATCGAAGATCTGCTCTCGATCAACCAGGTCGAGTTCAAGGTGCTTTCCGCCGAGGATGTTCTGGGCAAGGCGGCGGAACTCGGCAAACTGATCGACCGGCTGAAGCAGGAGCCCAACGCCTGGCGCGACGACGCCATGCTCACCCGCATGGTGGAACTGGCGAAAGTCTGCGGCGATATCCGCGAAAACGCGCTGGTGCCGGACCAGGTGATTTTCCGCCACAACGCTTTCTGGACAAGCCATTTCGGCGGGCTTTACGTGTTCATCGACAAGGACATGACGACCGTGATCGGCGATCCCGCCTCGCCGGGCTTCAAGCGGTCCCGGCCATGGCAGGTGAGCTATCTGTCGATTACCGACGCCGACCGTGTGTTCCGTTTCCTGGCCGGCACCGGGCGGCTGGAGCTGCCGCGCGCGTCATGGATCGAGAAATCGGGCTATCTCGAACATCGCGCCGAGATGGCGGTGCGCGCCCTGATCTACCGCGCCGAGCCGAAGCGCGATCTCTCGAAGGCTGACAAGGTTTGGCTGCAAAGCTGGATTCACAACAATGTCGACCTGATCAAGCAGGACGGCACCTTTCCGTTCCTCAACGCGGCGAAGCGCGAAGTAGCCCAGCTCGGACAATTGCGCCTCGAAGACGTCTTCCCGCAGCATCGTTTCCTGGTCGTGCGCGGCAAGCCGGACCATCCGGACGCCTGGCTGGTGAACCGGCTCATCTCCGATTTCGTGCCGTTCGACTTCGTCTCGCATTACGTCTTCAACAAGCAGGGTTTCTACCGCGACTGGGATGAGTTGGCGGAGATGCCGCGGCAGGATGTTGTCGCGACCTTGAAAAGCACATATCTGGAAGACAAGGCTGCGTTCCGCGCGCGGCTCTACGGCCTGGTCGACTGACCGCGCTCCATTGGGGGAAGACCGCAGATGATGGAACCGATCGTCAATTTCTTCGTCCGCGTCTTCCAGTGGATAGGACGCGGCATCGGTTTCGTCATCGGCATCATCCTGTGGCCCTTCATGTGGGCGGCACGCTGGTATGGGCAACGTGGCTGGATGCTGAAGGGCATCGTCGGCGCGGCGCTTCTCCTACTAGTCGCGCTCTACGGCTACTTCATCTATGCGACGCAGGTCTGGATCAATTTCAACCCCAACTACATCGACAACTACAAGATCGAGTCGCGTAACGTTTCAGCCGGCGAACAGATTTCGGCCGGCTCGGGCACCGACACCTCCAGAACCTGCGGCCGTTCGGCGATCGCCGACATTTCGTCCGATCTGATCGACTACGAGGTCAACCAGAACCCGTGGATCTCATCGATGATCCTCTACAAGCTGGGCTTCTTCGGCATCGACTGGGACCACACACCCTTCCTCGACAACAAGGCGTCGTTCCAGCGCGGCATCAACCAGGCCATCCGGCGCACGACCACCGAGCTCGCCGACAATCTGGGCCGGGTGCGCACCACTTCGCAGATCGACAACGACCTGCAGGACGCGCGCGGCAACATGCAGTTCGACGAAGAGACCTGGTATTTCGGCTTGCAGCCCTTCGGGCCGAAGACCCCGACGCCGAGCTACTATCGCGACGCCATCGCCAAGCTGCGCGCCTTCAACGACCGGCTGCAGAAATGCCAGGCCGTCTTCGACGCGCGCTCGGACAATCTGAAAATCTACCTCGACCGCGTGGCCAGCGACATCGGCTCGACCTCGGCGCTCCTGAAGGAGCGCGCCGAAAACTACAATTACGGCTTCTTCGATCCGCGCGCCGACGACCGTTTCTGGTTCGCCTATGGCCAGCTCTATGCCTATTACGGGCTGATGAAGGCGGCGGAGGCCGACTTCGAGGACGTCATCAAGCAGCGCAACCTGACCAGCCTCTACCAGACCATGGACGCCCAGTTCGTGGCGGCGTTGAAGATCCAGCCTTTCCTCATCGCCAACAGCCGCGAGGACGGGCTGTTCGCCAGCCATCTGACCACCATGGGCTTCTACATCCTGCGCGTGCGCTCCAACATGGTGGAAATCAGCAACGTGCTGGCGCAGTGATGCTGCGGCAGGCGCCGAGGGCTTCTCCCTCGGTGTTGCGATTGCGCCAGATGACGTCGCAAAGAGGTTGCCCCGGTAACCCGCCTTGCGCTTGACTGCGCGCCAACAAGGGCGCGCTGCGCGACAATGAGAGTGGGGGAACATGGCCGAAGTGAAATCTGACATCGAGATCGCGCGCGCGGCCAAAAAGAAGCCGATCATGGAGATCGGCAACAAGTTGGGGATTCCCGAAAAGGACTTGCTGCCCTACGGCCACGACAAGGCGAAAATTTCGGCCGATTTCATCAAATCAGTCCAGAAGAACAAGAACGGCAAGCTGATCCTCGTCACGGCGATCAACCCGACGCCGGCCGGCGAAGGCAAGACGACAACGACAGTTGGCCTCGGCGACGGGCTGAACCGCATCGGCAAGAAGGCGATCGTCTGCATCCGTGAGGCGTCGCTCGGGCCGAATTTCGGCGTGAAGGGTGGTGCGGCCGGCGGCGGCTATGCGCAGATCGTGCCGATGGAGGACATGAACCTTCATTTCACCGGCGACTTCCACGCCATCACCACCGCGCACAATCTGCTCTCGGCGCTGATCGACAACCACATCTACTGGGGCAACGAACTCGGCATCGACACGCGCCGCGTCGTGTGGCGGCGTGTGATGGACATGAACGACCGGGCGCTGCGCGAGATAATCTCGTCGCTCGGCGGCGTGGCAAACGGTTACCCGCGCGAGGCCGGGTTCGACATCACCGTGGCGTCCGAAGTGATGGCGATCCTGTGCCTCGCGACCGACCTGAAGGACCTAGAAAAGCGGCTGGGCGATATCATCGTCGCTTACCGCCGCGACAGGAGCCCCGTCTACGCGCGCGACCTGAAGGCTGATGGCGCCATGGCTGTGCTTCTCAAGGACGCCATGCAGCCAAACCTCGTGCAGACGCTGGAGAACAACCCAGCCTTCGTGCATGGCGGCCCCTTCGCCAACATCGCGCATGGCTGCAACTCGGTCGTGGCGACCACCACCGCGCTTAAGCTGGCCGATTATGTCGTCACCGAAGCGGGTTTTGGCGCTGATCTCGGCGCGGAAAAATTCTTCGACATCAAGTGCCGTAAAGCGGGCCTGAAGCCCGCCGCCGCCGTGATCGTCGCCACTGTGCGCGCGATGAAGATGAACGGCGGCGTCAAGAAGGAAGACCTCGGCAAGGAGAATGTCGCGGCCGTCAAAAAGGGCTGCGCCAATCTCGGTCGGCACATCGAGAACGTAAAGCAGTTCGGCGTGCCGGCGGTGGTCGCGATCAACCACTTTCATTCCGACACAGAGGCCGAGATCGAGGCGATGAAGGAGTATGTCGCTGCGATGGGCGAAGAGGCGATCGTCTGCCATCACTGGGCGAAGGGTTCCGCCGGCATCGAGCAGCTGGCGCAAAGGGTGGCGGCATTGGCGGAGAGTGGCGCTTCGCAGTTTGCGCCGCTTTACCGCAATGACATGAAGCTGTTCGAAAAGATGGACACGATCGTGAAGCGCATCTACCGCGGCTCCGAGGCGATCGCCGACAAATCGGTGCGCGACCAGTTGCATCAATGGGAAGCAGCCGGTTACGGCGACTTGCCGGTCTGCATGGCCAAGACGCAATATTCCTTTTCGACCGACCCAAACTTGCGCGGCGCGCCGACCGGCCATGTCGTGCCGGTGCGCGAAGTGCGGCTTGCCGCCGGCGCGGGCTTCGTCGTGGCGATCTGCGGTGAGATCATGACCATGCCCGGCCTGCCGAAGACACCCTCGAGCGAGAAGATTTTTCTCAACGGAAAGGGCGAGATCGAAGGGTTATTCTGACTATCGAGCCGGCGCACCGACGACACGCGCCGGATTGCCGACCACGGTCGCATCCGCCGGCACGTCTTTCGTCACCACGGCCCCTGCCCCGACCACGGCGCGGTCGCCGATCGTCACGCCGCCAAGGATGATGGCCCCGCCGCCGATCCAGACGTGGCTGCCGATCGTCACCGGCCGCGCGATTTCGAGCCCTTGGGCCCGCAATTCCGGGTCTTTGTGATGCTCGGCGCAATAGATCTGGACGGCCGGGCCGATCAGCGTGCCGTCGCCTATATGCACAGGGGCGGTATCCAGGATCACGCAGCCGGCATTCAGGAACACGCTGCCGTCGAGCCGGATGTTGAAGCCGTATGGGCAATGGAATGGCGCTTCGATGCGCGAGCCTTCGCCGGCATGGATCAATGTTTTCAGCCCGGGACCGATATTGCCGCGCGCCGCCGGTGACAACATGTTGTGTTCGTAGACAGCCTCCAGCGCGGCAAGGCGCAGCCCATCAAGCTCCGGATCAACACAGCTATACCACTCGCCGGCATGCATCTTCTCGCGTTCGCTGCGTTCCATCTGGCAATCTCCGTCTCGGCGGCGATCACCCTACCGTGCTGGACGACGCCTTCAAGCGCGCCAGCTCCGCCTCCAATTCGGCAATGCGGTTCTCGCGCGCTGCAAGCGCCGCGGCGACATCCTCGGCCTCGAACCGCTGCGGGATGTGCTGCGGGCAGTTCGTATCCCAGGCATCCACGGTGAAAAGGATCACCTGCTCCGGCCTCGCCTTGTAGCCTTCCGGCATCAGTCGGTTCAGCAGATCGACATCGCCCTCGACAACGCGCGCGGTGCCCCACAGCTTCGCGCGCCTGCGGTGCATGTAATCGATCAGGAACAGATAGGCCTTCGAATTTTCCGCAAGGTTTCCCGTCGTGATGTACTGCCGGTTGCCGGCGAAATCAGCAAAGGCGATCGTCTTGTCATCGAGCACATGCAGAAAACCCGGCGGCCCGCCACGATGCTGGATGTAGGGCTGGCCGTCCGCGCTGGCCGTCGAGAAGAACACGCTGCGTTGCAACGAGATGAACTGCGCGAGGTCCGGCGTGATAACGGTATTCCAGCCGCCCCGCGCCTCCATGGCCGCATATCCTTCGCGCGAGCCGCGACGCGCCTGGATTGCCTTGACCGACGGCGTGAATGCGATGTCCGACGAAGGGCGCAATTGCTGATCCATGACACTGCCTCCAATCGCCGGCAAGATAGATCATCCCGAAAACCAGCGGTACATGGTATGGGTGCAAACCATCATCCCAAATTCCGGAATGATCCATGGACCGTTTTGAAGCCATGCGCGTTTTGTTGGCGGTCGTCGATACAGGCGGCTTTTCGGCTGCCGCGCGACGAATTGGCTCGCCACTGGCGACAGTCAGCCGACGTGTCGCAGACCTTGAAAGCCATCTCGGTATCCGGCTGCTGAATCGCACCAGTCGTCGCATCGAATTAACCGATGCGGGCCGCGACTATGTGGAAGCGGCCCGGCGTATCCTGAGCGAGGTCGGTGAGGCCGAGCGGGCCGTGGCAGGCGAATACGCATCGCCACGCGGGCTGCTGACGGTGACCGCACCGCTTGTCTTCGGCAGGCTGCATGTCGTCCCGGTCATCGTCGAATTCCTGAAGGCCTATCCGGACGTCTCTGTCAACCTGACCCTCAATGACCGGATTGTCAGCTTCGACGAGGACCATATCGACGCCGCGATTCGTATCGGAGTTCTGCCACCCAGCAGCCTGGTTGCCGTCAGGCTGGGTGAAGTGCGTCGGATCGTTTGCGCCAGCCCGGACTATCTCGTCGCGCGAGGCGAGCCGAAACGGCCGGCCGATCTGCAGGGCCATGGCTGCATCGCCTTCGAGGGCATGGTGATGGCGGACGGCTGGCGGTTTGGCGACGGCAAGTCGGGAGCTTCCGTGCCGATCCGATCGCGCCTGTCGGTGAACACTGCCGAAGCCGCGATCGATGCCGCCATCGCCGGTCTCGGCGTGACGCGCGTGTTGTCCTATCAGGTCGCAACCCCTCTGCGCGACGGCCGGTTGCGGACCGTACTCGACGAATACGCGCCGCCGCCTTTGCCGGTCCATCTGGTTCGGGCGACAGGCCGCATGCCGCCGCATAAGGTCCGCGCCCTGTTCGATTTTGCAGCCCCGCGCCTGCGCGCTTCGCTCGGCGCACTGGCGAGATAGCCCCCAAAGAGCCTGTCTGATCGTGGCTCCACCTTTGCCGTTCGCTGGCGCTGTCGAGGTCGACTGGCATAATTCCATGGTGCAGCCATGACATCGACCGCACCCGCCTCCGATATCGACGGCCCCTATGCCTGGGTTCGCCTTGCCATCTCGGTGTTGCTGGCGACGATCGGCTGCGTGGGCACATGGATTGTGATTGTCGTCATGCCGGCCGTGCAGGCAGAGTTCGGCATCGACCGCGGCTCGGCGTCGCTCCCTTTCACGGCGACCATGATCGGTTTCGCTTTCGGCAACGTCTATGTCGGGCGCGCAATAGACCGCGTCGGTTACTGGATTCCCGCGCTTGCAGCGACGCTGGCGCTCAGCGCCGGACTGGTCCTCGCTTCGCTGTCGACATCGGTCTGGCAATTCGCACTCGCGCAAGGCTTGTTGGTTGGGCTGGGATCGTCCGCCATGTTCGGACCGCTGATCGCCGATATCTCGCACTGGTTCCGCAAGCGGCGCGGCATCGCGGTCTCCACCGCTGCGGCTGGCAATTATCTGTCTGGCGCTTTTTGGCCCGGTATCTCGCCCTATCTCCTGGAGCATTATGGCTGGCGCGCCACCTATGCGGGCATTGGCGTTTTCTGTCTCGTCACCATGATCCCGCTCATCCTGCTTCTGCGCCGGCGCATCGACCGCTCGCAGATTATCGACCAGTCGCATGTTGCCCGCCAACGCAGCCTGCCGTTGACGCCTCGCCAGTTGCAGCTTCTGCTGGTGGTCGCCGGCTTCGGCTGCTGCATGGCCATGTCGATGCCGCAAGTCCACATCGTCGCCTACTGCATGGACCTTGGATACGGCCTCACCAGAGGCTCCGAAATGCTCTCGCTCATGCTTGTGGGCGGTGTGGTGAGCCGGCTGACGTCCGGTTTCATCGCCGATAGGATCGGCGGCATCCGCACTCTCTTGATCGGCTCCGTCGGGCAGGCATTGGCGCTGGCTGCGTACATCCCCTTCGACGGGCTCGCCTCGCTTTATGTCGTGTCGCTGGTGTTCGGCCTGAGCCAGGGCGGCATCGTGCCCTGTTACGCAATCATTGTGCGGGAATATCTGCCGGCGGCGGAAGCTGGCCGACGCATCGGCCTCGTCATGATGGCGACCGTCATCGGCATGGCGGTCGGCGGTTGGCTGACCGGCGTGATCTATGACTGGACCGGATCTTATGCCATCGCCTTCTTGAACGGCATAGTCTGGAACCTGATCAACATCGGCGCAATGCTCATCATTCTCGGCAAGGATCGCTTGCGGGTGGAGGCGGCGCGAAGCTGAGCAACGACATTCGCACGACCGGAAAGCAGGCGTCGACTCCGCACCTGCACGATTGACTCCCGCCAGCCTTGATTCAACGATGCCCTCACCATCGATCGGGGGATAACAAATGGCTGTTGCGGTTTTCGCCTTGCTGATCGGCATCGTGGCCGGCTTGCGGGCCATGACGCCACTGGCCGCGGTCAGTCTCGCGTCCTGGCTCGGCTGGCTGCCGCTCGCAGGCACCTGGGCGGCCTTCATGAGCCATTGGATCGCCGCTGCGATCTTCACTGTCGCGGCGATCGCCGAGCTGATTTCCGACCAACTGCCGTCGACGCCGAGCCGCAAGGTGCCGGTCCAGTTCGGCACGCGGCTCGTGACCGGCGCGCTCTCAGGCGCCGCACTCGGCGTCGTCAGCGGCTCCACGATTGTCGGGCTGATCGCCGGTGTGATTGGCGCGGTGATCGGCACATATGGCGGCGCGGCTTTGCGCGGGCGGCTGGCCGCTGCGTTTGGTCGCGACCTGCCGGCGGCGCTGATCGAGGACGTCATCGCGCTTGCCCTCGCCTTCTGGATTGTGACGGCCGCCGCATGAGCACGCAGATTTTTGACGCCATCATTATCGGCTGCGGGCAAGCGGGACCGCCGCTGGCCGGCCGCCTTAACGACGCCGGCATGAAGGTCGCGCTGATCGAACGCAAGTTGGTCGGCGGCACCTGCGTGAATACCGGCTGCATGCCGACCAAGGCGATGGTTGCCAGCGCCTACGCCGCCCATCTGGCGCGCGATGCGGCGGCCTACGGCGTGACGCTTTCGGGGCCGGTGGGCATCGATATGAAAGCGGTGAAGGCGCGCAAGGACAAGGTGACACTCGACTCGCGCAGCGGGCTGGAAGGCTGGATCGCGGGCATGGCGAACTGCACGCTTTTTCGCAGCCATGCCCGCTTCGAGTCGCCAACCATTGTCCGCGTCGGCGATGAACTGCTGCAAGCCGGCAAGATTTTCATCAACACCGGCGGCCGTGCGGTCGTGCCCGACTTTCCCGGCATCGGCGACATCGATTACCTGACCAATTCCTCCATGATGGCATTGGACGTCCTGCCGCGGCATTTCGTCGTGATCGGCGGCAGCTACATCGCGCTGGAATTCGCCCAAATGTTTCGCCGCTTCGGCAGTGAGGTGACCGTGATCGAACGCGGCGCGCGCCTTGTCTCGCGCGAGGACGAAGACGTGTCCAACGCCGTAAAAGGCATTCTCGAGCGCGAAGGCATCACCGTTCATCTCAACGCTGATGCGATCGCTTTCGAGGCCGAGCCAAACGGCGCGAAGCGGATAAGCTTTCGTCGCGACAAGCCGCCGGTGAACGCCTCGCATGTTCTGCTCGCGGTCGGACGCCAGCCCAACACCGATGATCTTGGACTCGACGCGGCCGGCGTCGCGACAGACGAGAAAGGCTACATCGGCGTCGACGATCAGTTGCGCACAAATGTGCCGGGCATTTGGGCAATGGGCGACTGTAACGGCAAAGGCGCATTCACCCACACGTCCTACAACGACTTCGAGATCGTCGCCGCCAATCTGCTGGACAAGGACCCGCGCCGGGTCAGCGATCGCATCGAGACATATGCGCTTTATATCGATCCCCCGCTCGGGCGCGCCGGCATGAACGACGCCGCCGCGCGAAAGTCCGGCCGCAAGGTATTGGTCGGCATGAGGCCGATGAGCCGGGTCGGGCGCGCCGTGGAGAAGGGCGAAACACAAGGTTTCATGAAAATATTGGTCGACGCCGACACACGGGAAATCCTCGGCTGCACGGTGCTTGGGCCCGGCGGTGATGAGGCCGTGCACTGCGTCCTGGACCTGATGTACGCCAAGGCGCCCTACACGACATTGCAGCGTGCCATGCACATACATCCCAATGTCGCGGAACTGCTGCCGAAGATCGCGCAGGAATTGAAGCCGCTTGAATAGCAGAACGGACCGGCCCATGGGCCGGTCCGCGCTGCATTGCTGTCCGAGGCGAGAGGTTTGTTCCCCCACCCCGGAATGTCCTATTCCGCGAAGAACGCGAAGCGGATGATGAAGAGCGCAGCGACCAGCCAGGTCGCGGCATGGACCTGCTGCCAGCGGCCGGTCGCGACCTTCAGCGCCACGTAGGAGATGAAGCCGAAGGCCAGGCCGTTGGCGATCGAGTAGGTGAACGGCATCGCAATCGCCGTCAGCGCCGCCGGCGTGGCCTCTGTGATGTCTTCCCAGTCGATCTCGACCAGTTCGCGCATCATCAGGCCGGCGACGTAGAGCAGCGCCGGCGCTGTCGCGTAGGCTGGCACCGCTCCCGCCAGCGGCGAGAAGAACAGCGCCAATAGGAAGAGCCCGGCAATGGTGAGCGCGGTCAAGCCCGTGCGGCCGCCAGCCTGTACGCCCGAGGCGCTTTCGACAGAGGCGGTGGTCGATGAGGTGCCGATCAGCGAGCCACCGAGACTGGCGGCGGAGGCGGCGAACAGCGCCTT
>JBFWUS010000115.1:0-10401 GCA_050247155.1 Rhizobiaceae bacterium
ATCTTTTTCCAATCTGCTCCGGACCGGTCGCGCACAATCGGGCTCAGCCGGGTCGCCGCCTCACCGATGATCTCAAAGTTGCGGATGACCGCGTCCTGGACCATTCGTTCGCGCATGAATGCTTCGCGTCAACCGGCAACAAACGATTCGATTGCGGCAATGCTGTCGGCGATGTGTCCCAGATACGGAAGGTCCGACTTCAAAGCGGCCGCGCCTCAGCCTCGATATACGGACGGAAATATGGGCTGAGGCTACGTTCGACCACGACATCGACACGCCGGGCGAGCAATGCCGCCAAATCCTCGACCAGGGCCATGAAGTCGCCGAAGCCGCGGTCTTCGGCCAGGTCGACAAGGAGGTCGACGTCGCTGTCCGGCCGCTCATCGCCGCGAATGACCGACCCGAACAGCCGCAGGTTCGAAGCGCCGTGGCGCGCGGCGATCGCCCGAAGTGTCTCCCGCTGCTTGTGCAGATCGTCGCGCAGCGACATCGCGCCGCTCCCCAGGGACGTTGCGCGCCTCAACCCGGCGCGGCGTCGGTTCCCCGGCGGCCAGAATTGGCGTCCCCTAGGGGATTCGAACCCATGTTACCGCCGTGAGAGGGTGTTAAGTAGGCCTTTTGCGGACCTTGGCGAACGCTCGGCTTGGATTTAATTTATTGTTTTTCATCGATTAATCGTCCTTGAACATCCGCCGATGTTCGCGTACATATTTTCCGTACGATTTCCGTACGGAGAGGCCGATGCCCCGCACCGTCCGCAACGCCAAGATCGACACCCGCTCCGCCCGCTCGAAGCTGGCGCAGCGCCGCGAGCCCTACTGGACATCCATTCAGCCAGGATGCGCGCTCGGCTACCGCAAGGGCACCAAGGGCGGGACGTGGATCGCCCGCTTCTATGCGGCCGGCGCTGCAAGCCCGATGCGCTACCGGGCGCTGGGACCGGCTGACGACACCCTCGATGCGGACCCGGATGGCGTTGTCTGCCTCAGCTTCGCTCAGGCTCAGGGCGCCGCGCGGGACTGGCTTACCGAACAGGCTCGGGTCGCGGCGGGATTCCCGGCAACGGCAGCGGGGCCGTACACCGTGGCCGATGCGGTCCGGGACTACCTCGCTTGGTACGGTCGCCATCGGAAGGCATTGCAGGACACGACGGTCGCCGCGAACGCCCATATCGTTCCGACGCTGGGCGACATCGAGATTGGCCGGCTGACGACCGCCCGGCTGCGGGAGTGGCACGAGGAACTGGCCGCGGCGCCCGCCCGCAGGCGGACCCGTCCTGGCAAGCCTCAGGCGGTCCGTAAGGCGGCAAGCGACCCCGACGCGGCCCGCAAGCGCCGGGCGACCGCCAACCGCGTCCTGACCGTCCTAAAGGCCGCGCTGAACCATGCCTATCGCGAGCACAAGGTCGCGAGCGACGACGCCTGGCGGCGGGTGAAGCCGTTCCGCGACGTGGATGCCCCTGTTGTGCGCTATCTGACCGAGGCCGAGTGCGTCCGGCTGGTCAATGTCGCCGATCCTGACTTCCGCCCGATGGTGCGCGCCGCGTTGCTGACCGGATGCCGCTATGGCGAGTTGGCCGCCTTGCGGGTGTCCGACTTCAACCCCGATGCCGGCACCATCGCCGTCCGAACCAGCAAGAGCGGCAAGCCGCGGCACGTCGTCCTGACCGACGAGGGCCGGGCGTTCTTTGCCGAAGCGGCCGCCGGCAAGGAAGCCGGGGCACCGATCCTGGCTCGGCCGGACGGCGAGCGCTGGGGCCGGAACCACCAGCAAAGGCCCCTGACGGAAGCCTGTGAGCTGGCGAAAATCTCGCCCGCCGTAAGCTTCCACGTTCTGCGCCATACTCACGGCTCTTTGCTCGCCATGCGGGGCGTCCCGCTCGCGGTGATCGCCCGTCAGCTCGGCCATGCGGACACGAGGATGACCGAACGCCACTACGCGCACCTTGCGCCGTCCTACGTTGCCGACACGATCCGCGGCAACTTCCCGACTCTCGGCATCGTGGCAAAGTCGCCAATCGTGGCGTTCAAGCCTCGCATTGCAGGCGAGGGTTGACGACGATGGCCGAAGCGAAGGCGAGCAATGACCGAAACAGGCTCTTTGCTCAGGGCATTGCCCGCCCGCTCGAAGAAATCAGGCGTCTTGACGTTTTCGACATCGTCAAAATCCACAAGATTGCCGCAAAAAAGGCGATCGCCGCTCTGGTCCGGGAAGGCTTCTCTACATCCGAACAGGTGCGCGCCGTCGATTCAGATAGTCTCGGAAATTACCTCAGTCTGCTCGCGCCCGAAGCTGCAGCTTTCGTGACTGAGCACGAGGAACGGCTGAACCTCCAGGCCGAGACGGCAGCCGACCTGCTTTGTGCTCTCGCCATCGTCTATGACTCGATCCCGCGCGGTCCATATCCGAACTCTGATGCCGTGGCGGATGCCATGGCTCGGCTAGCCGCGGCATCCCAGATGGTCGGGCTGTATGAGGGGATGCTGTCTATGGCGCAGCTCGGCTACTTCGATGACGCCGCTCTTCGTCGTTTCAGGGACGAGAATGCGCGCCGGAGCGGCGAGGCTAGTGCTCAGTTGCGAAAAGTGAAGTCAGCAGAATGGCAGGACCGCGCCCGAGAAGCATGGAGAACTTATAAAGGAGGACTTTCTAGGTCGGCGTGGTCGAGGCGACATTGTTCTGAATTCGGTGTAAAGCCCCGCGCTCTATACGGAGCAATTAAAGAGATAAAAAACAATGTTCCTTCTCTACCGCGAGATTAAGATTTTTATTTCCAGTATTCCTCAGCCGCAATCGCGAAATTTATTGCCTGTGACTCTCTCAATAGAAATGTAGTTAGCCCAATCAAATTTCCGAAAGCGTCGAACAGGCCTCCTCCTGACGAACCGGGCGAAATCGGCGCGGACGTCTGAACAAGATTACCAAATTTTGTGGTCCGGAGACCTGAAACGATTCCTTCTCCTAGCGTCCTCTCCAGCCCCCTCGGGGCACCAATACTATAGACGCGCTCGCCGATCTTCAAATCTCTAAAGCGGCGAATGCCCGGGACTGGAACAAGGCTCCGGCTTGCGTCCTCCACTTCCAAAATGCACCGATCGGTATCAGGGTGTGCTGAAGAAAGAATCGCCGATCGGACGTCATCACCTTGACCAATTACGATGAGGGCTCGATCTCGCACTACGTGACAGTTTGTTAATAGAAATCGGTCAGATACGGCTACCGCGGAACCTTGAGATAGATCCTTCCGATCTTTGAAATGTTTCTCGCTTCGGCCGGCCAAAACAACCCAGACACTTTCATTTACTCTACCATAAATATTTGCGGGGTCTTGTATCGTATTGGATATTGGTTGACCCCTAGATGCCTGAACACGTCGCCACGTCGGCCATTTGAAAGGTATTGGGTCTAGGTCATAAATGCTGACTTCCACAGGTTGGACGCGGACACGGCGGTCTAGCTCTGTTTGTAGAACGGTATTTATTTCGCCATTTACGGGAAGACCGCGATCTTTTTGAAATTTTTCAATTGCTTGCCTTGTCCGACTTCCTAATCGGCCATCCGGCATACCGGGATCATAACCAAGTGATTTCAAACGCTCTTGAACGCGCCTCACCGTGCTATCGGTGCGCTGCTCCGTAGGTATGCCCTGCGACGGAGACGCGGGAGCGCCTGCCGCACTGGATGACTGTGAACGTGCTGCGGGATGACCAATGCTGGATAAGTGCCGGCGCAGACAATTCCCATACCCCTCCGGCCCGCCGTGAAATTTCGGACCAACACACGCATTCTCGATTAGCTGGCGTGTTTGAGGATCGACGCCTTGTAGACTTGGTATGGGGGCGGAACTCTGCGCTGACGCAATGTGCTTGCGAAGACAGTTTCCATATCCGACTGGTCCTCCGTGGAATTTTTGACCTACGCATGCGTTTTCAATTAATTGGCGTGTCTGAGAATCCAGTCCATTTAATCTTGGTATCGGTGGCGCCGCCCGCGCCGCTTCAAGATGTTTTTTGAGGCAGCCGCCGTACCCTGCCGGCCCACCATGGAATTTCTGCCCTACACAGGCATTTTCTATCAACTGACGCGTTTCCGTATCGACACCACGTAAATCCGGGATGATCTGAGCGACAGCACTACCCGTGATAGCTGTCATGAAAAACACGAAATGTGCGGCACGGTGGAGCATCTGCCGTCTGGTCCAGTAGATTGTCAGCATCAATAGTCTATCGATAAAATTTGCAGTGAACATCTTCGCTGCAATCCGCCCCGCTATCTCCGTACGCAACCGCACCCGTGCGGGCTCGTATGGAGAACGGCGAATGACCCCGAAATACTGCACAATCGGCGACTGGCAGCGGCTCAGCGGCATGGGCCGCACCCGCGTCTTTGAAGCCCTTGCCAACGGCGAGTTGAAGGCGATCAAGCTGGGCCGCAGGACGCTGATCGACACCGAGGCTGGGCTGGCGTGGCTTGCGGCGCAGCCCGCATGGCGCCCGCTGTCGGCCGCCGACGCTGCGGGCTGAAGTCCAGGCATCGTCGCCTGTCGCGCCGTCGGGCTTCCGGATATGCAATCCGATGACATTGCCGTCCTCAGGCGGCGCTTGTCGGAACACGCCGAGCCGCTGGCAATGGCGCTGATCCACGACCGCCCGCTATCAGGCCGTTCCAAGCACGAGTTGCGGTTCGGCAATCACGGCTCGTTCCGTGTCTATGTCGGCGGCCCGAGGGCGGGACGCTGGACCGATTTCGAATCGGGCGACAGCGGCGACCTGTTCGACCTGATCCGGCTTTCGCGCCGATGCTCGTTCGGCGAAGCACTCCGCTTCGCCCGTGACTGGGTGCCCGCGGCAACGCCCGAAGCGCGTTTTTCGCCCGTTATAAAACGTCCGGCGCGGACACCGGCCACCACAAGCGACACCACGGCCACCGGCCTGCGACTGTGGCGCGAAGCGGTGGAGGCGCGCGGCGGCCTCGTCGAGCAATACCTGGCAGGACGCGGGCTGACGATCCCCGACGATGCCGAGCTGCGCTATCACCCGGCCTGCCCGCGCGGACCGCAAGAGCGGCTCCCCGCCATGCTGGCCCTGTTGCGCGACATCCGCACCAATGAGCCCTGCGGCGTCCACCGGACCTTTCTGCGCGCCGACGGCACCGGCAAGGCGGACGGCCAGTCCAAGATGATGCTCGGGCGGGCCGCGGGCGCGGTGGTGAAGCTGACGCCCGATGCCGACGTGACGACCGGGCTCGGACTCGTAGAAGGCATCGAAAACGGCCTGACACTCATTGCCGCAGGCTGGTCGCCGATTTGGGTGGCGGGTTCGGCCGGCGCCATCAGCACGTTTCCCGTCCTCGACGGCATTGAGGCGTTGACCGTGTTCGCCGACCGCGACGACGCGGGCTTGAAGGCGGCGCTCGGGTGCGTCGCGCGCTGGCAGGAAGCCGGGCGCGACGCCGTTGCGCGACCGCCCAAGGCCGAAGGGCTCGACTGGAACGACGTTTGGCGGAGCGTCCGCAAATGACCGCACCTGACGGTAACCCGGATTCGTTCATAGACGATCACGGCGATACGCTGACGCCACCGGGCAAAGTGGCGCGGCTGCGCGCCGTCGCGCTGCGCGAATTCCTGGAGATGGACATCCCGCCGCGCGAGATGCTCCTGGACCCGATCCTGCCGTCGCAAGGGCTGGCGATGCTGTACGCACCCCGTGGCGTCGGTAAGACGCATGTAGCGCTCGGCATCGCCTATGCGGTCGCGACCGGCGGGACGTTCCTGCGGTGGCGCGCCGACCGCCCCCGCCGCGTGCTGTATGTTGACGGCGAGATGCCGGCGCGCACGATGCAGGACCGGTTGCGCGCATATGACAGCGGGCGCGCGGCAGGGCCGCTGATCCATGACAACCTCAGGCTCGTGACGCCTGACTTGCAGGACGGGCCGATCCCGGACCTGCTGACCGTGGACGGTCAAAATGCCATACGTGAGCTTCTGGACGGCATTGAACTCTTGATCCTCGACAACCTCAGCGCGCTCTGCCGCAGCGGGCGCGAAAACGAGGCGGACAGTTGGCAGCCGGCGCAGGATTTTCTGCTGGCGCTCAGACGAGCGGGTGTCACCGTCCTTATCGTGCATCATGCCGGGAAGGGCGGAAACCAGCGGGGCACCTCGCGTCGCGAAGACGTGCTCGACACGGTGATCGCGCTGCGCCGGCCCGATGATTACGACAGCGAACAGGGCGCCCGGTTTGAAGTGCACCTCGACAAAGCGCGGGGCATCTTCGGCGCGGATGCGAAGGCATTCGAGGCACAGCTTTCAGAGCGTAATGGGCTCGCGGAATGGAGCGTCCGCGGCATTGAGGACCAGCGGATTGCGCTGGTGCTGGAGTTGCGCCAGCAAGGAAAGACGCTCCGGGAAATCGAGGACGAAACGGGCATCAAGAAGTCGACCGTGGAAAGGCTGTTGAAGAAGGCCAACGCCAATGGACATGCGACGGCCACGCCCACGAATTGAGCCTGTCCCGCTGTCCCGGCCCTTAGGGAACGGGACGATGGGACAGCTTGTCCCGCGCGGGACAATCCGCGGGACAGCGCTGGGACAAACGCCGCACCGCGGCCTGTTCTTACAGGGGAACAACAGCGAATGAAGCCCGTTGATACGCGCTGGAAAGCGGGACAGAGCGGCAATCCGCACGGCCGCCGGCCTGGTGCTCGCAACCGGGCGACGTTGGCGGCACAGGCATTGCTCGACGGGGAAGCGGAAGGACTCGCCCGCAAGGCGATAGAGCTTGCGTTGGCGGGGGATACGGTCGCGCTGCGCCTGTGCCTGGAACGGATATGCCCGCCGCGCCGGGACCAGCCTGTGCGTATCGACCTGCCGGAGGCAGACACGGCCGCCGCGGTGGCGCAGTCTGTCGCTGCGGTCATCGCCGCAGTCGCCGATGGCAGCATCACGCCCGACCAGGGCGCGACACTTGCCGGCATCCTCGACGTGAGACGCAAGGCGGTGGAAACCCTAGAGCTGGAGCGCCGGATCGATGCGCTCGAAGATCGGGCAAAGGCATGAAGGCGCTGCGGCGAAGGGTGTCCGCTCTGGAACGAGCGAACGGCAAGGGCGCGCCCTCGGTCATAGTTTGGCGCACGTCCGTTATGACCGATTCGGAGGTGGATGCTTTGGTCGAGGTGGCGGGCCGGCCAGCGTACGTCCTGCCGGTCACGATGACGATGGCGGAATGGACGGCAACGTATGGGAGCGCCGAAGATGCTGCGCGGTCTTGAGCGGCGCGTCGCCATCCTTGAGCGAAGCATCGGCAGCACGCAGCACACAATTCTGGTCAATGCCGCAGACGGCGAAACGAATGAGGAAGCACTGACCCGGTACGGGGCGGCGGGAAAGATTGTCCGCCCGACGGACCTCATCGTCTTCGTCCACTCGTTTATCCCGCGCCGCGCGACAGAGTAGATGATCCCGCAAAGGGCGTCGCATCCGGGGCACGAGGGTCGCGTTCACTAGGATTTGCCATCTGCCCCGGCAATGAATTGCACCACCTTGCGATTGTTCTTAAAAAACCCCACACATCACCCTGGGATGGAACAACGTATGTTTCGGACTCAGGATCAGACCCCAACGCGTCGAACATTAGTTCGAGCCACTTTTTCTTACGTGGCTGCCTTGTAAATAAACCTTTTAACCAACCCTCTACCTCACCAACCGGAACAAAGAACAGTCCATCAATATTTAATCGCTCTATCAATTGTTCCAATTCACGTCTCTCGGATCCATAAATAGAATAAATTCCTTTCTTTTTGTAATTAGGGATTTCATTATCGCTTCCCGAATTTATAAGGTATTGTTTTACCTTCGTCCTATTTTCATTTATTTGTTGTTTGTCGGATTCGGCGGCTGTCACAAGAGTATGTATATTCATCCATTGGCTATCCTCGACAATCACGTCCAGATCATATATTAGTGCAACTTTGACGCCAAAACGACGTAATGGCCCGGCAATTCGGTGTAAGAAATCAGCACCGAAACCATTCATGAAGATAGAATCGCTAATTCCTCCACCACATTCCATCAATCGTCTATTTATCTCTTCATAAAAAGCTCTGTCTCGATCACCCTCGGAAAGGATAACTGCCTTACAGAACAAACCTCTAAGTGCCTGGGTAGATCGGATCAGGGGACTTCGCATCAGGCTGCGAATTTCATCCGCGAGAATAGTACGCGCAGTTGGATTGCCACCATCGTACGTAATTCTCGCTATCGCAACTCGCGCGCCCGATTCAATACAGCCCATCAGAAAATCAGCGCTGTGAGTTGCCACGACCAGAGACGAACGTGACGCTGTCATTATTTGGGAAATTTTTAGTCCTAGCGCACGTGACAAGGAAGGATGTAGAAAAATTTCTGGTTCATCTAACAAAATTGTTTTATGTGGTGAATCAACTAGCAATAAAAATATCCCTATAAGGGCTTTTATCCCGTCTCCCATAAATATAACGCGCGTTCCCTTTGAATGATAATCGCGCGCCTCCCTATGAAGCCCTTGCTCTTCTTGATTTGACGCGGGCTCCTTGTCATTTAATTTTAATTGTAGTTTTGATATGTTTGTAGGATCAATGGTTATGTATTTTCTAGTGTGATCAAAGATAATATTTCTAAAATTTTTTCTTGATTCGTCGTTGTAAAATAGTTTGTAGATTGGATTTCTTTTGTGGCTGGAATTATTATTATTGACCGGGCAATCTTCTATGATCTTCAATCGACTTAGAACATCGATGTGAATCATAAAAGGTTCCGTTATGTGTCTTCTTGACTCTGAATTAATTTCATTTCTTAATGAAATGAGTGCTGCCGAAATTCTTTCTTTTGTTACATTTCCCCTAAATACTGGGTTAATGGGAAGAAATCGATTATATTGACAAAATATCGCGTCTTGTTCCTCGTGCTCTCCATTTTCCGGTTCTACTTTGAAAACCTGAAACATCTCCAGACCAATTTCGGCGTTAGTGGGAGGATGAACAGAGATTTCTTTCCAGATTACTCTGGATTCATTCACTCCGGCACACCAAGCCGCGATCTCCTGAAGTGCTTTGCTTTTTCCCGAGTTGTTTGGCCCCACCAAAATTGTGACGGTTGGAACATCTTCAATTTCGGGGGGATCGCCCTCTACCGGATCGGGCGCGAGGAAGGCGAGCTTTCGAAGCGTGAGTGGATCGGCCATCGAACCCGTCCGCCAGTCCGCGAGGCCATTCTACCGGCAGGACTGGTCTAGTTTGGACCACGCATATTTCGTATTTTTTTCGTACAAACGGGCGGGCGCGGCCCTGTTCAAGAGTAAGTATTTGAATTTATTGGCGTCCCCTAGGGGATTCGAACCCCTGTTACCGCCGTGAGAGGGCGGTGTCCTGGGCCTCTAGACGAAGGGGACGTAGAGGGCCGGTCGGGCACACACATAGGGCAACCGGCGGGGGCGATCAAGAGGAATGGGCGGGCGCGATCCGCGGCTTACGGGCGCGCGGGCGCCGGCGCGGCGCCAAGCGGAACGTCCGGTGCGACGGGGGTGATGCCGAGCTCGATGGTGCCGGCCGCCCTGCCGCTTGCGGCGTCGATCAGGAGCAGGCGCTGGCCGCCGTCGGCGCCGCGCAGGCGCAGCACGATGCGGTCGCCGGAGACGGCGGTCTCCACCACCGCGTTGCCCTGCGGCAGCGCCACGCGCGCCTCGCCGAAGCCGGGACGCTCGGTGCCGCCGCGGTTGGCGATGGTGACGATCACCACCCCGAGGCCGGCGAAGATCAGCACCGCCATGCCGATCACGAGGAACTTGAGGGCCTGCATCGCTTGTGCTCACTCTCCGCCATGGGCGCGGACGGGACGACGGGGACGGGAACGCGCCGGCGCGTCGCCGCCGGCGAGGCGGACGCCGGCGATCGGCTGGACCGGGTCATCGCGCGCGCCCTGCCCGAGCTCTCGCGCAGCCGGGTCAAGGCGCTGATCGAGGCCGGCCACGTCGCGCTCGAGCCGGATCGCTCGCCTGCCGACCGCGCCGCCGATCACGCCATCGACCGCGGGGCCGCGACGATAACGGAGCCCTCCCTCAGGGTCAAACCGGGCCAGGCGTTCGCCGTGTTCGTGCCCGCGGCGGAAGAGCCCGTTCCGCGCGGGGAGCAAATTCCGCTTTCGGTGCTCTACGAGGACGCCGAGCTGATCGTGGTCGACAAACCGGCGGGGCTCGTCGTCCACCCGGCGCCCGGCAACCCGGCCGGCACGCTGGTCAACGCGCTGATCGCGCACTGCGGCGACACGCTGGCCGGCGTCGGCGGCGTGAAGCGGCCCGGCATCGTGCACCGGCTGGACAAGGACACCTCCGGCCTGATGGTCGCGGCGAAGACCGACCGCGCGCACGC
>JBFWUS010000116.1:0-10364 GCA_050247155.1 Rhizobiaceae bacterium
GATCTCCCGCTAAGACGAAGCGCTTTTCACGGCTTTCGTCTCCCGCCTTGTTTCAAGCGTGGAATCGGTGGCCGTGTCGGCCTTGTCTGCACTTGTCTTGTCCGTAAAGTAAGGCTCACCAAAGGTCTTCTCAAACGCAGCAACAAACTCCTGATTATCTTTGACACCCCGGAAAACCGGCCAGTCTCGAATATCTTGCTTAGACATTTCCTCAGAGCCAACCATCTTGGGCATCATACCGATTAACGTTGGCACATCGTCTTTGACCGCTGCAACGCAGAATCTAAAAATATCAGAAACCGCTGTCCAATCTTCTCCGCTCAAGATTTTTGCGGCTTCTTCCTTTTCGCCCAGCAGTTTCTTTGCATTTGCATAATTCACCACCATTCTTTTGCGAGTTCCTTCCTCTCCATGCTTTTTCATTTCGTTCAGCCCAAAATCCAACATTTTACAAGCAAGTCGATAACGACGCAGTACAATCAAATTATATCCAATGTTGCTAAGCGATTCAGACGCAACGTCGATCTCGCTTGGAATCAATTTACGCCAAACAACCTGAGCCAATTTTAATCCAAGCTCAGAGATCACACTTATCGCATTCCGAAGATAGTCAGGGCCAATACCTAGCTTTTCACCAACCTTAGGTTTATTCTTAAATGTTAAATTTTGCTCCGCGCACACCTTCAAGTACTGCAAAGAAACAACACCCTGCGTGTGAGTATGCAAGTTTCTTCGTTCACAAATTTCGACAAACGACGGCCATATCTCCAAATTCTTTGTAAGCGAGATGCCGAGCTGCTTCCCCAACCATTCAAATTGCGCATGGTGACTCAAACGCAATACTGACTCGATTTCCTTCTCCAAAATCATTTCACGTGCCGCTTCTACTGATCCAAGGCTAGCAAGATCCTTGAATGAAATATTTCGTTCCGATGAGGACAGCGCTTCAGGTTTTGTGACAAAAAACAATTTCAGCAACTTTGCTAAAAACGCATCGTATGAACTAATTAAGCCCATCAAGAACATACCGGGAAGCAATTTACGACCGGCCTGAAACGATTTGATGGCTTCAAAATCTCTATCGATCCGACCAACTTGGTCGAAACGCATTTCGTAAACTTCAAACTCCTCATCTTTCGAAATTAGCGTCGCGTCTTTGATAGATCGTTCGTAAATGGTGCGATGAATATCAATTTGCTCTACCACTGGCAAAATTGACATCGTATTCGGAATAAGTCGGAAAAATGCATTCATCTCCCCAAGATACTCTGCGGCTAATCTGTCAAATGCGCCGCGGTCTTTGCTCTTGCGCTCTTCCTCTGAAGCGTCTTCCGCTTCCGTGACCTTTTGGACTGAGATATCGGCAGCATCTGACATCTCCTGTGGTGTTTTCTTTTTATCCTTCGGCCATGCGTCAACTTTCGACTTTTCTTCGGAAATGATGAAAGTTGAAACCAACTTGGTTTGATTGTCTCGTCTAAACTTTGCAAATAATCGTCTTGCGTCTTCGCTCATCTCGGTCCCTCGTAAAAAGTCTCGTGGAACGCGGGATTTGAACATAACCTAAGGCGCGCGCATCGATGAATGTTGCTTGACATATTTTTGTATTATGATAATATTCCTATCATCCTGCTCATGAGGGCGTCTCCGGAGACGTTCCAAAGGACGGAGCAGGATGCGGGCCTGCGGCGCGGCCTCGTAAGCCGCGCCCCGGGCGATGCCGGGCACCGCCCTCCACGTACTACGGCGTGGACGCGAGGAGCTCGCTGCAAAAGGCGCGTTCACGCGCCGTCTTTGCGCGCGGCCGGCATCGGCAAGTCCCGCGCTGGAGCGCCATCAGGCGCAGCGCGTCTCGCAAACGCGCGCGGGCGATGATCGCAAATCGCCCGCTGCGGGGTCTCGCAAACCCCGCAACGGTGTCCCCGCAAGACACCCGGCGCCTTGTGGCGCTCCACCCCCTCACCTTGTCGTCCGGCGTATCCCGCGCCGAATAAAAAATAGGGCCGCTCCCGCGCATCCGCCGGACAGGCTTGCGTCCCTCTCGCCGCACCTTCAGCATCCCTCACCCGCAAACCCGTCGAGCATCATCCGAACATCCTCCGAGCAACCTTCATGTCCGACATCGGCCCGCCCGACGACATCGCCGCCATCAAGGCGCTGATTGCCCGCCAGTTCCACAGCCTGTCGTGGTCGAACGAACGCCCCGCCGACTGGGCCGGGTTCGCCCGCGACTTCGCCGCCGGCGCCGCGCTCTACCCCGCCGCGCGGCCGGTCGCGCCGCAAAGCCTCGACGCTTTCATTGCGCGCATGAAGGGGCTCGCGGCGGGTGTCATGCAGAGTTTCGATGAAACCGTGCTCGGCGTCCGCGTCATCGCCTTCGGCAATGTTGCCGTGGCTGCGGCGGCCGGAGAATTCGTCGAGAACGGCACGACGGTGACGCGCAATGTCGAAATGATGCTGCTCGTGAAGGACGCCGGCGCCTGGTCGATCGTCGCGCAGGGCTGGGACCGCGTAACGCCGGAGCGCCCGCTGCCGCCGGGTCTTGTCGGGAATGGCTGAGCTACTTCACAAGCTCCACCGACAGCGCCTCGACCTCGGCGACGCCGCGCCGGCCGAGCATCCAGCCGACGCCGGCGATCGATCCCTTGGTCGAGACCGGCCGGATCACGATCCTGCCGCCGTCGCGCCCGAGCTTCAGCCGCGCCGTCAGCTCCCTGGCCTTGGTGCGGAACACAAGCTCGCGCGCGTCGCCCGGCACGGTGACGGTCCGCGTCCTCTGGATCGTCACGTCGAAACTGTCGAGCAGCACCTCGCCCTTCGCCTTCGACAGCGCGATGACGCGCACCCAGTCCTCGGCGAAGTAGTCCTTGTCGGCCTCGAGCGTGATCTCGTAAGCCCGGTCCGGCCACGGCTCGCCGTCGGACCAGCAGCCGGCCAGCGCCAGCGCGGCCACGACGGTCGCTGCGGCTGCGCGCAGCATCGACGGCACTCGCATCGCCTGCGTCCCCCACACCCGAACGCAGACAACACCACGCGCCACCGCCGCCCCGCAAGCGCGCCGGAGACGCAAGCTGCCCCTCCCGCAACTCGCCTCTTTCGCAGAGCGCGCAAACTCGCCTACACTTTGCGCGCCACGCGGAAAGCCGGGTGGCGTTCAAGCGGCACAGCAAGCCGCGGCATCATGGGGGACAGACATGGCCAAGCGCACCACGCACCGTTCGAGCAAAGGCACCAAGCTCTATGCGGTGCGCGACAAGAGCGGCAAGTTCAAGGACATCCAGACCTACAAGCGCGCCCACGGCATGGACATCAAGCGCAAGTCGAAGTCCGAAGGCACGAAGAAAAAGACCGCGAAAAAGCGCCGGTAGAACGGAGCGATCCGCACCTCTCAAGCGTCATGGCCGGGCTTGTCCCGGCCATCCATGTCTTTGCGGCAAGCGAAGATCAAAGTCGTGGATGCCCGGTACGGGGACCGGGCATGACAGATTCACTCCTTCTCCGTCGTGAAGTAGAGCGGATAGCCCTTTGCCTTGCCCATCTCGGTCGCTTCCTTCGCCTTGGTCTCGGCGACGTCGCGGGTATAGACCGCGATGACGCAGGCGCCCTTCTGGTGCGCGGTCATCATGACTTTGGTGGCGTGGCTCTCGTTCATCCGGAACACGGCCTTCAAGACCAGCACGACGAACTCGCGCGGCGTGTAGTCGTCGTTGAGCAGGATGACCTTCCACAGCGGCGGGCGCTGCGTCCTGGTCGCCGTTTTGGTTTTGGGTTTCGTCTTCGGCTTGACGGTCGGGTTGGCGGTCTCGGCCATCGCAAATCATCCTCGCCGGCAGCGGCGATTATAGGCGGCCTGCCACAATTTGTCCCCGCCTCGCCCGCGACGGCGCTTGGCGGCGGCGTCCCGCTCCCGCACAATCGGCGCGGACCAATACGAAGGACTGCGCCATGCCGACCAACCGCAACATGCTTTATCTCATCATCGGCGCGCTCAGCGTCGCCGTGGTCGGGCTCGGCTACAAGGTCTATCAGGACAGCAAGGAGCCCAAGGGCATCGAGCTCAAGGTCGGCCCCGGCGGCGTCTCGATCGAAAAGAAATAGCCTCCCGCCAAAAATATTTTCCGGTTGTCCTTTGCGTGCAAACGGCGTGCACGCTTGCGCGGCCGTCGCGTCGTCACGCAGTGCAGCGAACGCCCGCTAACGCCTTGCCGCAGCGTCGATCCATTCGCTTGCGCCGCAACATCAGCAGTCGTGATCGAACCTCCGCCGAGATTATCGGGATTTGTCCGCTCGATTTGATTCAACGGCTATGCAGTTGCCGAAAAACCGTCATCATCGTCTGCGAGAGTCGCGGCCATCGAGACGTCGCGTAGCGTGGCGACGCCGCCCGGCTCGGCGACAATCGCGATCAAGCCGAACGCGGTAAAGCCGAACAAGAAAACCGCCGCTGAAAGCGAAGACCGTCGAGCACAACAACGTCGCGTAAAACGAAGCGTCGAGACCGGACGGCGTTGAGACGAACCGGTCCGCACTCTGAAGGCGAACGGAACAGGGAGAAGGTCATGGACATCACTGCGCGCGAAAGCAGGTTGCGTCCGCTCCGCCCGACCACCGAATGCGCCCAATGCGGGGCGTTGTTGTTCCTGCCGGAGTGGTCGGAGTACCACGACAACGGCCGCATCAAGCACCTGTGGGCCTGCGACGCCTGCGGCTACAGCTTCGAGACGTCGGTGCGTTACACCGCGCCCGCCGGCGTGGCGGCCTAGCACGGCGGCGGCGGTCTTCGGTTCCGGCCTTGAAAACGGCGTCTTTTGGCGCGTTCATTTGCCGTAAAGCCTCACCCGGCTAGAATGCTGGCCGGGTCGAAGGGTTTACTCACCGGTTTCGGGGTCTGACATGACAAAATTGGGCTGTGTTCTGGCCGCGGCGCTGGTCGCGCTGCCGCTCGCCGCGACGTCGACGCCTGCACAGGCCGACAGGAGCGGCGCGGTCGCAGCCGGCATTGCCGGCGGCCTGCTCGGCGGTCTCGCGCTCGGCGGCGCCTTCGCCCCGCGCCCGCACGTTTATTACTACGAGCCCGCGCCGGTCTATGCGCCGCCGCCGGCCTATTACGGCCCGCCGCCCGGCTACTACGCGCCGCGCTGCTACTGGACCCGCGGCGAGCCCTATTGGGACGACTACCGCGGCGTCTGGCGGCGCCCGCGCGTCAAGGTCTGCGACTAGCGTAGGATCTATCTAAGGCCGATGAGCGTCTAGCGTTCCCACCAAAACAGGTCGGGATTGTCGCGCCGCCATTGCGAACGACGCTCGCGGTTTTCGCCGATGATGATGCCGAACCGGATGCAAGCGCGGCGGTCGCCGGCATCGCAGGCCCGCCGCAGTGCGAACATTTCCTCGCGCAGATCGTCCCGGCCGAAACCGGGACCGCCCGGTCCTCCAGGTCCACCGCCGAAGCCCGGCCCGCCACCCCGCGACGTCACCTGCAGCGACGAAATCGTGTCGTTGAAACCGTCTGCCACCAGGTTCGGCACGCTGCGGTCATAGGTCACGCAGCGCCCGCGAAAACCGTCGTGCTGGCACGCGCGGACCACAAAGCCGGGCGCCACCGTGATCGACGAAATCCGGTCGTTCCAGAAGCCGCCGAAACTGCTGATGCTGGGAATGTTCTGGCCGGGCGAGAAGCAGAGCTGCCGCCCGTTGAAGCCGACATGCTCGAACACGCAGACCGGCCCGCCTCGCCCCTGCGCAAACGCCGGCGCGGCCGGCATTGCAGCCACCGATACCAGAGCGACAACGACAGCGGCGGCAATCCGAATCAGGCGCATGGAGCGTCCTCCCCGAGGCGCCCGCTGATACCCCCGCGCCATGTCGCGAACAAGACGCGAGGACACGTCCTCCCCACCAACAGGAGGCTCGGGCGGCGGCACAATTCCGGGGATTGCTGTTGATAGCCGCGGCCGCAGGCCGTGCCTGAACCGTCGGCAAGTATCGCCGTTGTCTGCAAAATTTGCAGTCGTGTGGATCGCACCGCGATGCCCGCCTAGCCAATCGCCAATTGACGAATCGACAGGCACATGACGGTATCCGGATCACGATTTTTGCGGTTGTGGCCGGCCTGCTTTGGGGGGCTGGCAGACAGGTTCCTCCCGCGTGGCGTATTAACTGGGCGGCCGCAGTGGCCGCCCTTCTTCATTGCTGCGATGCAGCCATGACGAACAGACCCCGCCGCGCCGAAACTCCGGCACAGCATCCAACGATTGCCGTTCTGTTGTTACGGCGCGCCCGGCGCTTAGCCGCAATAGCGCCGCGAGACCCGGTGGTACTCGCCATTCGGATAACGCCGCCAGCACCGGCCCTGATACCAATAATAATGGCTGTGCCGGTGCTCGAACTGCGAGCCGATCATTGCGCCGGCGGCGGCGCCGATGATGCCGCCAGCGACTGCACCGCCGGCCTTGCCGGTGGCCGCGCCGCCGATGACTGCGCCCGCTGCACCGCCGAGTAATGCACCGCCCACCGTGTTGTTCTGTGCCGCGGCCGGCGATCCGGCGAACGACACTGCCATCGCGGTCGCAATCGCGGTCATCGTGAGGGATCGAATCATGGAGCCACCTCCGTCATTGAGATGCCGTCCGTCTTACGCAATGTGCGGGGACATTTCAATTCGGCGGCGGGTCAGCCTGCCGCCACGCTGGGCACGGCCTCTGACGCCACATCGCCGCTCTGCAACTTCTCCGGGTCGATGGCGTCGACAAGCTGCAGGAACGAGGATCCCGGCAGCGGCGGTGCAAACACGTAACCCTGCGCATGGCGGATGCCGAGTTCGCGCAGGTGGATCACCTGCTCGAACGTTTCGACGCCCTCCGCGATGATGTCCATCCGCATGTTATGGGCAAGATCGATCAGCGTCTCGACGATCGTGGTGGAGTTGCGATCGGTGCCGATCGCATCGACGAACATCTTGTCGATCTTGATGATATCGACACCGAGCTTGAGCATGTAGGACAAGCCGCTATGGCCGGTTCCGACGTCGTCGATGGCGATCCGCGCGCCAAGTCCCTGCAAGGCGGCAACGACGCGGCGCGTTTCGGTGAAGTTCTCGATCGAGTCGCGCTCGGTCAGTTCGAACACCACCTGCGACAGCTTGATAGGCGACTTTGAGAAAATCTGCTGGACCTGCTTCACGATCGAGTCGTCGGAAAAGAATTGTGCCGCAAAATTGAAGCTGACTTTCATGGCGCGCCGGCGGCCGATGGCCGGACCTGCTTCGACGCAAACCTTCTTCATGAGCGCCGTCGTCATTTCGCGGATCAGTCCGCTGCTTTCGGCAAGCGGAATGAATACGCCGGGCGGGACAATGGTGCCGTCCGGCTTGCGCCAGCGCATCAGAACCTCTGCACCACGCAACTGACCCGAACGAATGTCGACAATCGGCTGATAGTACGGAATGAACTCACCGTTTGCGAGCGCACGCCTCATATCCTCGACCGGATTCGCCTCGTCCTGCTTCGGACGCAGATAGGCGACGACGATCAGAAGCAGCGCCACGCCGCCAACCGGAAATGCACTCATCCAGCGCAGTTCGGCCTTCTTCGCGGCCCATTGGGCGCGCGGGATTGCGACCTCGACGGCGTAGCCATATTTCTCCGAACGCAACTGCGAACGGAAGTGTTTACTCATGTCGGCCGGCGCCTCGCCCGACGACGCAATCTCCATGCCGCCGGACGTCGTCATGCGCGCATGTGCCTTGAATTCCGCACCGCTCGTCGTGACTTTGGGCAGAAACAGCTCGTTCGGAACGAGTGCGGCGAGCCCCTGCCCTCCGGTGCGAACGCGTATCATCTCGAGACCGCCGCCGAGATCCATGACATCGATCAGAAGTCCCTTGGAGCCGGACAGCCGTTCCGTTGCCATGACGTTGCGGACCCCGATCGGAACGGCGCTCGATGTGCAAAGCACCGTACCGGACGAGTCCAGTACCGAAATTTCCTTCAGCGGCGTTGTGTCGAACACCGCGGTGTGCAGCAACGCGATGTAGTCGGCGGAGCAGTTCGGTGGGCCACGCTGCGACAACCGTTCAAGTACCGCCTCAGCCTGCGCGGTTCGCTTCTCGGCGAGCGACAATGCACGCTGTGCTGAAGACTCAGCATCCCGCTCGCCCTGGCGTTCGATCAGGCCGGTCATCCAGGCGTCGAGCGCGAGCAAGGGCGCGGCGCCGAGCAACAAGCCGGCCACGACCGCAAACAGCTTTTTGCGGAGGATTTTACGCAATACTGGCCCCATTCCACACCCGAACGCTAACGTCGGGGATGTCGCTAAAGAGACGCTTAACCTTGCGAATAGACGGTCCATGGGGTGCCGAAATGGTTAGCAACTGGTAAATTTCTAGCCCTGTGCTGCCCATCCGAAAGAAAGAGACTCACATGCAGACCCTGGTGCGTGTCCTGAGACGTGTCTTCCCGGCGCCAGTTCTGATCGCCCTGGCCATCGTCGCCGCCCCGACGGCGGCGTCCGCGCAGGAGCGGCTCGAGATCTTCGATGCTCACATGCACTACAATCAGGAGCCGAATCCGTTCTACTCGCTCGGCAAGGTGCTTGAGGTCTATCGTCGCAATAACGTCACCGGCATCCTCGCGACGAGCCGTCCCAACAAGGGCACCCACCAACTCGTGGCCGCCAATGCGCCGGGCCTCTGGGTGGTGCCGTTCATCCGGCCCTACCGCGTGCGGCCGGATATCCAGACCTGGTTCGACGATCCGACGATCTTCGATCTGATCGAAGAGGAGTACAAACGCGGCTATTATCGCGGCATCGGCGAATTCCATCTCTACGGCAAGTCAGCGGCGACCGCCTGGGTGAAGAAAGCCGTCGACTTCGCGGTCGAACGTAATCTGTTCCTGCATTGCCATTGCGACGAGCCGGCGCTGCTGACGCTCTATCGCCACAACGCCAAGGCGCGCATCATCTGGGCGCATACCGGCTTCTCGGTCGAGCCTACGCGTGTCGCACAACTGCTCGAAGAGCATCCCGGCGCATTGTGGGGCGAACTGTCATACCGCAGCGGCATCACCGGCGGCGACGGCAAGCTGACGCCCGAATGGCGCGCGCTGTTCGCCAAGCACTCTGATCGCTTTCTGCTCGGCTCCGATACCTGGATCAACGAGCGCTGGTTCAGCTACGACGCCATCATGGCAAGCTACCGAGGCTGGCTCGCGCAACTGCCGGCCGATCAGGCGAAACGCATTGCATCCGGCAACGCGAGGACCATATTCGGGCCACGACGCGCCGAGTAACGACAAGATCACCAATAGTCGGGAGGAAACGATGAAACTTTACATGCATCCGGTGTCGATGACGAGCCGTCCGGTCCGGCTGTTTGCCGCCGACAACAAGATCGAAATGGACGAGCAGGTGATCGATTTGATGACCGGCGAGCACCTCCAACCGGCCTATCTTGCCGTTAATCCCAATGGCCTGGTTCCGGTGCTGGAAGACGGCGATTTCCGGCTGACCGAAAGTTCGACGATCCTGAAGTATCTCGCCGAGAAGATCGGCTCGCCCACCTATCCGAAAGACCTCAAGGCGCGCGCCAAGGTCAACGAGATGATGGACTGGATCAACAGCAATTTCTATCGCGATTGGGGTTACAATCTTTGCTACCCGCAGCTGTTCCCGCATCTCAAGCGCCGCAGCGACGAGGCCCAGGCGGCGACGGTGGAGTTCGGCGGCGAACAGTCGAAGCGCTGGCTGAAAGTGCTCAACGACCATTGGATCGGGCCAAAAAACAACTATCTGTGCGGAGACACGATAACCGTCGCCGACTATTTCGGCGTTGGTATCGTCACACTGGGCGAGGTCATCGGAGTCGATTTCGCCCCCTATCCGAACATCAAGCGCTGGCTCGGCAATATGAAAAAGTCGCCGAATTGGGACAAGGTCAATGAGGTCTTCGACGGTCTGTGCGCCTCGGTGAAAGGCCAGCCTTTTGTCACGCTGGCGAGGTAACCGACAGGAGTTCCACGCATGAGTTTCTTTCCGGGCAAGGATCCCGCCGCCGGCAACACCTGGCAGTGCGACGCGATCAGCCAGGTGGTTGTGCCGCGCACGGTCGATCTTGGCGACGGCTTCTCGGTGCGCCGCGCCCTGCCCTCCGTGCAGTCACGCATGGTCGGCCCGTTCTTTTTCTTCGTCCATTTCGGCCCGGCAGAGTTCCGCGCCGGCCACGGCCTCGACGTGCGCCCGCACCCGCATATCGGGCTCGCCACTGTGAGCTATCTGTTCGTCGGCGAGAGCATGCACCGCGTCAGTCGCGGCTCCGAAGCTCCGTGCTAGCCGGGCGTTGTCAATCGGTTGTCCGCCGGGCGCGG
>JBFWUS010000117.1:0-10122 GCA_050247155.1 Rhizobiaceae bacterium
GTAAACCAGGACGGACGGCAGGCGGAGGACGACCATCGATGAGCCAGTCATGTCACGTCCCTCACCTCCAATACATCTCGCAAGCAATTGGTTCAGTCTTCGACACCTCGGAATGGATCCCGGCTCGCCTCCGCTTCGCTCCGTTGGCCGGGATGACGCCCGGCGGCCCAGCTTGCCGCCAATCGCAACGGTTGGAGATTGGCGGTGTCATCGCCGCCGCGTCATCCCGGCCAACGGAGCGAAGCGGAGGCGAGCCGGGACCCATTCCGGAACCTTAAAGGAACTTGCCGTTTCCTTTGGCCTGAGCTCGATTTGCCGTGACACGCACTGACCCGGTCCCGAAGCGACGCGTGGAGGCAATTTCAACAACGGCACTGGGGGACTACCGATCCACCACCAGCGTCTCGACCGAATGGATTGCCGGCAGGTGCTGGGCAATTGGCGACCAGCTTTCACCTTCGTCGGCGCTGGCGTAGAGCTCGCCGCCGCCAGTGCCGAAATAGACGCCCGCCGGCTCCATGCGGTCGGTCGCCATCGCCTGCCTGAGCACACCGAAGTAGGCATTTTCCTGCGGCAGACCCTCGCGCAAATCGGCCCAGGTCTTGCCGCCGTCGCGGGTACGCCAGACGGCGCATTTGGCATCGGGCGGGAAACGCCCGGCCGAGTCCCCGTTCAACGGCAGCAGGAAGAGGGTCTCGGGATCGTGCGGATGCGCCGCCGCCGGAAAGCCGAAGGTCGAAGGCAGGCCCTTCTCGATGCTCTTCCAGGTCCTGCCGCCATCGTCGGAGCGGTACATGCCGCAATGGTTCTGCTGGTAGAGCCGCTCCTTCATGCCCGGCGCCATCACCAGGCAGTGCACGCACTGGCCGAATTCGGGGTAGTTCTGGCCTTCCGGCAAAAAGTCGGCGCGCGTGCCCTTGTTGCGCGGTTCCCAGGTAACGCCGCCGTCTTCGGTGTGGAAGACACCGGCCGACGAGATGCCGATCCATATCTTCTTCGCATCCTTTGGATCGACGACCAGCGAATGCAGGATCAGGCCCGCGCCGCCCGGCTGCCAATCCGGCCGCGTCGGATGGCGCTGCAAGCCCTCCATATGCGCCCAGTTGACGCCGCCATCGTCAGACCGGAACAGTCCCGCCGGTTGGACTCCGGCATAGAGACTGCCATTCTGTGCCGCCAGGCTCCAGACGGTCTCCACGGGCGTCTCGCCTTCCTTGTAGGCGAGCCCTTCGGAGGAATGGCTCCAGGTCTGGCCCTGATCCTCGCTCTTCCAGACCGCTGGCCCAAACCAGCCATTGCCGCCTGCTGCATAAATCGCGCCCGTGTCCGGATGCCCGACGACATGGTTGATCGGCCAGGTCTCGCAAAACGGCCCGCGCAACGACCAGTTGTTTCGGTTTCGGTCGCTTTCGGCGATAAAAACGCCCTTCTTGGTGCCGACCAGCACCAATACCTTTTGCGCCACGGACTCCTCCTCGCGCTCTGTGCTGCCGTCTTCTCTAGAGGCAGGTGGGGGAGTGTCGCGAAAATGCGGCTGATTGGCAAATCAAACCGCTTGGTCCTGCCGGCAGGTGCCTCAGCAGAACTCGACTTCGAGGTGCTTGTCGGTTTGCGAGACAACACGGCAGCGCGTTTCAAAGCGATCCGACAGGATGGCCAGGCTAAACTGGTCCGGTAATCCCGCCACGCTTGAAATATCGATGCCCGCGCCATTCTTCGAAAGTGAGCGCACCGTGCAGTCGATCGTCGAGTGACGTTCGTTGAGGATGATACGCCCGGCTTTCAGCACGCGGCGGCGCACGTCCTGATTGGATGCGCCGTGGCCCGACCAGAGCGCACAGCGGTTGCGGCCATCGCGCTTGGCGGCATACATCGCCGTGTCGGCGCGTGCGAGCAAAGTGGCGAAGTCCGGTGTCGAAAACACCTTCTCGGCCACGCCGAAACTGGCTGTCGCGCCGATCGTCCGCGCGCCGACCTTGAAATCCAGCTTCTGGATCGCCTCACGCAGTTCTTCGGCGACGCGCAGCGCCTCGCTGGCGTCCGCATGCGCCAGCAACACCGCGAACTCTTCGCCACCGATGCGGCCGATCAGATCGCTTTCGCGCAGCCGTTCCCGGCAAGCCTTCGCCACTCCAGCCAACACCACATCGCCGGCCGCGTGGCCATAGGTGTCATTGATCGCCTTGAAATGGTCGATGTCGAACACGACGCAGGACAGTTTGTGGTCATGCCGGAATGCGTGGGCTACCGTCTTCTGCGCCGCCTCAGCGAAGGCGCGTCGTGACAGCGTCTCTGTCAGCAGGTCGATGTTCACGCAGCGCCGGAGTTCCAGCTCGTGCATGACCATCTCGGCCAGCGTTTCGAGAATACGCGTCTGGCGCGCATCGAACTCACGCGGCCTGGTGTCTATCGCGCAGATGGTGCCGATATTGTGCCCTTCCGGCGTGGTCAGCGGCGCGCCGGCATAAAAGCGGACGTGAGGCGTACCGGTGACGTTTGGGTTTTCGGCAAAGCGGCTGTCCTTCGTCGCATCAGGAACGACCAGCGCCTTCGAATTGAGAATGGTGTGGCGGCAAAAAGTGTCGCGCACCGGCACTTCGGTCGCAACCAGCCCCGCGCTAGCCTTGTACCATTGGCGATGGCCGTCGATCACCGAAACGATGGCCATCGGGATATCAAAGATATCCTTGATCAGTTGCACGATGCGATCGAATTGCGGCTCTGGAGGCGTGTCCAGCAAGTCGTAGCGGTCGAGCGCCTCCAGGCGTTCGACGTCGAGATCGTCCATGTCCGCAGCAATGCTCGGAGCTGCAATTCGCTTGAGCGCCATATCGTCTTCCAGCCTGTCGACGGGCGTCTCATGCGCCCTGTAGTGGCGCCAATCATGCCAGTCGCGGCCTACCAAAACGTTACGGCCGGCATTTACGGGCTTAGCGGACCCAGCACAAGCCAAACGCGCAGCCGCTCACCCGCACTTTCTGAGAGACGGCAAAGGGCTGCGCGCCGTCCAGCACGACACGCACAAGCCTCGAACGATCGCGCGGCCGGAACATGTTCTGGAACTCCGCCGGCAAGGCGTCGGCAACGCCCAACACACTTTCGATGTGGCCTCTGACGCTCTTGCCGCCGCCGCTGACATTGACCGCCATGCCGGCCTCGACGCCGAACAGGTACTGGTCCGGCAGATAGGCAAGGATGTAGCTCTTGCCGCCATTGATCTGCATCAATTCGTCGCCAAAGCTGACAACCTGGCCGGGTATCGGCACGTCGACGCCGACTTCGCCAGCCGCTGTGGCGCGCACATGGCCGCCGTCATAGATATGGTTAAGTTGTTCCATCGCGCCGCCGGAGACAACCAACGCCTTGGCGACGAGATCGAGCTCGATTTCGGTCGCCGCTTCTTGGCTGCTCAAATCCGCAACGCGCTCCGAGGCCTGCAAACTGCCGCGCAGCGCATCACCGACGGTGAGAGCCGGAATCAGGCCCTTGGTCGACACCGTGTCGAAGCGCGCCACTGTGCTCTTGCTCTCACGCGCGGTGCGCTCGGCCAACGGCATGATCGTCTTGATGACGCCGAGTTTGCCACGCAACTGCCCTTCGCGGATAGCCAGTTCGCCGTCGCGATAGGCCATATCGGCCAGTTCCTTGACCATCTCGAATGATTCGAGACGCAGCAGCGGCGTGCCGGCTTCGACCTTGTCGCCTTCCTTGACGAAGACCTCGATCACCTTGGCGGGATAGCTCGCATCGACGGCATAACGTTCCTTGAGCACGATGCCATCGGCTGAGAGAACAACTGTATTTCCGGCCAGATAGTACAAGATCGAGCCACCAAACGCGGCAACCAACGTCAGATAGATCAGACGACCCCAACGCACCGAACCCGCGCGCTGCTGTTTGCCGAGCGTGTCTATGCGAGGATGTTTACGCAGGCGTTTCATGTCAGTTCACCATGGCCGTTCGAGGCGCACTTTTATCGGTGTGTAGTTGTCGCGATGCGAGCCTGAGAAGGCCCATTCGTCGTTGTAGGCCAGCAAGCGCACGGGCCGCATGACATAGGTCATGAAGATCGAATAGCCCGGCAGGTAAAGCAGGTTACTCCAGAATACCTTGCGACCCGTCGTCCAGGCCGCCACGCCGAGCACCAGCACATCAAGCCCCAAGAGCCCTATCTGCATCGCGATCAGGATCGCAGGAGTGAAGGAGCCGTATTGGACAGCCAGCCAGATCAGATAGGCGGGGAAGGCGAAGGCCGCGAGAACGTTGAACAGCAGGAAATCCCACTGATGAAAGGCTTCCCAAGGTTGAAACGACGAGTTGAACGGGTTCAGCCAGCGCGCGTGCTTGCGGTAGCGGATCCAGATCGCATCGCGCTCCCAACGCAGCCGCTGACGAATGTATTGGAACGCCGTCGTGGGCACATCGGTGTAGCACACGGCTTCCGGCGCATAGACGATGCTCCAGCCGTTCTTGCGCATGCGCAAGGTGACATCGAGGTCCTCGCCGCCGCCGACATCGAAGCCGCCGACATCCTCCAGCGCCGAGCGGCGGAAGGCGCTGAAGGCTCCCGACGCGCAGACGACCTGGTCGATGGCGTTGCTCATACGTTTGCCGACCGAGATCGATTGCAGATATTCGATTTCCTGGAATTGCGCGATGACGCTGGCGCCGGCATTGCGCGGCGCGACGTCGCCGCAAACCGCGCCGACGTTCGAATCGTCAAGGCCGCGCACCAGATGCTCAATAGCAAACCGGTCGAACGAGCAGTCGCAGTCGACATTGATGATGATGTCGCCGGCAGCCATGCGCCACGCGAGGTTGATGCCGCTCGACTTTCCGCCGCGCAGATCGGTGGACAGCACACGGTCCGCCAGACCGCGCTGAACCAATGAGCGGGCGACCGCCGACATGCGGTCGGTGGACCCATCGCTGACGATGACCGTCTCGAAATCGGTATAGGATTGCTCCCGAAGGGACCGCACACAGGCTTCGAGCGCATCCTCTTCATTATGGCCGACGAGGATGACGCTGACTTTCGACGCCTTTTCGGCATCATGTTGCGTCGCCGGCAGCCAGTCCTGGTTTCGGCTGCGCAACGTCAGCCCAGTCACCACGAAGGGCAGGATGTAGCGCGGGACCTCGAACAGCAGCGTATACCAGAAGATCGCGATGAGGCTGTCCGCCGACATCGTCGCCAGATAGGCGAAACCAAGCTCGATGTCGTTCAAAGGGATGCCTGTGCGGTTTTGCTCGCCAGCCGCAATCGGGGTTCCAGCCGCTCGCTCAGGGCCGCCTCGCTGCGCGCTATCAATGCCCCCAGTTGTCCGGCCAGTTTGTCGTCGTTGGATGCCAAAAGGACATAGTCCGCGAGCTCGCCCGGATGCAGCGAACCGGCATCGGCCAGGTAGTTCGCCATATTTTCGAGGAAGAGCCGGCGTAGCCGGTCGAACATCGCTTCTCCCCTGTTGCCGATGATCGAATCGCGGGCGGCGTATTTGAGTTCGGCGACCGTGACACCTTGCTGCTGGTGGCGCCCGAGACGCTGCAACTCTTCCATCAGCGATGCCGGCAGGCCGGGAACTGTTGGGGGCCTTTGCGGCTGGGTCAGCAGCATTTCCGCCTGGGGCGTCAAAGCGTAGGAATAGAGGTCGATCCGCTTGATTGCCTCGCCGTCGGTCGAGGCATCGCAATCGAGGCAGACAAAGCCGATGGCGGGTTCGGACGTCGTCTCGTCGCAGTTTCGGCAAAGCTGCGCCCGGCCCGGCTTGTCATAGTCCTTGCCGTAGTTGCGCAAATGTTGCTGGCATTTTGGGCAAACCAGAGCCCTGCCCTGTCGAAACCGCTCTTCGGGCAGCAGCGACGCGCAATGGTAGTGATGGATCAGGTCGATGTCCGCCAGATCGGCCGACCGGCATTTGGGGCATTCCTCCCGCACGGTCAGCCGGCGCGAAGCGCATTGCCGGCATTCATGGATACGATCGAAGAATGTCTTGCTGAGCAGCCCGCGCCGAACCAGGCTTTCTGCTGCCGGGATCGTGCGCGCAGCCGTCCAATAGCCGGGATAACAGACAGCCTCTGGCGCCAGCGGATACCTGGTCGCGACAATCTTGCGATCCGATACGAACGCATGCGCCAGCAACTGCAAGTCCGGCTCAGCCGTCACGCGAAAAGCCAGATCCAGCCTTTTTCGCCGTTCGCCAAACTCCAGAATGTGCCGGGCGGTTTGGTCCCAGGTCCGGCGATCCATCAGGTCGAAATGCACGTCGGCAAAGTCGCTCG
The DNA here is from genome assembly GCA_050247155.1 of Rhizobiaceae bacterium. GTDB lineage: Bacteria > Pseudomonadota > Alphaproteobacteria > Rhizobiales > Rhizobiaceae > Mesorhizobium_G. The sequence continues at coordinate 6,280 of JBFWUS010000117.1, forward strand.
CACGGCCGTTCAGATCGATGATCGGCGCCTGTAAAGTAGCGGCGACCTCGCGCAGATTGTGCAATGGAGAATGCCTGCGCTCTTCCGCAAAGAGCACGGCGTCTATGTCCGAACCGTCAGTCAGTTCGAATATCTGTCCAAGCAGCGAAGAATAGGGAACGATAGGCCGCGGAAACCAGTGGACGCGCGGACGGCGGGTCAATCCGAGCGTTCTCCAATGCGCCAAGCACTGCGTCGCGGCATCCTCGAACCCAGGCGATGCTGGGCGGGCTGGCAATTCTACAACTGTCGGGGCGGCATTGAGCACGGACGATCCCAATCGTTAAGGCCAGCAAAACGGATCGCCGGGACCTTGAAAAACACGCGCCATGGCGAATGCCTGACGCTCAGAAGATCAGCGTGACTTTGTCCGGCACGGGCTAGACGTAGCCGCCTTGCAGCCACCGCGCCGGTTCCAGAGATGCCAGAAAGATGTGCCCCACCGCAGATCAATCGAAATCTAGAAGATCGTGGTTGAAATTGCGTTAAGCGACACGCGCAGACGCGCCACGGTTGTCGAAGACGCTTGCTCTTGCATGGGCGGCACCATTCGCATCAATTGACGGGATGATCGACAAGCTCGAATTCTTCATCGCGCTCGCAAAGGCACAGCATTTCGGCCGGGCGGCAGAAGAGCTCGGCATCACGCAACCGACGCTATCGGCTGCCATCAAGCAACTGGAAGATCATCTCGGCGTCATGCTTGTCCAGCGCGGCTCACGCTTCCAGGGACTTACCGCCGAAGGCCAACAGGTGCTTGCGTGGGCGCGTCGCATCGTCGGCGATGCTCGAACCATGCGCGAGGAAATGCGCGCCGCGCGCCATGGCCTGTCCGGCCGCATCCGCATCGCCGCCATCCCCACCGCGCTCGCCATGATGCCGCGCCTCACCACGCCCTTTCGAGAAAAGCACCCCGGCGTAACCTTCTCCGTCCTGTCGCGCACGTCGATCGAGATCCTGTCGCTGCTCGGCAATCTCGATATCGATGTCGGCATCACCTATCTCGACAATGAGCCGCTGGGGCGTGTCGTTTCCGTGCCGCTTTATTCCGAGCGCTACCAACTCATCACCGCCGCCGGCACCAAATATGCCGAGCGCAAGACGGTCACCTGGTCGGAAGTCAGCGGCCTGCCACTTTGCCTGCTCACTCCCGACATGCAAAACCGCCGCATCATCGATCAGCATCTCGGCGAAGCCGGCGTGGAAGTGCGGCCGACGCTCGAATCCAATTCGATGATCGTGCTCTTTTCGCACATCCGCACCGGCAAATGGTCGTCCATCATGCCCCTCAACCTGGCGGAAACCTTCGGTTTCGCCGAGCCGATACGGGCCATTCCGATTATCGAACCTAACGCCAGTCACACCGTCGGCCTTGTCGCCGCGCCGCGTGCGCCACACACGCCGCTGGTTGCGGCGCTGCTAGACGAGGCGATGGCGCTGGCCAAAGCGATGGGACGTGAACGCCCCACGGAACATTCCAGCGTCGAGGATCGATAGAAATCTTCTATCGACCAACGATCCGTCTTTATTGATTCCGGTCATTTTCTTTGATCAGATGAAGGCATAGCGTAGAGGAACGCTATCAAGCTCATAGGGAGGGCGCTGCGAACTATGCAGCCTGCTGTTACCAAACACATGGCCGACATCCCGACCCGGACGGTCGCCGTCATCAGCGAATATCGCGATCTGGAAGGCCCGCTGCTTCCCATCCTGCACGGCATGCAAGAAGAGTTCGGCTATGTGCCGATGGATAGCTTGCCCATTATCGCCGAGGCGCTGAACATTTCGCGCGCCGAGGTCTATGGCGTCTTTTCCTTCTATCACGATTTCCGAAAAGCACCGGCCGGCCGGCATGTGCTCAAGCTTTGCCAGGCCGAAGCGTGCCAATCCATGGGATCCGACGCCGTCGCGGCCCGGGTCAAGCAGGAACTCGGCATCGGTTTTCACGAAACGACGGCGGACGGCGCGGTGACCCTGGAGCCGGTCTATTGTCTTGGCCTCTGCGCCTGCTCGCCATCGGCAATGCTTGACGGCGATGTGATCGGCCGCGTCGATGACGACAAGATCGACGAGATGCTCGAGGTAATCCGGGCATGACGCTGACCATCTATATCCCTCGCGATTCCGCGGCGCTCGCCCTCGGCGCGGAGAAGGTCGCTGTCGCCGTCGAGCGGGAGATCAAGCAGCGCGGCCTGGATGCCCGCATCGTGCGAAACGGCTCGCGCGGCATGTTCTGGCTGGAGCCGATGGTCGAGGTCGCGACGCCCAAGGGGCGCGTCGCCTATGGCCCGGTCGCGGCCAAGGACGTGCCGAAACTCTTCGACGCCGGGCTCGGGCTGGTGGAGCACTCCACGCATCCGCTTTTTCTCGGCAATCCGGAGGAGATCCCGTTTTTCAAGAAGCAGCAGCGGCTGACCTTCGCGCGGGTTGGCCTGACTGACCCGCTGTCGCTGGACGACTACCGAGCGCATGACGGGCTGAAAGGCCTGCAAAAGGCGATCGGCATGAGCCAAGGCGACATCGTCAAGGAGGTCACCGAGTCCGGCTTGCGCGGGCGTGGCGGCGCGGGTTTCCCGACCGGCATCAAATGGAAGACGGTGCTGGATACGGGCCCGAACGAACGGGAAGGCGGCGTGCAGAAATACATCGTCTGCAATGCCGACGAGGGCGATTCCGGCACCTTTGCCGACCGCATGATCATGGAGGGAGACCCCTTCGTTTTGATCGAAGGCATGGCGATCGCGGGCATCGCCGTCGGCGCGACCAAGGGCTACATCTACATTCGCTCCGAATACCCACACGCGGTCGCGCTCATGAAGGAGGCTGTCCGCATCGCGCGCCATGAAGGCGTGCTCGGCCGTTCGGTGCTGGGTTCGGAATACGCCTTTGACATGGAGGTGCGTGTCGGCGCCGGCGCTTATGTCTGCGGCGAGGAAACCTCGCTGCTGGAATCGCTCGAAGGCAAGCGCGGGCAGGTCCGCGCCAAGCCGCCGCTGCCAGCGCACAAGGGCCTGTTCGGCAAGCCGACCGTCATCAACAATGTGATTTCGCTCGCCTCGGTGCCGATCATCCTCGACAAGGGTGGCGCGTATTACAAGGATTTCGGCATGGGCCGCTCGCGCGGCACCATGCCCTTGCAGATCGCCGGCAACATCAAGCATGGTGGCCTGTTCGAAGCGGCCTTCGGCCTGACGCTCGGCGAGATCGTCGACGACATTGGTGGCGGCACGGCTTCCGGTCGCCCGATCAAGGCGGTTCAGGTCGGCGGGCCGCTCGGCGCTTATTTCCCGCGCGCGCTGTTCGACACGCCGTTCGACTACGAAGCCTTCGCGGCGAAGGATGGGCTGATCGGCCATGCCGGTATCGTGGTGTTCGACGACACGGCCGACATGCTGAAGCAGGCGCGCTTCGCGATGGAATTCTGCGCCATCGAGAGCTGCTCGAAATGCACGCCCTGCCGTATCGGCTCGACGCGCGGCGTCGAGACGCTGGATCTTTTGGCGCAAGGTATCGAGCCGGAGAAGCAGATCGAGCTTGTCACCGATCTCTGCAACACCATGAAATTCGGATCGCTGTGTGCGCTGGGCGGGTTCACGCCCTATCCGGTGATGAGCGCGCTCAACCATTTCCCGGATGATTTTCGACCGGCGACGGTAAGGGAGGCGGCGGAGTGAAAAGCGCGGCCTTTACCCTCCCCCTTGTGGGGAGGGTCGCGAGCGAAGCGAGCGGGGTGGGGGTATCTCATCTACTCGCACAATCGATCGATCAATTACCCCCACCCCGACCCCTCGCAAGCTCGGGATC
>JBFWUS010000118.1:0-9749 GCA_050247155.1 Rhizobiaceae bacterium
TTCGGCGTACAGGGCATGAAGACGCCGATCATCGGATCTCCGGGACGATCCAGCACCGCGTTGATCTCCGTGTCCTTTTCGCCGGCGACGAAGACCAGCGACCAGACATCCTTGCGCGGATATTCGACCAGGCCGACTTTGTTGAACATCTCGCTCTTGTTGGAGAGCACGGTCTCGAAAATCTGCTTCAGCGCCTTGTAGATGCCGCGCACCATCGGCAGGCGGTTGAGCAGCCGCTCTCCATAGGACACGATCGCCCGGCCGATGAAATTGGCCGTCAGGAAGCCGATCAGCGTAATCATGATCAGCGCCACCAGCAGGCCGAAGCCGGGCACCGCGAAAGGCAGGTAATGATCCGGATTGTAGCGCACGGGCACATAGGGCTTCACCCAACCGTCGACCCAGCCGATGAAGGACCAGGCGAGATAGGCGGTGATCGCCAGCGGCGCGCAGACGATCAGCCCGGTGAGAAAGTAGTTTCTCAGCCGCGCCATGGGGGAAAGAATGGGGTCGTGCATACGCATACCTGAATTGTGCAACGCACAAGCCTAGCGGGTTTTTCCGCGCTGCGATATGGCCGGCGGTCAAATCCTCGTGCATTGGTTGAAACTGTGACGCGCCAGCCGCTAGCAAGGGCAGGCAATTGTGGCAACGTGCAGACGGGTCGTTGATGGCGAAGCGAAAATTCTGGTGGGGCGAGTTTCCGTCCGGCGCGTTTGCGGGGATCGATCCGGAAGAGACGATCGCCGTGCTGCCGGTCGCGGCGATCGAGCAGCACGGGCCGCACCTCCCCGTCTCGACCGACACGGCGATCATGCAGGAGATGCTGGCGGAAACATTTGCCAGGCTGCCGGCCAAGCTGGACGCACGGTTCCTGCCGATCCAGACGATCGGCAAGTCGGACGAACATATCCGCAAGCCCGGCACGCTGACGCTGCCGCCGGCCGCGCTGATCGAAGCCTGGACAGAGATCGGCGCGTCAGTCGCGCGCACAGGCATCCGCAAACTGGTGGTGATCAATTCGCATGGTGGCAATGAGGAGGTAATCGGCATTGTCACCCGCCAATTGCGTGTGCGTTTTGATATGCTGGCGGTGAAGACGAGTTGGGAAAAGCTCGGCATTCCGGCCGGCCTGTTTTCAGAGACCGAGACGAAACAGGGCATCCATGGCGGCGATCTGGAAACCTCGCTGATGCTGCATTTTTTGCCCGAACTGGTCGATATGTCGAAAGCGCGGGACTTTGGTTCGAGCTTTGTCAGCGCGGCCGAAGAGTTCGAGTTGCTGCGTCCGACAGGACCGCAGGCCTTCGCCTGGCTGGCTGGCGACCTGAACGAAGCGGGCGTCGTGGGTAACGCGGCGGCGGCGACGGCGGAAAAAGGCCGACAGGTGGCAGAGTATCAGACGGAGCGGTTTGTGCGGTTGCTTGAGGATGTGCGGAAGGCAAAGCTGAGCGAGTGGTTGAGGTAGCGTGCTCCCTACCCTCCCCCTTGCGGAGAGGGTGGCCGCGTAGCGGCCGGGTGGGGGTCAAAGAAACATCAAACTACCCCCACCCCGATCCTCGCAAGCTCGGATCGACCCTCCCCGCAAGGGGGAGGGTAGGCTCACGCCTCAGCCCTCAATCCTCAGTCCGAACGGAACGCCCTCATAACAATCCGCGCCGCGTCCGATGGCCGCAATGGCCGAGACCATGCGGCCGCCGCGCCCCAGAATGTCATCGGCGAGCGCGATGATACGCGGATTGGGCGTTGCAGTCGGCGACAGGCTTCGCAAGCTGCGAGCCAGCTCCGCCTCATCCCGCTTCGGGTTCAATGCGGCCGCAAGCAGATAGGCTGTCGCTGTGGAGCGGCTCACCCCGGCATAACAATTCACCACCAGTGGGCGGCTGCGGTCCCAGCCTTGCGCGAAGTCAAGGATGCGCTCGACATGCTCTGCGCCAGGCAGGGTCATGCCATCCTGCGCCTCGGCTATGTCGTGCATATTGATCAGCAGATGCCCGCCGTCGCGGATTGCCGCCGGCCGGTCCATCATCGTGCCGGCCGAGAGCAGCGAGATGATGCGTTCAGCCCCAACCTTGTCGATCGTTTCATCGACCCGCCCGAGCGGGCATACATAGATCATCGGCCTTGTCCTGTTTCGGCGAAGAGTTGAAGCGCAGCTCCCAGCCTCCGCCACTCGGTTTCGTTCGCCGGCAAGCCGCAACGCAGCTCGGTCGGCCGGTCGCCGAAGGCTCGCAGGAAAATGCCCTGTTCGCCCAGCGACCGATAGAGTTGTTGGGCGCAATCGAGGCGGAAATGCCGGAAAAGGCTCGTTCCTCCTGACACCCTTTGGCCAGAGCGTGCAAAAAGCGCGTCAAGGCGCGCTGCCTCGTCGGCCAGTCTGAGGCGCATCGCGTCCTGCCACCGGACATCGGCAAGCGCCTGCAAGCCATATTCCAGCGCCGGTCCCGCGACCGCCCAGGGGCCGAGTTCGCGATCCAGGCGCTTGGCAAGCGGTGCGGCCGCCAGCGCAAAACCCAGCCGCACACCGGCAAGCCCAAAGAATTTTCCGAACGACCGCAGCACGACCAGCCCGCCTTGCTCGACATCACTGGCGACGCTTTCCGCACGCGGTCCGACGTCCATGAAGGCTTCGTCGACGACGAGCAGCCCGCCGCGTTTGGCCAGAGTTCCGAGAAGCGCCAGCAAATCGGCTCGTTCGATGACGCGACCATCCGGGTTGTTCGGGTTGACCAGAATGGCGAGATCAGCCTGCTCCAGCTCTTCGAACCGGCTCACTTCGGCTACATCGTGGCCGGCGATTGCAGCCGCCCGCGCATGCTCCTGATAGGTCGGACCAAGCACCAGCGCCCTGCCCGGCTTCACCAGCGAGGCGACGCGCGGCAGAAGGATCTGCGTGCCCGGCGCAGCGACAACATTGCGCAAAGATGGCGCACGATAGGTGCGCGCTGCCACGGCCATGAGTTCCGCCAGCCGGGAAGGTTCCGGCAACCGCGTCAAAGCGCTCGCCGGCAGGTCGAGCAAGGGATAGGCGTGCGGGTTGATCCCAGTCGACAAATCGACGAAGGGTTGCGGCGCGTCGGGGAACAGCGCGCGCGCCGCGCCGAGACTGCCGCCGTGTTCGACCGCCTGCCAGGATTTTTTGCCCTCAGCCGACATGACCGCCCTGCTCGCCCTGTTGTCGCTCCTGATCGAACTGGCCTTCGGCTACCCGAAGCGCATTTTCGATGCCGCAGGTCATCCGGTGACGTGGATCGGGGCTCTGGTCGGCTGGTTGGACCGGGCATTGAACCGGGAAACCGACACGCCGGGCAAGCGAAAGCTGATGGGCGTCGCAGCGTTGCTCGTTCTTATGCTCGTACCTGCTGCAATCGCTTATGGCCTGCAGCGAATATTCGGCACGACTTGGATCGGCCTGCTTGCGACCGCCATGCTCGGCAGCAGCCTGATTGCTCAACGCAGCCTCGCGGCGCATGTCAAAGCCGTCGCCGACGCGTTGGACAGCGGTGGGCTGATCGCCGGGCGGAAGGCTGTCTCGCAGATCGTCGGCCGTGATCCGGATCGGCTGGATGAAGCCGCGGTCTGCCGCGCAGCGATCGAAAGTCTTGCCGAGAATTTTTCGGACGGCGTTGTCGCGCCTGCCTTCTGGTTGGGTGTCGGCGGCTTGGCTGGCGGCGTCGCCTACAAGGCCGTCAACACTGCCGATTCGATGATCGGCCACAAGACGCCGCGCCATCAGGCATTCGGCTGGGCCGCCGCGCGGTTTGACGATCTGATCAATCTGCCGGCCTCGCGGCTGACCGCGCTGCTGATCGTGGTTGCAGCACTGGTCGTTCCGGGGGCCGACGCTGCCAATGCGTGGCGCGCGGTCTGGCGTGACGCAAAAAAACATCGTTCGCCCAATGCCGGCTGGCCTGAGGCGGCCATGGCCGGCGCGCTCGGCCTGTCGCTGGCCGGTCCGCGCGTCTACGGCGGGGTGACCGTGGAAGATGCCGAGATGGGTGCGGGCGGAAGACGCGAAGCGGCGGCGGCGGACATTCGGCGCGCGCTGCGGCTGTACTGGGCGGCGGATGGCGTGATGATTGGGGTGTTTGCTGTTGTTAGTACGGCGACGATGCTCATTTAGCATCTGCTGTCGGAAAGCGTTGTGCCCTACGTTGCCCCCCTCTGTCCTGTCGGACATCTCCCCCATAAGGGGGGAGATCACGCGCGTCCTCAATGGCGCTCGTCCTGAGACGTTTACGATTGGCGAAAGCAAAGCGGCCGGCTGATCTCCCCCCTCGTGGGGGAGATGTCCGACAGGACAGAGGGGGGTAGTGCCGAGCGCAAGCGCTGAAAAAACCGTCTCCTCAACCCCCACCGTCCTTCGGACCCCTCGCAAGCTCGGGATCGACCCTCCCCACAAGCGGGAGGGTGAGGGCGCGAACTCACTCAAAACTCAATGCCTTTTTGCGCCTTCACACCGGCGGCGAAGTGATGCTTGGTGGCGCTGATCTCGCTCACCAGGTCGGCGGCCTCAACCAAAGCCGGCTTCGCATTGCGACCGGTGACCACAACATGCAGATCGGGACGACGCGCCTTCAAGACAGAAACAACCGTGTCGAGGTCGAGATAGTCGTAGCGTAACGCGATGTTCAGCTCGTCCAGGATGACGAGGCTGATCGTCGGATCGTTCAAAAGCTCGACGGCCTTCGCCCAGGCCGCTTCAGCGGCGGCGACATCGCGGCGCAAATCCTGCGTTTCCCAGGTAAAACCCTCGCCCATCGAATACCAGGCGACCTTGTCGCCGAAGGCTGCCAGCGCATCCTTCTCGCCGCTGTGCCAGGCACCCTTGACGAACTGCACGACGCCGACGCGACGGCCATAGCCCAGCATGCGCAAGGCAAGGCCGAAGGCGGCGGTCGACTTACCCTTACCCGCGCCAGTGTTGACGATCAGCAGGCCCTTTTCGATCGTCTTGGCCGCCACCTCGGCATCCTGCACGGCCTTGCGTTTGGCGGCTTTGGCCTTGTGGCGTTCGGCCTCTTCGTCGCTGATGTCTCGGCTCTCGGCCATTTCATTTCACCTTGATCGGCAGCCCCGCCGTCATGAACAGAACCGTGTCGGCAACCGCCGCGATGCGCTGGTTCAGCCGGCCAGCCTCGTCGCGGAAGCGGCGAGCCAGGGCGTTGTCCGGCACGATGCCCAGGCCGACCTCGTTTGACACCACGAACCATGGACCCCGCGGCTTCTCGAGCACATGCGCGAGGCGATCGCATTCGGTGGTCAAATCGTGCTCGGCCAGCATATGGTTGCTCAGCCAGAGCGTCAGGCAATCGACCAATACAGGCATGTCCGTTTCAACGGCTTGCAGCGCTTCGACCAGCTTGAATGGCGCGTCGATGGTTTGCCAGCCCGCGCCACGCCGCGATTGATGCAGTCCGATGCGCTCGCGCATCTCGTCGTCGAACGCCTGCGCCGTGGCGATATAGATCCATGGCGCGGGCAGATCGACAACGAGCCGTTCGGCATGCGCGCTCTTGCCGGAACGCGCACCGCCCAGAAGGAAGGTCAGGCTAGGCAAGCCGGCCGTGCAGCGATGCCGACTCGCCGAGCCAGCGGCCGCGCAGAACGCCGACGAGTCCGCCGAGGATCACCCAGAATACCAGATTGCTCACGGTTACGGCCACAACGAAGCTGTGGTGCAGCCCCTCTGGGATAGGCGTCGTGTAGTCAGCCGGCTGCGGCGCGCCGAAAACGTGCGGCAGCACGATCAAGGCGAGACCCGCGACAGACCAGACAAGCGTGCCGCGAAACGCGATCATGGCGAGGCCTATCGCGGTGGCGAGAACGGTAGCGACCCACCAGAATTGCCGTGCGCCAAGATCGGCGGCCGGCATAGCCGGCAATTCCGGCGGCAAGCCAAGACCAGGCGCCAGCGTGAATACGGCAAAGCCGGCGAGACCCCAAAAAACACCTTGCCGCCAGCCGAGGATGCCACCGGCCAATTCCGAGACGGCGACCAGCAGCAGGGCAAAACCAATACCGGTCACTACGTTGGCAATGAAGGTATAGGTCGTGCGCTCCATGCCGTCGGCTGGCGCCCATCCTTCCTCTTCTTCGGCGCCCGGTGCAGCCTGTTCATGGCTATGCTCGGGCGTGCCGGCGGCATGGTCATGCGCCGCCGGAGCAGCGTTTTCGAAAGTCTCGGCTTGCAGGATCAGCGGCACGGTCGAAAAATGCTGGATGATTGCAAGCGACAGGCCGGCCAAAAGCCCTGCCAGCGCCGCGAGGAACACGACGTTGCGAAAAATGGTCATCGATATGAACTCGGCTTAGTGGCAGGGAAACGCCATCGAATGGCGATAGTCATGCGCGGCGTTATGCGCGGCTTCCATATGCGAGAAACCGGAAAAGCCGACGATGAAGATGCCGAGCAAGCCGGCCAGAGCCAGTTGCAGAAGCCGCGATTGTGAGGAAGCTGCCGAGCCGATCGAAGTGGTTGTCGTATTCATTTCCTGTCCTTTGCCCTCCACCCGAGGGCTTCGAGTGATCCTTGTCGCCGGCAGGTCTCCTGGCTCGCGGTGGTATCGTTCGATCCTGCCTTCCCGGTTTCCCAGTGGCGTCGCGGACCGAACTCACCGCACACAGTTGCGGGGGCAGCCGCGGCATCAGGCAACCTGCCCTAACCGCATTCCCTCTTGGTTCCTTTCAGAACCGGCGACGGCAGGGACTATAGGCAGAATTCCACACCGCGGCAAACCAATTTCCGGCGAACCTTGTCTTCGACGCGACGGTTTCGCGCTTCGAATCCTAAAGCAGGCCCATGAGCAAATAGCCGATTCCGTAAAGCGCCAGCCCGATGCCAACGCTGATGATGACCATCGTAAAAAGCGACATTTCCCCGTCATGGGGATCGTCGGGGTCAGGTTCGGTCGTCATGACCCGTTCCTATCACGGATCAGCAGCGATTCAGCCAGCGGCCTTTGAACAGGATCGACAACGGTAGCCGCTTGGCGTTGCGCCGGAGTCCATGCCATTCAATCGGCATGACTGAGTCTGCCGTCCGACCGGCCACCAAAAGCGCGCGTATCCCGATCATCGACGTCGCGCGCGGCATGGCATTGATCGCGATGGCGATCTACCACTTCACCTGGGATCTGGAATTCTTCGGTTATGCGGAGCGCGGCCTGACCGCCGTCGGCGGCTGGAAGGTTTTTGCCCGCTGCATCGCCTCAAGCTTCCTATTCCTCGTGGGCGTCAGCCTCTATCTGGCGCATCGCAACGGCATCCGCTGGCCAGGCTTCTGGCGGCGCTGGGCGATGGTCGCGGCATCGGCGGCGGTGATCACGATCGGCACATGGTTTGCCACGCCCGATACCTTCATCTTCTTCGGCATCCTGCATCAGATTGCGCTGGCAAGCCTGCTCGGCCTGCTTTTCCTCAACGCGCCGGCAGCGGTGACCCTTCTCGCCGCCATGGCGGTTGTCGCGATACCGCTGGTCGCGCGTTCGGCCGTGTTCGATCATCCGGCTCTGTGGTGGGTCGGCCTCTCGGTGGAGAACCCGCGCTCGAACGACTACGTACCGTTGTTTCCCTGGTTCGGCGCTGCTCTGATCGGTATCGCACTGACGAAAGCCGCCGTCACGACCGGCCTCACGCAGCGACTCGCCACTCTAAAACTCGGCCGCTGGACAAATCCGTTCGTTTTTCTCGGCCGACATAGCCTGGCCTTCTACCTGATCCACCAGCCGGTCCTGATCGCTTGCGTATGGCTGTTCGCCCAAATCGTTCCGCCGCAGTTGGAAACACCAGAGGTCCGTTTCCGCCAGGCCTGCGAATTCACCTGCGCCGAAACCCGCGACGAGGAGTTCTGCGCGCGCTATTGTGTCTGCATGCTGGACCGCCTTGAAAGCGCCGGCTCGCTCGACCGCGTGCTGGCATCTGAGAAAAGCGAGGAACTGGACGCCTCGGTTCAGGCGATGGCGGCCATGTGCACCGCCGAATCGGAAACCGGCGCGATCGAGGAGAATGAGGCGCAATGAGCGACGCAGCCCCCAACCGCCTGCCCTGGCCGCCGATCCTCTACCTGGCGGCTATCGCCATCAGCATTCTGCTCGGCGTCTTCGTGCCTCTGCCTTGGATATCGCGGCCGATGTCCGACATCCTGTTCGCGGCCGGCTGTCTATGCGTCGTCGGCGTGGTCGCCATCGACTACACGGCGTTCCGATCGCTGAAAAACGCCAAGACCACGATCATGCCGAACCGCGCCAGCGACCATCTGGTGACGACCGGACCGTTCTCCTTCACCCGCAATCCGATCTATCTTGCCAACACGCTGCTGATGATCGGCATCGGCCTGATCGCGCAGAGCCTGTGGTTCATTCTGCTCGCCTTCGTCGCCGCCTTCCTGACGCAGAAGCTGGCCATCGAACGCGAAGAGCGGTATCTCGCCGACCGATTCGGCAAACGATATCGCGATTACGCGAAGCGTGTGCGCCGTTGGATCTAGGCAAAAACCTTCAGGTCGTCACGCCGAGTTCGGCCAGCCGCTCGACGCAGGATTCTTCCGCCTGGTCCATTTCAGCCAGGGTCTCTTCCAGATCGCGTCGCTTTTGACGCAAGTCTTCTCGCTTTTCCTCGATGCGCCGGATCATCAGCTTGAGCTGCCCGACCTCGCCGGGGGGCTCGCGATACATCTGGATGATCTCGCGAATTTCGTTGATCGAGAAGCCGAGGCGCTTGCCGCGCATGATCTGCCGCACGAGGTGCCGGTCGGCAGGCCGGAACAGCCGCGTACGGCCACGGCGCACGGGCTGGATCAGTCCCTCGTCCTCGTAAAAGCGCAGCGTGCGGGTAGAGATATCGAACTCGCGGGTCAATTCCGTGATCGTATAGAATTCCCGCATCAGCCGTTCGTCACACCGATTCCTTGCGGCGGAACCTGTCTGGCATTTACGTAAAAGTCAATTGCGGTGACGCTATGCGGCCGGCGTCCTGAGCCCTTGGGCTTGGACGCTCACGGTCGAGATTGCCGGTTCGTCCAGCCTGAAGCCCAAGCCTTTGGCCAGATCAGGCGGGTCCACAATGGCGGTCTCGATCCAGAAGCGCCGTGACAGCCAATGTCGGGCGAGCACGAAGATGAAGACAGCTACGACAAGCGCCAACCAGATGCCGGGGCCGGAGCGCAGATCGTAGCCGTTGTTCCGAATCCCAAACAACCAATCCGGGCTATAGATGATGAGCCCGGTTTTGCGTTGGATCACCTTGAACCCGAGCAAACCTGCATGCATGCCGATCGAGCAGGCGAGCGAACCGGTTGTGACGTAAACGGTGCCGAGCAGAAGGCCGAACAGGAAAAGCCCGAACAGAAGCGGCACATAGTCCGGTTGTCGGATGGCGGATTGCAGCGCAATGACGTGCAGCAACGAAAAGATGACCGACGACACCACGACAGCGGCGACCGTGACCGCGAGGCTGTCGTTCCAGCGTAGATAGCGCAGCAGGAATCCCCGAAAAATCGCCTCCTCGGTTGCGGCAAGGACGACGACGACCAGCAGCGCGACGGCTGTTCTCTCCCACACCTTCAGCGTCATGGCCTGCCAGGCGTCCGCCGAGAAGCGCGCCGTTCCGACCTGGCCCATGATGAGATGCATCATCAGCATCGCCAGCATCGCTACGACGAACATGACGGCGAATCCCGCGATCAGCCGGCGCCAGTCTCGCAAATAGCCGATTGAGAACGCCGCGGGATTGATGCGCGCGACCGACAC
>JBFWUS010000119.1:0-8700 GCA_050247155.1 Rhizobiaceae bacterium
CGAGCATGGCGAGGATGGCGAGCACCGGACCTTCTCCGCAGTGAGCACCGTGACACACTCACCACCAGTGGGAGGATAGGAAAGATCGTTACGAAAGTTAGGCGGCAACTACGTTGACACTCACCGCACGCCGCGGCCGAGCGGATAATCGATTATGGAGCGCTGAATGGACCCGGCCGATCTTCTGTTCGCGGACACGCGGCGCATCGACCGCTACTTCACTCAAATCGGAGGCCGTACGGGACGATTGAAGCTCTCCGGCTCGATCAACCTGTCCTGGAAACCGAGCCTGAAGCTGCGCGCGACGCAAAAGGAGACCAAGCCGACGCCCTACGACAAGATCGACGGGGTTAAAAAATATTTAGAAAAGCGGAGCCTGCTGCGTTTTGGCCGGCCCAAGGACACCGACACCGACACCGACGTTGATTTCGTCGAAGAGATCTGCACGGCGACCAAAATAGAAATTCCTCCGCGTCCGCACGCTGAGAAATCCGCCAGGAAGATTGTGCTGTGGGCGTGCCGCCCGGGTGATGCCGCCGACCAGTCGGGCGTTCTGATCCTGGTACAAGACTTCAATTATCCCGACGAACGCGCCACGAGTTTTCAAGGCACGTCGACGTTTTCCGTGCTGTCAGCTCTGGTATTCAACACAAGAAAGGAGATTGACCAATCCATTCTTAATATGCAGCTGAGGCACGAGCCGCATCCAAATCCTTACGCGAAGTTCGGAACCGAAAGCCATCCGTGGTCCCTTTCCGAATATCATAGCGTCCGCGAGCACATCTATGAGTTCGCCACCAACCCGGCGGAGCTTCTTCGGTCGTGGAATTGTGCCGTTTATCCCGAGCGCCGCATCAGCGTCGTCTATAAGGTTCGAGAGTGGGGAAGGGATTCCGCACACAGTTGGCAAAAGACGACCGTGTTCGGATATCCGCTTTGGATTTTCGCGGCCTGAGGGACGGTCTCGATCCCCTGATAAATTCATATTGCCGCAGTGTGCACCAACTTAGGTTCCGGCGACCTTGAAGGGGAACGGAACCGCGCTCCAATCGCTCCGCCCCTCACCGTACGGATAGATGTAGACTTCGGAAAGCGACCAGCGCGGCGCGCTTGAAAAGTCGAAGAAAGCCTGGACTTCGGTGCGCTGCCCCAATCCTGCCGGCAAACCGAATTGCGCAGCCATCATGATGGCGCAGGCGCTGACCGCATCGAAGACATGGCCGAGCGTTGCACGCTCGAACTCAGTCTCGCGATTGTGCTTCACGGCATTGTAGGCGTCGTACCATTTCAGCTCCTTGGTCGGGCTGCCGGTGCTACCCCATCCCGCGAAGGGCCTGACCGGCGCGAGCCAAGGGTAATTCGGAAATGCGATGGCGTATTCATCCAGCCGCATCGCCTCCTTCAGCGCGACATACTCCCGCGTGGTAAAACGATCGCCCTTGGCGCCGTTGGCGACAAGCACGCCGCGCCAGTGGCTTTCCACTTCCGTGCAGGCGAGGATCAGGAGATTGCGAATGTCGTGGCCGAAGGTGCCGAACGTGGTCTCCGTCGGCTGGACGGTCTGGCAAATGCGATCAAGCTGACGCGTCAGGACCGTCAGCTGACTACGCGCGATGGCAACGATATTGGCTTCGGCACGCACGCCCGGGCTCCAACCGGGCGCTTCGTCCGGGTGCTGGTCGATCGGGCGCGCCATCCGCGGATAGAACTCGCCCGGATTCAACGTCGCTTTGTGGAACGGGCATTTTCCATCCGGCTCAAACCACGGCGTCATCCGGCGGATGGCATCCCAGATTGTTTCGCCGGGTTCCGCCTTGAAGTATGTCCCGGCGCCGTTCTCAGCATTCGAAACACCGACCCGTACCGCACGGCCGCTCTCGATGTTCCAGACTTGCGTGTCTGTTCTGTCCAAAGTCTGGGCAACACGCAGATAGTAGCTCATCTGGACCCTCCTGTCGGCGGTGCATTGCGCACTGGATTGAGGGCGAAACGGGCAGCTTGCATCTCTGCCGAGAACTGTTCGAGCAAATTCTCTCGCGGTGTAGGGCGGCGGATCATGCGGCGTCTTCGTCGTCGTCCTCGCGCGTGAACGGCCACGCCCCCTTCAGCCCCCGCTTGAAATCGCCGATCACTCGCGCCGCGTCGGGAGCTGCGCCGCCGGCCGCGACTGCATCAAGGCGCGCGATCATGCGGTCAACGTCGACAACTTTCTCCAGACCTGGCCGATGAACGATCGGCCGGTCGCGTATGACCCGATCTCCCTCCGCATGCGACCCGGAAATCTGTGTCGCCGCTTCGGCCAGGCGCACGACGCCGGCATCATCGTCCAGTAAGCTGTCGGTCCACGCCCTGACCTCCGCTTTTCCTCCGAGGCCGACCCACTGGATCAGGTTTTCAACGAGCCCGGTTTCGGCAAGAAGTTTTCCGTCGGCCGCAGCGGCCCGAAACCGGGCTCGCAGCGCCTCCTCCAATTCCTCACACACGCCCACGCCCACGATCGGCGGACGGGCAGCATCCGGTTTGGCCTCGGGATCGCGCCCCAGCGACGTGCGGAATACCATAAGGCCGAAGCGGAGCCCTTGCAGGCTCTCGGCGCCGGCGAAAGCCGAACGGAGCGCATCCGCACGCGCGGATTCGTCAAGCCTCTTGAGCAAGGGCTTCATCATGAACCAGAATCGCCAGATTGCCGGAATGCTCAGAAATCCACTTCCCCGCTCGTCATGCGGGTTCATGAACAGATCCGCGACATCGAAGAGATTCATGACCGCCCCGGCGAGGTCTGCCGCCGGGATGAGATCGATGTTGGCCGAAAGCTCTTCGAGCAGGACAGCCGCTTTAGTCCCGCCGGTCCGGCGGACGGAGCCGGCGTATTCCGCGAGCTTCCTCCGCACATAGGCGCCATCGGCGATATTGGCGGCAAAACTCTCGAGTTCATTGCGTGAGAGCACGTCGTCGCCGATCCCGAATCCGAAATAGGCGGGAAATCGCCGGGCGATGCAGACCCGGCGCTCGCGATCCCAGCCCGCCGTGAAGCCGGATGCATAGCCGTGATTGCCCCAGACGCTCTCAAGTTTCGGAAATAGGCGTTGCAAAGCGGCTTTCGCCCGCTCGTGGCCGGCAGGCTCCACCGTATCAAGGATTTCCTTGCCCAGGCTCGCCTTTGTACCCTCATCGTGGGCGAGATCGCCCACAAGGCCCGTCAGCCGATGCGGGTTGTGGCGAATGAATGCATGCAGACTGGGTTCGAACAGGCGGAGGGTTTCAAGGGCGACAAAATCCGCGAAGGCGACATCGCGCGCAACCGCCGGCCAAGTCACGACAAGGGAGTTGAGCAGCCGGCTAGCATCGCGCGGTGTTCGCAGCCATGGCGCGATGCCGTCATGAAAGACATTGCCCCATCGCGTTGCATCGGGCACCTCTATCGCCCCAATCAGCTTGTTGAGGCCCTCGATGAAGAGCTGCTGAATGTCGACGCGCTGAACGGGCGGTAGATCGAAGGCAGCCTGCACGATCTTTTCATGCCACTTCGGACCGAGTTCGTTGGCAGGATCGTCAAAAGCCCGCTCGGCGATCTCGCGGTCGAAAATCAACAGATGTATAACGTTCGGTAGATCCGCCACGGATTTTACAAGCCGAAAGATCTGGCGGACCTCGTCCGCCGGCAGCCGGTCGACATCGTCGATGATGACGAGAATGCGCTTCTCTTGTGCGCGCAGATCCGCCGACAGCCCGTCGCGCAGCTGAGAGAGACTATGATTGTCGCCCGCCAGTGCACCGACCGCTCCGAGCGCGGCGCCGGCCAGCTCTTTGGCGGCACCCATACCAGGAACTAGGCCCAGGCCCGCGACGACAAGTTCTTTTGACGATGCCACGCGACGGGCAAGCTTGCGAAACCCCTCCCCCACTTTTTCGGAGATCTTTTTGTCGAGGCTGCCGGACAGCTCGGCGAAGAACGCCTTGATCAGATCCTCCTGCTCGGAGAACCACCAGGGATTAAACCGGACCGGAACGATCTCACGGCCCGAGGGAGAGTCCTTCTGGAGATTTGCAAGAGCCTCGACGATCATATTGACGGCCGTCGTCTTGCCACTACCCCACGGGCCGTTCACCGCGAGGACAATACCGTCCGTCGTCGCCAGGCCGGCGATGCTGCGAGCGAGGGACCGGGCAAAATTCGCATAGCCGAGACGGTCGTCGTCTAGGTGCTCTTTCGGGCGGTCACTGCTGAGTTGCAGGCGTTCGTCAGCCGGCTTTTCTGGCTTCTTCGGATGATCCTGCACGTGCGTTCCAAAAAACCGGTTCACCGATTGGAGCACTATAGCAAACGCCGCGAAGCGATACATAGCCGCGAAACGACCGTCTTTCGTGGCGACAGTTGCTCGCCCGGCCAGCACCTCCCCTACCGATGGCGTGTTCCTCATCTAACCAAGTCTATCAGGTCCTGCGTGTCCTTACGGGCCAGGCTCTAGGCTTCGCCCCGAGCCGCCAGAGGCGTCTCGGCCCATGGAGGTGACGATCCTTCACGCAAGGGCCTCATGCCGCCGCAGACGCGGCTTGGCGGGGGCCGAGAGGCGTTGCCTCTTCTCTCCCCCAAACAGGCTTCCGCCGCAAAACGAAGACGAAACTGCCCTGTAGGGCGGTCAATTTCGTTTCGTTTTTCGGTCTCCCGAGAAGCCTGTTTTCCCCCTCCATCTCCACCGCTCACGCGGCCCCGGGAAGCAGCAGTCGCTGCTTCGCAATCCAACAGGAAAGGAACCGGGACATGAGCGAATTTCGAGACGTTTACAGCAGGATCACCAACAAGATCATCGCCGACCTTGAGCAAGGTGTGCGCCCGTGGCTGAAGCCGTGGAATGCAGATCATGCCGCCGGCCGGATCACGCGCCCGCTGCGTCACAACGGCATTCCCTACAAAGGGATCAACGTCGTGATGCTGTGGTCCGCTTCCGTCGCCAAGGGCTACGCCTGCCCTTTCTGGTTGACCTTCAAGCAGGCTCTTGAGCTGGGCGGCCATGTCAGGAAGGGCGAGACCGGCGAGCTTGTCGTCTATGCCGATCGTATCACCCGCACCGAGACCAACGAGAAAGGCGAAGAGGCCGAGCGGGAAATTCCATTCCTCAAGGGCTACACCGTGTTCAATGCGGAACAGTGCGACAATCTGCCCGCGCACTACAGCGCGAAAGCTGAACCCCCTGCCCTCACCCCGTTGCAGCGGATCGAAGCCGCCGACCGGTTCTTTGCCGCCACCGGGATCGATGTCCGTCACGGCGGAACCCGCGCCTATTACGCCGAGGGTCCGGACTACGTGCAGATGCCGCCCTTCGAGACCTTCCGCGACGCCGAGAGCTACGCCGCCACCCTTGCGCATGAACTGACCCACGCGACCAAACACGACAAGCGCTTGGCCCGTGATCTTGGCCGTGTTCGCTGGGGCGATGAAGGCTATGCCCGCGAGGAACTCGTTGCGGAACTCGGAAGCGCTTTCCTTTGCGCCGACCTCGGCATCACGCCCGAAGTCCGCGACGATCACGCCGCCTATATCGCGTCATGGTTGAAGGTGCTGAAGGACGACAAGCGTTTCATCTTCACCGCTGCCGGCCATGCGCAGCGCGCCGCAGACTATCTGCACAGCAAACAGCCGCGCCAGACCGAGAGCGACATCGAGGAGGAGCGGGCCGCCGCATAGGCGGCCCGTTTCATGCGCGCAGACATGAGAGCGGAAACCGCGCCGGGGTCGTCCGGCGCGCTAGCGTTCATGCGGCCGGACCGATCCGGCCCCTGCCCTGCCCTGCCGGATCGAGAGCGAGAAATCGAGAAAGGGAGGCAGCGGGAAGCCATTCATCCACGAGCTACCGGGCCGCGAGCGTGCGGGCGGAGTTGAATTCCTGCTTTCAAGAAAGAGAGAATTCCGATATTACCACCTTCATGAAAACCATCGTTGTCGCGAATCAAAAGGGCGGATCGGGCAAATCCACCATCACTGTCCATCTCGCTGCCGCCGCCGAACATGCGGGTGATGGCCCCGTTGTGATCTCGGATACCGATCCGCAGGGAACGGCGGCCGACTGGTTCAATCAGCGCAAGAAGTCCGGCCTCGACACGCCGCGCTACTCCCCCCTCACCCTTTCCGACCTCAAAGAGCGGGTTCAGGCCCTCGACGATGCCGGCGCTGCTTTCCTCTTCATCGACACCGCGCCGTCGATCGGTGCCGTCAATGCCGATCTGTTCGCGCTTGCCGATCTCATTCTGATCCCGCTCAACCCGACGCCGGCCGATCTCAGGGCGCTGGTGAAAGGACTGCCGCTGGTGCGGCAGTCGGGCAAGCCGTTCCAGTTCATTCTCACGCGGGTGCGCGCCAATCTGCGGAACAATGACGGGGCAGCCGTGGCCCTCGATGCGCTCGGCCTGGTGCTCAACACCCGGATGCACGAGCGGGTGATCTACGCCGAGACCTTCGCCCACGGCAAAACCGCCCTCGAAACCGACACCAAGGGCACCGCCGCGCAGGAGGTGCGCGCATTATGGGACGAGATAAAGAGAAAAACGGAAAGCGAGAAAATATGAAAGCGAGAATTATGCCATGAGCAAGCGACCCACCGTCAACCTTGCGGAGCTAACCTCCGAAGCAGCCGCGCCCATGAGCGAAGCCACCCAGCGGGTAGCGCCCACGCTGGTGACGGTTCCAACCTCGCCGGCGACCCCTCCAAAGGCCGAACCGAGCGTGAAGACGGCCAACCTCCAGGCCCTGGCGTTCAAGGTGTCACCGGCATTCCGGCGCCGTTTTCGGCAGCGCGCGGCCGACGCCGATCTCAAACTCAACGAACTGCTGTTCGAAGCCCTCGATGCCTGGGAAGAGAAGCGGGGGCTAAAGAGATAGAATTCCCGCTTTCCGGAATTCTCTTATTCTTTCTTCAGGCATTTGGGCGAGGCCGGTGCGGCCATAAGGGCGAAAGATATAATTCTCTCTTTCCATAAATATTTGTTTCACGCGTTCCCGTTTTCTTTAATATCCGCTTCCCGCTCTCGAGAGGGAGAAATACGACTTTCTCCCTTTCATGCCTTAAGAGAGAATTCTCTCTTTCCATAAATCTGCTCTGGCCGAGGCTAACTCGCCCCACAAGCGCGATTAGCGTCCGTCCGAGTCGCGGAGCATCCGCAGCTTCGGAACCGAGGGACGACCGCCGCCCGCGATTTTTCCGCTGCCGGAATTCATCAAGGAATCCAGTATTTTCAAGTACTAAGCGCGACTCGGAAGAGAGAATCGTTGGACAACCCTCGGATATCCGCATAGCGTCGTGCGCTAGCGAAATCTTCATGCGAGCGCCAATGCTGACACTCACAGTTCCGCCCGATGACAAGGACCGACTCTATCGTCGGCGCTTGGCCGCAAAGGGCCGGCGCCAGCTGATCGTAGCCTTGCCGGCGGAAACGGTCGCTCTCATCGACGAACTCAAACAGCGCCAGGGGCTGCGCAGCCGCAGCCAGGTGTTGTTACAGCTGATCGAAAAGGGGAGGGCGACCGCCCAGCAGATGTCCTGAAATGCGAAAGCCCGCCTTGCCGGGCGGGCTTTTGCGAAATTCGTGACGGGCCTAGGGGCTGGCGTCGAGGTCAATTCCTAACCTCAACCTAATTCCTAGACGCCTTACAAGCAAGCGAAAATTGCCGTTTTCGCTAGCGAGAGAGGCTTGTCCGTCGCGATCCAACCGCAGAGGAGGATCACGATGGTTATGGAAAGCGCCCTTGAGGCGCCTAGGGAAAGGCGTGCCGGTCATCCCACCGGCTTTCGACGGGTGACACCCGGCTTGCTCAAGGTTGACCGCGTTGCCGAGGGCTTCGCGGGGCTGCCGGACGGGGTAACCGTGCCGGGCCAGTTGCTGGCGGCTTTCAAGGCCGCGGCGCCGAGCCTCGGTTTGTCGCTCAACCTGGTGCATGCGATCGACTGGCTGTTCAAATTCACCAAGCCGCAGGACTGGGGCAGGGGAGGGCGCCCGATTGTCTGGCCCTCGGCATCCTTGCAGCAGGAAGCGCTCGGCCTATCGCCGACGCGCACGAAGGCGCTCAACCGTGCCCTGATCGAGACCGGACTTGTCACCATGAAGGACAGCCCGAACGGCAAGCGCTACGGGAAACGCGACGCCAAAGGCCAGATCGTCGAAGCCTATGGCTTCGATCTCTCGCCGATCGCTGCCCGTCATGCCGAATTCGTGCAGCTCGCGGCGCAGGCGAAGGCAGAGCGCGAGGAAATGCGTCGGTTGCGCCGGCGGGCAACAATCGCCCGCAACGGCATAGCCCAGCTCCTGGAGACGGCGGCCGAATACGGCTTCCAGGGCGAGGAATGGCCGACCCTGGCGCGCGAGACCCGCAATCTTGCCCAGGCTCTCAGGAAGGTGGAGACGCCCGAGGAGATGACTCTTGGCGTCGCAAGCCTGGAGCGGCGGCAGACTTCAGCGCGGGAGAGGCTGGAAAAGCTGTTGGCCGAGCTGGTCACCAAGTCGTCCGAACTTGTGAATCCGGACCCCTTGGGGACCGAAAACGGACCCCACCAATATAACTACAAACCAAATTCTTATCCTCAAGAGGATACGGTAATTGCTGCCGAGAAGGGTAGTAGCGCAGGCGGCGAGGTCCGG
Organism: Rhizobiaceae bacterium; assembly: GCA_050247155.1. Taxonomy (GTDB): domain Bacteria; phylum Pseudomonadota; class Alphaproteobacteria; order Rhizobiales; family Rhizobiaceae; genus Mesorhizobium_G. Next base: position 8,632 of record JBFWUS010000119.1, read on the forward strand.
GCATCAGAACCGGTGCCGGTGCGGCGGGAACCACCGGAGCGGGGCAGGGTGCTGAAACTCGCACCGGAC
>JBFWUS010000120.1:0-8497 GCA_050247155.1 Rhizobiaceae bacterium
GCTGCGTCCAAATTCTCCCGCCGCCCGTCAAATCTGGCAAAAAACCGACAAAATAAACCCCAAAACACTGCAAATGGACGAACACAAAACTCATCCCTCGCCTCCCGCACAATTGCGCAACAGGCCCACAAGGGGAGAAGGGAGAGAGGCCAAAGGCCGAGACGGATGAGGGGTGATCCCGGAGTATCATTGTCAAACAGTATCGCCGGCCCGAAAAGCAAAAGCGGCGCCCGAAGGCGCCGCTGCAAACTCTTGAATTCGCTCAAATATCAGGCGCTGACCGAGCCCTTTTCCTTCTTCGGCTCGGCGTAGATGTAGAGCGGCCGGGCATTGCCGGAGACGACTTCTTCCGAGATCACCACTTCCTGCACGCCTTCCAGCGCCGGAAGTTCGAACATCGTGTCGAGCAGGATCGCTTCCATGATGGAGCGCAGGCCGCGCGCGCCGGTCTTGCGCTCGATGGCCCGCTTGGCGATGGCCGACAGCGCGTTCTCGTGGAACGTCAGATCGACATTTTCCATGTCGAACAGGCGCTGATACTGTTTTACCAGCGCATTCTTCGGCTCGGTGAGGATCTGGATCAGGGCAGGCTCGTCGAGGTCTTCCAGCGTTGCCAGAACAGGCAAACGGCCGACGAATTCCGGGATCAGGCCGAATTTCAGCAAATCTTCCGGCTCGACTTGGCGGAACAGATCGCCGGTGCGGCGGTCTTCCGGCGAAGCCACCGTGGCGCCGAAGCCGATCGACGTCTTGCGGCCGCGATCCGAGATGATTTTGTCCAGTCCGGCGAAAGCGCCGCCGCAGATGAACAGGATGTTGGCCGTGTCGACCTGCAGAAATTCCTGCTGCGGATGCTTCCTGCCGCCCTGCGGCGGCACGGAGGCAACCGTGCCTTCCATGATCTTTAGAAGCGCCTGCTGCACGCCCTCGCCCGACACATCGCGGGTGATCGAGGGGTTGTCGGACTTGCGCGAAATCTTGTCGATTTCGTCGATATAGACGATGCCCCGCTGCGCACGCTCGACATTGTAGTCGGCCGACTGCAGTAGCTTCAGGATGATGTTTTCGACGTCCTCGCCGACGTAACCGGCTTCGGTCAGCGTCGTGGCGTCGGCCATCGTGAACGGCACGTCGATGATGCGGGCAAGCGTCTGCGCCAGCAGCGTCTTGCCGCAGCCGGTCGGGCCGATCAAAAGGATGTTCGACTTCGCCAACTCGACGTCGTTGTTTTTCGTGGCGTGCGCCAGGCGCTTGTAATGATTGTGGACGGCCACTGACAGCACGCGCTTGGCGTAGGGCTGGCCTATCACATAATCGTCAAGAACCTTCAGTATCTCTTGCGGAGTGGGCACACCCTCCCGCGACACCTTCATCGAGGTTTTGTTTTCCTCGCGAATGATGTCCATGCAGAGCTCGACGCATTCATCACAGATGAACACGGTCGGGCCGGCGATCAGCTTGCGTACTTCATGCTGGCTCTTGCCGCAGAAGGAGCAATAGAGCGTATTCTTCGAATCGCCGCTGTTGCCTACCTTGCTCATTACCCAAGTCCTTTCATTGCCGTCCCACCCGGAGCGGCGATGGCGCAATCGCTAGATGTCAAGCGAATGATCGCCGCCGCCAGCATGCTGGCCCCTGCAACGTTTTTCGTACGAAACACAAATCGAAAGACGTGGCAATGATTCGCAATGCCTCAGTCAGGCTACCCAAGCGAAACTCAACATACACTTAACGTAGGTCGCCCGTTCCCAAGAGGGAACAGCAATTTGTGGCTGAATTGCCGCAACGTGTAGAAAATGGCTGTGCCAGCCGGCGGTTCCGGCGAATTACGATGCCGCCGTCGCTGCCTCCATGGCCTCGCGGGTGGTGATCACCTTGTCGATCAGCCCGAAGTCCTTGGCTTCGTCAGCGGTCATGAAGTGGTCGCGATCGAGCGTCTTCTCGATCGTTTCCAGGTCCTTGCCTGTGTGCTTGACGTAGACCTCGTTCAACCGACGCTTGAGTTTGATGATGTCCAGCGCATGGCGCTCGATGTCCGATGCCTGGCCCTGGAAGCCGCCCGACGGCTGGTGCACCATGATGCGCGCGTTCGGCGTCGCAAAGCGCATATCCTTGTGACCGGCGCAGAGCAGCAACGATCCCATCGAGGCCGCCTGGCCCGTGCACAGCGTCGACACCGGCGGCTTGATGAACTGCATGGTGTCATAGATCGCCATGCCGGAAGTCACCACGCCACCCGGCGAATTGATGTAGAGATTGATCTCTTTCTTCGGGTTTTCGGCTTCGAGAAACAGAAGCTGCGCGCAGACCAGCGTCGCCATGCCGTCTTCCACCGGGCCGGTGATGAAGATGATGCGCTCCTTGAGCAGGCGCGAGAAGATGTCGTAGGCGCGTTCGCCGCGATTGGTCTGCTCGACCACCATCGGCACCAGATTCATGTAAGTCTCGACCGGGCTCTTCATCGACAAACCTTTGTGAGGGGATCCCGGAAATGCGCCGGAATCGACGGAAATTCGCTCCTGCGTAAATAGGATGCCGCGCCCTCATTGTGCAAGGCCGCAAAAGTCGGGCTGTTTCAGGGTTAGCGCTTAACCTTTCCGCTTAACGACGATGGGTGAAATTGCTTTTCGCGTTCAATGACTTCGCTAAGATTTCGCTAACAGGGCAGGCAACGCCCGCGGAGAGGCGAAATGGCGAAATCAATTCTTTCTTATGCAACGGCCACGGCTGTCCTTTTAGCGACGACAGCGCAGGTGTCGGCCGGCGGCGGTTATCCGGTGGAATGCTACGAGCGGTATCGCACCGCGCCGATCTACGACACGGTGACCGAAAACGTGCAAGTTCACCCCGGCTACACCCATGTCGAAGTCACGCCGCCGATCTACGGCGTCAAGACGCGCGAGGTTATGGTCAAGCCCGGGCGGATCAAATACCGCACCACGCCGGCCCTCTATTCCTATGAAAAGGAACGCGTGCTGGTCGAACCGGCCCGCACCGTGAAGAGGCTGGTGCCCGGCGTCACAGAGACCCGCTACAAGAAGGTGCGCGTCGCCGATGGCGGCTACACCTGGGAGTGGCGCGTGATCAACGGCCGCAAGGTGCTTTGCAAGATCAAGCGCAAGGCGCGCTACGAACATGTGGCCTATCAGGTTGAGGTGGCCCCTGCCCGCTACGTGCACGAAACCGTGCCGGCCCGCTACGCCTACAACAAGCGCAAGGTGCTGGTCGAACCGGAGCGCACCGAAAGCTATGTGCTGGCGCCGGAATACGAGACCGTGCGCGAACAGGTCGTGATCCAGGAAAAGCAAGTGCGTCACTACGAGGTCGCGCCGTCCTATCGGACCCGCTCGCGCCAGGTTCTGGTGTCGGAAGGCACGGAAGGCTGGCGGCAGATCGCCCTGCCCGAATATTGCAGGCATTGAGGCCGCCGGCGCGGAGTTCGAGCGACTTCAGGCAAGGCGTGTGTTGATGAACATCCAGATTGCGATTGCTACCAGCAAGATCGCAAACACGGTTGCTGCCCGCTGTCGCCATTCGGCGCTGGCGAAGAAGCGCTGGAGCGAACCGGCGAGCAACGCGACGGCAAGGTGAACGAAGGTAGCGATCGCAACGTAGACGATCACGAGAACAACGAGCTGATGCGTCACCGGCATGGCTGGATTGACGAACTTCGGTAGCACAGTAACAAAAAAGAGCCCGGCCTTGGGATTGAGCATGTTGGTGATCAATCCCCTCATAAAATAGCGGAACAGATTTTCATCTCCCCCGGCGACCTCAAGCGGACGCCGGCCTTCAAGCCAGGCTTCATAGGCCAGCCAGAACAGGTACGCCGCACCTGCCCAACGGACGGTTTCGTAGGCCCAGCGATTGTCCAGAATAAACGTATCCAGGCCGAGGCCGGCGATCGCCCCCAGGATCGCAAGGCCGAACGCGACGCCAATCGCCGCCACGACGCCCGCGATACGCCCTCGGCTTGCAGACAACACTGCGAGGTATCCCATGTTCGGCCCGGGCGTCATTTCGATCAGCAGAGAGGCCACCGCGAAGGCGACTATCGACGAAGTCAGTTCATCCATGGCGGATGCCGACAGGCTTCGGCGCAAATCGCCAGACGGTGCAGACGCCGGCTATCCCAACAGCGAGGACGACTATCTTCATGCGAAGGTTCCGCTTGCCATAACGATGAGCATAGGTGCTGGCGCAGGTCGGGCAAGGCGCGCTATTGAGCCATCATGACCGAAATGCCGCGCCCAGATTATCTCGAATTCGACCCCTCCACGCGCCATGTCCGCCTCGATCCGCGCGAACCGCGTTTCGTGCAGAATCCCTACGAAGCTTACGCCTGGCTGCACGCAAACAGCCCTGCCTTCTTCTGGGAGCAGTTCGGCCATTGGTGCTTTGGCGCATATGGCGACGTCAACGCTTTGTTGCGCGACCGCAGCCTTGGCCGGCAGAACCCGACAGGCATTCCGGACAGCCGGAGCACAAGCAGCGACCGCTCGCACCTGACGGCCTTTGACGCCATCGAGGCAAATTCCATGCTGGAGCTCGAGCCGCCCGTCCATACGCGGCTCAGGACGCTGGTCAACCGCGCCTTCGTCTCGCGCCAGATCGAACGCCTAAGACCCCGCGTCGAGGCACTTGCGAACGAACTGATCGACGCTTTTCCGCCTGACGCACCGTTCGATCTCTTGCCTGCCTATGCCGCGCCGCTGCCAATCACCATCATCGCTGAAATGCTCGGCGTGCCGATCGAGATGGGGCCACAACTGCTCGACTGGTCGCACAGGATGGTGGCCATGTACACGCACGGCCGTTCACGCGAAACGGAAGAGACCGCCAATCAGGCATCGGCCGAATTTTCCGATTTCCTGCGCGGCTACGCCAAGGAGCGGCGCAAGAACCCCGGCGACGATCTGTTGTCTCTGTTGATCTCGGCGCAGGAGGATGGCCAGAAACTGAACGAGGACGAACTGGTCTCCTCGACCGTCCTGCTGCTCAACGCGGGTCACGAGGCGACGGTGCATCAGACCGGCAACGCCGTGCGCACGATTCTCTCGCAAGGCGGCGACCCGAGGCGCTTCTTCTTCTCGCCGGAGGCTACGGCCGCAACCGTCGAGGAATGCCTGCGTTATGACGCGCCGCTGCATATGTTCATGCGCTATGTCTATTCCGACACCGAGTTGCGCCCCGGCATATTGATCAAGGCCGGCGAGCAGATCGGGCTGCTGCTTGGCATGGCCAACCACGATCCTGCCGCCTTTGCCGCGCCATCAACCTTCGATCCGATCCGGCCAGACCAGAAAAACGTCTCCTTCGGCGCAGGTATCCATTTCTGCATCGGCGCGCCGCTGGCGAGGCTGGAGCTGCAGGTTTCGCTGAAGACGCTGTTCGACAGGCTGCCTGAGCTGAAACCGGCCGAGGAACCGCGGTTCCGCGATACGTGGCATTTTCACGGGTTGGAACGATTGACGGTCCAAGCATGAAAGATCAGCAAACAAGCGATTTCTACGCGCGTGAAGCGAACGCTTATACGGCAAAGACGAAGCAGCTCGCTTCTCCTCAGCTCTCGGCGTTTATGGCGCGCCTCGAAGCCGGTGCAGCGGTCCTTGAACTAGGATGCGGCTCCGGTCGGGACAGCGAAGCGTTGCTGGCGGCCGGTTTCGACGTGATCCCGACTGACGGCACACCAGAGATGGCGGCGATCGCGGAAACGCGTCTTGGCCGGGCGGTGAAGGTCTTACTCTTCGAGGATATTGCAGACGTTGATACTTATGATGGCGTTTGGGCGAATGCCTGTTTGCTGCATGTCCCGCGCGAGCAATTGCCGTCCGTGATCGGCCGCATCCACACCGCCCTGCGGCGCGGCGGTGTGTTCTACGCCAGCTACAAAACCAGCGGCGAAGAAGGACGCGACCAGTTCGGCCGGTACTACAATCGTCCGAATGCGAATTGGCTCAAACAAGTCTACGAACTTCAGTCGTGGTCCAACCTCGGCATCACCAAAGGTCACGAGCCTGGATATTTCGGCGAGCCGTCCGATTGGCTGTATGTGACCGCGATCAAAGCCTGATCACATATTCCTTCCGCGTCGCTTCAATTATGCAGCACGCGACTTGCGTGTCGTTGAAAGCCCTGAAAGCAAACCAAGGACAGAAATATCTTCATCGATATCTGGCCAGTGGATTCCCTCGCCACGTCCTATGAATCGCCAATTCGACCGCTGATTTGGGTTCGCATCGCGCAGCCGTGGATACCAGGCAACCGGAACGGAAAGTTCCCGACCATCTTCCAACACAACCGTCAGCATCGCGTCGGAGACCGAAACATCCGTCGCGATCGGATCAACCTCAAGCGTTAAAGTGGTCACGCCATGCCTCCAGAAATCTTTGCCGATGCTTTAACACAAGTGAGCGCGCCTCGCTAAGCTCGTGGGCGCGAAATCGCTTTGACGAGGCGAGTTCGACAGGTTCAAGCCAATATTTGGCGAGCTTGTCACCATGTTCGATGTGGATGTGCGGCGGTTCGTTGTTTTCCCGGCTGTAGAAAAAGAAGCGGTAGCCTGCTTCGACAAGTACCGTCGGCATAGCTCGACCTCAACCCACCGACAGCCTAATCACATATTCCTTCCTTGTCGTCTCGATGACCTCCCATGTTCCCTTGAAGCCTGGCTTCAGCACAAAACTGTCGCCGGCCTTCACCGTTCGCGCCTCGCCACCATCCTCCGCGATGATCGAGACGCCGGACAGGATGTGACAAAACTCCCATTCGTCATATTCGATGCGCCATTTGCCGGGCGTCGATTCCCAGATGCCGGCATAGAGGCCGCCGTCCGCTTCCTCGGCGTTCCAGGTGCGGAAGGTCGGCTTGCCTGAGATCAGGCGGTCCGGCGCGGGCGCGCCTATTTCCGGCTCGCCCGCAGTATCTATCGACAGGAAAAAGGCCATGCTCACGCCTTCGCCAGCGCCTGCTCCAGATCGCCGATGATGTCGGCGACATCCTCGATGCCGATCGACAGGCGCACCGTGTCCGGCCCGGCGCCGGCCGCGATCTTCTGCTCGTCCGATAATTGGCGGTGCGTCGTCGAGGCCGGGTGGATGACGAGAGACTTCGCGTCGCCGAGATTGGCGACATGCGAGAACAGTTCCAGCCCTTCAACGAATTTCACGCCGGCGTCGTAGCCGCCCTTGAGACCGAAGGTGAATACAGCGCCCGCGCCCTTCGGCGAGTATCTTTGCTGCAGCGCATGGTTCTTGTCGTCCTTGAGGCCCGGATAGGCGACCCAGGCGACCTTGGGATGCTTCGACAGCCACTCCGCTACTTCCTGGGCATTGTCGCACTGCTTTTGCATGCGCAAGGGCAGTGTTTCCGTTCCCGTCAGGATCAGGAACGCGTTGAACGGCGAGATCGCCGGGCCAAAGTCGCGCAGGCCAAGCACGCGCGCCGCAATCGCAAAGGCGAAATTGCCGAAGGTTTCATGCAGCACGATGCCGCCATATTCGGCGCGCGGTTCCGACAGCATGGGATAATTACCCGATTTCGACCAGTCGAACGTGCCGCCGTCGATGATGACGCCGCCGATCGAGTTGCCCGCGCCGCCGATGAATTTGGTCAGCGAATGGACCACGATGTCGGCGCCATGCTCGATCGGGCGCACCAGATATGGCGAGGCCAAAGTGTTATCAACGATCAGCGGGAGGCCGTGCTTGCGCGCGATGTTACCGATCGCCTCGATGTCGACGAAGGTGCCGCCCGGATTGGCGAGGCTCTCGATGAAGATGGCCCGGGTCTTGTCATCGATCTGCTCCTCGAAGCTGGCGACATTCTCCGTGTCGGCCCAGCGCACTTCCCAACCGAAACTCTTGAACGCATTGCCGAACTGGTTGATCGACCCGCCATAAAGCTTGCGCGCCGAAACAAAATTCTCGCCCGGCTGCATCAGCGTGTGGAATACTAGCATCTGCGCGGCATGGCCTGACGCGACTGCCAGCGCCGCCGTGCCGCCCTCAAGCGCCGCCAGCCGCTCCTCGAGCACCGCCTGTGTCGGGTTCATGATGCGGGTGTAGATGTTGCCGAAGGCTTTCAGCCCGAACAGCGAGGCCGCGTGGTCGGTGTCGTCAAACACATAAGACGTCGTCTGATAGATCGGCGTGGCGCGCGCGCCCGTCGCAGGATCGGGCTTCGCGCCCGCATGAACCGCCAATGTCGAAAACCCCGGTGCGCGTGGCGCCATCTTCCCTCTCCTAACCAAACTGAAAGCGGCGGGAGTTTGAGCATCGCGGCTGCCAAAAGCAAAGGCGAAAATGTTTCTACTTTTGGCCGGTTGTTGGAATGGGTGCGTCCTTCGAGGCTCGCCCACCGAAGGTTTAGCACTTCCGTTCAAGCTGTGCGGGCTCGCACCTCAGGATGAGGACTGTTGTGCCTGCAAGGTCAACCTTCACCACCACCAACAGATAACTGAAGATGACGATTGGCGGTGCACGCACACCGGTCCTCA
>JBFWUS010000121.1:0-7921 GCA_050247155.1 Rhizobiaceae bacterium
CTACAACTTCGCCAAACACCTCAAGGCCCTGCGATGGCGAACCCCGCATCAGGTCACCTGCGACGCATGGACAAAACACCCATCAATCTTCAAGATCAACCCGAACCACCTCATTCCGGGACCACACACCTAGCGCGGCTGCGATCTGCTTTTTCGAAGAACAATTTGGCGCGGGCGACCATAAGATTGGAACGAGGCGCCGAGCTACCATGCAAAGCTCCTTACGCGATGTCTGCGCAGGGGCAAAAATCTACCAATCGATCGGAAGCGATTCGAACTTTTTTCACCGCCAAACGCCGTCGTTTCTACGCTTTTCGGCCTGCTGGCCATTTCTCGTGCTTCGCTGGCGCGTGATCCCCGCGGCGATCCGCGGCTAAATCGTACCAGGGTGCGCGATCGGCAGTTTGGCGCGCCCGAAGAGATTCGAACTCCTGACCCCCAGATTCGTAGTCTGGTGCTCTATCCAGCTGAGCTACGGGCGCCTATGCCGATAAACGGCAGCGGCCTGCGCAGGAGCGCCGACCGCGAATGGAGCGCTACCTAACGATTGAACGCGCGAATTGCAAGCCGCCGCACAGTGAAAACTTTTGAGCAGGTCGAGTCTGCGCCTTGGCCTACGTGGCGAAGGGCAGCGTCAGGCGGAAAAGAAGCTTCCTGCGGCCCGCCAGCGGATCGTCACGCCGGCCGGCGCAGCGCGCGCCGTGCATCCGACAGCTTTACCGGCTGATCCGGAATGCTGACGGCAAAGACAGTTCGCCCGCCGGTGCTCTCCAGCAGTTCGAGCGACCCGGAATGCGCGCGCACCAGTTCATGCGCGATCGCCAGTCCAAGACCGGTGCCGCCGCTGCGCGCCGAACCCTTGAAGGCAGTGAAGAGATTTTCTCGCGCCTTCGCCGGCAGACCGGGACCCGTATCCTCGACCATGACGCGGCTGACGCTGCCTTCGCGCTCTGCCGAGATCGTCAGGCGGCGAACCATAGCTGTTTCCCGCTCGCTGCGCATCGCTTCCACCGCATTGCGGCTCAAATTGGTCAGCGCGCGATAAAGCTGTTCGGCGTCGGCGTCGATCTCGAAGGCGTGATCGACCGCGTTGACGAATTCGACGTCGGAAGGGTCGACGCCCAATAGTTCAAACACCTCGTCGACCAGCCTGCGCAGGCGCAGCTTGCGGCGCGAAGGCGGCGCTTCCTGCGTGCGGCCGTATGCCAGCACGCCCTTCGTATAAGAGGCGGCGCGGTCGATGGCGCGCAAAAGTTTCGGCGCAAAAGCCTGCACAGCCGGATCTTTCACCTGGCTCAGGCGATCCGATAGCAATTGCGCCGAGGCCAACGTGTTGCGCATGTCGTGGTTGATCTTCGAGACGGCGAGGCCGAGATCGGCCAGGTGCTTTTGTTCGCCGAGCATCTTTTGCAGGCGGCCCTGCATTTCCGCAAGCTCGCGCTGCGCAACCCCGATCTCGTCGGTGCGGAAACCAGCCTGGATCAGCCGGCCTGGATCATCAGGCGCCTGGCTGAAGGACAGCATGGATTGCGTCATGGCGCGGATCGGCCGGATCATGATGCGGTCGATGGCCGCATAAACCAACGCGGCCGTGAACAAAGACAGAAGCAGCGAAATGATCGCGACATTGCGCGAGTATTTCAGCATGGCGTTGCGCAGCCGGTAGTCGGGCATGATGACTTCGAACGCCTTGTTTGCCTCGTCGGCGTCGCCATAGACCCGCAGCATACGATTGCCGCCGAAGATCAGCGTGTCGAGCGCGCTCGATGTCGCGTCCAGCATGCCAGTGTTGGAGACATCCACATGTTCGTCGACCTCCGCCGGCATTTCCGCGATCGTCAGCAGGCGCGAGACATCTCCGTCGCGCACGGCGATCGCCTTGGCGCCGATCGACATCAGCACATTGTCCTGGGCGACACGTGTGAGATTCTTGGGGTCAACCTCGACCAGCAGCGAAGAAACCGCAGCGGCAGCCATCAATCGCTCTTCCAGCCAACGCAGCCTGAAATTGGCGATCGATGGCACAAAGATCACGATTTCAGCAAACAACACGAAGGCGATGGTCAAGAGCAGCAGCTTGGTCGACAGGCCGCGCGACAGCGGCACATCAAGCGCGCTGCTTGCCTCGGTCTTTTCGCGATCTGCCTCGCCTGCGTCCATCATCAGGCCCTGATTCAACACGGATGGGTTGTGTCGACGATCTCGTCTCACTGCCCGGAATATGGCTAGAATAGGTTATTTGCCCGCGTTTTGCCAATTTGCCTTGCTCTGGGGCGATTTGCCGCCCCGCAATTGACTCGGGCAGACAGCCTTTCTATAAGCCCGCCCACGCTCGGGCCAACCGTCCGGCGCGCGCTTTTGCGTGCCGTGGTAACCCAGCCAGCTCCTGTTCATGAAACAGAACCAAGAAGGGCCGCACACCGCGGTATCAAATAAATGAAGCGCACCTATCAACCCTCCAAGCTTGTTCGCAAGCGTCGTCATGGCTTCCGTGCCCGCCTCGCCACCAAGGGCGGCCGCGCCGTTCTGGCGGCTCGCCGCAACCGCGGCCGCAAGCGCCTGTCGGCCTAGGCCGGGTCGGGCACTCGTGGCGAAGCGCGGCGCTTCAGCCGTGCAATTCCCGCGCAGTCTGAAAAAGCGGGCCGAATTTTTGGCTGTCCGCAACGGCGAGAAGCGCCGCGGGCGGCTGTTCCTGCTTGAGGTGTTGGGCCGTGGCAACGCGGCTCCTGCCCGCTTCGGTCTAACGGTTACGAAAAAGGCGGGCAACGCCGTGCAGCGCAACCGTATCCGCCGCCGGCTGCGCGAGGCGGTGCGCGTTTCGGCCGCCGCTGACATGGCGTCCGGCCATGACTATGTCATCGTCGGGCGGCAGGAGTTGCTTGCCGCCGGCTTCGGCGAGATCAAGGCCGAGCTGTCGGCCCGCCTGCGCAGCAAGCGCCAAAAAGACGCTTCCAAGGGTTCCTGATGGAAAACAACCGCAATTTTCTCATCACCATCGCTCTTTCGGTGCTGATCCTGACATTGTGGCAGGTGTTCTACATGAACCCGCGCATCGAGGCGCAGCGCGAGGCCGCGCGCGTCGAGACGGAACGGGTCGAGGCCGATAAGAACGCGGCTGGCGGCAACCAGGTCACCCCAGCGCCAGACGGAACTGCGCCGGCGCTCCCCGGCAACGCCGCCCCTGGCTCGGTGCCCGGCACAGACGGCACGACCGAGCAGAACCGCGACAAGGCGCTCGCCGCGACGCAGCGCGTGAAGGTCGATACGCCGAGCCTCTCCGGTTCGATCAACCTGACCGGCGGCCGGCTGGATGATCTCAAGCTCAAGCAATACCGCCTCACCGTCGAGCCGAATTCCCCTGAGATCGAACTGCTCAACCCGCAGTCGCTGCCGAACGGCTATTTCGCGGAGGTTGGATTTGCGGGTAGCGGCGATGTCGGCAAGCTGCCGGGTCCGGACACGGTCTGGACCGCGCAGGGCCAGCCTACGCTGACGCCCACGACCCCCGTGACGCTGAGCTACACCAACGACAAGGGCCTGACCTTCCAGCGCACCTTCTCGGTCGACAATGATTATATGTTCACCGTCACCGACACGGCGAAAAACGGCTCGTCGGCCCCGGTCAACCTTTCCGGTTATGGCCGCGTGACCCGGTTTGACAAGCCAACGCATGCCTCTATCTACGTGCTGCACGAGGGCCTGATCGGCGTGACCGGCGAGGAAGGGCTGCAGGAAATCTCCTATTCGACGATCGAAGAGGACAAGCAGGCGAAACCCGGCAAGTCCAACGATGGCTGGCTTGGCATCACGGACAAATATTGGGCTGTTGCGCTGGTTCCATCCGCCAAGCAGGCTTTCCAGCCGACGTTCTCCTATTTCGCAGACGGCCGTCCTCGCTATCAGACCGACTTCATCACTGATCCGGTCGTGGTCGCGCCAGGCGCCGATACGACCTTCGAAACACAAGTCTTCGCCGGAGCCAAGGAAGTTAACAAGATCCAGGTCTACGAGACGGACCGCAACATCCGCCAATTCGACCTTTTGATCGACTGGGGTTGGTTCTACTTCATCACCAAGCCGATGTTTTATCTCATCGACTGGCTCTACAAGCTGCTCGGCAATTTCGGCCTGGCGATCCTCGCCACGACCGTTGTCGTAAAGGCGGTCTTCTTCCCGCTCGCCAACAAGTCCTACAAGTCGATGGCGAAAATGAAGGTCGTGCAGCCGAAAATGCTGGAAATCCGCGAAAAATATGCGGACGACAAGATGAAGCAGCAGCAGGCGATGATGGAGCTCTACAAGACGGAGAAGATCAATCCGCTGGCCGGCTGCTGGCCGATTCTGGTGCAGATTCCTGTCTTCTTCGCGCTCTACAAAGTGCTCTACGTCACGATCGAAATGCGGCACGCGCCGTTCTACGGCTGGATCAGAGACCTTGCCGCCCCCGATCCGACATCGATCTTCAACCTGTTCGGCCTGATCCCCTGGGAGCCGCCGGCAATGCTGATGCTCGGCATCTGGCCGCTCATCATGGGCGTCACCATGTTCCTGCAAATGCGCATGAATCCCGCGCCGCCAGATCCGACGCAGGCGATGATCTTCAACTGGATGCCGGTGATCTTCACCTTCATGATGGCAGGTTTCCCGGCTGGTCTGGTGCTGTACTGGGCCTGGAACAATTTGCTTTCGATTATCCAGCAGGGCGTTATCATGAAACGCCAAGGCGCCAAGATCGAGCTGTGGGACAATCTCACCGGCTTGTTCAAGAGGAAGCCGAGCCCGGCGGAATAGCCGGCCCGTCACCACGCCAAGCCCCGCTCCGGCGGGGCTTTTTCATTGACGCCAGCGATGCTTAGGGCGTTTATCAGGCTTAAACGCAGACGACAGCAGGCATGCCTATGGAAGCCCCGAACCCTAATCTCAAACATCCGATCCCAATGCATGCGCGCGTCGGCTTTCTGAAGTCGCTCGTGACGGCCGAAAATATCGAAATTGGGGACTTCACCTATTATGACGACCCCGAAGGGCCGGACCTTTTCCAGACCAAATGCGTGCTGCACCACTATCCCTTTATTGGTGACAAGCTGATCATCGGAAAGTTCTGCGCCATCGCGGAAGGTGCGCGTTTCATCATGAACGGCGCGAACCACGTGCTCCACGGTTTTTCGACTTATCCCTTCAACATCTTCGGTCATGGCTGGGAGAGAGGCTTTGATGTGAAGACCTGGGAGCAGGAGATTCGCGGTAACACGGTCATAGGCAACGACGTTTGGATCGGTATGGAAGCGGTCATAATGCCGGGTGTCACGATCGGCGACGGCTCGATCATCGCGGCGAAGTCGGTCGTCACCCACGACGTCCCGCCCTATTCCATAGTGGCGGGCAATGCAGCCAAGGTCGTAAAAATGCGTTTCGATCGCAAGATCGTGCAGCGCCTGCTCACCGTCGCATGGTGGGATTGGCCCGTCGACAAGATCACGCGCAATCTGAATGCCATTCGCGGCGCCAACATCGTCGAACTGGAATCGGCGCGATGACAATGACGCCAGACGGCGAGCCAGCGGCCGATAAGGCGTTCGCGCGTCCTTTTGTTTTCATACGCGGTGTGCCGGCGATGAAATTCCTGCCCCCGGAAGGGCCGCCGGAAATTGCGTTCGCTGGCCGCTCCAACGTCGGCAAATCATCACTGATCAATGCTTTGGTCGGCCAGACGGGCCTCGCGCGCACGTCGAACACGCCGGGCCGCACGCAGGAACTCAATTACTTCGTGCCGGACGGCTTTTCCGGCCAAGCGGGAGACCTGCCGCCCTTCGCCCTGGTCGACATGCCGGGCTATGGCTATGCCAAGGCGCCCAAGGAGCAGGTCGATGCCTGGACGAAACTCATCTTCGACTATCTGCGTGGTCGTTCGACCCTGAAGCGCGTCTACGTGCTGATCGACGCTCGCCACGGCATCAAGAAGAACGACGAGGATGTCTTTTCGCTGCTCGACAAGGCGGCAGTCTCCTATCAGCTTGTCTTGACCAAAACCGACAAGATAAAGGTCGCCGGCGTTCCGGCCTTGCTTGAGGCCACGACGAAGAAGGTCAAGAAGCGGCCCGCCGCTTATCCTGAGATCCTGGCGACATCGTCGGAAAAAGGTGAAGGGCTTGAAGCCCTGCGCGAAGCGATCGGAAAGGCCATCGCCGGGCGGTGACGCCATCATCTCGGCGGCAGTTTGGATCGCTTGATGAATTCGGCTTTGGCGTCGAGGCTCTCAAAAAGCGTCCAGGCATTTTCCTGGGCAAAGGCCGCCTTGCGAAATCGCTGGAAGCGAACCTCGTGCCGCAAGTCGTAAGACGTGTAAAAGAGCGCGTTCTGGTCGGCGAACCAGAGCGGCGCGCCGTCGGCAAATGCGCGTTCGGCGGCAGTTTCAAGATATGAGGACACCGCCTCCCCGAATAGCCTGCCCCCTGGCGTCGACCGGACGAACAGGGACCCTGCCGAAATAGACTCCCACGGAAGGCGAAACAACGTGCGGTTCGGTTCAAGGTTGCGGGTCGCCATGGCGACATCGGCCGCTTCGACGTCGGCCTCGATCGTGGCAATGTCGCGCAGAACGAGACCGTCCGCATCAGCGATATAGACTGCTTCATAGTGGCGAAGATATTCCGGCAAATAGATGTAGCGCGCACCGGCGTAGTATCCTGCGCGTTCCAACGGCGGGAGCCCGGACACGTCGCGCGGGTCGATGCTGACGCCAATCGAGAGAGACAGACCCCAAGAGTTGACCTCTTCCTGGGGATCGAACCCGATGCAATGAAAATGCAAGCCTTTGTCGCGGTTGAGCTGGTCGTAGCGCTCGGCAAATGCTCGTGCGAAGCGGTCGAAGTAGACCCGATCGAGCGAGACCAACGTCGCAATGCGCCGTTGCGCGGGACGAATGACGATCTCCGGCCGTTCCACCTGCCCGGACGCGCCTTTGCCAAAGACGTTGCGAAGTGCTGCCAGAGGCGAGATGAGATCACGCAGGCCGATCCTCGTGAAAGTGGCGCGAGCAACGTCGAAATTGCCCCGAATGTGATCGATCATGCCTTGATAGGCGGCGAGACGCTCGGTGGCGGATGCCCATGCAGTCTTCACCACCGACAGCACGCGTCGCGCATCGGCGAGGAAGCCTTCCTGGTCTTGCCCAGCCATGATGCGATCTATCTGCAAGCGATAGAAAGAGAGAAAGTAGATGTCCGCGATATGCGGCTCGAGGTGTCCGCGCTGCGCCACGGTCATGCCGTCGACGAACCGCGCTATATGCGTCCAGGCCCGCTGTGAAAACAGGAACCAGAGATATTCCGTCTTGAGTTGCGGCGTCGGCAGAGCGTCGGGGGCGAAGTCGAGGCCGAGCAGGGCATCCCTCAGGTCGACGAGATGAATACGCCGCCGGGCAGCCGCGCCAAAGGCCGCCACGCGCCAGGCGACCGGCCTATCCGCAAAGGCACCATGCAGGATCTCGCTCGCCGGCCAAGTGCCGCCTTTGTAACAGGCGGCAAGGTCTTCGATGGTCTGCTCCCCGAGATGAGCAAATACATCGCCGCCAAGCAACGCCTCGATGTCCTGCGTCTGATCCACCTGTCGACCGCCTCTCAATCGCCGGATGACGACCAGTCGGTGATCATCTATTCGACCGATCCCGCCAAGGCAATCAACGGCTGGTAAAAGGGAGGCCGTGGGCAAAGACAGTCGTCAGGCAAAAAATCCTAAAACGAATCCCGCGCCAGCCTGAGGGACGATGGCTGGCGCGGGACCGGACGAAGCCCGAACGATGCCCTATCTTCGGGCCTCGCAGCGATGATTACATCTTCGGTAAGAGCACCTTGTCGATGACGTGGATGACACCGTTTGTCTGGTCGACATCGGCGATAGTGACATTGGCCACACCGCCATT
>JBFWUS010000122.1:0-7786 GCA_050247155.1 Rhizobiaceae bacterium
TGTCGACACCGAGAACCTGCCGACCGTTGCGCGCGCCGCGGTGCTGCTTGATGCCTGGCATTCGATCGAAGTGTTGCAGCACGGGTCCTGGCTCGGCCCGCTGCTTGTTGCCGAACTGATGCGAAAATCGGGATTGAGCGCCAACCATCTTGCCTGCCTCGCCATGGGCCTGCGCGTCATCCCCCGCGAACGCCGCCGCGCGTTCGACCAGACGACGCGGCTGCACGCCTTCATCGATGGCATGATACAGGCTGCCGAGATGGGCCTGAAGGAGCATGACCGGCTGGCGCTGGCCCGGGTCCAGCTCGAACGCCGATTGCGCGACCGTCGCTCAAGCTCACGCCTGCCGCAGCTCATCGAACTGGTTTTGGCTCGCCCGCTGGTGTCGACCAACATGGTACAGCAGCAGCTGAAGGTTTCACGTCAGGGCGCGCTCGATCTGATTGGCGAGCTTGGCCTGCGCGAGATCACCGGCCGGAAACGCTTTCAGGCGTGGGCGGTCAGTTAGCTCGCTCGTTACATACCAAAAAAGCTAACTTACAATAGACCAATATCATTTGATTGTTAGCTAACCGCACGACATGAGTGCCCTGTCCGATCGAGGTCGGAGCAGGGAGGAAATTTTGAAAGTTCGCGGATCAGTCCATAAGGATTTCACGATCGCCAATATCGACGATCGTCTTTATTCGGCCTTCATCGAGCATATGGGCCGCGCCATCTATTCCGGCATCTACGAGCCCGGTCATCCCAAGGCCAATGAACACGGTTTCCGCACCGACGTTCTGGAGCTGGTGAAAGGCCTGAACATCCCTGCAATCCGCTATCCCGGCGGCAATTTCGTTTCGGCCTATAATTGGGAAGACGGCATCGGCCCGAAGGATCAGCGCCCGGTGCGCCTCGATCTCGCCTGGCGCTCGAAGGAAAGCAATCAGGTCGGCATCAACGAGTTTGCCGTGTGGGCAAAAGATGCTGGCATCGAGATGATGCTGGCTCTGAACCTTGGCTCGCGCAGCATCGATGCCGCGCGCAATTTCGTCGAATATTGCAATCATCCGTCGGGCACGCTTTGGAGCGATCTGCGCCGCGGCCACGGCGTGGAAAAGCCCTACGATGTGAAGATGTGGTGCCTCGGCAACGAGATGGACGGTCCATGGCAGATCGGCCACAAGGAGGCCAAGGAGTATGGCCGCCTCGCCGACGAAACCTCCAAGGCCGTCAAGGCCTTCGGCAAGGGTATCGAGACCATAGTCTGCGGCTCGTCCAACGACGCCATGCCTACTTATCCCGACTGGGAACGGCAGGTGCTGGAAGAGTGCTACGACAATGTCGACTACATCTCGCTGCACAAATATTTCGGCAACCAGAGCCGCGACACGCTGAACTTCTTCGGCAAGATCGAGGAGACCGGCCGCTACATTCAGGCGATCGGCGGGGCCATCGACTTCGTCAAGGCCAAGCGCCGCTCCAAGCATGACATCTATATCTGCTTCGACGAGTGGAACGTCTGGTATCACAACCGCGAGCAGGATTCGAAGAACTGGCGAAGCTGGGACTGGCCGGAGGCGCCGGTGCTGCTGGAAGAAGATTACAATCTCGAGGACGCGCTGTTCGTCGGCGGCCTGCTCAACGAGTTCATCCGCCGTTCGGATCGCGTCAAGATCGCCTGCATCGCGCAGCTCGTGAACGTGATCGCGCCGATCCGCGCCGAGCGCGGCGGTCCGGCGTGGGCAACCTCGATCTATTATCCCTATCAGTTCGCGTCGCTCTATGGTCGCGGCACCGCGCTACAGGTCGCGGTCGATGCGCCGACATATGATTGCAACGTGGCGGACGACGTCTCCTACATCGACGCGACCAGTGTGCTCGCCAAGGACGGCAAGACGCTGACACTCTTCATCCTCAACCGCCATCTGACCGAAGACGCGGAACTTTCCCTCGACCTCACCGGTTTTGGCGAGGCGAGCTTGAGGGAGCATTTCGTCATCGGTGGCGAGGGTATGGATGTGCGCACCGCCAACACCTCGAAAGACCCGAACAAGGTCAAGCCACGCAAGGGGGACGGGCTCGGCGTCGATGACGGCCGCAAGGTCAGCGGCAAGCTGAAGCCGTTGTCGTATCACGTCTTGCGGCTGGCGGTCGGCTGACCGCGCGCACGGCAGGGAGGAGACCGACCGTGGCAACCAATGGCGTTCACCTGACCGACGTTCGCAAGAACTTCGGTCCCGTTGAGATCATCAAGGGCGTCGACATGGAGATCGGACGCGGCGAGTTCGCCGTGTTCGTTGGCCCATCCGGCTGCGGCAAATCCACGCTGCTGCGCATGATCGCCGGGCTTGAGGAAACGACTTCGGGCAAGATCGCCATCGGCACGCGCGACGTGACAGAGGAAGAGCCGGCCAAGCGCGGCGTGGCCATGGTGTTCCAGTCCTACGCCCTTTATCCGCATCTCAGCGTTTACGAAAACATGGCCTTCAGCCTGCGCCTTTCAAAACGCCCGAAGGCCGAGATCGACGAGAAGGTACAGGCGGCGGCAAAAGTGCTGCGCCTGCACGACCAGCTTGAGAAAAAGCCCTCCCAACTTTCCGGCGGCCAGCGCCAGCGCGTAGCCATCGGCCGCGCGATCGTGCGCGCGCCGGAAGTTTTTTTGTTCGACGAACCGCTGTCCAATCTCGACGCGGAATTACGCGTGCAGATGCGCCTGGAGCTTTCACGACTTCACCAGAAACTCGGCGCGACGATGATCTACGTCACGCACGACCAGGTCGAGGCGATGACGCTGGCCGACAAGATCTTCGTGCTGCGCGGCGGCGTGGTGATGCAGGCGGGCCGTCCGCTCGATCTTTACGACGATCCGGACAATCGTTTCGTCGCCGGGTTCATCGGATCGCCTGCGATGAATTTCTTCGACGGAGTTGTCGTAAAAAGCGTGGGCGGCAAGGTCGAGGTTGCGATCAAGGGCAGCGACGATACGCCGATCACGATCGCACTGAAACAGGATGTAGTAGCGGGAACGCCGATCGTCGTCGGCATTCGCCCCGAGCACTTCGAGTTGGCCGTGGACGGGAAGGGCGGCCTGCCTGTCAAGATCGACGTCGAGGAAGATCTCGGCGGCGTTTCTTATCTTTACGGCCAATTGGCTTCCGGGGCGCCGGTCGTTTTCGAGCGCCGCGGCGCGCGCGCCGATCATCGCAATGTGACGCTGAAACTGCGCGCTGAGCCGACAAAAATCCTGGCCTTTGACACTGACGGAAACCGTCTGCGCTGAGCCTACCGGAAAATCGAAATAGGGAGTGAAAGCATGACCAAATTCCTGAGAAAACTGGCGCTTTCGACGGCGCTCATCGCCGCCGCCTCGACACAGGCCTTTGCCATCGATGTCGAGTGGTGGGACTTTCTCGGCGGCGGCGACGGCGTGCGCATGAAGGCGTTGATCGAGAAGTTCAACAAGGAACATCCGGATATCCAGATCAAGGCGACCACACTGGAGTGGGGTACGCCTTACTACACCAAGGTGCGCACAGCGGTGGGCGTGGGCGAGGGCCCGGACATCATGACCTATCACCTGTCGCGCCTGCCGTTGGCGCTGACCGAAGGCTCGCTGTCGGAAATCACCGACGCCGACCTGACCGCCGCCGGCCTGACGAAGGACAATTTTCCGGCAGCCGCGATTAAGGCGGCCAGCAGCGATGACGGCAAGCTTTATGCCGTTCCGTTCGATATCCATGCCATCGTTGCTTACTACAACAAGAAGGCGCTTGAAGGCACCGGCGCGCTCGACGACAAGGGCAACCTGTCGATCAATGGCCTTGACGCCTTCAACGCCGTGCTCACCAAGGCCAAGGAGAAGGGCGTAAAGGTTCCGCTCTCCTATCAGACGGTCGGCGGCGGGGGCACATGGCGCGTGTTCTACACGCTGTTCTCGCAAGCCGGCGGCGAGTTCATCACCAATGGCGAAGTGCTGGCGGGCGATAATGCAGCCAAGGCGCAGAAGGCAATCGAGATCATGGCCGACTGGCGCTCGAAGGATCTGATCCCCGAGCAGACCGAATATGAAGCCTCGGTTGCGCTGTTCAGCGCCGGCGATGCGGCGATCCACATCAATGGCGTCTGGGAGGTGCCGACGTTCAAGGACCTCGCAGCGTCAAACAAACTAGGCTTCGAATGGGGCGCCGCGGTCGTGCCGCAGTTCCTCGACAAGCCGGCGACCTGGGCGGACTCGCACTCGCTCGCGATCCCGGCGAACAAGAGCGAAGATCCCGAGATGCGCAAGGCGGTGCTGACCATCATCGGCTGGTTCGAGAAGAACTCCCTCGCCTGGGCCGATGCCGGTCACATCCCAGCCTACAAGCCGACCGTCGACAGCGCCGAATATCAGGCCATGCAACCGAACGCGACCTATGCGCCGCTGGCCGATCAGGCCGCGTTCGATCCGCGCAGCACCATCGCCGGCGTTGCCTCGCCGGTCTACGACGCGGTGGACAATTTCATCGCGCCGGCCGTGCACGGACAACTGACGCCTGAAGAGGCAGTGACCGAAATGAAGACGTCGCTGCAGGGCATGTTGAAGTAAGGTCCATAGCGACCGCGCCTCGTGGCCATGCGGCGGGGCGCCATAACTAGTCGGCTTCTGGCCGGAATTGCCCCCACCCCTAACCCCTCCCCTCAAGGGGAGGGGGACGCCAACCTCTCAGAGTTCCCCTCCCCCTTGAGGGGAGGGGTAAGGGGTGGGGGTATCGTCAGCGCAAAAGCCGAAAACTATATCATCACCAGCCACGGGAGGCCGGGCATGTCTCTTCAGTCGAGAAAGCGGAAGGCCAACCTGACCGCGCTGGCGCTGATCGCGCCGTTCTGCATCATCTTTCTCGTCTTCTTCGCCTATCCGGCGTTCAAGCTGTTCCAATTGTCGTTCACCGACGCCCCGTTGATCGGCGAGGGCAATTGGGTCGGCTTCGACAACTATCTGAAGCTGATCGGAGACCGGCTGTTCTACACATCGCTATGGAACAATGCCTATTTCATTCTGCTCACCGTGATCCCAACCACGGCGCTGGCGCTCGGTATCGCGCTGATGGTCAGCCGGCTGTCTGGCCGCTGGCAGGCGCTGATCATGGTGCTGTTCTTTTTCCCCTACATCCTGCCGGTCTCGGTGGTGACGCAGATCTGGAACTGGATGCTGGATTTCCAGTACGGCGTTCTACAGCCCTTCATCGCGATGATCGCGGGCAAGCCGGTGGCGGTGTTCAAGGACCGTTACTGGGTGATGCCGATCATCGCGCTGGTGACGATCTGGTGGACCAACGGCTTCAACGTGCTCTTGTTCCTGGCCGGTCTGCGTAACATTCCGGCCGACCTTTATGAAGCTGCGCGGCTCGACGGCGCGACAGCCTGGCAGCGGTTCCGCCGCGTGACCTGGCCGCTGCTATGGCCGATCACGGCGATGGTGCTGACGCTGCAACTCATCCTGCAACTGAAGATCTACGACCAGGTCTATCTGCTCTCCAAAGGCGGGCCGTTCAATTCGTCCTATGTGTTGTTGATGCAGGTCTATCGCGAGGCGTTCCAGCTCAACCACGGCGGCTATGCGGCTGCGATTGCGGTTGTGCTGTTCGTGCTGATCGTTGTTGTGTCGGTTCTCCAGTTCCAGCTTCTGCGCATTGTCGGGGAGCGCAACACATGACCAGCAAACGCCTCGACTGGGCCTTCAAGGCCTTTGCGCTCACCTGCGCCTGCATCTGGATGTTCCCGCTCTATTGGGCGATCACGACATCTATCCGGTCGGAGGACAGGGTCGTCGCCGGCAGCGGCCTGCTGGCGGACGAGTTCAACCTGTCGGCATATGTCGACGTTCTGACCAACACCAATATCGTGCGCTGGTACATCAATTCCGTCGGGACGGCGGCCATCATCACCGTCGTGGTTTTGGCCATCGGCATGATGTGCGCCTATGCGCTGTCGCAAATCAAGTTTCCCGGACGCGGTGCGCTTTATGCCATCATTCTGATGAGCTTCATGGTGCCGATCCAGGCGCTCTACGTGTCACAGTTCGTGCTGTCAAACGATCTGGGCATCGTCAACTCCTGGCCGGGCATCATCCTGCCGCAGCTCATCGTTCCTGTCGTCATCGTGGTCTACAAGCAGTTTTTCGACGCCGTGCCGAAGGAGCTGCGCGAGGCGGCGGTGCTCGATGGCGGCGGCGAGTTCACGCTGCTGTTCAAGGTCTACCTGCCGCTCAACTGGGGCATCACGACCGCACTTGCCATCGTCACTTTCATCGGCGCCTGGAACGAATTTTTCTGGCCGTTCCTCGTGGTCACATCGGAAACGCAGATGACGATCCCGGTCGGCATCACCCAGGTCAACGACGCGTTCGGCGTCTATTATGCGCGCGTGATGGCGATCTCCATGCTGGCCGCGGCTCCTGTCGGTATCGCCTATCTGATCTTCCAAAAGCGCGTGACCGAAGCGGTGATGATCTCGTCCGGCATCAAGGGCTGATCATCGCGCCCCTGAGGATTGTTTTCTGCGAGACATCGCCGTCAAAAGGATGGTCGGGCGCGATATTTTCGCTCCTGATGCCCGTGACTATCTCGTGTTTGGCATGATGAACCGGATGTACATGTGGTTCAAGGACGGTGGCCGCATCTCACGCGACGACTATGCCGAGGTCGCGACCACGCCGATTCTCGAAGGCATCAAGTCGGTGCGGTGAGTACAGCCTCGCAGGTCTGGACGTTCGCGGCTTCAGCCACTACCGATGGGCGCCTGCGGAAGGATCCAGACAAACATGGCGGTGAGTACCCTGATCGCGCCCCTGTTGGAAAAACTCCAACCGCGCGCGGCCTCATTCATCGTCACCATCTATGGGGATGTCGTGGTTCCGCGCGGCGAAGTCCTGTGGACGGGCAGCCTCATCGAGACCTGCGAACGCGCCGGCATATCCGAGAACCTTGTCAGAACCGCCACTTCGCGCCTCGTCTCGGCCGGCCGGCTTGAGGGAGAGCGGATCGGCAGGCGCAGCTTCTACCGGCTTGCTGATGCCGTGCGCGCCGAATTCGCGGATGCCTCCCACCTGCTCTACACCACGCATGCACAGCCGCGGCGCTGGTTCGTTCTGTCTCAGCCGCAAATCTCGGCCGAGCACGCCCGGCAGCGGCGAATGGCGCGCATGGGAGGCGACGTCTGGCTTTGCCCTGACTGGGGCACGGAGACCGAAGCCGCCATTCCGAAGGCGGCGATGACACTTGAAGTGACTGCCCCCCTGCAAGTGGCGGATGCCGACTTGCTGCGGGCCATGTGGGATTTCGGCGATCTGCAAGCCCGCTATTCGGCCCTCATCGAGACATTCGCGCCGACCGAAGCAAGCATTGCGGCAGACGCCAGCATAAGTGATGAGGACGCGCTGATCTGTCGGCTGCTGCTCGTCCACGCCTATCGCAGCGTTTTGCTGCGCGATCCCTGCTTGCCTGCCCCGCTCTTGCCGCGCAACTGGCGTGGCGCGGAGGCACGCACCTTCTTCGGTACACTATACCTGCGGCTGTCGCCCCAAGCAGATGCCTG
This sequence comes from Rhizobiaceae bacterium, assembly GCA_050247155.1. Taxonomy (GTDB): domain Bacteria; phylum Pseudomonadota; class Alphaproteobacteria; order Rhizobiales; family Rhizobiaceae; genus Mesorhizobium_G. The sequence continues at coordinate 7,558 of JBFWUS010000122.1, forward strand.
GATCGGAAAAAGCCTGGTTGGCTACGACGGTTTGCTCGCTGCCAGGACAGCCGAGAGCGACAGACGGCTGCGGGGACTGCGGGACAATGGGAGGGGATGACAAAACATTACATGATTACAAAAGTACCTCTTCCATCTGTAATGTTTTATGCTATAACCAACCAATTGGTTGGCGAATAGAGGCGCCGCAGACGTTTTAGGGAGGTTCGTTTGTCAGACGCTTTCATTT
>JBFWUS010000123.1:0-7015 GCA_050247155.1 Rhizobiaceae bacterium
GGCCTGGATCCCCGACCCTCCGCTCCACTTCGTTCCGCTACAGGCCGAGGATGACGAATGCGTAGAGCGTTTACGCTAGTCACCGGCGCTGGCGATTGGCGGGGTCGTAAATGAAATGCGTCATCCTCGGCCTGTAGCGGAACGAAGTGGAGCGGAGGTCATCAGGAATCCTGGCCTCGGAGTCGGTGAAGCCAGAGGCGGTGCAAAGATGCTGCAACCCCGGCGGCTGCATTTGGCGACAACCCGTTCGACCGCCTCAATAACCCTTCGTTAGCCTTAATGGACGATAAAGCTGAATGGCTTCGTCGATGGGTCTTTCGCGCGACCCCGGGCCGGTCGAATTTGAGTTAGTTTTTAGACAGCGTGGCCATGACACCCCATGAGTGCAGTTGGATTGTTCGGAAAGGCGAGAGCGGGCGTTTCGCCCGTGGCGCGTTTCCGTTCCGTCGCGCGGCTCGCTCTATTTTGCACCGAGGGTCAGCCTTGACCGCGCGCCCTGACGAACCGGCTGCTCGCCACCTGCCCGTGATGTTGGCCGAAGTGCTGGCCGCGCTCGAACCCCGTTCGGGCGAAATTATTGTCGACGGCACGTTTGGCGCCGGCGGCTATGCGAGCGCCATTTTGGACACAGGCGCCGATGTCATCGCCTTCGACCGCGATCCCAACGCGATCCGGGACGGCAAGGCGTTGGAAGCACAATATGCTGGCCGGCTCCGGTTGGTCGAAGCGCCTTTTTCGACCATGGATCGGCATGTCGACCAGGTGGACGGCGTCGTACTCGACATTGGCGTTTCGTCCATGCAGCTCGACGAGGCCGAGCGCGGCTTTTCCTTCCGCTTCGATGGGCCGCTAGATATGCGCATGGCGCAAAAGGGGCTGTCAGCCGCTGATGTGGTCAACAGCTTCAAGAGCGGCGATCTCGCGCGCATCTTCAATTTTTTGGGCGAAGAACGGCATGCCGGCCGTATCGCCCGCATGATCGAATCGCGGCGGCAGAAGCGGCCGTTCGAGCGGACGCTGGACCTGGCGGACGCCATCGAAACCCATGTCGGACGAAAGCCGGGCGACAAGATCCATCCCGCCACCCGCGTGTTCCAGGCGCTGCGCATTTTCGTCAACGATGAGCTAGGCGAATTGGCGCGGGCGCTGTTCGCCACCGAGCGCATTCTGAGGCCAGGCGGCCGATTGGTCGTCGTCAGTTTCCATTCGCTGGAAGACCGCATCGTCAAGCGTTTCATCGCCGACCGGTCGGAGCAGCCGGCCGGTTCTCGGCACTTGCCGCAGACGCAACTCAAGGAGCCGACCTTTCAGAAGATGGGCGGCGCAGCGACTGCCGGCGAAGCCGAAACGGATGCCAATCCACGTGCCCGGTCAGCCCGTCTGAGAGCCGCGCGGCGCACGCAGGCGCCGCCGCGGATTGTGGATTTCGCGTTGTTTGGACTGCCGAAATTGCCGGACGTGACTGAGTAAAGCGTGCAAGTCGAGGTGTGAGAGCGTGTTTCGTACGAGTGATACGGTGTTGATTGCGGTCATGGTCGCCGCCGCCGCCTTTACCTACAAGACCAAGCACGACGCCGAGGACAAATATTCCGAGGTTCGCAAGCTCGAAGCTGCGATCCGCTACGAGGAAGATTCGATCGATGTGTTGAAGGCCGACTGGAGCCTGCTGACGCAGCCGGCGCGGCTGCAGCGTCTGGCCGAGACTTTTGCCGAGCAGCTCAAGCTCCAGCCCGTCGACCCGCACCAGATCGTGGAACTGAAGGATCTGCCCGACAAAGAGAAAGAGCTGGAGGTTGAAGACCTGATCGGCGGCGACTTGGCGCCCAAGCAGGGCAAGGACAAGATCGTGACGGGGAGTGTCGCCCAATGATCGGCTGGCTGAAACAGAAGGTTGCTGCCAAAAAGGCGTCCACCGCCGGCATCGTCGTCGACGGCGCGCGCAAGGCAGGCAAGGGCGGGCGCAGTCGCGTGCGTGTGGTCATGACCATGGCCGCGTTCTTTTCTATCTATGCGACGATCGGCGGCCGCATGGTGTATCTCGGGTTGCAGGACCCGCTTGGCGATGGCGGCCCGGCGGCACGCATCACTGCGTCGCGTCCCGATATTGTCGACCGCAACGGTTCTGTGCTTGCGACGGATATCAAGATGGCGTCGCTGTTCGGCGAGCCGCGCCGCATCGTCGATGTCGATGAAACCATCGAGAAGCTGTCGACCGTGCTGCCCGATCTCGACGCCGAGCAGGTCTACAAGAAGCTGAAGACAGACGCAGGCTTTGTGTGGCTGAAGCGTCAGCTTTCGCCGCGCCAACAGAACGACATCATGAATCTCGGTCTGCCGGGCATCGGCTTCCGCACCGAGAACCGCCGCTTTTATCCGGCCGGCGCTACGACATCGTACATTGTCGGCCTGACAAATATCGACAATCAGGGCATTTCCGGCCTCGAAAAATACATCGACGACCAGGGTCTTGCCGATTTGCAGGCCAATGGCCTCGCTGATCCCAAGGATCTGAAGCCGGTCAAGCTGTCGGTCGACCTGCGCGTCCAGCATATCGTGCGCGACGAGGTGCTGCAGGGCATGCAGCGTTATCACGCCATCGCTGCCGGCGCGGTCGTGCTCAACGTCAAGACCGGCGAAGTCGTCGCCATGGCGTCGGTGCCGGACTACGACCCGAACAACCCGGTCGACGTCAACGACAAGGATAAGCTGAACCGCATGTCGGCGGGCCTCTATGAAATGGGCTCGACCATCAAGAGTTTTACCACCGCCATGGCGCTGGATTCCGGCAAGGTCAACCTGAACTCGACCTTTGACGCGCGCCGACCGATCACGATCGGTCGCCGTACGATTCGCGATTTCCACGGCAAGGGCAGGGTGCTGACCGTGCCGGAGGTCTTCATCTATTCGTCCAATATCGGCTCTGCCCGCGAAGCCGACGTCGTCGGCATCGAGGGCCACCGCGAGTTCCTGCACCGGCTGGGGCTGCTCGAGCGCACCCAGACGGAACTGCCTGAGGTCGCCAAACCCACGGAGCCAAAGGTCTGGAAGAAGGTGCATTCGATCACCGCCGCCTTCGGTCACGGCTTCTCGACGACGCCTCTCCAGACTGCAGTTGGCTGCGCAGCGCTGATGAATGGCGGTTTCCTGCTCAACCCGACGTTCCTGCCGCGCACGATCGAAGAGGCTTCGCAGGTCGCCACGCGCGTCGTTGCCGAGAAGACCAGCGAAGATATGCGTTATCTCTATCGTCTCAATGCCGAGAAGGGCTCGGGCAAGAAGGCCGAGGTTCCGGGCTACCGCGTCGGCGGCAAGACCGGCACAGCGGAAAAAGTGATCAACGGCCGCTATTCCGGCAACGTGCGCTTCAACGCCTTTGTCGCGTCTTTCCCGATGGATGACCCGCAATACATCGTGTTGTCGATCATCGACGAACCGAAGCCTGAAAAACCGGGCATGGGTGCAACAGCCGGCTCGAATGCGGCCCCGATCGTGGCCAATATTATCCGCCGGTCGGCCTCAATGCTTGGCGTGAAGCCAGATTTCCGCCAAGACACTACCGCCGAATTGGTCGCCAACGTGGACTGATTCGGGGGATGAAGAGCGAGATGAGGCTAGATTGAAGCATTCTGCCGACGATGGTTTGGGCCAAGGTCGAGGCCTTCGGCGAAGGTCGGACTGGTTGTCCGGCCGAGTCGAAGGCCGATGGAATTGGCCCAAACCAGCCCGGCCCTTCGGGTTTGAGTTTGGCGGGCGACCACGTCGTCAGGCCGCTCGGCCGGGCAACCAGCTCGACCTTCGCGTCCTTCCTTGTGGATCGCCTCGCCAAACGGCAAACAGAATGTTTCAATCTAGCCTCATCTCGCTCTAGGGATAACGATCGCAAACTTATGAAATTTGGGGATTTTAGGGGTATTCTGCCCGTCGACAGCGCTGGACGCGCTGCCTTCGACGTCACCGCCATCACTTCGGATTCTAGACAGGTTGTTCCTGGCTCGCTGTTCTTCGCCGTTGCGGGCGCCAAGGCGGATGGTGCGGCGTATGCGGCAGATGCCGTCAAGCGAGGCGCGGGCGCTGTCATTGCCAGCCGCGATGCCCCGGTCAGTGTCGACAACGCGATTGTCCTGAAAGTCGATGATGCCCGGCGCGCCTTGGCCCTGGCGGCCGCCAAATTCTACGGCCGGCAGCCGGAAACGATGGTTGCCGTCACCGGCACCAGTGGCAAGACGTCCGTGGCGTCCTTCACCCGACAGATATGGGAGCATGCCGGCATTGCCGCGGCCTCCATCGGCACGACCGGCGTAACGGCCCCCGGCCGCAATGACTATGGCTCGTTGACGACGCCCGACCCTGTCGCATTGCACAAACTGCTCAAGGAATTGGCGGATTCGGGCGTTACTCACGCCTCCATGGAAGCCTCAAGCCACGGTCTCGACCAGCGCCGCCTTGACGGCGTGCAGCTCGCCGCAGCGGGTTTCACCAATCTCGGCCGCGACCATATGGATTATCACCCGACGGTCGAGGACTATCTGAAGGCGAAGCTCAGGCTGTTTGACACGCTGCTGCCAAAGGGTGCTCCAGCGGTCATCTTTGCCGACGACGCCTATTCGCAGCCAACTATCGATGCCGCCAAGGCGTCCGGCCTGGAAGTTCTGACGGTTGGCCGGCATGGCGATTTCCTGGCTTTGAAGCGCGTCGAGCACGAGCGTTTTCGCCAACGCGCGGAGATCGAGGCCGGCGGTGTCATCCACGAGATCGACCTTCCGTTGGCCGGCGACTTCCAGATCTACAACGCATTGGTTGCTGCTGGCCTGGCCATTGCGACGGGCACGGATGCCGCGAAGGCGCTGAAGGCACTGGAAAGACTGAAAGGCGCTTCGGGGCGCCTTGAATTGGTAGGCACCGCCGCCAATGGCGCGCCGGCCTATGTCGACTATGCCCATAAGCCGGATGCGCTGGAAAATGTGCTCGCTTCCGTGCGCCCCTTCACCACCGGCCGTGTCATCGTGGTGTTCGGCTGCGGCGGCGACCGTGACCGGGGCAAGCGTCCGATCATGGGCGAGATCGCCACACGGCTCGCCGATGTGACGATCGTCACCGACGACAATCCGCGCTCGGAAGTTCCCGAAGAAATCCGCGCCGCGATCATGACAGCAGCACCCGGCGCGATCGAGATCGGCGACCGCCGCGATGCTATCCGCAAAGCGGTTTCCATGCTGAATGAGGGTGATACGCTGATCGTCGCGGGCAAGGGCCACGAGGAAGGCCAGACGATCGGCGACAAAACCTATCCATTCTCGGACCATGAGGAAGTGCGCAAGGCACTGAAGGAGCTGGCTGGATGAGCTTGCTCTGGACATCGGAAGCGATGATCGCGGCGATGGACGGCCGGCCATTTGGCGCAATGCCTGACGGGATCACGGGCATTTCCATCGACAGCCGCTCGCTGACGCCCGGCGAGGCCTTTTTCGCCATCAAGGGCGACACGATGGACGGCCACGATTTTGCGACGGCCGCGATGGCTGCCGGGGCCGCATTGCTCGTCGTCGCCGAGGCAAGGCTGCCGGCGTTGGGACGTCTTAACGTTCCGATGATCGTGGTGACCGACGTGCTGGTGGCGTTGGAAAAGCTCGGTATCGCCGCGCGCGCCCGCGCCAAGGCAAAAATTATCGCCATTACCGGCTCGGCCGGCAAGACCAGCACCAAGGAGGCCATGCGCCATGCTTTGGGTGCGTCCGGCAAGGTGCACGCCTCGGACAAGTCGTTCAACAATCACTGGGGTGTGCCGCTCACCTTGGCGCGCATGCCGGCGAACTGCGACTACGCGGTTTTCGAGATCGGCATGAACCATCCGGGCGAGATCCGGCCGCTGGTCAAGATGGTGCGTCCGCACGTGGCCATCGTCACGCTGATCGCCGCCGCTCATCTCGGCTTTTTCCGCAATCTCGATGAGATCGCAGCCGCCAAGTCCGAGATTTTTGAGGGTGTTGAAAAGGGCGGCGCGGCGTTGATCAACCGCGACGACCCGCGCTGGAAACTGCTGGACAAGGCGGCGCGGGCGGCGGGTATCGAAAATCGTACCAGCTTTGGCGAGCACAGCCGTTCCACCTACAAGCTGCTCGACTGCAAACTTTATCCAGAATATTCGACGATCTCGGCCAAGATCGGCAGCAAGCAGATCGTTGCGCGCGTTGGAGCACCCGGAAGACACATCGTGCAGAATGCCCTGGCGGTGTTGGGGGCGGCCGATCTCGCCGGCGCGCCGATCGCCGCCGTTGCGTTGGCCCTGGCCGATATGAAGGCCGAGCAGGGGCGTGGCCAGCGCCATCGCCTTAAACACGCGCGGGGGCCGTTCACCCTGATCGATGAAAGCTACAATGCCAATCCAGCGTCGATGGCGGCTTCGCTGGCGATGCTGAAGAGCGCGCCGCTGGACGAGGGCGGCCGACGGATCGCGGTGCTTGGCGACATGCTCGAACTGGGCAAACATGCGCCGAAGCTGCATGCGGATTTGGCCAGCCTTGTACTGGATTCTCGCGCGGACAAGGTTTTTCTTGCCGGGCCGGAAATGAGGGCGCTTGCTGAGGCGCTGCCCGGCGAACTGGCGGTAGAATACCGGGCCAGCGCGGATGATCTCAAACCGCTGGTGCTTCAGGAAGTGCGAGCAGGCGACGCGATCATGGTGAAATCGTCCAAGGGCATCGGGTTTTCACGGCTGGTCGAGGCTGTCGTGAAAAAGTTTCCGGCGGCTGCCGCCTCGAAGTCATCCTAGGCGGGGGAAAAATGTTCACACTGCTCGTTGGGTTGGCCGATCAGGCGTCCGTCTTCAATGTGTTCCGCTACATTACGTTCAGGACGGGCGGCTCACTGATTACCGCCGCCGTCATCGTGTTGATGTTCGGCCCGATGATCATCAACTCGCTACGCTTGCGGCAAGGCAAAGGCCAGCCGATCCGGGCAGACGGGCCGCAGACCCATTTCAAGAAGGCCGGCACGCCGACCATGGGTGGGCTTATGA
>JBFWUS010000124.1:0-6399 GCA_050247155.1 Rhizobiaceae bacterium
CGTAGCGGAGGGCTGCTCTCGGCGAGACCCCTACTCTTCTGTCCGCGAGCGGTACGCTGTTTCATTACGCCATACTTGTACCGACTCTGGCGGCGAGCCTGAGAGGCTTGGATTCCTGATGACCTCCGCTTCACTTCGTTTCGCTCCGGCACAGGAATGACGAGCTTCTTTTGAGGCTCGGCGTCAATCATCAGCGTTGTGCCAGGCGTGAACGTTCGTGATTGGCGGTCATTCAACCGAAACGCGTCATTCCTGTGCCGGAGCGAAACGCAGTGGAGCGGAGGTCATCAGGAATCCATGCCTCTCAGGTCCGGCCGCCAGAGTCGGTGCAAAATACGGCAATAGACATCGACCAACTTTTTTTCGCGATTTTCATCCACACCCCTTTCAACCTACACGACTATGCCTCCGACTGTGTTCAACAAGGAACGAGGGCGATGGACTGGCGGGCGGCAAACGAGCAACAAGATGAGGCGCGGTGGCGCATCTTCCTGATGTTCGTCGTCATGGCGGTGCTCGTCATCCGCACCGGACTGGTGTCACGCGGCGTGCTTGCAGTTCTTCCCGCCGAACGCGCCCCCCAGGACGCCATGCTGGCGGCCGACCATCAACCGCCCTCGACGTCGCCCGCGGATATCAACCGCGCCATACTTGTTCTACTGTGCCTGGCAGAAGCCGCTGGAGAGCTTTTCATTCGGAAAGAGCGCACCGTCTGGGAACTGATAAACCAGCCGCTGCCCCTGCCGACGCAAGACCAGACGCTGACCGCCGCCAGCCTGTGCGAACGCCCGGCACGACGCCTCGATACATCCTGACTTCCCTCAACCAAGGTGCTTCAGGCGATTGCCGTGCCTTCCGACGTTGCGGTTGTTCATCCGCGCCCTACATGGGACAATAGCCCATGGATACCGCGCGCACCCTCCGCCCAACCTCCATCGAACCGAGCCCGCCCCGGTTCGAGAACAGCTATGCCGACCTGCCCGGCAGGTTCTTCTCGCGCACCGAAGCGACCTCGGTCGCCGCGCCGAAGCTGATAAAGCTCAACGAACCGCTGGCGAAAGATCTTGGGCTCGATCCCGATTTCCTGCGCTCCGATGATGGCATTGCCATGCTCGCTGGCAATGCTTTTCCCGAAAGCTCGACGCCGATGGCGCTGGCTTATGCCGGACACCAGTTCGGCAATTTCGTTCCGCAGCTCGGCGACGGTCGGGCGTTGCTGATCGGCGAACTCATCGACACATCAGGCGTCCGCCGCGACGTCCAGTTGAAGGGTTCGGGCCCGACGGTCTTTTCCCGCAACGGCGACGGCCGCGCGGCGCTCGGTCCCGTGCTGCGCGAATACATCGTCAGCGAGGCAATGCATGCGCTGGGCATTCCGACCACGCGATCCCTCGCGGCGGTTCTCACGGGCGAACAGGTGTATCGCGAAACAAAACTACCAGGCGCGGTCCTGACGCGTATCGCAGCCAGCCATATCCGCATCGGAACATTCCAGTTCTTCGCCGCACGAGGCGATGTGGATGGCGTCCGGACGCTGGCCGACTATGCGATTGCCCGGCACTATCCGCAGATCGAAGGTGCCGACGCGCCGTATCTGGCCTTTCTGAATGAGGTGATCACGCGCCAAGCCGGTCTGGTGGCAAACTGGATGCTCGTCGGCTTCATCCACGGCGTGATGAATACCGACAATATGAGCATTTCGGGCGAGACTATCGACTACGGGCCGTGCGCCTTCATGGATGCCTATCATCCGAACACCGTGTTCAGCTCGATCGACCAGTTCGGCCGCTACGCCTACGGCAACCAGCCCGGCATCGCCGTGTGGAATCTGGCGCGGCTGGCGGAAGCGCTGCTGCCATTGCTGCATCAGGACGCGGATGAGGCGGTGAAGCTGGCCGAAAACGCGTTGAAAGGTTTTCAGGCCGCCTATCACGCTGTGTTCCACTCCGGTCTGCGGCGCAAGATCGGCCTGACGACAGACGAAGAAGGCGACCTCCAGCTCATTTCCGACCTGCTCGATACGATGTCCCGAAATCAGGCGGACTTTACGCTGACGTTCCGTGCCCTTGCGGGCGAGGTCCAAACGACGGGCGACACCCGGCGGCTCTTTGCCGAGCCGATGGAATTCGATGTCTGGGCCGAACGCTGGCGCGACCGGCTGGCGCGTGAACCCGACGGCGCCGACGCGGCGTCGATCATGCGCGCCGTCAACCCGAAATATATTCCCCGCAACCACCGCGTCGAGCAAGTGATCCAGGCGGCAGTCGAGCACGTGGATTTTGCGCCGTTCGAGGAGTTGTTGGCTGTTGTCACCCGCCCGTTTGACGAACAGCCAAAGCACGAGGCCTATACACAGCCGCCAAAAGAAGACGAGCGCGTGCTCAGAACGTTCTGCGGGACGTGAGCTTTTTGACTATGGCTGTTTGGCCCAGGGAAAATGGCCCACTCACAAAATTGCTCTGCCAAACGCTACCCAGACCGAAAATTGCCGCGGTGGCGCCGATTCCAGACCTCCTCTTGCTATTTTTCGCCGGCATCGCTGGCCCGATTGCAAAGGCAAAACAAAGCTCTATGAAGCCCGCTGAAAATGATGCCATAGTCTGATGCGTCAGCTTTGATCGGGAGGAAGGTCATGGCGGAAGTAGCGCCCCTGCGCTTTCACGTGCCGGAACCGGAAGTGCGCCCCGGCGGCGCGCCGGATTTTTCCAATGTCGTCATCCCTCAGGCTGGTTCGGTCGAGCGGCCGCCGGTCGATGCCGACCCTGAATCGATCCGTAAGCTTGCCTTCTCGATCATCCGCGTGCTGAACCGAAAGGGCGAGGCCGTCGGCCCCTGGGCTGGCTCGCTGACCGATGAGGAACTGGTCGAGGGCCTCAGGCATATGATGACGCTGCGCAGCTTCGACGCGCGCATGCAGATGGCGCAACGCCAGGGCAAGACATCGTTCTATATGCAGCATCTCGGTGAAGAAGCGGTCGCTACCGCTTTCCGCCGCGCGCTTGAGCCCGGCGACATGAACTTCCCGACCTATCGGCAAGCCGGCCTGCTGATCGCCCACGGCTATCCGATGGTCGACATGATGAACCAGATTTATTCCAACGAGCGCGACCCTCTGAAGGGTCGCCAGTTGCCCATCATGTATTCGTCAAAAGAGCATGGCTTCTTCACCATCTCCGGCAACCTGGCCACCCAGTATGTGCAGGCGGTCGGCTGGGCCATGGCCTCGGCGATCAGCGGCGACACCAAGATCGCCGCCGCCTGGATCGGCGACGGCTCGACCGCTGAAAGCGACTTTCATTCGGCGCTGGTGTTCGCTTCGACCTACAAGGCGCCGGTGATCCTCAACGTCGTCAACAACCAGTGGGCGATCTCGACTTTCCAAGGCATAGCGCGGGGCGGCTCCGGCACCTTCGCGGCGCGTGGGTTGGGTTTCGGCATCGCGTCGTTGCGTGTCGACGGCAACGACTATCTGGCGGTGCACGCCGTCGCTAAATGGGCGGCCGAGCGGGCGCGCAGCAATCTCGGGCCGACGCTGATCGAATATGTGACCTACCGCGCCGGCGCGCATTCGACTTCCGACGATCCTTCCGCCTACCGGCCAAAGACGGAGTCCGATGCCTGGCCACTCGGCGATCCGGTGCTGCGGCTCAAGGCGCACCTCATCGTGAAAGGCGTCTGGTCCGACGAACGGCACACCCAGGCCGAGGCCGAGATTTTGGACACGGTGATTACCGCGCAGAAAGAGGCCGAAAAGCACGGCACGCTGCATGCCGGCGGCAAGCCTTCGGCTCGCGACATGTTTGAAGGCCTCTACGAAGAAATGCCGCCGCATCTGCGCCGGCAGCGCCAGCAGGCGGGAGTCTGAGCCATGCCCCGCAAAACCATGATCGAGGCGATCCGCGACGGGCTCGACGTCATGATGGGCCGCGACGAGCGCGTCGTCGTCTATGGCGAGGATGTCGGCTATTTCGGTGGCGTGTTCCGCTGCACCGCCGGCCTGCAAGCCAAATACGGCAAGACCCGCTGCTTCGACGCGCCGATCAACGAAAGCGGCATCGTCGGTACCGCCATCGGCATGGCTGCCTATGGCCTACGCCCCTGCGTCGAAATCCAGTTTGCCGACTATATGTACCCTGCCTACGACCAGCTCACACAGGAGGCGTCTCGCCTGCGCTATCGTTCCGCCGGTGACTTCACCTGTCCGATCGTGGTGCGCATGCCGACCGGTGGCGGCATCTTTGGCGGCCAGACGCACAGCCAGTCGCCGGAAGCTTTGTTCACCCATGTGTCGGGTCTCAAGACGGTTGTGCCATCCAATCCTGTCGACGCCAAAGGGTTGCTGATCGCAGCGATTGAAGACCCCGATCCGGTGATCTTCCTCGAACCGAAACGGCTCTACAACGGCCCGTTCGACGGCCACCACGACCGGCCGGTGACAGCATGGTCGAAGCATGAGCTCGGCGAAGTGCCTGATGGCCACTACACCGTACCGCTCGGCAAGGCGGTGATCCGCCGGCCGGGCTCGGCCGTCACCGTGCTCGCTTATGGCACGATGGTCTATGTCGCGCAGGCGGCTGCCGACGAGACCGGCATCGACGCCGAGATCATCGACCTGCGCACACTGTTGCCGCTCGACCTCGACACCATCGTGGAGTCGGTCAAGAAGACCGGGCGCTGCGTCGTCATCCACGAAGCGACGACTACGTCCGGCTTCGGCGCGGAACTCGTCACGCTGGTGCAGGAAAACTGCTTCTATCATCTGGAGGCGCCGGTTGCCCGCGTAGCCGGCTGGGACACGCCCTATCCGCATGCGCAAGAATGGGACTATTTCCCCGGCCCTGCCCGCGTCGGCCGGGCGCTGATCGAAACTATGGAGGCTTGATCGATGGGCGAGCACGTCATCAAGCTTCCCGATGTCGGCGAAGGCGTGGCCGAAGCCGAACTCGTGGAATGGCACGTCAAGGTCGGCGACCTGGTACGCGAGGATACCGTTCTCGCCGCTGTCATGACCGACAAGGCTACGGTCGAAATTCCCTCGCCGGTCGACGGCGAGGTGCTGTGGCTCGGCGCCGAGGTCGGCGACACGGTAGCCATCGGCTCGCCGATCGTCCGACTGAAAGTCGCCGGCGACGGCAATGTGAAGGAGGGGGATGCTGCGCCGGCGAAGGAGGAACCGCCGGCCAAAGCCCCTGCAGCCGAAGCGGCGCCAAAAGCTGAAACCAAGGCAGAGCCAAAACCGGAACCGAAGGCTGAAAAGGCCGCGTCTTCTGCTGCAAAATCTTCCCCCGCACCGAAGCCCGCAACCCGCGCCACCACGGGTGCGCCAAGGCCGGAAGGCGAGAAGCCGCTGGCTTCGCCGGCGGTGCGCCAGCGCGCCCGCGAAGCCGGCGTCGATCTGCGGCAGGTGTCCGGTTCCGGGCCGGCTGGCCGCATCGGCCATGACGATCTCGACGCTTTCATCGCGCGTGGGCCACAGCAGGCGGCGCCTGGCCGTGGTCTGGTGCAGAACACATCGGTCGAGGAGATCAAGGTCGTTGGGTTGCGACGCAAAATCGCCGAAAAGATGCGGCTGGCGAAATCACGCATTCCGCACATCACCTATGTCGAGGAAATCGACGTGACCGCGCTGGAGGAATTGCGCGCGGCGCTCAATAGGGAAAAGCGCGCCGATCGGCCGAAGCTGACTATCCTGCCCTTCCTGATGCGAGCGATGGTGAAGGCGATCGGCGAACAGCCGAACATGAACGCCATCTTCGACGACGATGCCGGTGTGATCCACCAGCATGGCGGCATCCATATCGGCATGGCCGCGCAGACGCCGAACGGTCTCGTGGTGGCGGTGATCAAGCATGCCGAAGCACGTGACCTGTGGGACAGCGCGGCGGAAGTGAACCGTCTTGCAGAGGCGGCCAAGAGCGGCACCGCCACGCGCGAAGAACTCTCGGGCTCGACCATCACCATCACCTCGCTCGGCGCGATGGGCGGCATCGCGACAACCCCGGTAATCAACTACCCGGAAGTCGCCATCGTCGGCGTCAACAAGATGATGGTGCGGCCGATGTGGGACGGCACGCAATTCATCCCGCGCAAGATGATGAACCTCTCCTCCTCGTTCGATCACCGCGTGATCGACGGCTGGGATGCGGCGGTGTTCGTGCAGCGGCTCAAGGCGCTGCTGGAAACACCGGCGATGATTTTCGTGGATTGATGGGGCTGCATTATGTCGCTACCTGGCGCCCTACGTTGCCCCCCTCTGTCCTGTCGGACATCTCCCCCACAAGGGGGGAGATCAGCCGACCGCTTGGCTTTCGCCAGTCGTAGACGGAGCAGAGTGGGCGCTAAAGATAACGCGCGTGATCTCCCCCCTTGTGGGGGAGATGTCCGACAGGACAGATCGGA
>JBFWUS010000125.1:0-6384 GCA_050247155.1 Rhizobiaceae bacterium
GACGGACGGCAGGCGGTGGAGCGGGTGACGGCAGGCAGTAGGGCAGTAGGGCTGTAGGGCAGTAGGGCAGTAGGGCAGTAGGGCCGTAGGGCAGTAGGGCTGTAGGGCAGTAGGGCAGTTGGGCAGTAGGGCAGTAGGGCAGTAGGGCAGTAGGGCAGTAGGTATCTCTTCTCGGGTGCAGATCGGTCTGGACCGCTTGAAATTCTATCAGCTTTGAGCTTCGCAATTCCTACTGCCCTACTGCCCTACTGCCCTACTGCCTAATCCCATGGCCAAGCCGCGCATGAGACGCTATAGGGGCCGCTGAACCGGCTCGCGCCGACATCGAGAACACGGCACACACGTTTTGAGTCTGGTCGAAAAACCAAAAAAGCTGAATCAGGTCGGCGAGGCTTATGGTCTGATCCGCCGTATCCTGGCGGAAAACGGCCGCGATTACCGTCGGCAGTATTTTTTTGCCGGCCTCTGTTTCCTCTTGATCGCGATCACAACCGGTTTCAGCGCCTGGGTCATGAGCCCGGTGACGGACCAGATCTTCGTCTACCGTCGCGTCGACCTGATCGCCGCCATTTGCGGCTCCATTGTCGCCGCCTTCGTGATCCGCGGTTTTGCCAGCTATGGCGCGGCGGTGACCTTGGCGCGCATCGGCAACAATATGATCGCGCGCTACCAGCGCCGCATCTTTGACCATCTGATGAAGCTCGGCCTGAGCTTTTATGCCGACCAACGCTCCGGCGCGCTGGCCGCCCGCATCAACCAGAACGTCACCGGCATCCGCGACCTGATCGGCCTGACGCTGACCTCGGTGGCGCGCGACGTGATGTCGCTGATCGGCCTCATTGGCGTGATGATCTGGCAAGACCCGCTTCTGTCGGCCAGCGCCTTCTTGATCGGCCCGCCGCTGATCCTGTCCGTGAATTATCTCAGCCGCCGGGTTCGCGCGATCACGCGGCAGGTGGTCGACGTAAACTCCCGCCTGATCGGCGCCATGCAGGAAGCCACGCAAGGCATCGCGGTGGTCAAAGCCTTCACCATGGAGGACCAGCTTGCCCACAAGCTGGACACCATGATTACCCATGCCGAGGGACGGTCGAATAAGATCGCCAGCGTTACCGAACGGCTGGGGCCGATCACCGAAACGCTGGCCGGCTTTCTGGTGGCCGGCATCATCGCCTATGCCGGCTATCAGGCGTTAGTGAACAACCACCCGCCGGGCTCGGTGTTCTCCTTCATCGTGGCGCTGCTGCTCGCCTATGATCCCGCCCGCCGCCTTGCCCGCCTGCAGGTCGAGATGGAGCGCGCTTTGGTCAATGCGCGCATGATCTACGAGATCCTCGATATGGAGCCGCGCCAGCGCGACGAGCCCGGCGCAGGCAAATTGCATATCGACAAGGGCGAGGTGCTGTTTGACAACGTGTCGTTTGCTTACACGCCGGACACGCCCGTTTTGAACAGCGTCGGCTTCACCGCCAAGGCCGGCAAGACGACCGCGATCGTCGGGGCTTCCGGGGCAGGCAAGTCGACGCTGATCTCGCTCTTGCAGCGCTTCTATGATGTCGAGCCGGGCGGCGCGATCAGCATTGACGGACAGGACATCGCCAAGGTGACCAAGCGCTCGCTGCGCCAATCCATGGCCTATGTTTCGCAGCAGCCTTACCTTTTCGAGGGTTCGATTCGTGACAATATCCGCTACGGCCGGCCCGACGCGACGGACGCGGAGGTCGAAGAAGCTGCCAAGAAGGCGGCGGCGGACGAATTTATCCGCCAGCAGCCGCAGGGCTACAACACGCCAATCGGCGAGGGTGGCGTCACGCTGTCGGGCGGCCAGCGCCAGCGTCTGTCGATCGCGCGCGCCATTGTGCGCAACGCGCCGATCCTGCTGCTGGATGAAGCGACCTCCGCCCTCGACAACGAGTCGGAGGCGCGCGTGCAGCAGGCCTTGGCCGAGGTGATGAAGGATCGCACCACGATCGTCATCGCGCATCGGCTCTCCACCGTGATCGGCGCTGACGACATCGTCGTGATGGAGGCGGGGCGCGTGATCGAGGAAGGCACGCATCGTCAACTGCTGGCGATTAAGAACGGCGTCTATGCGCGCTTCTATCGTTTGCAAAGCGACAAGGGTCTGGGTCTTGTCGACGACACGAAGGTCACCGAACTGGCGGCTGCGCCCGGAGCCAAGCGCGGCAGGAGCATGACATGAGCGATATGGGGCTGGTGGTCGTCGGGGCGGCTGGACGCATGGGCCAGACGCTGGTGCGGCTGATCCATGAAACGCCCGGAGCCCGGCTTGCCGGCGCTGTGGAGCGCGCCGGCGCACCGGCGCTGGGCAAGGATGCCGGGGAACTAGCCGGCGTTGGCCCTCTTGGCGCGGCTATCACCGACGATCCGCTGCCCGCCTTCTCCAAGGCCGACGGCGTGCTCGACTTTTCCGTGCCGGCGGCCACGGTGCAGTTTGCCGGTTACGCCGCACAGGCGCGCATCGTGCATGTCATAGGCACCACGGGCTGCACGCCGGACGATGACGCCAAGATCGCGGCGGCGGCGCGTCATGCCACCATAGTCAAGTCGGGCAACATGAGCCTCGGCGTCAATCTGCTCGCAGTGCTGGTGAAGCAGGCGGCCGCCGCACTTGGGCCGGACTACGACATCGAGGTGCTGGAAATGCATCATCGCAACAAGGTCGACGCGCCGTCCGGCACCGCACTGCTGCTGGGCCAGGCGGCGGCGGCTGGCCGCGACATCGCCTTGGCCGACAACAGTGTGCGCGTGCGCGACGGTGTCACTGGCCCGCGCCCTGCCGGTTCGATCGGCTTCGCCACGCTGCGCGGCGGCTCGGTCATCGGCGAGCATTCGGTGATTTTTGCCGGCGGCGGCGAGCGCATCGTTCTGTCGCACCATGCCGAAGATCGCGGCCTCTTTGCCAGGGGCGCCATCACCGCCGCGCTTTGGGCGAGGGACAGGAAACCCGGTCTCTATTCGATGCTCGACGTGCTCGGATTGCAGGGCTGACCAGGCCGACCGCGCAGCGCTTCGAAACGCCGGCCAAAAAGTGCGTTGACACATGATGCGCGTCCGCCTACATGACCGCCCGTTGCCCAGATGGCGGAATTGGTAGACGCGCACGGTTCAGGTCCGTGTTCCGCAAGGAGTGGAGGTTCGAGTCCTCTTCTGGGCACCATTGGTCCACCAAAAGGCCAATTAAATCAACGTTTCCAAGGCGTTGCTGTTTCCCTCCGGTACACCGCGCGGTACACCCAGAGGGACACTTTACCCATGAGCGTGGTCTTGAAACGGGTCCAAAAGAGCAAATCAGGCAGCTACACCTACCGGCGCAAATTGCCGCAGGACGTGCATGAGGCTACCGGGCAGCGCGAATTTAAGCGGGCGCTTGGTCGCACAATGATGGACGTGACGCGGCGCTATCCCGCCGTCGATGCAGATTGCGAGGCGCTGATAGCGAAGGCGAGAGGAAAGGGCCCATCGTCGCGGAAGGCCACTGTCCTTGCCCCTGTAGACGCCTACAGGGCCGCTAGAGAAGCCGTCGCAAAGCTGTTGGCAGACTTCCCGGACATCGCGGGGGGCAGTGACGCTGCGCACCTGTGGGCCGATAGTGTGCTGTCGGAGTATCAGCCGGTTGCTAGAGCGGGTCGAGACGGGGATGTAGCGGGGATGCAGGGGGAGGAGCCGAACCCTGTGAGCGTGCCTGAGATGACGCGCCTCGTGGTCAACGCCGTGAGAAGCGGATGCGATGTCGAGAGACCAGCGCCGACCCTAGAGGATGCCAGGCTGCTCTATGTCCGCGAGAAGATCGAGGGAGGAGCGGACGCCGACCGTAAGACATCCCGCATCAACCGTGCTCTCGGCCATGTGTTGAAGGCATTGAGCGTGACGGAAGCGAGGCTGCTGGTCTTGGCCGATGTTGACCGCAATCACGCCAGAGACGTTCGCGACTACCTCGCGAGGGATCGAGGGATGAAGCCCGCGACCGTACGGCGTACGCTCAACGACATAAAGGCAGTGTTCCGCTATGGCCTGATGGAGCTAGGAGGGACCGACGCCTCGCCCTTCGACCGTCTTCAAATCAAGGGTACGGCAAACGCTGGCACCGTTCAGGGCGGGGTAAGTGCTGCCCGTGAGCGTGAGCCATTCCCCGAGAAGCTCATCCCGAAGGTAACGCAACGCCTTGGCCGGTCGGCCCGGTCCAAAGAGCTACTTCACATATGGTCCATGCTGGCAGGGACAGGGTGTCGGCTGTCGGAGGTGGCCGGGCTTCCGGTCAGCGACGTTCACCTTGACGCGGACACCCCCTACATAGACGTTGCTCCTCGCGAACATAGACGCTTGAAGAATGGAGGCTCGGCCCGCTGGGTGCCGCTTACAGGTGCAGCACTCGACGCCGCTAAGGCCGCAGTAGTCGCCACAGACGGGCCACTCCTGTTCCCCCGATACGGTGAGGGGAGGAGCAGGGACGGGGCGTCGGCGGCGCTTATGAAGCACGTCCGCGCCTTCACGTCAGACAAGAAAGTCACCGTCCACTCCCTACGCCACACCCTGGAGGATCGGCTTATCAAGGCCGGCGTGGCGAAGGATGTCCGCGACATGGTGCTAGGCCATGCGAAAGGGGACATGGGGGAGAGGTACGGAGGACAGGCGGCGAGGCTACAGGTGGCGCATAAGGCGATGGTTGCCGCTGGCCTCTAGTCGAGAGGCAGCGACACGCCGGTGGTAGCGGCGCTGTTGATTTGAGGAGGGGCGGAAGAGGGTGCGCCCCGGAGGGTTCGCGAGGCGCTGTATATGGAGTTTATGCCCGTATAAGGCGAACGGCTTATAATTCACCGGCCTAGTCGGCAGTCAGGAAGGGCGTTCGGGCTGACGCTTCCCGGTACGGGTCGGCTGGGGCGGGTTCTGGCGGGAACTGAGAGGGTGTTGCCGGCTCGGCTGGTTCGGACGGTGGGGGTGGGTCCGGCTCAAACACGATGCCCGGAAAACCGCCCGGCATGATGACGGTCCATCTGCCGTCCTGGTCCACCCGGACTGTATGGGGGATGGCCCGGAGTTTATCTCCGAGCCTGTCCTCCCAATCGCGCATGGCCTTCGGCTTAGCGCCTCTTTCCATCCGCCCCTCGTGCCCCGTTCGCGCTCTTTCCATCCCCGTCCGGCGCCTTCGGCGGTTCGCCCGGAGAATGGATCGAGGCGACGATGGCGGTGTATGCTTCCGCGTCACGCTTGGTCGCTTCTGACGGCGCACCGCCGTAGTTTATGGGCGTGATGATCGTTGCTGGCGTTGTCATGGGGTTCTTTCTTGGCATGTTGACTATTTGGCGAGGAGTGGGGCCGAAATGCCTTGATCCTCGATTTCCTTAGCTCTCAGTAGGAGGTGGCGGACAAGCCGACGCTCTCCCGCCTTCATCCAGATTTCCCGCTCACTGTCCTTCGGATCGGGGCTGCGCTCCGCGTACTTCCGGTCGAGCCAATCGAGGAGTGCCGGGGGTAATGTGGGCGTGTTGGCGATGTTCATCAGACTTTCCCGATGCGAACTAGACCGGCGCGGACAGCTTGCCAGTAGGGCATCGGATCGCGGCCCGGTACGGTAACTATCCACTCCCCCGTCGCGTTCTGGGTGAGCGCCTTCCGTTCGGTAGCAGACATCAACTCGACCAATTCGGCGAACGCCTTCGGGTCTTTGTTGGGCATGTCCTCAAACCGGGTGGCTGCAATTCTGCCGAAGTGTTCCAGCTTGCCCTTGTCACCGCTAATCGTCGCGGTGCGCACCTGCCGGATTTCCTCGTTTGTAAGCACCTCTTCGACCAAAGCGACGGATGCGCGGACGCCCGATAAGACACGGTCGGCTTGCAACGTGAAGCCGTCTTCAAGCTGGGTGACCTGCTGGGCGCTGACGCCGTGGGGGAGAGGTCCGTCCAATGGGTCAATCATGCTGTCGGCGTACTCCCAGATTGTGTCCTCGACCACGTTGCCACCTAGACGGGCCACAAGATTGTCGAGAACGGCGGCTGCATGGTCGGTGGCGTCTTTCACCGCGCCATCATTGCCACTTTCGGTGCCCCCTTGCTTGCCTGTCGGGGTCGAGGCGTTCTCCCCGGCAGGTGCATCAAAAGGGAGCGGGTCACCTTCGCGGTAGCTATGCGGCAGGATACCGGCATACTTGGCCGATTGGATGTCGGTCACGCCGAAGCCAGGGATCATGATCTGGCCGGGCGGAAGACCGATGTCAGCATAGGCCCGCCCCTTGTTGAGTTCGGTCTGGACCATGCTTCCATCGCTGCGGACTTCCACACGCGTCACCCCCTTCTTTTCATAGAATGTGGTGGCGAATTTGGCGTCAGTTTTAGGGGCAGACTGAGCGGCGGCGAGAGTGTCTTC
>JBFWUS010000126.1:0-6204 GCA_050247155.1 Rhizobiaceae bacterium
CGCCTCGACATGCTCGAAGGCGGCGGCCTCATCGTAGAAGTAGGGGCGGGACAGGACGGACATGGCGGTAACTCCTTGTCCCTGTTATCCCTCATCCCGTTGGGTTTGTCAAATATATAATCGCCGCGTTCGGGCGGGACGTTCCGCGCACGCTGCGCGCGGTCCTCCGGAGCATCATGCGGGCGTGCCTCGCCTGCATCATGCTCACACTGTCGGGCGTGGCAGTCCGTGCCGATCCAGCGCTTCTTCCGCTGCCCGACAGCGTATTCAGCGAACGTCATGGCGGCGCTGATCCGTGGGCCGCGTCGATCGCTGAAGCCGCGAGCCGCTTCGACATTCCCGAGGACTGGATACGCGCCATCATCCGCGTCGAAAGTCATGACGATGCGCGCGCAGTCTCGCCCAAGGGCGCGCGCGGCCTGATGCAGCTCATGCCCGCGACCTGGGGCGAACTGCGCGCGCTTCACCGGCTCGGCGACGACCCGTTCGACCCGCATGACAACATCATCGCCGGCACCGCCTATCTGCGCGCGTTGTATGATCGCTATGGCATGCCCGGCGCGCTCGCCGCCTACAATTTCGGACCAGCCCGCTACGAGGAACACAAGCTCCTCGGCATGCTGCTTCCGGACGAGACGCGCGCCTATCTCGACGCGCTCGCGCCGGTCTTCGGCATTACCGCACCTAGCCTCTTCGCGGGATCTGGCAAGCCCACGGTCGGAACCACGAACGCGCCGCTCTTGGCGATCGACACGGCAACGCAATCGCACCCATCCACGTCATCGGCCGAAAGCCTGTTCGCGACCGACAAGCGCCGCGACAGGCAGCAGGAGCCCGCTGAAACCCATAGCACCGACGTGCAGACGGATTGACCGTATGGCAACGCTGAAGCACCCGCATGGAGCGCCGAAGGCGCAGGGCAAGATAAAAGCGGACGGCACGCGGCCGTCCAGAATGTCTTGTCTGCACGTCGGTCGGAGCGGCACGCGGCGGGCATGGCCGCGTGCTTGTGGAGCGGCCAAGCCGTTGCTTCGGCAGCATCAATCGCGTGCTTCATCGCATCGGCTTGTCCCGGCTTGGACGGAGTGCGGCCGTGGCTGAGCGCGACGACGACCGCTTCCGGCCGAAGGTCGCGCCGCCGAAATCGCCTGGTAGCGCGTGGGCTCCGAAGTTTACGAGCCGCGTGCTCAAGGCCACGTCGAAGGCGGGACCGGCCGGCGGCGGGACTCTCCAGCGGCCGTCGCGATCAGGCGCGCGGTTCGGCCGCGGCCATGTGGCGGCGAAGCTCGCCGGCCAATCCCTTCGCGGCAATGCCCGCCGCGTCGTCATCAAGACCCGGCTGGTCAATCTGGAGAAGGCCGGCGCGCGTTCGACCATCACCCATCTGCGCTACATCGAGCGCGATGGCGTGACGAAGGATGGCACCGAGGCCCGCGCCTACGGTCCCGGCACCGACGAGGCCGACATCGACGCCTTCGAGCAGCGCGGCCATGGCGACCGACATCAGTTCCGCTTCATCGTCTCGCCGGAAGACGCCTCCGACATAGGCGACCTCAAGACCTATACGCGCGATCTCATGAGCCGGTTGGAAGCCGATCTCGGCACGCGGCTCGATTGGGTCGCGGTCGATCACTGGAACACGGATAACCCGCACATCCATATCGTGCTGCGCGGCCGCCAGCCGGACGGATCGGATCTGGTCATAGCCCGCGACTACATCTCGAACGGTATGCGCAATCGCGCCCGCGAGCTGGCGACAGGATGGCTCGGCCCGCGCACCGAGATGGAAATCCGCATCGGCATGCTGCGCGAGGTCGTACAGGAACGATGGACCGGCCTCGACCGCATGATCCAGCGCGAGGCGGAGGCCGGCACCATCAACCTTCTGTCGGAGCCGGGCGACGCCCAAGGCCGCTTCCGCCGCACGGCGATGATCGGCCGCCTCCAACAGCTCACGGAAATGGGGCTTGCCGACCACACCGGCAATTGCACCTGGACGCTGCATGCCGACGCCGAAGCCACCTTGCGCCGCATGAGCGAGCGTGGCGACATCATCCGCACCATGCAACGGGCCATGTCCGGCAGGAAGCGTGAGATGGTCGTGCTCGACGGCGCATCGTCGCCCGCGCCGATCGTCGGCCGCATCGTCGACAAGGGGCTGGCCGACGAGCTTTACGATCGCGGCTACCTGATCGTCGACGGCATCGACGGTCGCGCCCACTATGTTCCGCTCGCCGCCGGAACCGATCTGGAGGCATTGCCGATCGGCGGTATCGTCGAAACTCGCGCTGCCACGGAGCGGACGGTGGACCGGACCGTCGCCGGACTCGCCGTCGACGGCATCTATCGCACCGACCATCATCTCGCCGTCGAGCGCGCGGCGGCAAAGCCCGAACACGATCCGGAGAGCTTCGTCGCCGCCCATGTCCGCCGCCTCGAAGCGCTGCGCCGCGCCGGCATCGCCGAGCGCATCGAGGACGGCGTGTGGCGTATCCCCGACGATCTGGCCGAACGCGGCAAAGCCTACGATGCGAAGCGGCTCGGCGGTGTCGATGTCGAGCTGCGCTCGCATCTGCCGATCGAACGGCAGGCCCGCGCTATTGGCGCGACCTGGCTCGACCGCCAGCGCTTCGGCGACCTGTCGGGGATCGCCCAGACCGGCTTCGGCGCCGAGGTCCGCGACGCCATGCGCGACCGCGAGGATCACCTTTTCGATCAGGGTCTCGCCGAACGGCGCGGTCATCGCGTCTTCTTCGCCCGCAATCTACTCGCTACCTTACGCAGCCGCGAGATCGAGGCGGCCGCGAAGAAGATCGCCGGCGAGACCGGCTTGCAGCATCGTGTCGTCGAGGACGGCGAGCGTGTCGGCGGCATCTACCGACGCTCCATCATGCTCGCCAGCGGCCGCTTCGCCATGGTCGACGATGGCATGGGGTTCAGTCTCGTGCCCTGGCGGCCGGTGCTCGAAAAGCGTCTCGGTCAGACCGTCGCAGGCATCGCGCGCGGCAATAGCGTTTCGTGGCAGCTTGGGCGGCAAAAGGGAATCGGCATTTAAAGGAAAATCAAGGCTCAGGACGGGATTCTCATCAGAATGCTCCGGGTGGCTCGAGATGGCCAAAAATCGGACGTCAGCTTCTGTGGCGAAGGCCTATATGCGCGCAACCAGCCGACATCCAGCAGCGCAGTTCAGATGGAGGGATGAAAGTGAATATTGTTGAATATCTGCTCTTTTCCCGTTGGCGCATAAAATCGAGGAATTTTGATTGCGCGGGCAGTCGTTGTTGCCGAGTAATACACGCCAAGGTTAGACTGGGGGTATGGGGTTAGGGGCGCATTGATGGGGGAAAGAGTCGACAACCATGTCGAGGCAGGCCGGCCGTGGCAGGCGGACCTCTGCCAGTTCTTCACACGCGACCATGTGGCGAGGCTTTGCTTGCGTCACGTCGGCTTTCCGGAAAATCCTCTTGCTGTAAGGCTGCTCGAGCCCGCGGCCGGGCAAGGCGCCTTTCTTCTTCCGCTACTGAGTCCACTGGTCAAAGCCTGCCAAGTACAAAAGAAGTCCTACGATCAGCTCTGTCATGTCATCCACGCTTACGAGATCGACGGTGATGTCGCGGAAGCGTTGCATGAGCGGTGTGTGCGGGAGCTGAAAGAGCTTGGCGTAGCCGAGTCGATGGCGCGCCATATTGCCGGTGTTTGGATAAGGAATAAGGACTTTCTTGAAGCGCGGCCCTTAACTCAATTCACACATATCGTCGGCAACCCGCCATACATCCGGTGGGACGCCATACCCACTCACTTGCGCAGTTCGTATCGAGAACGGTTTTCTTCGTTCAAGCAGCGTGCTGACTTGTACATCGCCTTCATTGAACGGTCTCTTCAGCTATTAGAACCCGGTGGCCGCCTTGCCTTTTTGTGCCCTGGCACTTGGACTAGAAATGTCTATGGAAGTTCGGTCCGCGAAGCCTTTACGTCGCAGGGGCACCTAAGGGCGATCATTGATTTCAGTGACGTGGACAGCTTCGAAACGTCTGCTGACGCCTACCCGCATTTTTTTGTTTTTGAGAAGGGGACATCCGGGCCAACAAGCATAGTGTCGATGGCCGGATCTGATGCGATCGTTCAGTCAGGCGGCTCGGCTGTTCGGACGTTTTTGCCGTCCTCGTCTCCCCTCCTTCTCAGCCGCAATGTGGCTGCAGAGAGGACCCTGGAATTCGCACGCCGGACGTTTCCAAAAATTGAAGATGCCGGATGCGTCATTCGCGTCGGCTCGGCGACTGGATGCAATGACGTCTTCCTTGGATTGGCTAGCGACCTGCCGGTTGAGCGCAGCCGGACGCTGCCTTTTGTAAATGCGCGATCAATTCGAAATGGCAAGGTCCACTGGACTGGCACCCATATCGTCAACGTGTTTGATGCCAACGGAAAGGTGGTCGACCTTGCTCATTACCCTCGTATGGCAGCTTACCTACAGAAGCATAAGAAGCAGCTGCAATCGCGGGCCAAGGCTAGCAAGTCAAAAACGTGGTGGCGTTCAATCGATAGCCTACATCCCGATTGGTACGCGTCGCGCAAACTGCTGGTCGTTGACGTCTCCGCTACACCCGTCATCGGGATCGATACGGCAGGCTGTTGTGCTGGAAGCGGCGTCTATCAGATCAAAAGCACCGGTTGGCCACTCAAAGATCTTCTTGTTCTTCTTTCGGCCGGGGTACTTGGGTTGTTTGTGACAGCACTATCCGCCGGAGCCGCTACGGGTTTCCACCGTTTTCAGAAGAGCCAACTTTCCGCGATTCATATCCCACGCTGGGATGAAATCGAGCCGGACTGGAAGAAAAAATTCAGGCTGTCCCATCGGGCCAAGAATGGGGCACGCACTTTGGAGCTAGTCGCCGAGCTTTACCAATGTGAGGCGGATCTGCTCGCGAGCTATGTGGCCCGTGATTGGGCTGATATCTCATCAAGGCAGACAGCGCGATAGAGATTGTCCATGCGCCACACGCCCTGGAATGAGCAAATTCCCGAGACGGCCGCTTCAAAGCAAGAGCGCGCTAGGCAACTTCTTGCTCAAATGAAGGAGCGATTGTCCCGCAAGACAGAGCCGGTGATTTCTCCGGTTGTTCCCCTACTTCAGGTTGGAAATAATGGTGATGACGATCATCTAGAGGACTGTGAGCTCGACGTCGCCGCGCCGAAGCCAGCTCGGAGTTTGATTGAATACTCAGAGCTTCTCGATGTCGTCATCTCGAGCGACCAGAAGCTTCATGCCGCGCTCTTTTGGCCTCATATTCCTCCTCGGGCGATATTGCCATGGATGCTGCGCGAAGTCGGCCGTGGGCGGACAGGAAGGCCGGTGCGCACGCTTCTTTTGAATATGGGGCGTCCCGCGCTTCAGGCGGTTGCCGGCATAGAAGCACAAACTGCGAAACTGCGCGCGCGAGGTCTCGTTCGAAGCGGGGCAGATGGAGACAAAGTTCTAGGGGCGATCAATCCCGACGCACATTTCTATATGTTCCTCGGAGATACGCGCGAGAGCGGCATTTCGTCCGTCCCGTTGATCTCCATCGTACCTCACTCCGTCGCGCTCAATGACGGGATTTACTGGAGGGACTTTGAAGAGAAGACGCTCAAAGGCTTCAAACGTCTCTATCCAACCAGCCGGCTCGAATCGATCCGCAAACATCTGGAGGTGTTGGGCTCGGCGCAGCACAGTCCTGCCTTTGCATTTCTGTTGCCGTCACATTTTCCCGAAGTAGACCGGAAACGCGCCTTACAGCGAATACCTGGCCGTATCGATTTGGCTATCGTCGACATGTCGACGCACGCACTCCGCAGCCGGGACGCAAGTTCGTTGATCCGAACGTTGATCACAGAGCTGGAACAGGAACTTCGCTCACCTCCCGATCGTGTACTAATCGTCGCGGATTGCCCGCTTCGGTTCTCTTTCGTACGCCGGTCGCTCAAGGGGCGGCGTGCTTCTGGCAGTTTGGGTCTCAACATCGAAAGCCATCGCCTGATTTGGCCAACACGAGGCCGCGGCTTTGAAGAGCCGGAAACCCGCTCGCCGGGATCGAGGCCAATGGCGATTATATATTTGACAAACCCGCCGGGAGACATGAACATGGCGCGGTCAGGCCGACACAAGATTGACGATCCACGCTACCCCTCTAGTTGGGAGGGGTAGGCATGGCATCGTTCGATCTA
>JBFWUS010000127.1:0-6073 GCA_050247155.1 Rhizobiaceae bacterium
GCCTCGAGCGCCTGGCTTTTGGTCTCGCGCGCGACCTTCATCAGCGCGCGGGCTCGCCAGGCATTGACGACCATTTCGACGCCGAGCACGACAAAAGGGATGACGGAAAACGTCACCAGCGCACCGCCGGTGCGCAGCCGGCTGACGGCCTCGACGGCGACGCCGCCGGCGAGCAGGAACAGGAGCGCGGCTTCGGCGAGCGCTGCGACGCTTTCGACCTTGCCGTGGCCGTAGTGATGCTCGTCGTCCGGTGGCCGGTCGGCGATACGAACGGCAATCCAGGTGACAAGGGTCGCACCGAGATCGATCAAGCTGTGCAGCGCGTCCGAAATCAACGCCAGGCTGCCGATCGCCATTCCGACGACGAATTTCACCGCCGCGAGCGAACCGCTCGCGACGACGGAGACGATCGCTACTGTCTCTTTTTTGCTGGCCAAGGCTGCATCCTGCGATGTTCCGGTTTAACAATGCCGATCTCGCGCGACAATCGGGCTCGATCAGGCGCCATTGAAAATCACTCGCAATCGCGGGCATAGTGGCTGGATGGATGCCCCGAACCCCTCAGCCGTCCCGACCTTCGCCAACCGGACGCCGATCCGCATCGGCGAGACCGCGCTTGCCGTCCGCGATCTCGACCGCGTTGCGGACTATTACCGCGTTCTGCTTGGGCTTTCCGAAATCGAACGCAGTGCCGACGCGTTGCGGCTTGGAGCTGGCGGCGTGCCGATCCTGACGCTCGAGCGCCGGCCGCACTTCCGACCCGACGATCCGCGCGCGGCCGGGCTTTATCACAACGCTTTCCTGATGCCGACGCGGCTCGATCTCGCGCGCTGGATCGTCCACATCATCCAGCGCCGTATCCCGATTTCCGGCGCCTCCGACCACGGTGTCAGCGAAGCGATTTATCTCGATGACCCGGAAGGCAACGGGGTGGAGGTTTACTCCGACCGCCCGGCGTCGTCATGGGACTGGCGCGGCGACATGGTGGCGATGATGACCGAGCCGCTCGACATCGACGCCATTCTGCAGGAGCGAAACGACAAGACGCCGGCTTATGAGTCCGCGCCCGGCGGCCTGCGGGTCGGTCATATCCATCTTCATGTCGGCGACGTCGAACAAGCCGAAGCGTTCTACTGCGGCATTCTCGGGCTTGCGGTCGTGCGCCGCCGCGGTGGCGCGACCTTTATGTCGTCGGGCCGCTACCATCATCATGTCGGCGCCAATACCTGGCGTTCTCCGGGGGCGGGATTGCGCGATTCGGACCGCGCCGGCCTGTCGTGGTTCGCTTTCGAGGCCGAGGATGACAGGGCCTTTGATGCGATGGCCGCGCGTCTCAAGTTTGCGCAGGTTGCAATCGATTCCCACGAAGATGCTCTCGTTTTCGCCGATCCGTGGGGCAACCGGATCCGGCTTGTAAGGGCCTGACGTCAGTAGCGCGCTACCAGTCATCCAGGCGAGGGCGCTGATCGGCGTAGTTCGGCGGGACGTGCGCTCGGGCATGCCAGCGATATCAGCGCGTCCTCGACATTCTGGATTTTTTCAGCGGACCATTGATACTGCGCGAAGACGCGGGAGACAGCCATGAACATGATGAGCCCACCGCCGGTGCGGAAGACTGCAAAGGATTTTCCTCAGGAACTTCTCGAGTTGTACGATTACTACGCGCACGGCGTCATTTCGAAGCGCGAGTTTCTGGATCGTGCAGCGAAATTCGCGGTCGGCGGCATGACGGCGATGGCGCTGCTGCAGCAGTTGTCGCCCGACTACGCATTGGCTCAGCAGGTCAAAGCTGACGACCCGGCCATCAGGTCAAGCCGCATCACCTATCCATCGCCGAACGGTCATGGTCAGGTGAATGGGCTGTTGGCGCGGCCGGCTGGCGCGACCGGAAAATTGCCAGCCGTGCTCGTGATCCACGAGAACCGCGGTCTCAATCCCTATATCGAGGATGTGGTCCGCCGATTTGCCAAGGCCGGCTTCATGGCGCTTGGCCCCGACGGCCTCACGTCGGTCGGCGGTTATCCGGGCTCTGACGACAAGGGTCGTGAACTGCAGGCCACTGTCGACGCCACGAAGCTGATGAACGATTTCTTTGCGGCGTTCGAGTATCTGAGGTCGCACGTCGACAGCACTGGCAAGGTTGGTGCGGTCGGATTCTGTTACGGTGGGGGCGTGGTCGGTGCGATCGCCGTGGCCTATCCGGAACTCGCCGCCGGTGTTCCATTTTACGGACGGCAGCCGCGCAGCGAAGATGTGGCCGCAATCAAGGCGCCGCTTCTCATTCACTATGGCGAACTCGACACCCGCATCAATGCCGGATGGCCGGCCTTCGAAGAAGCGCTGAAGGCGGCGGGCAAACAGTACACCGCCTATATCTATAAGGGCGCCAACCACGGCTTTCACAACGACACAACGCCCCGGTACGATAAAGACGCGGCCATGCTCGCCGAAGAACGCACCATGGCCTTCTTCAAAAAGCATTTGAGATAGCCGGGTCGGCCGCGCGGCGCAGACGATTTTTGCTTGCCGGCGTGCAATGCCGGACTGTCCGCGGTGTTTGCATTGCAACGTACGGTCTGCGGCATGACGCTCCGCCGGTCCGATGCTAGCATTCGCCAGCAAGTGGCGGGTGGGGGCGCTCTGACGTCTTCGACGGGGATCGCTTGGTCCGCTCTCGATGTATTCACGAGAGCGAATGAGAGGATGTGCGCGTGGCTTCGGTTGATCTGAGGAACCTGACCAAGCGATATGGATCTGCTGCGGTCGTCGACGATGTATCGCTCAATATCACACACGGACAACTCGTTTGCTTGTTGGGGCCTTCCGGCTGCGGCAAGACCACGACGCTGCGACTGATCGCAGGTTTTGTCGAGCCGAGCGGCGGCGAGATTCGTGTCGGCGAGCGCCTGATGTCCTCACCGGCGATGACCGTGCCGCCAGAGCGGCGCAACATGTCGATGATCTTCCAGAGCTACGCGCTGTGGCCGCATATGACGGTCACGGAGAACATCGCTTACGGCCTCAAGCTACGGAAGCTCGATCGCGATACGATCGGCAGGAAGATCGACGCCATCCTTGCCACCACCAAGCTCGCGCCGCTGGCGGAACGCTATCCCGGCGAATTGTCCGGCGGCCAGCAGCAGCGCGTCGCGCTCGCCCGCGCGCTCGTCGTCGAACCGGAAACGCTCTTGCTCGATGAGCCGCTGTCGAATCTCGACGCCAATCTGCGTGAGGAAATGCGTTTCGAGGTGCGCCGGCTGCATGATGAATATCGTTACACGACGGTCTATGTGACCCACGATCAGGCCGAAGCGATGACGACCGCCGACGTGATCGCCGTGATGAATCTGGGCAGGATCGAGCAGGCGGGATCCCCGGAAGACATTTACGACCGGCCACGCTCCGAATTCGTCGCGCGCTTTATCGGCTCGAGCAACGTCATCAGGGGCCGCAGCCTTGACGGAACCCGCATCGACGTCGCCGGTATCCCATTGCGTTGTCAGGAGGCGGCAATGACGGTGGGGTCTGAGACTGCGGTTTCGGTGCGTCCGCACGATATCAGGCTGCTGTCACGATCGACGGAAGCAGAAAACGTCATACCAGGCCGTGTCGTCCGCCAAGTCTTTCTGGGCGGCAACCGGGACTATATGGTTGAACTGCGGGACGGCACACAAGTCCGCGTCGTTACCTCGGCAAGCGACAATACTCCGCAAGGAAGCGATGTCTGGCTACAGATGCCACCGGAACGCTGCCGCGCCTTGCTGCGATGAACAGAATTCGGCGAACCGGAACGCTGCAGGACGAAGCGCCGCGAACACGAATCGCTGATTGATGCTGCCAAAGAGAAGCCGCCAAGGAGAACAAGAAGAAACGATAATTTTTCAATTCAATCTGGGAGGTTGGTCATGACGTCGAGAGTGCATTCCCGTCGCGCGATTCTAAAGGGCGCGACTGCCTTGACGGCCGGCGCGATGCTCGCTCCGGCGTTTTCCACACGCGTTCTGTCGGCAGCGCCGCCGGCAAGTGCAATAACGCCTGACCTCATCGCCGCCGCCAAAAAAGAAGGCAAGGTGGTCTGGTATACTTCGATCGACCTCAAGGTGTCCGAGGAGATCGCCCGCCGCTTCGAGACGAAGTTTCCGGGTGTGTCGGTCCAGGTCGAGCGCACCGGTGCGGAGCGGGTGCTTCAGCGCATCACCCAGGAATATACCAGTAACATCCACGCCGTCGACGTGGTCAACTCCTCCGATGCTGCGCACCTCCAGCTCTGGAAGGACAAGGGTATGTTGGCCGCCTACGTTCCGGAGGACGTGGCCAAGCATTATCCAGCCGACCACAAGGATGCGGATGGCATGTTTGCGAGCTTCCGCGTGTTCCTGTGCGTGATGGCTTACAATACCCAACTCGTCAAAGCCGCCGACGCGCCTAAAAGTTTCGCCGATCTGTTGTTGCCGAGATGGAAAGGCAAGATCGTCAAAGCGCATCCCGGTTACAGCGGCACGATCATGACCGCGACGTTTCAGATGGCGCGCGATCTCGGCTGGGAATATTTCGAGAAACTCGCCAGGCAGGATGTGCTCCAGGTGCAATCCGCCTCGGTGCCGCCGAAGAAGCTGGCGCTTGGCGAGCGCCCCATTCAGGCCGATGGTGTTGAATATCTGATCTTCAAGGAGAAGGAATCCGGCAAGCCGGTCGAACCGATCTACGCGACCGAAGGCACGCCGCTCATCATCGGTCCGAATGGCCTGTTCAAGGCGGCGCCGCATCCGAACGCAGCGCGGCTGTTCCAGAACTACTGCTTCAGCGCGGAATGCCAACAGGTGAATCTTGATGTCGGCGGATTGCGTTCGGCGCATGCGATGATCAAGGAGAAGGCCGGGCGCAGGCCGCTGAGCGACATCAAGCTGATGAAGGACGACGCGGCGGGCGTCCTGAAGCATGCCGAGGAGATCAAGGCTCAATACACCAAGATTTTCCGTGTGTAAGGGCGGTTGACGTCGCTCGACTCCGCGCGCGGAGAGGGGTGATGCCACCATCTTCGAAATGTCTGCATGACCACGCTCGCCCCCGTTACCGCAGCCCCCGCGAAGGCTCGTTTCCGCCTCGATGTCTCTTCGGCGGTGATGGCGCTTTTTGCAGCGATCCTCTGCCTTTTGATCGTCTTGCCCTTGTCCTGGCTTGCGGTTTACGCGTTTACCGACGGCGCTGGTGCCTTCACCTTCGCAAATTTTGTCAGGCTGGTGGTCGATGCGGCATTTTTTGATCCGCTCATTACGACCTTCATGCTCGCGCTGCTATCCGCGGTGATCTGCTGCGCGGTGGCAGCGCCGATGGGCTGGCTGGTCGCGCGCACCGACATGCCGTTACGGCGGACGGTCCGGCTTCTCGTTACAGCGTCGTTCGTGACACCGCCGTTTCTGGGCGCGATCGCGTGGGAGCTGCTGGCGGCGCCGAACAGCGGTCTGCTCAACCAGCTTCACCGCGATCTCACCGGCGCCGAGGCCAGCTATCACCTCCTGAACATCTATTCCTTCTCCGGCCTCGTTTTTGTCATCAGTTGCTACACCTTCCCGTATGTCTTCGTGTTGGTCGCCAACGCGCTGGAGCGCACGCCGGGGGATTTGGAGGATGCGTCCTCTATTCTTGGCGCCGGCACCTGGGTGACCGCACGCCGCATCACGATCCCGCTGGCGCTGCCGGCGCTCGTCGCCGGTGCGCTGGTCGCTTTTCTGCAGTCGATGACGCTGTTTGGCTCGCCGGCGATCCTGGCGCTGCCGGCCGGCTTCCACACGATGACGACCAAGATCTGGAGCCTGTTCCAGTATCCGCCCAAGCCGGAACTCGCCGCTGCGGCCTCGCTGCCGCTTCTGGTACTCACCGTGATCCTGCTGCGTGCCCAGTACGCGATCCTTGGCCGCCGCAGTTATTCCGTCGTCGGCGCCAAGAACAGCGACCCGCGAATCGTGCGGCTCGGCCGTTATCGCTGGCTGGCGCTGGCCGCCAGCATGGCCGTGCTGATGTGCCCGGTGTTCCTGCCTTATTTCGCGTTGTTGAACGCGACATTCTCGAAGCT
>JBFWUS010000128.1:0-6030 GCA_050247155.1 Rhizobiaceae bacterium
GCTAATGGAGGTATATTGGCGTCAATCGGCCATTCGCCCAGTGATTGATACGGCTCCGCGACGCGCAGCACAGGACGCGTGATTTCTTAAGGTCGAAGTAAAACCCGGCCGTCAAGCCTCGCCATTTCAAAGTCCGAGATCAGAACGTCGATACGGACGGTCCATTCGCCCGGCAGCGGGAACACGATCCCTTCGGCCCGCCATGCTCCATCCGGCTGTTGCGCAGCCTTGCGCTTGAAGGGCTCGATCCTTGAGCTCGGATTGGAGAAGACGAAAGTGACTTCCCTGGCATCGAGCGGCCCGAAGTCGCCCGACATGACCACCGCCGACACGATGACACTGCCAACCCGCCCCGGAGAGACCGTAAGATCGGCCATCGCCTTGTCGGTATGGATGTGCATCGTGGCCGGCATCGCCGCCGCGGCGGCGAGCGCACGGGGCGGCGGCGTGAAGCGCCAGGCGGCTGCGATGCCGAAGATCAAAAGTACGATCAGCGTCTCAATCGCGATCGACCGGACCAGCCGCCGTCTGGCGGCGGGATCGCCGGCCTCGACCAGTGCGGTCAGCGACCATCGGTTGACGGCGGCGAGCAGGAAGAGGCCGACGAGAAGTGCAAGTTTGACGAGCAGAAGCTGACCATAGGCGGTAGTGATCAGCGCCGATGGTTGCTCCACCTGAACGACCGTGAGGAGAACCCCGGCCGCGATCAATGCCGCAATGACGTAGGGGATTAGTCCCGAGAACCGCGTAAGCGCTCGATCCGCATCCCTCTGCCGCCGCGCCAATGCCAATTCTAGCGGCGCGAGCGCGCCGATCCATGCGGCGATGCAAACGGCGTGCAGAAATATAGCCGGCCGCATCAGCCATTGTGGCGAGGCTGCGCTTGCGTGGCCGGACAGGGCCAGGGCCGCGGCGGCCAGAAGCCAGGCGACAATGGTGATCGCCATAGCCAATCTTCCGGAAAGCGACTGGGCCGTGCCCGCCAAACCGAATGCAACCAACGCAGCGAGGACGGTGTTGCCATAGCTAGTGCTCAAGCCAGCCGACCAGATAGCGGGCTCCACGATCCTGCGAATGCTGACGCCGAGCGCGTCGAGCCCCTGAAAGCCGAGAGACAGCACCGCTCCGGCTGCGCCCAGCGCCAGTGCAACGGAGATGATGAAATTCGCAGTGCTGGATGTGGGCATGAGAATTCGGCGGGCACAAACACCGCCGATGCCGATGAATAGCCCTACGTACAGAGCCAGCTTACTCAGCCAGAGGCCTGCGCGGACCGTCCAGTCGATCTCGTTCGCGACCATGGGCGCTTGTGCGCTCTGCTCGCCGATGGAGAAGATGACGGACCCGCCGATCGGGTGGCCATCAGCTGAGACGACCCGCCAACTCAACACATGGGTGCCGCGACCCAGTTCGGCCGGGGCTTCTATCTCCACGGTGTTCGTCTTGACCACGTAGCGGTCGAGCGGAACCGACGTGCCGTCGGGCTTCACTAAACGCAACGACAACGGCGAGACCGGCTCGCTGAAGATGAGCGAGTAGCGCTCCGGCCCGGCCTCGACCACCGCGCCGTCTCGGGGTTCGGCGGCATTGAGCGAAGCATGCGCCCATGCGGCTCCGGCGTGCGACAGAAGCGCGCCAAGCAGTATCGCGAACGCGATTGCGGCCCGCTGCAGTTGCGATAGTCGAAATGACTTCATGGCGGAGTCCGGATGCCGAGGGCGGCGCACCACGCCGATGCGCCGCCCCGCGTTCTTCAGTGACCGCCGGTCTTTTCGAGTATCTTTACGCCGGGAGCGGGAAACTCCAGGTCGTCGGACGACTGCCCGGCCGCGGGAATCTCGATCCAGCGCTCGGCCTTTCCGTCCGGGCACTCCTGCACGACCGGGAAATAGAGCATCTCGCCGACCTTGAAGTCGCCGACGAGCGCGCCGCGCACAACAAACTCGTCATACTCGTCGTCGGCGAGGCTGCCGCCGCTCCAGACGATCTCCTTGACGCCTTCGCTCATCGGCGTGCCGTAGTAGTCGTAGGTCTTGGCGTATTTGCCCTTCACCTTTTCGAGCTTCCAGCCGGCCTTCGGCATCGGCTTGACCGCGATGACGCCTTCCGGAATCTGAACGCGCAGGACATTGGTCGGCGCGCCGTCGCAACCATGCGGCACGCGGAATACGGCCTTGTAGGTCGAGCCGAGGGCTGCTTCGCCCTGCTCAAGCGTGGTGTGGGCAATGGCCGGCAACGGCGCGATTGAGATGGCAAGCGCCAACGATAGTTTCTTGATCATCGGTATCTCCGTGAGGATTGCCGGTGCTTTGACCGGCGGAATGTTGAGGTGTGAGCGCTATCCGCGACGCGACGGCCAACGCCTGCGGCGACGGACGCGATGCGGGAACGCAGTAGCGCGCCGTGGCGCGACCAGTGTCTCAGGCCAAGATGGGAGGAGCGCGGGGGCTGCCGGGATCGTGATCGGGCTTGTGACGCTCGATGCGATCGCCATATCTGCGAAGCGCGGGGGCCGCCGGCAGCGGGCTGTGCAAGCCGGGTGTGCCGCCGGGCAACGCGGTAAGCAATGAGGCCGATGCGCTGCAGCTGAAAGTGCAGCAGCCGCCAAGTTTCGAATGGTCGCCTGGCGGAGTAGTGTTTTCATGAACGCCGCTGGTGATGCACAGCGGATTTCCGTAGGCGTCGAGAACGGGCCGGTCTGGAGCAGCAGCGAAAGCCCAGGCGGACAGGAAGGCTTGCAGCACGAGAATGCAGGCCGCGACGAGCACGGCCGCCGATCCCCTTTTGTGCTTCGCATTGCGCAAATGGCTGTCTCCTGCGATCAAGGCTAGCATGCGCTCTATGCTGGAGGAAGAAGCGGGAACTGCGTCAGAACGCGCCGGCGACTTTGCGCATCCGGCTGTCAGCCGCGACCCGCCTCGATCAGGTCGTGAACCGCCTTGTTGTAAGGTCCGTACATCCGGTTCACCTGGTCATGGTCTCGCCGGACGTCGTCCGACCAGGTCGATTTGATATAGGAGAGAATGGCGACCAGCTCCGAATCCGTCACCGTGTCCTTGAACTTCGGCATCAACTCGGGATCAACCGGCGCGCAGTTCGCGACCGCGATGCCATCGCGAACCAACCGAAACAGGGCGAAGTCAGGGTGTTGCCACGTATGTCCGGTTTCGTCGTGCAGCGGCGGAGTTTTTGCTGCAGTTGGAATCGGCGACGCCGGCCCGTCCGGCATGCCGTGACAACCGGAGCAATTGGCAGCGTAAAGTGTTCGTCCGGCCTGCGTTACTTGTGCATCTCGCCATTCAAGGAAGCCTTGATCGTCTTGCGCAAAGGTGCCGTGCAGCGACCAGGTTCCGATGGCCAGCACGCATAGGAAGGATATCGCAATGAGGGTCCGCATGATCATAGGTGCATTTTCGTTTATCTGCTGTGTCGTGCAATAGCCCTATCGGCTTTCAGGATTCTGCCCCGGACCGCCGACTGTCTAAGATGCGGGCGCGTTGCAGCCGAAGGGAAGTGACCGACGAAACTCCGCTTCATCGAGCCTCCACCCGAAACCTTCCGAGCCGTTGCGGACCTCATTGTCGTCAATCGCGTGAGCATCGACGACAATCGCACCGTGTCAAATAATAGGAAAAAAGTCCTAATAATATACTTGACGTACCAGCCGCGATTTGGCATATGGATGTCAAGGAGATACGCAGATGTTCGACCTAACCGCCCCGATCTACAACGACGCCGACAAGGCCCGCGAACATCTGGAAGCTATCCATTGGCCGCATGGTCCGATCTGCCCCCACTGCGGCAACATCGATCCGTCGCGCATTATGAAGTTGCAGGGCAAATCAACGCGCCCCGGCGTCTACAAGTGCAACGAATGCCGCGCGCCGTTCTCTGTGACGGTCGGCACGGTGTTCGAGCGTTCGCACATCCCTTTGAACAAGTGGGTGCTGGCATCTCACCTTATGGCCGCATCGAAAAAGGGTATGTCTGCGCATCAGCTACACCGCATGCTTGGCATAACCTACAAGACTGCTTGGTTTATGGCTCACCGCATTCGTGAAGCCATGAAAGAGGACGTGAAGTCCGCCGGTCCTTTGGGCGGCGAAGGCAAGACAATCGAAGCGGACGAAACATATATCGGCAAGCGCGAGACGCCCCGCAAACTTGCTCGCGGTCGCATCGCCACGCCTACCAAGTCAGGCAAGTCCGGCGGCGCACAGAAGCGCATTGTCGTTGGTCTGGTGGAGCGTGGCGGCAAAGCCCGCATGTTCCATTTGAACGACGCTACAGCGGCCACCGTGCGCGATGTACTGGTGCGCAACGTTGACCGCGCTTCGACGCTCTACACCGACTCCTCGCGCCTCTATACGCGCACTGGTGAGGAGTATGCCGCGCACCGCACGACTAACCATGCCATCGGCGAATATGCCCGCCGCGAAGGCGACGTTGTGGTTCACTCCAATACGATTGAGGGCGTGTTCTCAGTGTTCAAGCGCGGCATGGTTGGCGTCTATCAGCATTGCGGCGAAGCTCACCTTCACCGTTACCTCGCTGAGTTCGATTTCAGGTACAACCGCCGCGCGGCTTTGAAGGTATCGGACAACGAACGCGTGGCCGATCTTCTCCGCATGGCGCGCGATAAGCGTTTGACCTATCGGCGGATTGGTGAAGCCAGTTACGCCTAAACAAAAGGCTAGGCGCTTTATCCACTTCCGCAAAAAGCGCAGACTCGACTCAGAAAAATAGTTCGGTGTACCGTCCGATTACTGCGACTCACCTGTGTGACCGGAGCGGTCATCCGATAACGCGCACGTGACAACTCGCAGCCTACGCTGGCCAACCTGCCGGCTCAAACCCGGGGAGCCAGAGACCACGTAGGACGTACCCGAAGCGGCGCGTGACGTGAACGGTACACCGATAGACCAGCGAACGGCGGGTTAAATCGTAACGCTGGCATGACTCACGAAGCCGAAAGGTCTCGTGCGCACGGGCCTTTGGATTTCAAACCATGAAACCGAAGGTTACAACTAAGGTGACGGTTACGCTGGACGTTGCGAAATGCCTCACGGCTATCGCGCTAATCCTTGTGGTCATCCTCACCTGACCCAGGGAGGCGGCGGGCTTCGGTCCGTCGCTTCTTTGCGTCTGGCTTCAGCTTTGGCGAAGGCGGCGTCTTCAACAGGCGGCGCAGCACCTCGTCGCCCTTATCCTGGTTTTCGTCTTTCGAGGTCTCATCCATGTCAGATAAACCTAGGCCCGAACTGCCTGCCGACTACGCCCCAGCAATTGGCGAACTCGTCATTGCTATAGGACGCCTTGATAGCGTTCTTGTGGACCTCATGCGCATATTCAGCAAGACGACGTTGATTGTCGCTGTCACCAGCTACTCTCACCTGCAAACATCCTCCAAGATTGACACCCTTTTGGCCCTTTACCACCTCGGTTCGAGTGACGACGAAATCAAGCTTGGAGACGGTTTCACTAAAATGATGTCGAAGGCGAGAGGGCTTTGCGACTTTCGTAATTCCGTTGTGCACTGTTTATGGAGCGTAGATGAAGACGGCACCGCTCACGCAGCGCGTTTCAGCGCGCGGGGAAAATTGGTTCGAACGCGCGTGCCTGTTTCTGCTTCAGAAATTCGCAAGAAAGCTGGCGAAGTTTACGCGCTCGAAGAACGGCTTCGCGGCCTTCGCGATCATCTGAACGCGCAAGCGATCCAGACTTCCGAAGCCCTTGAGGTTTAGTGCCGGCCTGTCGCGACTCATCTCGCATTTCGTACCCTAGTACGTCAAGTATATAATTAGGAAAAAAGTCCTTGACACCGTGACGGTGGTTTGGTATCTTTTCGCTATCGTCGCAAAAGTGTGACCGGCGGCGGTTCTCCCCCAAAAATCCATTCTCTCCTTTGGAGCTCGCCATGCAGACGCTCATCAGCGCGGAGCGGTGGGACGCGATGCGCGATGAGCATATCGGCGCGCCGCCCACCCTGATCCGCATCGCCGTCACGGCTGGCCTTCATCCGGGCACCGT
>JBFWUS010000129.1:0-5902 GCA_050247155.1 Rhizobiaceae bacterium
CAGGCCGCCGCCCATCACATGCAGGAACAAGGGACCGGCGGCGCGATCATCGCCACCAGCTCGATCAGCGCTTTGGTCGGCGGCGGCATGCAGACGCATTACACGCCGACCAAGGCGGGTGTGCACTCGCTGATGCAGTCCTGCGCGATCGCACTCGGACCATACGGCATCCGCTGCAATTCCGTGATGCCGGGCGCCATCCTGACTGACCTCAACAAGGAGGATCTCGACCAGCCGGACAAGCGCGAATATTTCAGCAAACGCATTCCCATCGGCCGTTACGGCAAACCGGCGGACGTCGCCGACTGCGTCGTCTTCCTCGCCTCGGACATGGCCCGCTACGTGACCGGCGCGTCGCTGCTGGTCGACGGCGGCATGTTCGTGAACCTGCAATGACTCCGATGAAGATCGTCGATCCGCACGTTCATCTCTGGGATCTGTCGACGGGCCTCTATCCGGGCCTGGAGAAGCCCTCGACCGGCCTCATCGGCGACAACACGGCGATCGCGCGCAGTTATCTGCTCGACGAACTGCTGGCGGAGGGGGAGAGTGAGTTCGAGATCGCCAAGGTCGTCAATGTTGAAGCGTTCCCGACCGACCCGGTCGAGGAAAGTCGCGTGCTTCAGCGCTTGGCTGACCGCACCGGCGTCCCGATTGCGATCGTGGCGGCAGCCAATCTCGCCGAACCCAACTGCCAGCGCATCCTCGAATCCCAGGCCGCATTCGCCAATGTGCGCGGCATTCGTCAGGTGCTCAATGTCCATCCCAACCCGCTCTACAACTATGTCGGCGAAAACTATCTGGCGAACATGGCGTGGAGAGAGAATTTCGGCCTCCTGGCGCGCTACGGCATGTCGTTCGACATGCAGCTCTATCCGCACCAGATGGCGGCCGCGAGCGGACTCATCGCCGCCCATCCTGACATCCAGTTCATTCTGAACCATGCCGGCATGTTCGTCGACCGCACGCTTGGCGGCTGGCGGCAATGGCGCGACGGCCTGCGCGCACTTGCCGGTTTCGACAATGTCGCCGTCAAGATCAGCGGGCTCGGCATGTTCGATCATAGATGGACGGTCGAGAGCTTTCGGCCGTACGTCCTTGAGGCGCTTGACGCGTTTGGCGCGCGGCGCGCCATGTTTGCCTCTAACTTCCCCGTCGACAAGTTGTTCGGCTCCTACGTGGCTCTTTGGCGCGCGTTTTCGCAGATCACCGGCGATCTCTCTGTCGACGAGCACGCTGGCCTTTTTCACGCAAACGCCGAACGCATCTACCGGATTTGAGGACCCTCGATGGCTATCGACTCGAAAACCATGAAGATCTCCCGCCTGTCTATCTACACGGTCGAGAGCGAGGGCGACGGCGGTGATTACCACCGGCAGAGACAGGGCCACTGGCTGATCGACACGATGATCTCCAATCCGATGTCCGGCTATCCCGAATATAAGGGCAGCCGCACCTCCTGGGGTATCGGCGTCCTCGGCTCGATCGTTGTCGAGATCGAAACGGAAGGGGGGTTCGTCGGCGTCGCTACGGGTTTCGGCGGGCCGCCGGCCTGCTGGCTCATCAACCATCATTTCCGCCGCTTCATTGTCGGCGCCGATGCCCGCAACATCAACCTCATCTGGGACCAGCTGTTTCGGGCGTCGATGTTCTACGGCCGCAAGGGCATGCCGCTGGCGGCGATTTCGGTCGTCGATCTCGCGCTATGGGATCTCGCCGGCAAGGCGCGCGGCGAACCGGTCTACAATCTGCTTGGCGGCAAGTGCCGCGACGAGATCGAGTTCTACTGCACCGGCCCTCGGCCGGATGCCGTCAAGGCGATGGGCTTCTGGGGCGCCAAAGTGCCGTTGCCGTATGGCCCGCATGATGGAGAGCCGGGTCTGCTGCGCAACGTCGCCTTCCTCAGGCAGCATCGCGAAGCCATCGGATCCGACTATCCGCTGATGGTCGATTGTTACATGTCGCTGACCGTGCCCTACGCCATTCGTCTGGCGGAGAAGTGCAGCGATCTCGATATCTATTGGTGGGAGGAAGTGCTGCACCCCGACGACGTCGAGGGATTCCAGTCCATCAAGCAGGCACATCCAAAACTGAAATGGACCACCGGCGAGCACGAATATTCCCGCTACGGTTTCCGCCGGTTGATCGAGAGCCGTCTGATCGACGTGCTGCAGCCCGACGTCATGTGGGTTGGCGGCCTCACCGAACTGCTGCGTATTTCGGCCCACGCCTCGGCCTACGACATTCCTGTCATTCCGCATGGAAGCGGGCCGTACTCATACCACTTCATCGCCTCGCAGCCGCATTCGCCATACTGCGAATATGTCGCCGCGAGCCCGGATGGGCGCTCGATCTTGCCGGTCTTCGGCAAGCTCTTTTCAGGTGAGGCACTGCCCGAGGGCGGTAAGCTACGGGTTTCCCACGCGCCGGGCTTCGGCATGGAAATCGCGGACCGCAGCCTGCTCAAAGTCGCCTGACGCGTAAGATCGTTTTGAGGGGTGGACGACCCCAGGAGGAAGCAGAATGAACAAGATTGATCTTGCCGGCCAGATTGCCGTCGTCACCGGCGGAGCCCAGGGCCTCGGCCTAGCGATGGCGCGCCGGATTGTGCAATCCGGCGCCAAGGTGAGCCTTTGGGACCTCGATGAAAAGCTGCTGGCCGAGGCAGCAGGCGCACTTGGCGAAGCGGCGAAATTCCAGGTTGTCGATATTTCAAAACCGGAGGCATCTGTAGCTGCGCGAGAGCGCACTGAAGCCGAATCCGGTCCGATCTCCATCCTCATCAACTCAGCCGGCATCGCCGGACCAAATCATCCACTCGACGCCTATCCAATCGACGATTGGCGGCGTGTGATCGACATCAATCTGAACGGCACTTTCTTCGTCAACCGGGCCATCGTGCCTGGAATGAAGGAGCGCAACTATGGCCGCATCGTTAACATCGCCTCGATCGCCGGCAAGGAAGGTAACCCAAACGCCTCGGCCTACTCCGCCTCCAAGGCGGGCGTCATCGGCCTGACCAAATCGCTTGGTAAGGAGCTCGCGGGCTTCGATATCGCGGTCAATTGCGTCACGCCTGCAACCGCCAAGACGCGCATACTCGAACAACTGAAGCCTGAATTCATCGACTACATGCTTTCGCGTATTCCGCGCGGACGGTTCTTAGAAATCGAGGAAGCCGCCAGCATGGTCACCTGGCTAGTCTCGAAGGAAAACAGCTTCACCACCGCGTCGGTCTTCGATCTGTCCGGCGGGCGGGCGACCTATTGAGGAGAATGGAATGAAACTCCTGAGATACGGCGCGCCCGGCGCCGAAAAGCCCGGCCTGGTGGATGAGCAGGGGCGGATTCGCGACCTGACCGGCCATATTGCGGATGTCGGTGGGTCAGACATTTCCCCGGAATCGCTGGCCGCATTGTCGCGGGTCGACCCCAACAGCCTTCCCGTGGTCGACGGCGCGCGCCGTCTTGGACCCTGCGTGGCGGGAACCGGCAAGTTCATCTGCATAGGACTGAATTATGCCGACCACGCCGCGGAATCGGGCATGTCCGTGCCTCCAGAGCCGGTCATATTCATGAAGGCGACATCGGCGATCGTGGGACCGAACGACGATGTGAAAAAGCCGCGCGGTTCGACCAAGCTGGATTGGGAAGTGGAGCTGGCC
This sequence comes from Rhizobiaceae bacterium, assembly GCA_050247155.1. Classification (GTDB taxonomy): domain Bacteria; phylum Pseudomonadota; class Alphaproteobacteria; order Rhizobiales; family Rhizobiaceae; genus Mesorhizobium_G. The sequence continues at coordinate 3,665 of JBFWUS010000129.1, forward strand.
GTCGTCATCGGCAAGACCGCGAGCTATGTGAGTGAAGCCGACGCGCTGAACTATGTAGCGGGCTACAGCGTCGCTCACGACGTATCCGAGCGCGCCTTCCAGACCGAGCGCCACGGCCAGTGGACGAAGGGCAAGTCCTGCGACACCTTCGGCCCGCTAGGCCCGTGGCTCGTCACCAAGGACGAGATTGCGAACCCGCACGACCTCGGTCTTTGGCTCAAGGTCAACGGACAGACGAAGCAGGACGGATCGACCAGGACGATGGTTTACGGTGTTGCCTACCTCGTCTCCTATCTCAGCCAGTTCATGAGCCTGCATCCCGGCGACGTCATTTCGACGGGAACGCCGCCCGGTGTCGGCATGGGCATGAAGCCGCCGCAATGGCTTGCCGTCGGCGACGTCGTGGAACTCGGCATCGAAGGCCTTGGCAGCCAGCGGCAGACGATCGCTGCGGCCTAAACGCGAGGATGAGCGAATTGATCAGCCCGTCTCCGGTCGGTCGGGAATGTTGAGGTCGTGGGCAGCTTGGTCGATCAGCGATGAGGCCGCGATTGCGGCCGCCCTGCTGTCTCGCAACCGGAGCGCCTCTACCAATGCACCATGGCATTTGACCGCGTCGGTGCGGTCGAAAACCGACTTGTTCGACGTTTCAAACGAGTATTTCAGCGCCGCGTCGATCAGTACGCCAATCTGACGGATGACCGGATTATGGCTGGCGCGATAGAGGATCCGGTGGAACTCGATGTCGGCAAGCGAGAAGAGGTCGACGTCCTTGGTGGCGACGGCCATTTGTCGCCATGCCGCGTCGAGGTCGGCGATTTCGCGCAGACTGGCGCGCTCAGCCGCCAACGACGCGGCCAGCGGCTCCAGGGCTCGCCTTGTTTCAAGAACGGCTTCCAGCAGGTTTCGGTCAAGCAGCGCAGGGCCATGCCATTCGATCACCTGAGGGTCGAGCATGCTCCAGTTGTCCGGCTCGCAAACAATGGTGCCAATACGGGGACGAGTGAGCACCAGCCCCTTCGCAGAAAGCACCTTCACAACCTCGCGGATCACCGTGCGGCTCACGCCATAAGCAAGACAGAGCTCGCTCTCGATTGGCAGCGCCGTTCCCGGCGGATAGCGGCCGGAGAAGATCTCGCCAGCCAGGGCGCGAATGACGTCCGGCGTCACACGCGGCCGACGGCCGGCCGGGGCTTCATTTGCCTTAGCGTCGGATGTCGTGCCCATCGTAGCTCTCTTCTTGCTTTCCGGACGGTATCTACCGTAACCGGGGCGGCAATTGATATGACCAAATTGCCGGTGTTGGTGCTGGCGTCTTTTAGCCGGATGAAACCATGACAGGACGTCTTCAAGGTAAGCGCATCTTTCTGACGGGAGCGGCCCAAGGGATCGGCTTCGCGATTGCGGACGCCTGTAGAAAGCAGGGAGCGAAACTCTATCTGCTCGACAGAGATGCCGCGCTGCTTCGTGACAGCGCGGCGCGGCTCGGCGGCGTGCCCCATTTGGCCGCCGACATTTCAGACGTGGCGGCCGTGTCGGCTGCTATGGTCGATGCGGCAAAGACGATCGGTCCGATCAATGCACTGATCAACAATGCCGGCGTGAATGTCTTCCATCCACCGCTTGAGACGACAGATGCGGAATGGCATCGCGCTCTCGACATCAACGTTAAAGGTGCATGGAACTGCTGCAAGCTGTCTTTGCCTGGTATGTTGGCAGCGGGCGGCGGCGTGATCTTGAACATTGCCTCGACGCACAGCTTCACGATCATTCCCGGCACCTTTCCCTATCCGGTTGCGAAGCACGCGCTGCTTGGGCTGACGCGTGCGCTGGCGCTGGAGTATGCGGCGCAGGGCGTCCGGGTAAACGCGCTGGCGCCGGGTTATGTCGAGACCCAGAAAGTGGTCGACTGGTGGAACAGTTTCCCTGATCCAGGCACTGCGCGCGATCAAACGATGAAGCTTCATCCGGGCGGACGGATCGCCTCGACGACTGAAATCGCTATGGCGGCAGTTTTCCTCATATCGGACGAATGTGGTTTCATTAACGGCGCTTGCCTGGTAGCTGACGGAGGTCTTAGCCTGCTTCAACACACGTGAAGCAGCAGTTGTCGCTTAGAGTCCGTTTGGAAATTCATGGATGAGCGTTTCTGCGGATGAGAATGCCGCCCATTGCGACGTGGATCATGGCGGTTGAGACATCGATGCGCCGCTCGTAGTCGCGCACGAGCCGTCGCCA
>JBFWUS010000130.1:0-5639 GCA_050247155.1 Rhizobiaceae bacterium
CTGCCGGGTCCAACCTTGTCATAGCGCGACTGGAACCAGCAGATATTCATATCGATCGTGTCGAAATGCACGATCGGTGCGATTGCATCGAAGAAAGCCAGCGCATCGGCGCCGGTTTCTTTGGCAATGGCTTCGGCCAATGCAGGGGCCGTCAACGGGCCTGTCGCAATGATCGCCTGATCCCAATCTGCCGGCGGCAGACCCTGAATTTCCTCCCGAACGATGGCGATCAGAGGATGGGCTTCGAGCTTGGCGGTCACTGCAGCCGAAAAACCGTCGCGGTCGACGGCCAGTGCGCTGCCGGCAGGCACCTGATGCGCATCGCCGGAGGCCATGATCAGCGAATTAGCCAAGCGCATTTCGGCATGTAAAAGGCCGACGGCGTTGGTTTCTGCGTCGTCGGAACGAAACGAATTGGAACAGACCAGTTCGGCCAGCCCGTCGGTCTTGTGCGCTTCGGTGCCGCGTATCCCGCGCATTTCATGCAGGATCACCGGTACGCCGGCATTCGCCGCCTGCCATGCCGCTTCCGAACCGGCGAGCCCGCCGCCGATGATGTGAATTGGTTTTATCGTCATGGCGGCGGAATTAGTCCCGCCATAGGATAAAAGCAAATTTTTGCCCGGACTCAGGACATGCTGGCTGACACGAATATGCAATCGCGGTTCGAAGCCTTGTGGCGCAAGGCGGTATGCGCGGACAGTTCTGCGGCTTGGCGCGCGTTGGATGCAGGCTATAACGAGCCGCAACGCGCCTATCACAACTGGGCACATATCGGCGTGATGCTCAGCGGCCTCGACGACGCGCGCTTGGCGAGGGAATTCGACGAAATCGACTTTGACGCGGTCGAACTGACGATCTTCTTTCACGACGCGATTTACGATCCGCGCGCCAAGGACAACGAAGAAAGGAGTGCTGCGCTTTTCAGCGACATGTGTGCCGGAGGCGCATCGAACCAGGAACGCATGCAGCGGGTAGTCGACATGATTCAAGCGACGGCCATGCACGCGGCAACTACGGACCTGGCGACGCGGCTCTTGCTGGACCTTGATTTGCGGGTTCTGGGCGGTGGTCCTGAGCGATATTTGGCTTATGTCGATGCCGTACGAGCGGAATACAGCTTCGTTCCTGACGAAGCATGGCGCGATGGCCGTTCAGCAGTGCTGACACGTTTTCTCGAGCGCGACCGGATTTTCCAGACCGGGTATTTTGCGCGCCTGTATGAAGCGCGAGCACGGAAAAACATCGCGACGGAGTTGGAGGCGCTGGTTAAGGCATAGCGCCGCTAAGGCAGGCGGCAGACGTGGCAACAGCCGTTGGGGAGCTGTTCAGCCGGCGCTCAAGCGATCGAGTTCGGCCATGTCTTCCGCGTCGAGTGTCAAATTCGCCGCGTTGATCAGGCTCTCGAGCTGTGCCAGCGATGTTGCGCTGGCGATCGGCGCGGTAATGCCCTCACGCGCGATAATCCAGGCCAGCGCAATATCGGCCTGTTTGACACCGTGTTTGCCCGCGATCACGTCGAGTGCGCCGAGAATGGCAAAGCCACGCGGTGTGAAATAGCGGTCGATCGAGCCCCCGCGCGGGCTTTGGCCGAGATCGTCATTGCTGCGGTATTTTCCGGTGAGAAAGCCACGCGCCAGTGCGAAGTAGGTGATCACGCCCATATTTTTCGCCACCGCCAGATCGCGCAGCGGCCCGTCAAAGCTCGCGCGGTCCATAAGATTGTACTCGGGCTGCAGTACGCCGTAGCGCGGCAAGCCCTCGGCGTCGGCGACCGTTAGCGCGTCCTTCAACTGCGTGGTGTCGTGATTGGAGGCGCCGATGGTGCGGACCTTACCGGCCTTGATCAACTTGTCATAAGCGCCGAGTGTCTCTGCATAAGGCGTCGCCGGGTCGTGCCAGTGCGAAAAGTAGACGTCGATGCGGTCGGTTTGCAGCCGGCGCAGGGAGTCTTCCACAGCGATGGCGATGTGGGCCGCGGACAGATCTTTCTTGCCCTGGCCGATATCCGAGCCGACCTTGGTGATGACCACGATGTCGTTGCGCTTCTTTCGCGCACTCATCCACTCGCCGATAATGGTCTCGGACGTGCCGGTGTTGCCGGGCACCCAGGTCTGATAGGAATTCGCGGTGTCGATGGCGTTGAAGCCGGCTGCGGTGAAGCGGTCGAGCAGATCGAAAGACGTCTGCTTGTCGGCCGTCCAGCCGAAGACATTGCCGCCGAAGACGACGGGCGCAATGGAGAGGCCTGTGCGGCCAAGGGGGCGTAGTTCCATTGGGGGAAATCCGGGCAGGCCTGAGAATGTAGCAGCCAGCATAGGCGCTCAAGCGCCGAAAAGGCAAACCATGACCGGAAAAAACAACGCCCGCCGGGGGAGGAGGTCCGGCGGGCGTTGCATTTGACGATCGGCCCAAGGGAGGAGGAGTGGACCGATCTTTCTTCGTCTCGGCCTGGGAGGAGGATGGCCTCGACGAAAGCTCTTCGCCATGCGCTTAGAGATAGTGGCGACCTATCTGGTTTACAACGCCCGCCGCGGGAGGAGGTGCGGCGGGCGTCGTTTTGTCCAGCCGAACCCCTGGGAGGTGGTGGAGGTCGGCTGTGTCCGTCTTGGCCTGGGAGGAGGATGGCCTCGACGGAATTCCTTGGTTAGATGGCCTTGCGGGCCACCGCGTGGATCTCGCCGCGGTTGATGCCGAGGTCGGCGAGTTCGCGGTTGGACAGGCGCGACAGCTCGGTGACCGTGTCACGGTAGCGGCGCCAGTTGCGGTAGTTACGAACGATATTCATCTCACTCACTCTTTCTTTCTAGAACTGTCCCTATGGACCCCGTGCTAGATGGCCTTGCGCGCAACGACGGGAATGTCGCTGCGAGTAATTCCGAGGTCCGACAGTTCGCGGGTGGACAGGCGGCTCAACTCGGAAACGGTGTTCCGGTACTCACGCCAGTTGCGATAATTGCGGATCAGGTTCATTTCTCTTCTCTTCGGTTCGTTCAGATTGATCATTCGCTCTGAACAACGCCAAGATAGGAGCCTCCATACAAGCTTTGAAGTAGCAACTGTGCATAGCAGCAATGCGTCTTGTGCATTGCAACATTAAGCTCGCTTTACCAATCGGTCAAAATCATGGCAGCCGCACGAACGAATCGCCGCAATAGCCTTGTTTTTGCCTATCTTTCAGAAAATCTTGCTGTTTCCGCTACGTCATATATCAGGGCAGCCATTGCCCGCCTCATGCAGCTCAATGAGTTGCGTGTATGGGCGCAACAGCGGTGGCCGCTTGAACGCCGATCACCAGCTTTCGCAACGTCAGTGAACGAAAGCGATGGAGGCAAAAGCGACATACATCCCCCTGTATACGCCACATAAAAGCCGCTAAGAAGGATGATAAGCGTTTTTGAACAATGTTCATATCGGTTGGGGGATATGGCGGGCTATTCGAGCAGGGTTCGCGCCGACATCGAGCGCTGGGTTTTCACTGGCCTGATCGACCGGGCCACGGCCGATAGGTTGCTCGCGGACGTCGACAAGCACTCCGGCAAATCGTTCAGTTTCGGCAATGTGCTGGCCACCATGGCCGCGATATTGCTCGGCGCCTCCGTCCTTATCTTTGTCGCTGCAAATTGGGAGGCGATTCCCCGCCTGGCGCGGGTTCTCAGCCTGTTTGCGCTGATTTTCGTCAGTTATGTCGGCGGCGCGATGCTGAAACAGCGCGGAAGCGGTTTTGGCGAGGCGCTTTATCTATTGGGCGCCGCGGCCTTTGGCGGCTCGATCGCGCTGATCGGGCAGATGTACCATCTGACCGGCGATGAAAGCCAAGCCGTGCTGGTGTGGTGTTTCGGCACGATGCTGGCGGCTGTGGGCCTGCGCTCGCCGATCCTGACCAACGCGGCGATAGCGCTCGCGATCACCTGGATGTGGATGCGCGGCTTCGAATGGGGCACGGTGAAGGATTTTCCGCACGCATTCCTGCTCATCGGCGCGGTGATCTGGGCGATTTCGTATTGGACACAGTCTGCGGTCGCACGGCATCTGCTGCTGCTCTCCGTCATTCTTTATGCCATCCTGTTCGGCATCAACTACGGCATGGTCGAGACCGGCATCGGGTTGGCGCTGCTGTCGACTGCCGTCTTCCTGGCGGCGCATTTCGCCCATGATACGGTGGAGCGTTTCGCCAAGCTCGGCGGACCATATCCCGCGCATTCGCTGATCGGCTTCCTCGTTGGCATGGCGATGGTGCAGGTCACGGTCTTCGACCAGTTCGGACCGATGCTTTTGGCGACGCTCGTAGCCTTCTCGGGCATCGTCGTGGCGCTTCTGATGCGCGGACGGCAGAGCGCGCTGATGCGATGGATTGCCTACATCGCGTTCTCGATCGAGCTTTGCTTCCTTTACATCGTGACACTCGGCACCATGATCAGCACCGCCGGCCTGTTCTTATTCTCCGGCGTGGCGCTGGCCATCGTCGCCTATGTCATCATGCGGATCGAAAGACGGCTGGCCGAAAAACCGGCCGCCCAGGGAGATGCGGCATGAATTTCCTGCGCAATTCCATCCTGATGGCCGTTCTGGTGGCCGTCATCCAGATCGGTTTTCTCGGCTGGTCGATCATGGGGCGCGCGGCGATCCTGCGTGAAGGTCGCGAGGTCCTACTCAAGGTGGAGCCTGTCGACCCGCGCGACCTGCTGCGCGGCGACTATGTGCGGTTGGGTTATGAAGCGGGGGCGGTCGACCGCGCGCTGTTCGTCAATCCGCCGGCCGATGCGTATCAGGCGATGAACCAGACGGTATATGTTCGTCTGGCGAAAGGCTCCGAGCAGTACTGGGTACCGGTATCGGCGAGCGTTGGCGAACCGACAGACGCTCCGGCCGATGGCCAGGTCGATCTACGCGGCACTTTGACCGGTTATGAAACGAGCAATGAAAACTCTGCCCGATCATTGCAAATCAACTACGGGATCGAGCGCTATTACGTGCCGGAGGGCGAGGGCAGGGCGATCGAGACGAACATGGCGATCCGCCCCTTTGGTATATTGGCGGCCGTGGACTCCGCCGGCAACCCACAGATCAAGGCTCTCCTGGACGGCAATGTGCGGTTGTACGAAGAGCCGCTCTACTGAACATCGACATTCGGCAACACAAACCGTTGTCGCGACTGTGTGATGCTATAGGAAAGAGTAGCGACTACCATTAAGGCCCTGATCGAGCATCAGGCGCCTGCACTCAATCAGAATTCTCACAGAATGCTTTTAATATTTTGGCGCGTGACCGAGCCTGACAGGACCGGGCAACCAAGCAAAATGATGAATTATTTGTACGTTTGCACTGCGCGGAGCATTCAATACTACCGTTGTATCTTCATCGTCTAAATATTGGACTGGACTGCGAGACCCGTCTTCATCGAGAGCCTTTCCCAATTCCCAAAAAGCATACCAGACAACGCCACATAATACAGAGATGGCCGCCAACATAACTGCAGCCGAGATCAACATGACCCAGGACACCACACAAACCCCCAACAAACCAACACCGCACCCGGCAACTATATTAGCTGACAATGGATGAGTTGTAAACGATTGGCGGATCCGACGGCGCCAATGCAAAGACGCGAAAACGTTGGCGCCACGGGCATCTGGTGC
>JBFWUS010000131.1:0-5381 GCA_050247155.1 Rhizobiaceae bacterium
CAAGGAGATCAACCCCCGCGAAAATGCAGAGCACGGCGAAGTTCGATGGGACTGTCAGGTCACCAACCAGAAAAGCGACGTCGTCGCACAATACGACGTATTGACCATGGTCGCCAAACAATGGCCGCCGAAAGATTGATTGAACCGACCTGCCGACTGCATCAAGAAGGCACCGACGCTATCTCGTCGGCAGGACGTCCATCAAGATGATGTAGTTGCCGAGTTCAGGCCGCGCATCGTTGTTATGTTGAAAGGCAAAAACGCTCAGCAGACGATGACGTCGAGATAGTTCGGCGAGTTGGCCGCGAGTTCACGCATCACAGTATCTCGCGTTATGATCGGGATCCTCTTTACTCGCGAAGTCGCGATCAGATAGCAGTCGCCGGGATCTTTGTGACCTGTAGCCGCTATGACTGCTGCTGCCTCGCAGGCGATACGCTGCTTAATCGGAATTGTCTTCGACAGAGTTCCCGAAACAGCATCCGAGAACCATTTCGACGGCGTTTTGTGCCCGAAATCCGTCGGGTCCCTATGCGCAGGTTTTCTCGAAGCGATCGTCAATTCCCAGGCAGTGATCGGCGAAACATAGAGACTTCCCGCCGCTTGGTTTCTGGAAATCGCAACAAGAGCTTCCTCAGAAAGCGTGTCCGCTGCCGTCACGAGCCAATAGAGCGCGTGCGTATCGAGCAGCGCGCCCAGCAAGGATCAGCCTCTGGCGCGATTAGTGCGCTCAGATCTTTTACCCTCGTTCACCGTAGCCTTGTAGCGCCCTGACAAAGCCTGCTTCGCGATCGGCTTGGTCAGGTCAACACCCTTCTTGAGAGGCAGGGTTGATGACGGCATAGAATTCGCGCCGCGCACTTCCATTAGCTGCCCGCTAAGAGAATCACGCACCACCCATTTGCCGGTCTGGCTTTTCGCAATCTTTGCCTTTGTCATAACTCGTATATAGCGGATCGAGCGCAGATTTTCGAGCGCATAGTTGCCTTGAACGTACGACACGCCGCCATGCCTGTCAGTCGCATAACATGAATTATGGAACTGCGCAGATGCTGGGCGCATTCGTCTGCGGTGACCGCTATCAGAGCCCGGTCGCCAGCAGCCTCTCAACAACAACGTTTGTGGACGCGCGCCAGTTCGGCAACCTGACGCCATACGCATCTGCCAGCTTCTCTGTTGACAGCCGCGAGTTGGCCGGTCGTGTGGCCTTGGTTGGAAAAGCGCTGGTCGGGATCGATTCGACCTCGGCAGAGGGCCCGCCCAGAGCCTGGCTGGATGCGAAGATGTGCCGTGCAAAATCGGCCCAGTTGGTTTCGCCGAAACCGGCCATGTGAAACACGCCGAAGAGCGCAGACGTGTCGTCGTCGTTCAGCCGATTGAGGGACTGGCTCATGTCGGCGCCGCTTCCGGCCAGCGCTGAGAGCCTTGCCGCCACATCGAGGACTCCGTCGGCAATATCCAACGCGGAGGTCGGGTTGCCCCACTGGTCGGCGACGACGGTCACGCGGTCGCGGCTCTCGGCCAGTCTCAGCATCGTCTTGACGAAATTCTTGCCGAACGGGCTGTAGACCCAGGCAGTGCGCAGGATGACATGGCGCGGGTTCATCTCCGCAACGGCGCGTTCGCCGGCGAGCTTCGAACGCCCATAGACGGAAACCGGCCCGGTTGGGTCATCCTCATCGTAAGCCTGATCGCCGGTTCCTGAGAACACGTAGTCCGTCGACAGATGGATGACCGGGGCACCGATCCGCGCCGCCGCGGCAGCTACAGCCCGTGCACCCTCCTCGTTGATCGCGAAAGCGAGCTCGGGCTCGTCTTCCGCCTGATCCACGGCCGTGTACGCGGCGGCGGAAACAACGATGTCAGGTCGGACAGCGGCAATCGTCCGCTCAATTGAGCCAGCGTCCCGCAGATCAAGTTCAGGACGCCCGGCGGCAACGATCTCGATGCCCGGGTGCAACGCGCCGCGTTCGATCAGGCTGGTCACGACCTGCCCTTCGCGGCCGGTAACGAGAAGCTTCACGCAGCGCCCTTGTGCTGGCCGAGCCGCTCGCCGGCATAGCGCTCCTGGCGGATCGGTCCCCACCACCATTCATTGGCGAGATACCAGTCGATCGTGTTGGACAGGCCTGTCTCGAACGTTTCCTGCGGTGTCCAGCCAAGCTCGCGCTCGATCTTCGAAGCGTCGATGGCATAACGTCGGTCATGGCCAGGACGATCGGTCACAAAGGTGATCAGATCGCGATAGCGCCGGCCGCCCGAACGCGGGCGCTTGCTATCCAGCAGATCGCAGATCGTCTCGACGACCGAAAGATTGGTGCGCTCGGAACGCCCGCCGACGTTGTAGCTCTCGCCGGGCTTGCCCTGCGTCGCGATCAGTTCCAGTGCACGCGCATGATCCTCGACGAACAGCCAGTCGCGGACATTCTCGCCCTTGCCGTAGATCGGCAGCGGCTTGCCGTCGAGCGCGTTGAGGATCACCAGCGGGATCAGCTTTTCCGGAAAATGGAACGGGCCATAATTGTTCGAACAGTTCGATAACACCACCGGCAAGCCATACGTCTCATGCCAGGCGCGGACCAGATGGTCGGACGCCGCCTTGGACGCCGAATAGGGCGACGATGGTGCGTAGGGCGTCTCCTCGGTGAAGATGCCGCTGTCGAACGGCAGGTCGCCGAACACCTCGTCGGTCGAAATGTGGTGAAAGCGGAAGCGCTCCTTGGCGTCGCTCGACAGCTCGCGCCAATGCTGAAGAGCCGCGTTCAGCAAGCGGAACGTGCCGACGATGTTGGTCTCGATGAAGGCGCCCGGGCCGTCGATCGAACGGTCGACATGACTTTCCGCCGCCAGATGCATGACGATGTCGATCCTGTTGTCACGCAGCAGCTTCAGCATCGTGACATCGTCGCAGATGTCGGCCTGCGCAAATGTGTAGTTCGGATAATTCTCGATCTGGCGCAGCGACGCCAAATTGCCGGCATAGGTGAGCTTGTCGACATTGACGACGTTATTGGCGGGCGTGGCGCAAAGCTGGCGGCAGACAGCAGAGCCAATGAAACCAGCGCCGCCAGTAACCAGAATGTTCATCGCGTGCGTCCTTGAAAAATCTTAACCGAAGAGGTCAGCGCCTGCGAGCAGCGGCGCCGCGCTGTCCTTGTCCGACAGTTGGGCGAAATTGGTGTCGAAGCCCCAGTCGATGCCGATCGCCGGGTCGTCGAAGCGGATGGAGCGGTCATGTTCCTTCGAATAGAAGCCCGAAACTTTGTAGACCACTTCCGTGTTCTCGGTCAGCGTCGCAAAACCATGCGCGAAACCTTTCGGCACCAGGATCTGGTTCCACTTGTCGGCGCTGACCTCCAGCGCGACCCATTTGCCGAAGGTCGGCGACGAGCGCCTGATATCGACGGCAACATCGAGGATCGCGCCGCGCACCACGCGCACCAGCTTGTCCTGTGCGAAAGGCGGAAGCTGGTAATGCAGCCCGCGCACGACATGTTTGGCAACCGACAGCGATTGATTGTCCTGCACAAACGTTAAGTCGATGCCTGCGTCGGCAAAGCTCGCGGCGTTATAGGTCTCGGAGAAGAAACCTCGATCGTCGCCGAATTTTTTCGGCACGATTTCCAGCACATCGGGTATCGCCAGTCTGCGAACGGCCAGTGTCACTGCGCCAGCTCCACCGCGCGCCGGCGCAGATAGTTGGCATATTCGTTCTTGCCGAGACGGTCGGCGCGGCCGATCAGGAATTCCGGCTCCAGCCAGCCCATCTCGACGCCGATCTCTTCCGGACAGGCGATCTTGATGCCTTGCCTATGCTCGATGGTGCGCACGAAGGCCGAGGCCTCGTGCAGGCTGTCATGCGTGCCGGTGTCCAGCCAGGCATAGCCACGGCCGAGCTGATGCACGTAGAGATCGCCACGCTCGAGGTAGATGTTGTTAACGGTGGTGATTTCGAGTTCGCCACGCGCCGACGGTTTTATGGTGGCGGCGATGTCCAGCACGTCATTGTCGTAAAAATAGAGGCCGGTCACCGCCCAGTTCGACTTCGGCTTGGCCGGCTTTTCCTCGATCGTCAGCGCAGCACCAGTGCCCTTGTCGAAGCTGACGACGCCATAACGCTCCGGATCGTCGACATAATAGGCGAAAACGGACGCACCCTTCTCCAGCGACGCCGCCTTTTGGCAGGTCTCTGCCAAGCCCTGACCGAAATAGATGTTGTCGCCGAGGATCATGGCGACGCTGTCCTTGCCGACGAAGTCGCGGCCGATGATGAAGGCCTCGGCCAGGCCATTCGGCTGCGGCTGCACTGCGTACCTCAACGAAATGCCGAATTCACTGCCGTCGCCCAGCAATTCCTGGAAATTCGGCAGATCGCGCGGCGTCGAAATGACGAGGATCTCGCGGATGCCAGCCTGCATCAGCACGCTCAGCGGATAATAGATCATCGGCTTGTCGTAGATCGGCAGAATCTGCTTCGACACGGCAAGCGTCAACGGATAGAGCCTGGTGCCGCTGCCCCCGGCTAAAATGATCCCCTTCATCGGAATTCCTGTGTCGTAACCCCACCCACGGCGCTCGCCCGACAACGCCCGGAGCGCCTGCCGAGGCAGATCGCCTATGGTCGCGTGCGAATACCGGCTTTGGCGGTTGGGGTCAACTCGGCCGGCCGGCTTGCCAACAGGCCAAGACAAGGCCGATTGCCGCAGGATTCCACCAAAATCGCCGCGAAAATGCGTCTATTTCGGCAGTTGATAGGGCATTTTCGCCTCCAGGGGCAGGCCTGCCTTGGCCCAACCGTCCGCGCCAGCGGGATACCAGAACACCGAGACATAGCCCCATTCGACCGCTCGCTTGGCGGCGTTCCACGACATCCAGCAGTCGGTCATGCAATAGAACAGGACCGGCTGTTTCTTGTCGGCAGCGCCATTCTTTTCCAGCCCGGCGCGAAAGTAAGCCTCGGTCTGGGCATTGATCGCCCCGTAGCCGACATTGGCGAGCCAGATGCTGCCGGGAATGTCGTCGCGCGGCTTGTCGCGCCAGATCGTACCTTCCGGCAGATTGTCGGGTTTTGGCGCTTGCGGCATGACATCAACGAAGACCGCGCTCTTTTCACGCCATAGCTTCTCGGCCTCGGCGGTCGTTACCACCCGCGCGCCATCGAGCGTTCCCGGCACCGGCGCGCGATAATCGTCCATGCGGTAGCCGGGGGGTTCTGAAACGGTCTGGGCAATGGCAATATCAAGCTGCGTGCCAAACAAAGTGCAGGAGGTCATCAGGATAGCAAAGCTGGACAGCGCCCCCCTCTGTCCTGCCGGACATCTCCCCCACAAGGGGGGTGATCGGCCAACGGCAACGCTTTCGCCAATCGCCGATGTTGCAGA
>JBFWUS010000132.1:0-5138 GCA_050247155.1 Rhizobiaceae bacterium
GGTCTTGGTATGCGCCTCGAATTGTTCGAAAATCGTTTTGTCCCGCCACAGGCCGATGCGCCGATAGCGCTGCCCCTCGTCGGGCGCGGTCAACAGCAGATCCATCGAACTCCTCCCTGCACGCCGGGGCATTGTTTGGTCTTTGCCCCGGCCTGTCGTTGAACGATGTTACCGCGCTATTGGAATTTGCGGTTCAGGTCGTTCGGCGGCACCTTGATGCCCAGCTTTTCCAGCAGCGGCACCGTGTCGTCGATGTACTGCTGGCGCAGTTCCGCATTGCCCTTCTTCTGGATGCCCCACTTCACGTAGCCTTCGCTGGCTTTCGAGGTCGAGCGGCCGAACATGTCGAGCGCGGCGGGCCACCATTTGTGGATCAGGCGCTGCGCTTCCTCGAGACCTTCCTTGGTTTTGCACAGCTTGGTCAGATTTTTATACCCGAGTGTGGCGTGGAACTTCTCTTCGGCATGCAATTGAGGCGCTACCGAGCGCATCGGTTCGTACGGGACGTCGCCCCAGTTTTCGCCGACATAAACGCCGACGCGGTCGATCAGCGCGTGGTAGTAGCAAACGTCGCACCATGAATCGAACGGGATGTTGAACGCGTACTGGTACTTGTCGACCGGCACGTTGACGCTGTCGATACCGAGGCCCTTGAGAATCCGCCAAGTGATTACGCCATGGCCGACTTCCTGCATCATCAGCAGCGCAAGCTGGGTCTTGGTCTCTTCGTCAGGGCACAGGGTCATGCACCGTTCCCACAGGTAGTTCAGCAGGCTCGTGAAATGCGGGTTGGTGGAATTTTCGATGTGCTTGGTCAGCACGCGGGTCAGCAAGTTGCGCAATTCCTCCGGCAGATCCGGATCGTCCTGCTTATAGACCCTTTCGGTCAGGGGTTGTTTCACTGCGACTTGTTCCATAACGGTCTCCTTTGCGTTGAAACGGGCGGCCGGGTTCGCTCGAGGCTTAGGCTTCTGTCCAGCGCGGCTTGCGCTTTTCGACGAAGGCTTGAACGCCTTCGGCATGATCCGGGGATTTCTTGAGCACGCTTTGGCCGAGCCGCTCGAAGCGGCGGCCGGTTTCCAGTTCCACGTCGGCACAGGCGTTGAGCACCAGCTTGGCGACGCCGAGCGCCTGCGGCGCCTTCTCGGCAAGCTGAACCGAGAGCTGCAGCGCGTGTTCGTAGGCCTGGCCGGCATCGACCAGGCGCGTGACGAGGCCCAGCGCATGCGCGCGCTCGGCCGGCATCATGCCTTCGAGCATGAGGATTTCCTTGGCTTTGGCGACGCCGACCAGACGCACCAGACGCGAGCAGCCGCCCGAGCCGGGAATCAGGCCGACATTCATTTCCGGCAGGCCGAGCCGCGCGGCGCGGCCGACAACGCGAAAATCGCAGCTCAGCGCCAGTTCGAATCCGCCGCCCGCCGCCACCCCTTCGATCGCGGCGATGACCGGGATCTCGAGCGCTTCGATGCCGTCGAGGGCGTCGTGAAACTGGCGTGCGATGGCGCGAAACTTCTTGGTCGAGATCGCCGACAGATCGCCCATGCCGCACACGTCTTCGCCGGCGGAGAACGCCCGCTCGTTGCCGCAGACAATCGCCACGCGCGCATCCGACAGCGCGAGCTCGTCGACCGCGGCAGCCATTTCATGGCGCATCGGTTCGTGCCAGGAGTTGAGGCGATCCGGGCGATCGAGTTTGAGCACGCGAATGCCGGGACGCGGCTCGAAAATCTTGACGAACTCGCCCCGCACAGCGGGATCGCCGGTCGTCTGAGTGCCGAAATCGCGCTCCGCGTGCATTGTCGCCTACCCGCGTTTCGTGTAACGGCCGGCGAGCGCTTCCGTCTCGCCGGCCAGCAGGGTGACCTCACCGTCGGCCGTGCGAGCGATTCTCAGCTTCGCGCCGGGCACCACGGGCGCCTTGAGGCGAACCTGAAACCCGGAAAGGCTGTTGAGGCCTTCAGATGCGATTAATGCATCGAGCGCGAACAGCATGGTCAACGGGCCGTGGGCGACGACGCTGGGCAATCCCGCCTTTTGGGCGAACGCATCGTCGTAATGGATCGGATTGAAATCCTGGATCACGCCGGCATAGCGCACGATCTTTTCGCGCGTCATTTCTCCGATCGTTTTGGGTTCGATGGACATGGCGTGTTCTTCCCTCGCGATGGTCGAAATGTTTCAGGCGCGGAGCGCGCGTTCGATGAAGGTGGTGCGTTGGGTCTGCACCAGTTCGCCCTTCGGCGTCGTGAAACGGGTTTCGACCACGCCGATTTCGGTGCCGTTCTTTTCCGTGTGTTCGGCGAGCCGGAGCTCGGCTTTGAGCGGCTCGTCGGGAACGAACGGACGTGTCCATGAAATTTCGTGGCCGCCCAACAGCGCGCGGCGCAAGTCGAGGCCGACGGCCTCGACGAATTTCTGCGAGCCGGCCACGGTGGGGCCGAAGAACAGGCTGACGGAAGCGGTCTGTTTCGACGTGGGTGTGCTAAGGATTGCCGCCAATTCAGCCAGCTTGACGGCGTCGGCCCGCACATCGACGGCCATGAGGATTTGGCCCTTTCGCTCGCTTTTCACAGTTTCCCTCCGTTTGACGGCGCGCTTTCTAAGATACCGGACGTATGGTATCTTTTAGCCTCTACGCTGTCAACGAATCGTTCGCCCGCCGCAGAACTATAGGATTCTCAAGGGTTCCGACTGGCGGCCCGGTTCACGCGCAAGCCGCAGTAGGGGCGCCGGACGAACCCCGTATGCCGGCATGCCGACTCAAGCCGCCGCTTCGCCCGGACAAAGGACCGACGATGCCAACAATCGTATTTGTGAACCGGGACGGGCAGCGGCGCGCGGTCGACGCGCCGGTCGGCCTGACCGTGCTCGAAGTCGCGCGCAAGTACGACATCGAAATACCCGGCACATGCGGCGGCGCTCTGTCGTGCGGCACCTGCCATGTGATCGTCGCCGCCGAGCAGTTCGCCAAGGTCGGCGCGCCGCAAGAGGACGAGGACGAGGTGCTGGATTTGACCTTCGGCATCACACCTACGTCGCGCCTCGGCTGCCAGATCGTCATTTCCGAAGCGCTCGACGGGCTGGTCCTGACACTTCCGCCGCATTTCGGCGGCATGGTTTGACGCCGACGTTTGGCATATAAGAATTGCCGGCATAAATGGGATCTCGCTTCAAGATCATGGACTCGACGAATTCACGCCCGACGACGAAACGCGAACAGCGCACCGCGAGCGTCGATCGCATTCTGGATGCCGCGCTGAACCTGATCGTATCGAACGGCTACCACGCCACCACGGTCGACCAGATCGCGCAGAAGGCGGGCCTGACCAAGGGCGGCGTCTACAATTATTTTCAATCCAAGAGCGACATGCTCCTGGCCTTGCTGACCGAGATCGAGGGTCTCATCGTCGACAGCATGATCGAGCGCGTCGCCGAAGCCACGGCGTCGAGCCAGGACAAGCTGGTTACCGCAATTCACACGCAGGGCGTGCTGGCGGCCAACAAGGCGAAGTATCTGCTTTTGTTCATTCTGGTGCTGATGGAGTTTTCCGGCACCGGCGATCCGATCGAACAGCGCGTCCGCGCTATCTACAAAAGATTCATCGATACGATCGAAGGCATTGTCGAGACGGGCAAACGCGCCGGCGAGTTCCGCGCGGATCTGAACACCAAGGAACTGGCCGCGGTCATCCTAGCGCTCGAGCACGGCACGTTGCTGGAATGGTATTGCCGCGCGGGCGAATTGAACGGCAAGGAGTTGGTGCGCGCGGCCCGCACGGTGCTGCTGAACGGCATTACCAAGGATCGAGCCACCGAATAGAGCGCGCGACCGGTTCGACACAAAGCAAAGAGGGCGCCCGCGGGCGCCCTCTGGCGTATCGAAGCCGGCCGAATGCCTCAGTAAGGCATCTTGCAGCGCGTGTAGAAAGAATCCTTGCGCATTTCATAGACCACGCCATTGGTTTGGATATCCGGCTTGCCGTCCTTGATCACGGCCGTCTGCTTGTACCAGTTCTGGATCGGCAGTTGGTTGACGTTGAAGGTAACCGTTCCGCGCGTCCACTCGAACTTGGGCGTGCGCATGGCCAAGATCATTTCCTTCATCTTCGACAAATCGCCCTTGACCGCCTTGACGGCGTAATCGATCAGCAAGGCGGCATCGTAGGCTTGCGCGCCGTACTGCGAAGGCGGCCGCTTGTGCTTGGAGATGTAGTCTTTGACGAATTTGGCGCCGACCGCACCGGTGGTCTGGTGATTGAACGGCGTCGGCCAGTATGTGCCGACCGCGGCTTCGCCCATGGCACCCAGCGAGACGAAATCCACCGTAGAGACGGTGTAAAGCTTGATTTCGTTCTTCAGGCCGGACGTTTGCCACTGCTTGAAGAAGGCAACGCCCATGCCGCCCGGTGCGAAGACAAGCAGCGCTTGCGGCTTCTTGGCGCGGGCCTCGGACAGTTCGGCCTGATAGTCCGAGTTGTTCATCTTGAAGTAGATCTCGCCGAGCACTTCGCCTTTGAAGGTGCGCTTAAAGCCGGAGACGATGTCCTTACCGGCCTGATAGTTCGGCACCAGAATGAATACGTTCTTGATGCCGTCGAGATTGGCCATCTCGCCGGTGGCTTCGGACCATTGCTCGTTGCTCGACGAGGTCGAGAAATGCTGGGGATGGCATTGTTCGGCCGCGATCGGCGTGGCCCCGGCGTTCGGATTGATCAGAATCTTGCCGGCCTGGAAGATCGGATCCTTGATCGCCAGCAACACGTTCGACCAGATCACGCCGACCACGAAGTCGACCTTGTCCTGCTTGAGCCATTTGTCGACGACCGTCAGGGCGACTTCCGGCTTGGTCAGATCGTCGCCGACCAAGACCGTGGGCTTGAGGCCGCCCAGTTTGCCGCCCAGATGTTCGAGCGCGATGTCCCAAGAATTTTTCATATCGGTCCCGACCGCGGCGCCGGGCCCGGTAAATGTATTGAGAAAGCCGATCTTGATCTCGGTCTCGGCTTGAGCGGCGCCCCCCGCCAGGCAAAGCACGGCAGCACTCGCAATCGCGGCAAGACGTCGTTTCATGGAATCCTCCCTGTAGCGTCTTCGTCGGCGTCGAAGCCGGTTGGATTCCGGCTTTCATTCAATAA
>JBFWUS010000133.1:0-5043 GCA_050247155.1 Rhizobiaceae bacterium
TTGCTTGGATTGGCCGCCAGCCGGAGCCGGTTGCAAAAAAATGAAACGGCGGCCATTTAGGGCCGCTGTTCCGGGCTGGCTTATAGGCGAGGGAAATTACCGCGTCAAGCACCAGAATGTGGTAGATTTCATGGAAATATCCATAAAAACAATCGCTTACGATTGAGGTATTATTTTACCGCACTACCGTTGCATCGTATTTGGCCTGTGCGGCCAGCACCTGATCGATATTGTCCTGCGCCCAAAGCGATATGCCGGCCATCTTTTCCGCCAGCGTGTGTCCAAGCGGCGTGACCGAATATTCGACCGTGACCGGGACCGTCGCAAAAGCCTGGCGGTTGATCAGCCCGTCGCGCTCAAGCTGCTTCAGCGTCTGCGACAGCACCTTTTGCGAGATGCCCTCGATGTCGCGCCGAAGCTGGTTGAAGCGGATCGGCCGATTGGTGAGCTTCCACAGGATCAGCGCCGTCCACTTGTCGGCGATATGGTCCAGCACCATCCGGGTTGGACAGTTTTCTTCATAAACGTTCGGAATTTGCAGCATCGGTCGGTTTCCTGACGGTCACCACGTAACTCTAAAGTGCCTTCTTTTTAGCAGCAATCGATTCGTCTATCTAGGGCCAATTCTGATTGCTAGTATCAATCAGATACCACATGGATCGAAGGAGAGAAAAGATGAGCAAGGCGATTTTGGTGATCGGCGGAACCGGCAATGTCGGCCGCCCGCTGGTGGAAGAACTGGTGGCGAAGGGGGAGAACGTGAAGGTCGCCAGCCGCAACCCAGAGGCCGTGCGGATCGACGGCGCGACCGCCGTCCATGTCGATTTGGCCAGACCCGAGACGCTGGAAGCAGCTTTTGCGGGCGTTGACCGCGCCTATGTTTTGGCCCCGGCCGGCAACGCGGATCATGTCGGCGTGCTCGGCCCGGTGATCGACGCGGCGGCGAGGCATCGCGTCAAGGTCGTGCTGCAAACGGCCATTGGCGTGAATTCGGACGACAATATCCCGCTCCGGCAGGTGGAACTGCGGCTGGAGAAATCTGGCGTGCCCTATGTGATCCTGCGGCCGAACTGGTTTGCCGACAATTTTTCGACCTACTGGCTGCATGACGTGTTGAACGGCGAGATCCGCGTGCCGGCCGGTGATGGCAAAACAAGTTTCATCGACACGCGTGATATCGCTGCGGCCGCAGCAGCGGCGCTGACGACGGACAAATTCGACAACCAGGCTTTTGACCTGACCGGCCCGGAGGCATTCAGCTATGCCGAGGCAGCGCAGATGCTGTCGGCTGCAACCGGCCGCAAGATCGGCTACCGATCGATCGAGGATGCGCCCTTTGTCGAGGCCTTGCAGTCTGCCGGGCTCAACGCGGCGTACGCGCATATGCTGGCCGCGATCTTCTATCCTGTCCGCGAAGGCTGGACGGCGGGCACAACCGATGCGGTTGAAAAGCTTACGGGCAGGAAGCCCTGTACGCTCAAGGCCTACATCGCGGAGAATGCAGACAAATTTGCTGCCAAGGCTGCCGCGTGAGGTGTGCTACCGCTTCGGCGGGATCGAATAGGTGCCGGTGGCGTGCGCCACCGTGTGCCCATCGGCGATGATGTCGATCTCGAACACCATCAGGCTTTTTCCCAGCTTGATGATGCGGCAGTGGCCGTCGATCGGGCCGCTGCCAGCTTTGCGGACGAAATTGATGTTGAGGTTGGTCGTTACCGATAGCGCGTCCGGCCCGGCATGCGAGAGCACGCAGACGTAGCCGCCGATGTCGGCCAGCGTAAACAAAGCAGGCCCCGACACCGTGCCGCCGGGCCTCAAATGCCGCTCCTGCGCATCCAGGCGCACGATGCAGCCGCCCGGGAAAACATCGACCGCGCGGTAGTTTCCCTGATATTCGTACAATTGCGGAAAAGCCTCGGCCATCAGGGCGTTGACTTCGTCCAGCGTCATCACAGGGTTGAGATCGGCTTGGGCAGGCATGGTGAGTCCGGGTCAATCAGTTGGTTACATACAAGCTGCATGTATGCGGAAGTGCAAGCGCCATCTAAGCGGCGGCCGCTGGCCCACGCTTAGACAGCAACATCGTCCTGTCTTTCAAGCCGCACCGTGCTAATCTTCGACGGACTGACGAAGGAACGTACATGGCCGAAATTCTCGCAATGCGCCGCATCGAACCGGAAGGCCCGGTGATCGCCGAGCAAAGCGGCGGCATCCTGCGGCTCACTCTCGCCAATCCGCCGGCCAACGCGCTGTCGATGGCGGCGATGGCGGCATTGCAGGCCGAACTCGACCGTGCCCGCGATGACACATCTGTTCGCGTCTTGGTGCTGGCGGCACATGGCAAAGTGTTTTCGGGCGGGCACGACCTCAAGGAGATGACGGCGCACCGGGCAGATCATGACGGCGGCAAAGGCTTTTTCGATCAAACCTTTGCAGCCTGCTCCCGCATGATGCAATCCATCGTCGCGCTGCCGAAGCCGGTGATCGCGGTCGTGGATGGAATCGCGACTGCCGCGGGCTGTCAGCTTGTCGCGACCTGCGACCTGGCAATTGCGTCAGATAAGGCGACGTTCGGGGTCAACGGCATCGATGTCGGCCTGTTTTGCACAACGCCTGGCGTAGCATTGGCGCGTGGGCTGAAGCCGAAGCATGCGATGGAAATGCTGTTGACCGGAGAAATGGTCGATGCGTCGACAGCACGGGAATTTGGTCTGGTGAACCGAGTGGTGCCGCGAGAATACCTGACTCAAATCGTGAGCAAATATGCGCAAACCATTGCAACGAAATCACCTTCGGCGCTGAAGGTCGGCAAGGAGGCGTTCTACGCGCAAGCGCAGATGAGCCTCGCGGACGCCTACGACTACGCCTCGCGCGTGATGGTGGAAAACATGCTGGCGTGCGATGCCAAGGAAGGCATCGGAGCGTTTATCGAGAAGCGCAAGCCGGTTTGGGAGTAAGACGCCGGTTCGCCGGAGGCGAAGGCCTGACGTCATTCCGGGGCCGCGAAGCGGAACCCGGAATCCAGCACTGTTACTTGGCGTATTTGCGCGTCCAGACCAATTCTTCGCCGTCGCCGCTCTGGATTCCGGGTCCGCTGCGCGGCCCGGAATGACGACAGTATTGGCTCTACTTCAGCGCACACAGCCCCGTGCACTCTTCGCTGTTCATCGTGTTCGAAAACTCGTTGATCAGCGGCTCGACCTCTTTCGGACTGTTGAGCAGGCTATCGAGCGCCGATTTGGCAAATGCCTTGCGCTCTTCCACCGGCAGGATTTCCCGCAGATAAGGCGCGGTCTCGACAATGGCTTCGGCCATGGCGAGTTTGTTTTCCTCGCCATAGCGCGGGTTTTGCAGTAGCGCGATGACGCCTGACACGACCTGACCGACGCCGGTGCGCATCTTGGCCAGGCCGCTCTTGCGCTCCTCGGAGATCTGGTCGGCCGGCGTGGTTTTCACATAGTCGTTCAGCGCTTCCGACACGGCGCCGCTGGTTTCGACCATTTCGACGGCGAGCTTTGACAGCTCGTTCTGATATTCGAACTCATTGTCGGCGAGGTTGTTGGTGCCTTCCGCATTGCGGAAACCGAGATAAACCTTGGTCATCTGAAAATAACTGCCGAAAACGGTGAGCAGCGGCTCGACGTCCGACGCCTTGTAGGGGTGCGCGCCGAGTATTTTCGTGTTGTCGAATAGGGCATCGAAGATCGGCTTTGCCTTCTCGTCGGTGAGCCGGGGAGGGGCTTTGCGTGCGGCCTCTTCCTTCAAAAGTGCCTGGAACTGGCCCACAGCAAGCTTCATGGTGTCTTGCGCGCCTTCGGCCAGGCCCGCATGGGCCGGAACTGCGGCAAGCTGGGCCAACAGGGCGGCGGGCAGCACATATTGCGCCAGTTTTCTGGTCATGGAACTCTCTCTGCAAATGCGGTGCCGCGCCGAACTCAGCGCATCGTGCAACCAAAATCAACCTGCCGGATTTGCCAATTGCGCGGGTGGCGCTGCTGAAAGCACGGAGAAGACCATGGAACCGCGCATGTCCATCATCACCATTGCCGTCGAGGATCTCGACCGCATGGCAGCCTTCTACGAGGGAATGGGGCTGAAACGCCACCGCATCACCGACGGCGTGGGTTTCTTCCAGATGGGCGGCGCGATCCTTGGATTGTTTCCCCGGCCGAGCGCCGAAGAGGATTCGGGCATAAGGTTCGGCAGCGGCATTTCGCGCGTCTATCTCGCCTACAACACACGCTCCGACGCCGAAGTTGATGAAGTGCTGGCACAGGCCGAAACGGCGGGCGGACGGATCGTCAAACCGGCAGGCAGGGCGTTCTGGGGCGGCTGGTACGGCTATTTCGCCGATCCCGAGGACAATCTCTGGGAAGTCGCGCACAATCCGGACTTTCCGATCGACGCGGACGGGCGCATTTCACTACCGGGTTGATTGACGCGCCGGCTTGCTCCAAATCCTCAATATGAACCACGACACCTACGACAACGCCTACATCTCCGACATCCTCAACACGGTCCGCACGGTGGCGATCGTCGGCGCGTCGGCCAATGACGTGCGGCCGAGTTTCTTCGTGACCAAATATCTGATCGACAAAGGATTCGACGTCTATCCGATCAACCCCGGACAGGCTGGCAAGGAGATCCTTGGCCGCATGACCTATGCGAAGCTGGCCGACGTACCGGTGGCGATCGATATGGTCGACATTTTCCGCGCTTCGGAGGCCGCGCCCGGCGTTGTCGACGAAGCGCTGGCGCTAGATCCGCCGCCGAAGGTGATCTGGATGCAGCTTGGCGTCCGCAACGATGCCGCCGCGGCCAAGGCCGAGGCGGCGGGCGTGAAAGTCGTCATGAACCGCTGCCCGAAGATCGAATATGGCCGGCTGTCCGGCGAGATCGGCTGGACCGGCGTGAACTCGCGGGTGATTTCATCGAAGAAGCCGATCATGCGGCAGGGCTTTCAAAGTTTCGGCGTCCGGCAGAAGTAGTGCGTCCTTCGATGCTCGCCCTTTCAGAATATAGTCAAATACTGTCTTGTCGTGG
>JBFWUS010000134.1:0-4972 GCA_050247155.1 Rhizobiaceae bacterium
CAGAACACCGCCGGCCGGCGCTCGGCGATCGACCGGCGCACCACGCGCCATCCCGGCTACGCCGTCAGCCAGCGCATCCGCAAGCGCATCGAGGAGGCGTTCGGCTGGATCAAGACGGTCGCCGGCCTGCGCCGGACCAGGCTGCGCGGCCTGCCCAAGGTCGATTGGGCCTTCACCTTCGCCGCCGCCGCCTACAACCTCGTCAGGCTGCCCAAGCTGCTCGCAGAACCGACATGAGCGGCACTCCGGCACGATGCGCGAACCTACAGAGCCGGCGCCCCGACGACCGCCGGACACACCCGTCGCGGCGGGTCATCGCCGGCGACCGCCGAGCCTGCCTCAACGCCGGCAAACCACCGACTTCTTCAACAGCCTGCTAGTGGTCCCAATCTAACACACGAGTCCGGCGGGGGATTCCCATCGACTCGCGATCGTGCGAGTCTGCGGGATGCGCAAGGGGATCGTCGTTGACGTCAGTGCCGTGGATTGCGCGCGGCTTGCCGCGATCGCTGCCAATCGGAACAGCCCGCAGAAGCATGTGTGGCGCGCCCGGATCGTGCTGCTGACCGCCGATGGTCTTGGTACCGCGGCGATCATGCGCCTGACCGGCAAGAGCAAGTCGGTGGTGTGGCGCTGGCAGGAGCGGTTCATGCAGGCCGGCGTCGCGGGCCTGTTGCGCGACAAGACGCGGCCGTCGCGCAAGCCGCCGCTGGACAAGGCGGTGATCGCGCGGGTGGTCGAGCTGACGGCGGGCGATCCGCCCGGCGAGGCGACCCACTGGACGGCGGCGGCGATGGCCAAGACCAGCGGGATCAGCGTCTCTTCGGTCCAGCGCATCTGGCGCAGCTATGGTTTGGCACCGCACACCGGGTGCTCCAGTTCAAGCTCTCCAACGCCCCCAAGTTCGCCGCCAAGCTGCGGGACGTGGTCGGCCTCTACTTCGATCCGCCGGCGCATGCCGTGGTCTTGTCGGTGGACGAAAAGAGCCAGATCCAGGCGCTCGACCGCACCCAGCCGGGGCTGCCGATGAAGAATGGCCGCGCCGGCACAATGACCCATGACTACAAGCGCCACGGCACCACCCCCCTGTTCGCCGCGCTCGACGTGCTCGAAGGCACCGTGATCGGCCGCTGCATGCAGCGCCACCGCCATCAGGAGTTCATCCGCTTCCTCAACGCCGTCGAGGTCCAGGTGCCGGTCGGCAAGGTCGCTCGGGTCATCCTCGACAACTACGCCACCCACAAGCACCCGAAAGTGCTCGAATGGCTGGCCCGGCACCCCCGCTTCGTCTTCCACTTCACGCCGACCTCGGCGTCGTAGCTCAACGCCGTCGAAGGCTCCTTCGCCAAGCTGACCCGCCGCCGCCTCGAGCGCGGAAGTGGATCCGTCTGTCTTGCCGGACGATAAAGCCAACGCGGTGCGGCTTCAGCTTCACGCCCTGGCCTACGACCCGTCCAATTTCCGGCGTACCTTGGTCGTGCCGGAGGAGATGGAAGGCCTGTCGCTGACCGCCATCCGCGAGAAGGCGGTGAAGATCGGCGCGAAGGTGATCGCGCTCGCCCGCTACGCATCTTCCAGACGGCCGAGGTGGCCGTGCCACGCTACCTGATCCGCACGTATCCTCGACCTGATCGACGACCGGCGACCAGGGGAACCAATGCCGTGTTGACGGCCGGGGCAAACCGCAAGGGACAACCTACGGGCGAACTGCATCCGCACCTTTGCAAAATGAGCCGAAATCGCGCCGAAGAGACGGGTCCTGGAGACCGAGTTGGTGTGTTGCTCCGGCGGAGGTTATTATAGCGCGATTCCTCCTTACGATTCCGCTAAGGTCTGGCTATTCTGGTATTAATCGCAGGCGTGTAGCACAATCCGAGAGAAAAAGCCTATTTAGTTTGTATTGAATTGATGATGTTTATCATAGCATCTGAGCATTCTTGAACACTCCAAGATTTCTGGCATAAGATTGTGGCTTGGATAAGCTGATTCTTTAACGATTTACGCTGCATACCAACGGATATCATTGAGCGTCCATCATTAAGAATTGATTTTACGTAAAATCCTTCATCATCATTATTTCGGATAGAATCTGTTCCTAAGTAATTTTTAATGTATCCTTGCCTTATACCCCAAGCACCCTTTTGTTCAGCTTCACTTCGAAGTTGTCCAATCAAATTCAAATGAGAAGGAATCGTAGAGGACACGACCACGAATATTCCACTGTTGCTCGGGAGATGAAAGGCCTTGAGATCGATTAATCTGTTCGAATTTGTTGACTTGCTATATTGTCGGTAGATCGCTTCACTTTGAGCCTCATAGTCCCGGCGAAACGCCGTGAGTTCATTTTCTTTGAACTGTATCCAACCGCTCGGAATTCCTAGCGTAAATATGCCGATCGTCGTATTTCGCGTCGCTTCTGGCGCCGATTCGGCGGCATCAGCCACAGCAATATTAAATGCAAAAACAGCGGTGAAAATGTACCAAAATAGTGTAAACTGAATGCATCTTGTCCATCTCTCGACTTCTAGAACCGAGCGCATGTATCGATTTCTCATCAAATTTAAAAATGTCCGAATACCGCTCTTTTCTGTGTACATTGTTATTACGTGAAAAATTAATTGCATAATCGAGAATCCGAAAGGCAATCTAAATTTCTCTTAGCCACCTGCGGTGCGGTAAAAGCGCTCATTTTGGCTAAAGTAATTATATCATCGTCTTTATCAGGATTATATGGAGAAGTTATCATATGGAAAATGACTAATTTTCCACCTTTATTATATAAGGCGATGGCAGTTATCAACGGAGAGACTTTAATCCCGTCGGATTGCTCAATAATTTTTCTTAATAACGCCCCCGCATCATCAAATTGTTTATTTCGTATCTGAAGAATTGCCAAATTGTTCAACGCGAGAGGGTCATCGCGATGCGCACTAAGAAATTTTTCTAAAGACACCTTGAGATGTTCTGCCCTCTCTTCGTCTTTGGATTTACTAAACATAGACATGGCTGCGACAAAGTCTGAATAAATCTCGGTTTTGTCAGCGCCAAAGGCGCATGTAGAATTTGTCAATACTGCGTGGAAAACGCCAGCCGCAAAGGCAAAATCACGTATTTTTAACATTGGTCTGCACCCCGTCATATTGATACCCTTATTCTACCGAACCGGGTCTCTAAAATCATGGTTAAGGATAACGTTGTGATATTATTAAAACAACTGGTCACCAGGAGCCGCTGGACCGTCGCGGTTTCGTAGACGCGGATCGCGGTCCAGACGATGGTGAGCAGCGCGGCGATCGCCGACAGGATGTCGAGGAGCGTGCCGACGACGACGCCGAAGCTCACGACGTCGCCGGCAGCCTTGGCGGTCGTCAGATCAACGTCCTTCATGGCGGCACCTCCGCAGCCAGAATCAAAAAGGGCTGCCCACGGCGGCCCGAGCCAACATGCGCATGAGAAGCCTCGCTACCCGGCGTGGTAGATGCAGGCGATGGTCTTGACTTCGTGCGGCCCGCTGAACCGCACCGCCTCGCGGGTCCGGGCGACGGTGCACGACCGCACGATGTCGTCGCCCTGTCGCATGCCCTTGCCCGGCAGCGACGACGTGACGATCAGATCGCCGACCTCGATGTCGCCGCCCTCGCCGCAGACGTTGACCATCCTGTCCTTTTCAAGCCGATGAATTCCCTGCAACGCAAATTCAATTCCCTGTTCGAGCGAAAAAAATTCCCTGTTCCGTTATGCCGGGAACTCACGAGATTGCTTTTGGAAAACAAGGCGTTGCCCTCTTGGGGAGAGCTGCTGCAGGCTCAAATTCCCGAAAATTCCCTGTATTTTCGCTGTTATCAGGTAATTTCGACAGAGAGCAGTTCGCTCGAGACTGCCTCCACCGCCATCCTGCTTCGCACTTCGTGCTTCGCAGGATTGCCCCTGAGCCAGATGCGAAGCAGGATGCCCTTCGAAGCTCTCAGCGAAGAAGGGCCGCCGCGTGCACTACGTTTATCTCATTGAAAGTACATCCGAACCTGGTCGTCGGTACGTCGGTATGACCACCGATCTCCAGCGTCGTCTTCAAGATCATAACGCGGGCAAATCACTGCACACTGCCAAATTTGGGCCGTGGCGCATCGTCACTTACATCGCGTTTTCGGAAACGGCAAAGGCAGAGAGGTTCGAGCGCTATCTCAAGTCCGGCTCCGGACACGCCTTTGCAAACAAGCGGTTCTGGTGAACTCGGGATAAGCGTGCTTGTCGACCAGAGCAAGACGCGCCCGCCCGTGAGTGCCCCCTCCGCCACGACCTCCCCCCGATGGAACATCATCGCCCGCGCCGGCCGACGACGTTCGGACGGACGGTCGCAAGGCGCCGCCCAAGCGGTTCTCGCCATGTCGGTGCGCCCGGCGCTACCGGCCGGAAGCAATCCCTCGCCTGAATTCCAGGCGCCGGCGGCGGGCCGGCCCTGGGGCCTTGGCCGCGTCCTACCCCGGCACCGGCACGCGGTGGAGCTTCATCGCCATCGCGACCGCCGAGTAGTAGCCGAGGAGCGCCAGCACCTCGGCGAGGCCGTCGCGGCCCAGGAGGCGCACCGCGCGGTCGTAGACCTCGTCCGGGCCGCCGCCCGGCGCCATCGCGACCCGGCACAGGTCGTAGACCGCCGCCTCGCGGGCATCCGGCAGGTCGGGCGCGCGGCCGGCCTTGAGCGCGTCCATCGCCGCCGGCGGATAGCCGAGATCGAGGCAGCGCTTCACGTGCGCGGCCTGGACGTAGGCGCCCTGCCAGTGCGTCGCGATGACGACGATGACGAGCTCGACCTCGCGCTCGGTCAGCGCGCCCGCCTTGTTGAGGAAAGTGCCGGTGGTCTCCATCGCCGCGGCGAGCCGGGGCGAATGGATCCAGATCTTGTAGGGGGTGAGCAGCCGCCCGCGCCCGGCGACGAGGTCGTCGAAGACCTTCTTCTGTTCGGCGGTCAGCTTGT
>JBFWUS010000135.1:0-2435 GCA_050247155.1 Rhizobiaceae bacterium
TCCAGACACTGAAGCTCTTCGAGAGCGCACGGGTTTTCGTGGGGCTTACCAGCATCGGGATCGGGCAGGCGGCGCTGGAATGCGCCGTGGCCTACGCCAAGGACCGGCGCCAGCACGGGAAGCCTATAGCCGGACACCAGCTGATCCAGGGCTACCTAGCCGACATGGCCACCCAACTTGACGCGGCGCGGCTTCTCTGCCAGCGCGGGCTGCAACTGCTCGAGCTCGGCGTGCGTTGCGATACCCAGACCTCGATGGCGAAATGGTACGCCACCGAAATGGCCGTCGAGATCGCCGGCAAGGCGGTGCAGATCCACGGCGGCAACGGGATCACCAAGGAGTTTTCGGTGGAGCGCCATTTCCGCAATGCCAAGGTGATGCCAATCCCCGACGGCACAACCGAAATTCAGAAGCTGGTGATCGGCCGCAACCTGACCGGTGTCAACGCTTTCTGACTGGGCGCCGCGGCCAGAAACCCTACAACCCCATAACCGCCCCGGCCGCGCAGAGGGTTGAGAAGGATTCGCATATACGGTTGGAATCGTAAAGTCTTGATCTGAAGCCGATTGCACGCCGTCGCATCGCGGAGCGGTCCCTAACCTAACCGTCCTTGGCGTTGACAAGCAGTGGCGCATCTTCGGGGAGTTCA
Organism: Rhizobiaceae bacterium; assembly: GCA_050247155.1. Taxonomy (GTDB): domain Bacteria; phylum Pseudomonadota; class Alphaproteobacteria; order Rhizobiales; family Rhizobiaceae; genus Mesorhizobium_G. The sequence continues at coordinate 650 of JBFWUS010000135.1, forward strand.
TCGACAAAGATAATCTCGTCCGCGCGCAGGCGCGCGTGGAGCTCAAAAGCCCTTCTTGCTGCGGCGTCAGCGGCGGCGCGGTCCGCGTTTTCCTGGAGCACAATTGAAATTCGCAGCGTGTCACGATTGTTCTCGCGCGTCGCCACGGCCTGAGCCGCCTTTGCGCCGGGTGTGGCGATCATCACCTCCTCGATCACGCGCGGATAGACGAAGATCTCGCGCACCTTCACCGCCGCACCAACCCGCCCCTGCAGGGCCGAAATCCGGCGCACGCTGCCATCGTCGTTGCTTTCCAGCGCAAAGGCGCTATCCCCGGTGCCGAAGCGGATCATCGGCCACTCGGCTTGCCGCGAGGTGACGACCACCTCACCCGGCTCGCCTTGGGCCACGGGGCCACCGCTCACCGGATCGCAAATCTGCACAACCCGGTCGGGATGCACCGCATAACCTTCGCCGCCGTCCTCATAGGCGACGAGCCCCAGGTCGGCGGTGGCATAGGCGGCCCAGGTGGAGACGCCGTAGTCAGCTTCGATTCGCCGGCGCTTGGCCATCCAGTCGCCCATTTCACCGCCAAGGAAGGCTGTCTTGACCTTCCAGGCTTCGCGGCCATAGTTTTCGGTCACCGTGTCGGCCAGCGCCAGGAAGAAGGCCGTAGAGGCACAGATCGAGGTCACCCCCGTTTCAACGATGATCTGGGCCTGCAATTCCCGGTTGCCGACGCCGCCGGGAATGACCGTGGCACCCGCGGCTCGAGCGGCCTCATCGAACAACAGCCCCGCGGGCACCAGATGGTACATCCAGGTGTTCAGGATCACATCGCCAGGGCTCACGCCTGCCGCCTTGAACAGCAGGTCCAACCCGTGCCCGGCCCCTCCCCGCAGCGCCGGTTCGAAGATCGGACCCGGCGAGACATAGATGCGCGCGATATCGTTCAGATCGGCGGCGAGGAACCCGCCGAAAGGCGGGTTCTCTCTTTGGAGCTTCAACAACTCCTCCTTCTTCATCACCGGCAGGCGGGAGAGATCTGCCAGCGATGCAACCTTGGCGGGGTCGAACCCGGCCGCCTCGAACCGCGCCTTCAGGCCCGGTGCCTTCGCCGCAGCCGCGCTGTAGGCGGTCGCAATCTCCCGGTAGATGTCAGTGAACATTGCCTTCTGGCCTCCCTTCCACACTTTGCTCAGATCGGGCAGTCCTTGCGGAAGTTGGGTGCGCGCTTCTCGCGGTGCGATAGCACACCCTCTTTGACATCCTCGCTCATGAAACCCAACATTTCGAGGGCGGTGGATGCGTCGAAAATCGGTCCGGCCTGGCGCAGCCAGTTGTTGAGCGAGTATTTCGTCCAGCGGATCGCGCTCTGCGAGCCATTTGCAAGCTCGGTCGCGATGTCGAGCGCGGTCTGCTGCAGAACGTCATCCTCGACGCACATCGACACCAGACCGATCCGGTCTGCTTCCTCACCCGAGACCGGCTTGCAGGTCATCAGATAGTATTTCGCCTTGGCCATGCCGCACAGCAGCGGCCAGATGATCGCGGCGACGTCACCGGCGGCGACGCCGAGACGTGGATGGCCGTCGACGATCCTGGCCTTCTTGCCCGCAATCGACACATCGGCCAGGATACCGACGACCAGACCGGCGCCGGCCGCGGGACCGTTGATCGCTGAGATGATCGGTTTGTTGCAGTTAATGATGTTGTAGACGAGGTCCTTGGCCTCTTTCCACGTCTTCATGATCTCGTGCGAATTGCCGATCATGCTCTCGATCAGGCTGAAATCGCCGCCCGCCGA
>JBFWUS010000135.1:2535-4814 GCA_050247155.1 Rhizobiaceae bacterium
ACCTCGATGCCCGGCTGGTCCATTGGCACGAGAAGAAAGCTGATTCCCTGCTGCTTCTTGGGTGCTTTCGGATCGGTGCGCACCAGCATGAAGATATGAGTGGCGTCATGCGCCATCGTCGTCCAGATCTTCTGACCGTTGATGACGAAGACGTCGCCGTCGATCACCGCGCTCGTGCGCAGGTTCGCCAAGTCGGACCCGGCACCCGGCTCGGAATAGCCCTGGCACCAGATGTGTTCGCAGCTCAGTATGCGAGGCAGCCAATATGCCTTCTGCGCCTCGGTGCCGAACTTGATGATCAGCGGCCCGACCATCTGCACGCCCATGTCGCGGCCCCGGTTGACACCCCAGCGCTGCTGCTCCTCGTAATAGATAAGCAGCTTGGACGCCTTCAGCCCCATGCCGCCATGTTTGGTGGGCCAGGCTGGCGCAACCCAGCCCCTCGCGTGCAGCCTGCGGTGCCAGTGCTCGATCTCGACGAACTTAGGCCGATGCGGCAGATGGCGCAGCTCTTCGGGGTACTCCGTTTCGAAGAATTGACGCACCTCGCGGCGGAAATCGGCATCGCTCATCGCGTTCCAGTCGGTCATTGCGCCTCCTCGACTTCGCGGGCCTCCAGCCAAAGCCGGCGATGATATGCGGAATCGCCCAGCCAGGCGGACAGCACCAGCGCGCGGTTCAAAAACAGCCCGATATCGAACTCGTCGGTGTAGCCCACGGCCCCATGCAGCTGGATCGCTTCGCGGGTGATCTTCCTGGCTGCGGTGCAGGCGCGCGCCTTGGCGCGGCTCGCCTGGCGTGCACGCAGGCCCGGGACCTCTGTGGCGTCCATCAGAGCGAGCGCGTCGCGTACGCCCGCTTCGGCCACTTCCTGCATGATATACATATCCACCGCGCGATGTTGGATGACCTGGAACGAACCGATCGGTTTGTCGAACTGCTCGCGCGTCTTGATGTAGTCGAGCGTGATCTCCAGCGCCTTGGCGCTGACGCCGACGAGCTCGGCGGCCGCCAGTGCCGTCGTCTCGCTCACGGCGGTTTCCAAGGCCTTGGCCACGGCGGGACCTTCGGCGAGCAGCTCGGCACGCGCGTCCGACAGGTGTAGTTCGGCCAGCGTACTGCTATCGGACTGGCGGCGATTCTCCATGGAAACCCCCTTGCCGCCGGGATTAAGCAAAGCGAGAGCCGGTCCGCCGCCGGCCTGTGCCACGACGAGGATGCCATCTGCACCAGCCGCCCCCGCGACCCAGGATTTCGCCCCGGTCAGAGCGCCGTTCTCGAGGCGGCACGACAGGGTGTCGAAGAAGCCCTTTGGATCACGCTCCTGCCATGCCGTTGCCAGGACCGCCCTGCCGGTCACCGCATCGGCCAGAAGCGCATGATCTGGGCAGAGTCGGCGCAAAAGGCCGATGGCGAGCCCAATGGAGGCAACGACCGGTTCGGGCGCAATCACCCGGCCCGCTTCTTCGGCGATGATGCCGGCGGCGGCCAGTCCCAGGCCGAGGCCGCCAACCTCTTCGGGCACCGCGGCGCCGAATACGCCGGCCTCGGCCAGTTGCGTCATCACGGCCGCGTCCCAGCCGCAGCCTTCGTCCCTGACCTTGCGCGCCCGCTGCACACCGCCCGCTCGCTCGAACAGCGTGCGGACGCTTTCGCGCAATAGGCGAAGATCATCCTGATTCTGATGTGCAGCGTCGCTCATTTTTCCTCCGACGGCCGGCGCTTGATCATCACCGGAGTATCGGCAACGAACACGACCTGTCTCGCGGGATTGCTGGCTCTGAGCGTATAGACCAGCACGCCCCTATCCGGCTTGCTCTTCGAGGGCGTAACCGAAGTGACTTCCAGCTCGATGGCCAGCGCCTCGCCGGGCCGCATGGGCAGGGGCCATCTCAACGAATCGAATCCCAACCCGCCGATATTGGCGATCTTCGGCATCATTTCATGCATGACCGGTTTGAACGCCTGCAGCATCGTCTGAAAGCCCGAGGCGATCAGACCGCCGTGAATCTTGGTGGCATAGGCCTCGTCCGTATGCAGTCGCTGCGGGTCCCATTCCCGCGCGAAGGAAATGATCTCCTCCTTGCTCAGCGCCGGGGCGCGAAACCTGTAGATCTGGCCTGGCTGGAAATCTTCGAGATATTTCATTAGGCCTTGCCCGCTGCCGCGAACCCGGCATCCACCCCTTCGGCATTGCGCGAGATCCGCTCCCGGTTGAATTGTTCAAGCTTCGGATAGGTTTGCTTGAACGCGCGCAAGAACTCCTCGATCGGTGCGTC
>JBFWUS010000136.1:0-4247 GCA_050247155.1 Rhizobiaceae bacterium
CGTTATGCTAAAAAATATTAAATTTTCTTTAATTTTAGCGCAGGCAGGAAGAAAAAATAATACAAATGTAAATACGGATGAAAACAATAATCCATAGCCGATCAATTTTTTTATTTTTTCAAAATCTAATAAACTCGCATCCCACCAACCCACATTTAAACCAAACTTGATGAACGGTGCAATTCCAGTATTTAATTTTAATGAAACTGCAAAGAAAAAAAACATAAATATCATAATAAATGAAACAATTGACTTAGCAAGAACCCCTTTCATCTGTGATTTGAGGCTTATTTTTTCTTCCTTTATGTAGGCAACGTCCGAAATACTGAAGTGAGCAATCTCTTTCCAATTTCCGCCCGCAATCACATCTGTCTGTGCCTTCAAAAAAATGTGTAATCCGTCCAATAAAAGTTTTGCAGGACGAAATATTCCTCGTCCTGCACCGGCCGATGTAATGCCTACGGCAATCTGTTCATATTTAGAAAGTGCTCGATCAGGAAGGAAACAATCTAGTTCCATATATAAAACCTCTTGCAGCGACAGCAGGTGTCCTTAGATCGTTTTTCTATTCGGGCGATCTCCCGCGCCGCTTTCCGATGGCTGATTCGTATGTTAGCTAATGGTCGAGATGGACGCTAGCGACAACGTCGCTCCCGACGCCGGTCGGATTGCGTAGCCAGCCATGCGGAGAAGGCGGGCACGATGACCTCAGCGACCGAGGTTCGGCCATCGAGCAAGACACGCAGTCGCCTGAAGGCAGCCCGGCACCCCCTCCTTGGAGAACGTTGGACTCCAGTTCCTCTCCCTCCGCCATATGCCGCCGATTACCGCCTTGGGCTGTCACTTCCTACCCCAAAGCCGCAGCGGCTACGCTAACCCGCATCGGCAGCTATGCGCCTTAATGCAGGCCGTTTGGTAGGGGGAAAATGGCCCCAAACGCGGCCATGCGAGTTTAGGACAATGATCTCACGTCGGATCCGGGGGCCTTGCTGCTCTTCCGCATTTTTTGAAAATGCCTTCGATCGTCGCTCCGGAGGCAAGGAACGTTCAGCGCAACAGATCGGGAAGCTCAAAGAGGAGCTTCAAGGCGTCCGACCAGCCGACATCGGAGAACAGGCGCAGGATTTGGACGAGTGCGGCACGACGCGTGTTGTCCTCGAAGATCGACCGATGATCGGCGATATAGCGGGTGACCATCCGAACAATTACGGGGGCTGCCAGGCTCTCATGATGATAGCCCTCGCGCGCGGCCGGTCCGGTCAACAAAGCATGCAGTGCATCGAACACGCCTGCGGGATCGCCCGGGATCAGAAACTCATAGAGTTCGACCAAGTGATGGTGCGTCGACGGTTCATATGACGCGGCTAGCAGCGCCAGCATCGGGCGGTAGTCGTCGAGGAACTGGCGCATCGCCTCCGCCGACACCAGACCTGCCGCCGCCTCGCGATTGTCGGCATGTGCGCCCGAGCCAAAATAGAGCTGGTTCATTAGGTGCCCGATGACCGATTCCGCTGCTTGGTAGGCCGCGATGGCAGCCTCGCGCGCCTCGCCCTTCACCTGCTCCTGCGTCACGGCGGTATGGCTGGCAGCCGCTACCGCTGAACAGGCCTCCAATATGATCATCGATGCCTGTTGCGAGCGGTCGGAAAGTCCGATGTCACGCTCCTCGCCGCTCGCATAGCGCTTGAATAATGCGCCACGCAGCATCGATAGGAACGAGGTGAAATATTCGCGATGCGCGGCCGGATCACCGCCCCATGCAGTCAGCCATTCGAGCGCTACCGGCTCTTCCTGCCAGCACCAGAGTTGCGCGGTGACGCCTCCGAGCTGCTCGGCGACCTTGTCGCGGCCCGGCTTGTCGTCGCGCTCGACGGCCTCGCGGCGACCGCGAACGATCTCGATGATCGCCTTGCACTTTTCGACATCGTGGCAGGTGACTCGAGGGATGACATAGTGGAGGAAGGACGCCAGCACTTCGGTCTGCGGCTCATCGCGCGCCACCTGCTCGGCAAGCTCCCACATGCGGTCCCGTGCGATGTCCCAGAGAACCAGCAATCGTTGCGCCGCTTGTAGACGCACCTGGGGTGCGGGATCGGCGAGTATCAGATCGATTTTGCCGACGAGTTCACCATGCGTATCGCCGAACCGTCGGGCCAGCTCGACATAGGCTTGGGCGGCATATACGCGGACCTCCCAATTGCCCCAGCTCAAGCTGCTGTCATTCTCCTTGGGTTCAGGAAAGCGGCTCGCCCACAGGCGTTCGAGAATTCCGAGCAGTTCTTCGATCGACGGCAGGCCGTCGGCGTTGGGGACGTAGGCGTCGGCATCAACGATGCGCTCTACCGCATTGCTGATATGCCCCCAGACGGGCTGCTCGACCTTCTCGTGAAGCGCGGTCGCATTCGCGTCGTACATGCTGATCGTGGTGAGCGTTGCCGCCCACAAGACGCCCAGCGCTGCCACATCGCTGGCCGAGGTGGTCGTCTGCACCAGATCATAGAGAGCCCCAGACTGGCCCACCATTTCGGCATCCGGACCTTCCTCGGTATCGACGCCCTCTCCGGCGAGGAGGCTACGGGTGATCCTGCGAGACGATTCCCAGTGGATCGATCCAGACCGCGTGGGCGGATTGCCGGCAAGTTTCTCCGCCGCCACCAGCTCAGCGCGAAACGCGCGCATCGCGTCAGTGGTGATCACGCTCGCATCGACAAGCGACAGGAACCGGCTGATCGTGCGCCGCCACCAGCGTTGCTCCGCTTCGTCGGTGAACAGATTGGGCCGAAGTGCCTCCGCCTCGAATGCCGCGCGTTCCTCGATCGTGCGAAATGGATAGATAGCCGCCAGAAGCCGCACCGCGTCGCGCACAATGTCGCCGTGCCCGAGGATCGTGATATTGCTGGCGAATGGCCAGAGGAGGTCACCGACCTCAACGACACGCTCGGCTCCGACGCCCAAGATGCGGGTCCAAACCGCCGGCCCGGCATAGTCGTTCGCGATCGCCTCGACCGTTACAGCGAACGCCTCGGGCGTACAGCCGCGCAAATGGGCGACGAGCTGCACAAGGACATCATCGTCATGCCTGCCAGGGTGCTCTTCGGCGTCATCCCAGGCGTTAAAGCTAAAGTCGCGGCCCAGCAGATCGAACGGTGGCCTCCCGTCGATGATCACGCGCTTGCGATCATCGCCGAGCGGCATTGCCCGGTCGGTGTCGCCAAGCGCTGCTTCGACGATCGCGCGCGTGCCGAGCGGCACAGACAGTTCCAGCAGCCGGGTCACGCGCCGGCCGAGATCATAGCGGCAGCCCTGAAAATCCTGCCTGCGGTTCGACGAGAGCGGCATGATGCGGCTCACCTGCCCGCCAAAATGGGAGGTGCTGTCGTCGGTGATTTCGCATGAATAGAGCATGCGGTAGATTTCGATCGTGAAATCGGGATCGCTCCGCGCGATCGGCATGATCTGATCGGACAGCCAGCGGGCTTCCCGGTCGGCATTGGCCGAGAAATGCGGTTCGCGCAGTATCCGGTCGAGCAGTGAGCGCGACGCGGCGGGATCGGACGCGAAGCTCTTGCCGACGAAACGGATCGCGCCGACCGCAGTCTGCTGCATCGGCGGATCGGCGGACCAGGCGAAGGCAAGCAGCGCCCGCGCCGCGCGCCCGAAGACTTCGAGCAATTCGGCGTCGGCAAGGTCACCCTTGTCGAACAGCGTGTGGAGCAGGAAGCGCGTGGCATCGGAAAGATCGCGCGATCCGGTCGCGATCGCCGCATCGGCGACCTGCGCCCAGGCAATCGCCTCGCTCGCAGCGATGCTACAGGCCAGATCGACGGCAAGCCCGACGAACCGGGCGAGCCGCGACAGCATCGTCGCCAGCGCTTCGGCATTCGGCCGCGCCGCGATCAACGCCACAAGTCCCGCGACGTCGGCAGGCGTCGCAACCCGCTCGATCGCGGTCCGCAACGCGACATTGGCGAGCACCGGATCGACTGCCGCGTCCGCATAGATGTCGGCGACGAGCCGCCAGACCTGCGCCTTGCCGTAGGAATCCTGGCGCCACAGCCGCTCGATCGCGAAGCGCAGCGCCGGTGCCAGCATCAGCGCGATCGAACTGTCACCGCCGACCTGGCCAATCAGTCGAGCCGGATCGTCCCACTCAAGATAGAAGCGGCCGGCGACATGGTCGAACAGGACATGGTGGGCGAAGCTAACGAGGTCGCCGGTATCGGTGAGCACCCCAGTCTGGATCAGAT
>JBFWUS010000137.1:0-4209 GCA_050247155.1 Rhizobiaceae bacterium
GCGCCGCGGCCAGCATCATGACCGATTCGGCGACGTTGACGGCAATGTACATGATGCCGATCTCGTCGGTCATGCCGACGGCGGTGATGATCGAATCGATCGAGAAGACGAGGTCAAGCAGCAAAATCTGGAAGATCGCGCCGGCCAAGGTGAGCTGCAGCGTCTCGCCCATCATATTGTCCTTGTGGTCGTCGGTATCGACGGTGTGATGGATTTCCTTGGTCGCCTTCCAGACCAGGAACAGACCGCCCGCAATGAGGATGAGGTCGCGCCAGGAAAAGGCGTGGCCGAACGCCGTGAACAGCGGATTGGTAAGCTGGACGATGATGGAGATGGTGGCGAGCAACACCAGCCGCATGACGAGCGCGGCGCTGATGCCCAGCCGGCGGGCGCGAGCGCGCTGCGCTTCCGGGAGCTTGTTGGTGAGGATGGAGATGAAGATGAGGTTGTCGATGCCGAGAACCACTTCGAGCACGACAAGCGTCAAAAGCGCGATCCATGCGGTCGGGTCGGAAACCCAGGCAAAATACGGCAGCAGAAATTCCATCGTCCCCATCTCCATTAGGCCAGCGCGCTGAAAATTTCGGCGCAGCTAGAAATGACGGCAAGCGGATTCAACCGCCGCTGACATAAATGTTATCTGGCCTGCCACAATGTCGCAGCAAAGTTGGTCGCTCGCGAGCTCCGCCTACCACCACCCCGGCGCTGTCTCCTCGAGCCGTGGCCCGCGCCGGAACGGCGCAATCTTTTCAGTCAAGCCCGTGCGGTCGGAAATTTCGAGGCCTACCCCGCACAATGTCGCCGGTCCGGTTGCTGCCTCGAAGCGGCCCTTCGGCACTTTCGACAGGAAGCGGCTGAGCGGTTCTTCCTTGTCCATGCCGAGCGAAGAATCATAGTCGCCGCACATGCCGACATCGGCCATGAAGCCCGTGCCGCCGTTGAGGATCTGATGGTCGGCGGTCGGGTGGTGCGTGTGCGTGCCGATGACGGCGCTGGCCCGCCCGTCGACGAAATGCGCGAAGCACATTTTTTCGCTGGTCGCCTCAGCGTGGAAGTCGATGAAGACGACATCGGCCTGCATCCCGAGCGGACAGGCTTCGAGTTCGCGCTCGACGGCCTGAAACGGATCGTCGAGTTCGGGATGCATGAAGACCCGCCCCATGATGTTCGAAACCATCACCCGCGCCCCATTGCGCGCCATGAAGACGCCGGACCCTCGACCGGGCGTACCTTTCGGAAAATTCGACGGCCGCAGAAAATTGGCATGCCGCGGCGCGAAGGTGAGCGCCTCGCGTTGGTCCCAGACATGGTTGCCGGTGGTGACGACATCCGCGCCTGCCGCGATCGTCGCCTCATGGATATCCTCGGTGATGCCGAAGCCGCCGGCGGCGTTCTCGCCGTTGACGATGACGAAATCGAGCTTGAAGTCGGAAATCAGCCCTGGAAGCTGTTCCCACACCGCCGTGCGGCCGGTGCGTCCGACCATATCGCCCAGAAAGAGAAGTCTCATCACCCGCTTCTAGCGGCGATAGCCGCGAAGACGCAAGGACGCGTCAGAATGAGCGCCACCCGCTTTCGGTGAGCACCGCGTCCAATACGACATCATGCGGCTCGTCCGGTACGCGTTGCACAAGCTGGCAGTCGAAGGCTGTTCCAATGAGCATAGGTTTCCGACCGGCATCATGCAGCCGCGCGATCGCCCGGTCGTAGTGGCCGGCGCCATAGCCGATGCGGTGGCCCCGATTGTCGAAGGCGGCGAGCGGCACCAGCATGATGTCGGGTTCAAGCACGGGTGCGTCCTCATCGGGACCGGACGTGCCAAAACCAGTGTCGATCAGCGGCGCACCGCGCACCAGCTCGCGAAAGGCGATGGTGGTCTTGTCGAGGATGGCGGGCACACAGAGCCGCGCTCCCTTCTCGCGCAACGCGAACATCAGCGGCCGCAGATCGATCTCGGAACGGATCGGCAAAAAACCGGAAACAATGTGACCGGAAGACAAGTCGATATTGTCCGCCGCGCCCACCAAACCCAGCGAAACCTCGATGCACCATTGCGGATCAAGCGCATCGCGGCGGGCGAGCGCTTCCTGGCGGAGATGCTTCTTCAATTCTTTCAGGGAACCCATGCCACCGCTCTACAAGCCGCGCCGGCAAAGGGGAAGCTTCAAAAGCGGCAAGGTGGCGATCCAGGACAACCGGTGGAGAGGTTGATCCCGGGTGCCTACAAAGTAGGTGGGCGCCGTGTGTCCGAACCCACGGGTCCGGCCAGGGACAGCTCCCTAGGGATCAATAAGGCCCCGGGGAAATGTTACTCCTGCCGGGAAGCCCAGAACGCCGAACACGAGTATAGGCATGTCGGGCGGCCCGCGCCACTGGAAACAGCAGCCGGCTTGCCTTGAAAGGCGCACGCTCCCAAGTAACAATGGAACCAGCCGGAACGAAAAGTAGAACGAGGGCCGCGACCGGCGGCCGACGGAGCCAATCATGGACACACACACATTTCCCGTCACCCGCACCGACGCCGAATGGCGCGAGCGCCTGACGCCCGAGCAGTATCACATCATGCGCGAGCACGGCACGGAGCGGCCCGGCAGTTGCGCCCTGCTCTACGAAAAGCGGTCGGGCGCTTTTTCCTGCGCGGGTTGCGACACACCGCTGTTCGAATCCACGCTGAAATTCGAGAGCGGCACCGGCTGGCCGAGTTTTAATGATCCCGTGCCGGGGTCGGTGGAAACAACCACGGACAGAAGCTGGGGCATGGTGCGCACCGAAGTGCATTGCGCGACCTGCGGCAGCCATCTCGGCCACGTCTTCGAGGACGGCCCGCCGCCAACCGGCCTGCGCTATTGCATAAACGGCGTGGCGCTGAACTTCGCCCCGGCTTGACCGAGCCAACTGAACGACGTCGTCCCCACCATGCTCAGTGAAAGGCGGCGGATGGATTTCTGGTCAAAACCTCAGTCGCGGCGCGTTCAAAACGCGTCGCTTCGGTGACCATCCAGTCGGCCATCGCCGGCCAGTTGTCTTCGGCAAAGATGTTGACGTGCCAGATGGAGCCGAGCGCGCCGGGAGCCCAACGTTGATCGTCGCGCAGGCCGCCGAGCGCCGCTTCGATCTCAAGCTGGAAGGGTTTCCATTTCGCATCGATGGCGCCGAGTTTCTCGTTGCGTCCAAAGAAGACGCCGACTCGGCTGTTCTGCGGTGCGACATACATCGACACGACCACACCGGCTTCCGGGGCCCAACGTTGCCAGAACCACGGCCCGTTGCGCACACGGCGCGCGAGCTCCTCGGGATGGCGCGCGCGAAAGACGGTCCAGAAGCCGCGATGCTTGAATTCGGAAGCACGGCGAGAACCTAAGCCGAGGTATTCCACGCCGGTCTCCTTGCCGGTTTGGCGATCAAGCCATGCCGAGCGCCGCCTTGTAGAGGTCGAGAATGGTCTCGGCCTCTTCGCGTTCGGCTTGATCCTGCTTGCGCAGGCGAACGATAGTGCGGATTGCCTTGGTGTCGAAACCGTTACCCTTTGCCTCCGCATAGACATCCTTGATGTCGTCCGCGATGGTCTTCTTTTCCTCTTCCAGCCGCTCGATGCGCTCGATCAGGGCGCGAAGCTGGCCCGCCGCGACGGTCTGGCTGGTTTCGGTGATTTCGTCGGCCATGGAATGCTCCGAATTGCAGCCGCGAGTCGCGGCAGGAAGGACAGGGCGCGGGAGATGCCCGACCGGCCGCGCCGGGTCAAGCGTCAAGATGGCCGCTCAGCGCGATGTCCTGACTCAGTGATCTTTTGGACGATTTTGTTCGAACGCGGCCTTCTGCGCGTCGGTTGCTTCACGCTGATGTTTCGCCTGCCATTCGGCATAGGGCATGCCGTAGACGATTTCGCGGGACTCGTCTTTTGACAAAGGCACGTCCGCCGCCTCGGCCGCCTCGCGATACCAGTTCGACAGACAGTTGCGACAGAAGCCGGCCAGATTCATCAGGTCGATATTTTGGACATCGCTGCGCTCGGCGAGGTGCTGCAACAGCCGGCGGAAGGCGGCCGCCTCGAAATCGCGTTGCTGGGAGGGGGTGAGGGACATTGGCGTCTCCGGTCGAGTAGGCAGTAGACAGTAGGCAGTAGGCAGTAGGCAGTAGGCAGTAGGCAGTAGAAAAATATTCCCTGAAGGTGGCCAAAACCAGAGGCCGCCTGGGATATTCAATACCTAC
>JBFWUS010000138.1:0-4186 GCA_050247155.1 Rhizobiaceae bacterium
CCGAAGGTTTTCCGACATGTCCTTCATCTTGGCTTTTTCGGGCAGCGGAAACTGGGTGCCGCCCACCTCGTTGCGCAATTTCGCCATGTCGGCGCAATCCTGGGCATTTTCCCGGACAAGCTTCGCGATGGACGTCAGGTTTTCCTTGTCCTCGGCCGTCGGACTTTGAGGCAGCCGGATAAAGACATATTGCAGCCCGACCGTGGTGTCTTCCGTGCCCGGCCCGCCGCGCACCTGCCGGTCGCGCAGCAGAAGGATATGGTAACCCGCGACGGACCGCACGGGATCCGTGATCTGGCCGGGTTGGAGCCGCGCCAAGGCGCTGTCCAATTCCTCCGGCAGGGTGCCCGGTACGACCCAGCCGAGATCGCCGCCGCTGGCCGCGCTGGCGCTTTGAGAAAACTGCCGGGCCATGGCTTCGAACGCGGCGCCGCCCCGGACCTGTTCGGCCAGCCGGATCGCGGCGTTGCGGACCTCGTCTTCCTGATTGATCGAATCGACCGAAAGGAAAATTTCGGATGCCAAGCTCTGCGGCCGGTTCCGCGCCGCTTCCAGGCGGGCGATCTCGTCCTGGACCTCTTCAGGGCCGACCTGGACCAGATTGCGGACCTGCCGTCGCACCACCTTGCCCCATGCCAAGGCCGCACGGGTCTGGCTTTCGATCGTCGAGAAGGGGATGCCAGCGCTTTCGACGATGTCCTTCAACTTGCCCGAGGGCATGCTGTTCTGCTTCTCGATCGTGCGGAAGGCTTCGGCCAGCTCCTCGTTCGTCACGCCGATATTCAGGCGCTTGGCCTCCTGAAGCTGTAGCTTCTCGTCGATCAGCGAACGAAGGATCTGCGGCACCAGCCGGCGTCGCGTCTCCGCGTTATCAGGCAGCCGCGTCGAGGACATGATGACGCGGGTGCGCGCGTTCAGATCGTAGACGGAGATCACCTCGTCGTTGACCACCGCCGCGATATGCCCCACGTCCTGTGCGCGACCGGCGGTCGGAACCGCGCCAGCGGCCGCCATCAGGGTGGCGAAGGCGAATAGCAGGCGAAATGCTTGTTTTGGGAGTCGCATGCGGGGTGCCACTCTAGGCAAGCATCGCCGTCTTGCAAGCGTCTCGGGGCGTGTGGCCAAGAACGTCATGGGCTGGACGCCGAACCCGATGTTTGGAACTCGCCGAGCGTTTTGAAAACCACTCTGAACAAAAATGTGTTCTTGGGGATGAAGTCGCGGTCGACCGCATAGCTGCGGGCCGCGCTGGCGTCAAACAGGAAGCATTCATCTTCATAGGTGAGCCCGAAGGCGTAGGACAAAGGCCCCTCATCGACACCGCTGAGGTTCCGCACCATCGATGCCCGTCCCGAGAAACGCTTCGTCATTTGCGAGTTCAGACCCACGGCGATCTGCTGGCTGGAGCCGGTCTCGTTGAGGAGCGCATTGTCGCGGTAATAGAGATAGCTGGTGGTCAAGCGAAGCGCCCGGGGGCCCATAGTGGCGGCCACCTCATTCCGTTCCGAAGCCAGCGTGTCATGGTTGAAGCGGAAGCGGTACAGCGTATCGAAATACTGCGACGGCGAGATGCGAAGCCGGCCGACATAGTCGGACAGGTTGTCCTCGAGACCCGAGCCGTCCTGGAAAAGCTGGTCGTCGCGCGTGACGCGATAACTTTGGCCGAAGAACAGTTCGCTACGGCCACCCGAATTTCCAAGAGCCATGGCGCGAAGGCCGTAGATGATGCGTTGGGAGCTTTCGACCTGGTCCAGGCCGCCCAATCGGTTGGTGTTGAAGAGATTGGTGTCGTCGAATTCGAAATCGGACGTGTCCTCGCCCGGAATTTTCATCGGATTGCCGCCGTTCGGTGCGACAATGAACGAGGCGACGGGCTCGACGATCTGCCGGAAACGCCCCATCTCTCGGACGAACGGATAGCGCCAGTCGAGCCGCGCCTGCGGAAGGGAACGGCCTGTCCATCCGGTGAGCGTCGTGCCCGGCTCGGTCGCGGGCGTGACGTCGTCGACGTTGTAGACGTCGTTCTGCCAAACAACGGTGGTTGTCCAAACGTCGCCGCGCGTCGTGGTGTAAGGCCGGGTATAGCCGATTTGCGAGGAAAGACGGTGACTGTCGGCGCCTTCTTGCCGCGTCAACAACATGAGGTTGCCGTTTCCGAACCAACGCCCACCGATCTTGTCCGCGAAGCTGACATAGTTGTAGTCCGCCAACGGTGCGACGATCGGGCTCGTCTTCTCGTCGTCCTGCTGGCGTAGGCCCCGAAAATAATAGCCTTGGACAGACGCGTATTGATTGCCGCGGAAACCTTCGACGAACGGCCGCGTCACGATCATCGGTTGGGACGAAATCCGATAGAGACGGAGATAAGTGTCGTCGCTGGTATAGCCGCCGTTGAAGCCAGCGCGCCAAGTGGGGTCGATATCGAATAGGCCCTTCGCGAAGAAATGCCCTCGGCTGTAGTTCTCGACTGTTCCCAGGCCGTTGGGCGTCTCGGTATCGACATAGGTGTAGCTGCCCGATGTTTGCAGGAAACCGTTGGTGAAGCGTTGACGGTATTCGCCACCCAACGCAGGGCGCTCTTTCGTCGTGAACATTGGTTCGATGGTCAGGTCCTTATCGGGCGCGAGATTGAAGAAATAGGGTGTCTTCAGGATGAGGCCGAGCTGCGAGTCGCTGCCGTAAGTCGGGACCAGGAAGCCGCTCTTGCGCGTGACGGTCGGATCGGGATGGGAGAGATACGGCGTATAGAGAACGGGCACGCCCCCCATTTCCAGCCACGCGTCCTTATAGACGATCTCTTTCGTCTCGGTGTCGTGCACGACCTCGACGGATTTGACCTGCCACAGAGGCGCGGCCGTCTTGTCTTCCTGACACAGTTCGCAAGGCGAGTAGACCGCCTTGCGGATCTCCCGCTTGGTGCCGCCCTGGAGACGGCCTCCCGCTCCAGCTAGACGTGACCGGTCGGACAGAAGGAGGCCAATGTCTCGAATGATGCCATTCTTCAGATCGTCGGTGATCTCGACGTAGTTGGCGAAGACAACATCGCCGTTGTCGTTCAGCAGGCTGACATTGCCCGATGCCGTGACGATGTTCGTCTTTT
Organism: Rhizobiaceae bacterium; assembly: GCA_050247155.1. Lineage (GTDB taxonomy): Bacteria > Pseudomonadota > Alphaproteobacteria > Rhizobiales > Rhizobiaceae > Mesorhizobium_G. Next base: position 3,101 of record JBFWUS010000138.1, read on the forward strand.
GATTGTAGGTAATCGTGTCGGCCTGGAGGACGCGATCGCCTTGTGCGAACTCGACATGGCCGCTTGCGACGACGATGCCCAGCTCTTCGTTATAGGTGACTTCGTCCGCCGTGAAGACAATGGGGCCGCCGTCAGCCGGGCTTTGTGCGGCCGCGCCGGTGGTCACACTCAAAAGGCAGAAAAATAAAAGCGCGCGTGCCAAGACCCCCCGCACGGCGCATCAGCCTTCTTCGCTATAGAGCAGCATGGACGTGCCGACCAGGAGGCTGGCTCCCGCGGGACTCCATGCCGCCAGCATCATCGGCACGCTGGCTGATGCACCGAGGGCGAAGACGACGTCGGACAGGAAATACAGTGCGAACCCGGTCGCCAAGCCGCCGCCGATCATTACGACGGGTACGCCGCGCCGCAAATTCATGCGCAGAGTGAACACCGCGGAGAAGATGACCATGGCGCAGAGAAGCGCGGGGTCTGCCAGCTTGGCGTACCAATAGATGCGGTGCCGCAAGCCTGAGAAGCCGGCATTCTCGAGCAGACGGATGAAGCGCGGCATCTCCCAGAACGAGATCGACGCCGGCGTGGCGAAGCTCTCCTGGATCTTGGCGACCGTGAGGTCGGTGCGGACGAGGTATTCGTTCTCGTGGCGCGCCGGCCGGTCCGGGCCGGTGATCCAGGCGTCATACAAATGCCAGTACCCGGATTCCAGCCGGGCCTTCGCCGCGTCGATGCGTCCAACGAACCGGTTCTGCGTGTCGTAGAGGAAGATGATGAAGTCCTGCATCTCCATGTCGCGCGGTGCCACGTTGCGCGCATGGACGACGGATTGGCCGTAAGCGTCGGCCTGCCGCAGCCAGACGCCGGCGGGGGAAACGGCCAGCAAACTGGAGCGACCCTTGAGGTATTTGTTTTCGAGTTGCTCAAACTTCGACAGCGTCACGGCGGCAATCGGATTGAAGACCGTGACCTTGAACACGCCGATCGCGAAGGCAATGGCGATGACGGGCAGCAGGAACTGCCAGACCGACACGCCGGCCGAGCGCATGACGATGACCTCGCGGCTGCGGGCCAGGCGCGCGAAGGCGATCA
>JBFWUS010000139.1:0-4156 GCA_050247155.1 Rhizobiaceae bacterium
CCCGGGCAACCTCCCCCCAGCGGGGAGTGGGTGGCCCTTAGGGCAGGGTGAGGGTGCACTCAACATTTCGTCGACCTCAGTACGTTGCCCTGATTGGCGCGGGTAGTGCGATTGCCGATACATTCTTACGGGAAGGGGTTAGGCTTACGGGGAGGGGTTAGGGGGTACGAGTCCAAAAAACTTAAATCACCAGCAGCGGCGCTTTGCCCGGCACGCGGTCATAGAGGTTCCATGACATCCTGGTTGAACATGCGCACGCAGCCTGACGAGGCCGACTTGCCGATCGACTTCCATTCCGGCGAGCCATGGATACGGTAAAGCGTGTCTTGCCCGTCCTTGAAAATGTAGAGCGCACGTGAGCCGAGCGGATTGTGCAGGCCCGGCGGCATGCCGTTGCGCCATTTTTCCAGCTTCGGATCGCGTTTGATCATCGCCGCCGGAGGCGTCCAGGTTGGCCATTTGCGCTTCCACTGCACGACGGCTCGACCCTTCCAGGAGTAGCCTTGCCGGCCGAGCCCGACACCATAGCGCATGGCCTTTCCGCCGGGCAGCACGAGATAGAGGAATTTTTCGGCCGTGTTGACGATGATCGATCCAACGGCTTCCCCGGTTGGATCATCGACCATCTGGCGCAGATATTTCGGATCGACCTTTTCGTAGCGTATGGCCGGAAGCTGATAACCTTCGTCCTCGACCGCCGCATACATTGATGCGTAGTCGGGCGCGTCGACAAATACCGGTTCCGGCGCTGGCGGCGCTGGAGGGGTCGGCGGAAAGATATTGGCGTAAGGGCTCGGTTGGACCGTTTGCGAGCAGCCGGCAGCGGTCGAGCCTGCCAAGATCGATAGTCCGGCAAGAACGCGCCGGCGGGTCAGTTGCAAAGTCATGATAGGAATGCGGTCTTTTTCTTGGGCGAGTACGCCAATTCATTGCCGCGCCTTTTCGGGGAGCAAGGCGACGGCGATGTGTCGAGAAGACGGCTGAAATCAGGCTGGCTGGAAGTGTTGCGGATGGGCAACGGATCGGCCGACCATCCGATTATGCGTTGCGCGCGAATGCTGAGCGTGCAGCTTCAAGGATCTCGTCTGACAGGGCCTTGTCGCCCACGGCGCGGGCCAGCATCAGCGAGCCGACCATCGCCGAAAAGGCGACCACCGCGCTTTGCCGCCGCGCTTCAGCCGTCGGCTCTGGCATGGCCTCCGCCAGCACCTCGATCAAGCCATTCGCGCCTTCGCTGAAGCTGTCGCGGACGGCGGCGCTCTGCTTCGACGCTTCGGAGGCCAGCGCCGGGATGGCGCAGCTCAGCGCCTTGGCGTCGCGGTGATCGTTTGACAGATAGGCGTCTACGATCGCCTGCAGCGGTGCCTCCGGATTGTCGGCGCTGCGCTGCCGCCACCGGGCGACACTTTCCTTCAACTGTTCCCGGATCGCCTCTGCCGCCAAAGCCTCCTTGGATTCGAAATGACCGTAGAAGCCACCATGCGTAAGCCCGGCGGCCTTCATCAGATCGGCGACGCCGATACCGTCGAAGCCCTTTTCGCGGAACAGCCGCCCGGCCGTCTTGACGATCCGCTTGCGGTTCTCCGCAGCCTGTTCCCGACTTACACGCATTTAAATGACGATCCTCATGAAAAGCGTTTGACTTTTTATATGACATACGTCATCAAATGGCAAGATTGATGATGGCCATCATATAAAGAGATCGAACCGACTATGGCTGAAGAACCGGCGCTGATAACCGGGGTTGCCGCCTACGCGGCACGCCACAACATTTTCTATGGCTGGGTGGTCGCTGGCGTTACGTTCCTCACCATGCTGGTGACTGCCGGTGCGGTCGGCGCGCCGGGCGTGCTGATCGTGCCGTTGCAGCAGGAGTTTGGCTGGACCGCCGAACAGATTTCCGGCGCGCTCGCGGTTCGGCTTCTGCTCTTCGGCCTGATGGGTCCATTCGCTGCCGCCTTCCTGAACTACTTCGGCATCCGCAAGGTCGTCACCGTCGCGCTGGCCTTGATCTTCGCGGGCATGGCAACGTCCCTGGCGATGACGGAGGTCTGGCAGCTCTTCCTGCTTTGGGGCGTCGTCGTCGGCTTCGGCACGGGCCTGACCGCGATGGTGCTGGGCGCGACCGTCGCCACACGCTGGTTCACCGAACGGCGCGGTCTGGTGGTTGGCCTGATGTCGGCCAGCGTCGCGACCGGTCAGCTCGTCTTCCTGCCGCTGCTGGCTCAGCTTACTGACCTCTACGGCTGGCGCTACGCCCTCATCTACATCCTCGGCATGATCGTAGTCGCGGCGGTTTTGGTGATCGCTTTGATGCGGGATCGGCCGTCGGATGTCGGCCTTCTGCCTTACGGCGAAAAAGCGGCGGCGACGCCACCGCCTCCGGCAGTCGCGCCAAAACTATCCGACCTTGTACTGTCGCCGCTGGCTGCGTTGCGCGACGCTTCGAAGACGCAGACTTTCTGGGTGTTGTTCGGCACCTTCTTCGTCTGCGGCGCCAGCACCAACGGGCTGGTGCAGACGCATTTCATCGCACTTTGCGGCGATTACGGTCTGGCGGCGGTCAGCGCAGCGGGCATGCTGGCCATCATCGGCATTTTCGACTTCTTCGGCACGCTGGGTTCCGGCTGGCTATCCGACCGCTATGACAATCGCATGCTGCTGTTCGCCTATTACGGTTTGCGCGGGTTGTCGTTGCTGGCGCTGCCCTTCATGGACTTTTCGATTTGGGGGCTCACGCTGTTTGCCGTCTTTTATGGGCTCGACTGGGTCGCCACCGTGCCGCCGACCGTGAAGCTGACGGCCGACCGGTTCGGGCGCGAGCGCGCCAACCTTGTTTTCGGCTGGGTGTTCGCCGGCCATCAACTCGGCGCGGCGACGGCAGCCTATGGCGGCGGCTTCGCGCGGACGGAGTTTCAGACCTACATGCCGGCCTTCATTATCGCCGGGGCGCTCTGTCTCGTCGCAGCTGCGATGGCGCTGACCTTGGGCAAGCGCAAGGATGATGTGGTCGGGCTTCCGCAGGCGGCATGACGTTACAAGGATGACCGCGCCAAGCGCCAGCCCCTCGCTACGGCTCAGGGCGTTCGAAACTCAAAAAGCCCATTCACGGGCTTTTTGCCGGCCTTTAGCCGGACGTTTCTCACCCCATGCTGTCGATCTTGCGCTGCATGGCGGCGATCTGTTCCTTCAGCGTCTGCAGATCGTCGGCCTTGCCGAGCTCCTCCTTGGGCGCCGGCTCGGCCTCCTTGGCGGGTGCTGGCGCGGTTCCCCCCGGCGGAAATGGCGTGAACATGCGCATCGCGTTCTGGAACATCTCGATGTTGCGCTTAGTCTGTTCTTCGAGCGCCTTGATCGGCGTTGGCATCTTCGCCAGGTCGAAGGGTGTCTTGCCCATCATCGACTTCATCTGTTCGCGAAAGCGCTCCTGCTCCTTGGCGAAGGCGGTCATGGATTGCTCGAGGAAGGTAGGCACCACGGCCTGCATCTGGTCGCCGTAGAACGCGATGAGCTGGCGCAGGAACGGCACCGGCAGCATGTTCTGGCCGTCCTTGTTCTCCAGCTCGAAGATGATCTGCGTCAGCACTGGGTGGGTGATGTCGTCGCCGGTCTTGGCGTCCTGGACCACGAACTCTTCATTGCGCTTGACCATGTCGGCCAGATCTTCAAGCGTCACATAGGTGCTGGTGCCGGTGTTGTAGAGACGACGATTGGCGTATTTCTTGATCACCACCGGATCGTCTTTTGCTGCCATCAACTCTCTCCCGCGCGCGTCCGAATGTCCGATCGGGCCCGGCCGCATCTATCATCAGGTCACGATATGCGAAATGCTGCAACAAATCCAAGCATTTTGTGCAGTGCGAAACCCTACGTTGGACCAGCCGCGTGAGGCCAGTCGTGTCATGGACGAATGGCTGCTATGCAAGGGCCATTTCGCGTTTGACTCAGGGTTCGGAAACGTGAACAAAACAAAGCATATCAATCGACAGCAGTAACAAGGTCGCCCGGAGGAAACTAACAATGTCATCATCTATCGTGGTTGCCAGCGCCGCCCGCACGCCGGTCGGATCGTTCAATGGTTCCTTTGCCAATACGCCGGCGCATGATCTGGGAACGGTGGCGATCAAGGCGGTTCTGGAGCGCGCCGGCGTGAAGC
>JBFWUS010000140.1:0-3807 GCA_050247155.1 Rhizobiaceae bacterium
ATAAACATCTTGATGTCTTCCGCGATGCGCTGATCGGGGTTGTCGGCCGCATCGCCGAGGAGTTGCATGCGGTAATGATTGGCGCCGTCGAGCCACCGCCCGAGATAGGCCCTGGTCATCCAGCGCCGCCAGCGGATCTGGAGCCATTGATTGAGATAGAGTTGGTAGACCGCAAGCACGATGAAGGCGGTCGCCAGGGCGCAGAAATACAAAAGCTCGCTGACGAATGCGTCCCAGTTTCGATCTTGCAGCGCGTTGTAAAACCGGTTGTTCCATTGATTGATCAGGACGGTGATACCGACGATCGACAGTTCAATCGCGAGCACCGCGCCGAGCAGCACACGACCAGCCCATCGGTCATCCGAATTGAAATAGGGGCTGGCCAACCGCCAGATCGTGACGAGGATCGAAGGTATTGTTCTCAATGGTCATTCTCCTCTCGGAGGCCGCTCCAGCGGGCCCGGCGGCTGCAAGGCGTCTGCCAGGACCTGCGTCGGACGCCGGCAGCGCTGCGCTGCGGTACCGTCACCGGGAATTCGGTATTCTGTATATCTCTATAATTATTATGCGGTTAGGCCTGCCCGATACGCTTTCGCTTATTGCCACCGGCTCTTTCACCCTCTAGCATCGACGACCATTGGCCAGCCATTCTTCGCGACCGGTCGCGCGGATGGAATAAGGCCGCAAGAAAAGACGTTTACGGGTTGCAACCCAAGGGAGGATTTATCCAATGGCCAAACTGAAGGCTTCGACAACTGCGACTCGCCGCAAGTTTCTCAGCGGCGCCGCCGTTGCCAGCGTGGCGACCATCGCCATGCCGCAGGTATCGCGTGCCCAGACCGTCACGCTGAAAGTGCAGGGCGCCTGGGGCGCTCAGGACATTCTCAATGACATGGCGAAGGACTATGTCGCCAAGGTCAACGGCATGGGCGGTACCCGCCTGAAGATCGACTACCTCAATGCCGGCGCTGTCGTGAAGCCGTTCTCGGTGATGGACGCGACGCACTCCGGCGTGCTCGACGGCGCCCACAGCGTGCCCGCCTACTGGTACGGCAAGCACCGCGCCGCGTCGCTGTTCGGCACCGGCCCGGCCTACGGCTTTAACGGCAGCCAGTGCCTCGGCTGGTTCTGGTACGGCGGCGGCATGGACCTCTATAACGAGCTGGTCCAGAAGACCCTGAAGCTCAACGTCGTCGGCTTCCTCGCCTTCGCGATGCCGACCCAGCCGCTCGGCTGGTTCAAGAAGGAAATCAGCGGACCGGACGCCTTCAAGGGCCTCAAGTACCGGACCGTCGGTCTCGCCACCAACATGTTCCAGAAGATGGGCGCCAGCGTCGCGCAGCTGCCGGGTCCGGAAATCCTTCCGGCGATGGAGCGCGGCGTGATCGAAGCCTTCGAGTTCAACAACCCGACCTCCGACTCGCGCTTCGGCGCGCAGGACGTTGCGAAGTTCTACTACATGGGCTCGTACCACCAGGCCGCCGAGACGTTCGAAATCGTCTTCAACAAGTCGAAATACGACAGCCTCGCGAAAGAACAGCAGGACGTCCTGCGGTACTCCGCGCAGGCCGCCGCGGCCGACAACGAATGGAAGGCCTGGGATCAGTATTCCAAGGACCTCCAGGTTCTGCTCGGCAAGGGCGTCACCGTGAAGCGCACGATGAAGTCGATCTTCGAAGCGCAGCTCAAGGCGTGGGACGAAGTCGAGAAGGATCTCGTCGCCGATCCGACCAACGGCCCCTTCATCAAGAAGGTGCTGGACAGTCAGAAGGCCTGGGCGAAGCGCGTCGGCTTCTACTTCTTCAACAACGACGCCGACTACAAGACCGCGTGGGAACACCACTTCGGCGCTCTGAAGACCTGATGGGGCAATGTAGGACGCCGGGGCGTTAGCCCCGGCGTTTTACTTTGATCGGGTCACTCCGCAAGGGGATCGTTTTGGAAAAATTCCTGCTGTTCATCGATCGCCTCAGCGCAGGCGTCGGGAAGGCTTTTGGCTGGTGCATCGTCATCATGACGGTCGGCACCTGCTACGAGGTCTTCATGCGCTACGTGCTGCGCGCGCCGACCGACTGGGCCTTCGACATGGCCTATTGCATGTATGGCGCGCTGTTCATGATGGCCGGCGCCTACACGATGTCGCGCAACGGCCACGTCCGCGGCGACGTCTTGTACCGGCTGATGCCGTTGCGAACACAGGCGACGATCGAACTCACGCTTTATCTGCTGTTTTTCTTTCCCGGCTTTGGCGCCTTGTTCTGGTACGGCATGCCTTACGCCTATACGTCGTTCCTGATCCGTGAAGTCACGATCTACAGCCCGGCCGGCCTGCCGATCTGGCCGCTGAAGTGCCTGATTCCGCTCGGCGCGCTGTTCATGCTGATCCAGGGCGTCGCCGAGGCGATCCGTTGCGTCATTTGCATCCGCGACGGTGTATGGCCGCAACGCCTGCACGACGTCGAGGAAATGGAGTCGGCCATTCTCGCCGAAGCCGCCGATCGCCAGCGGATCGAAGAAGAAATGCACGTGGGGGCGGCCCGATGATGTTCACCAATCCCGAACTCGGGATGATCATGCTCGGTGCCTTCATCCTCATCATTCTGCTGGGGTTCCCGATCGCATTCACGCTCGTCGCGATGGGCATTTTCTTCGGCTATTACGCGATGGGGACGCGGATTTTCGATCTGCTGGTCACCAATTCGTCCGACGTGATGCAGAACGACGTGCTGACCGCGGTGCCGCTGTTCCTGTTCATGGGCTATGTGGTCGAGCGCGCCAATATCCTTGACCGGCTTTTCTATTCGATCCAGATGGCGGCGCGGAACGTGCCGGGCTCGCTGGCGGTCGCGACCCTCATCACCTGTGCGTTGTTTGCAACCGCGACCGGCATCGTCGGCGCCGTCGTCACGCTGATGGGTCTGCTCGCATTCCCGGCGATGCTGAAGGCCGGCTACGACACCCGCCTCGCGGCCGGCGTCGTGTGCGCCGGCGGCTGTCTCGGCATCATGATCCCGCCGAGCGTGCTGCTCATTCTCTACGGCGCGACGACTGCGACCTCCGTCGTCAAGCTCTACGCCGCCGCGTTCCTGCCGGGCTTCCTGCTGGCTTCGCTTTACATCGTCTATGTCATCACCCGCGCGATCCTCGATCCAAGCCTCGCCCCGAAGCCGAAGGATCTCAAGGAAGACATACCGTTCACCGAGGTCTTGACCGCGCTGCTGACGTCGTTCTTTCCGCTCGCGATCCTGATCCTGTCGGTGCTCGGCGCGATCCTGTTCGGCCTCGCGACACCGTCGGAGGCAGCCGCGGTCGGCGCTGCGGGCTCGGTGGTTCTGGCGGCGGCCTACCGGTCGCTCACCTTCGAGCGGCTGAAAGAGGCGGTCTATCTCACCGCACGCACCTCGGCGATGGTGTGCTTTCTGTTCATCGGCTCGTGGACCTTCTCGTCGGTCTATTCCTATCTCGGCGGCCACGAGGTGATCGAGCACTGGGTGCAGGCACTCAATCTCAATTCGGTGGCGTTCCTGATCATCGCGCAGGTCATCATCTTCCTGCTCGGCTGGCCGCTGGAATGGACCGAGATCATCATCATCTTCGTGCCGATCTTCCTGCCGCTGTTGAAGACGTTCAGCATCGATCCCATCATTTTCGGCATCCTGGTGTCGCTGAACATCCAGACCTCGTTCAACACGCCGCCGATGGCGATGGCCGCCTATTACCTGAAGGGCGTGTCGCCGCCGCACGTCAAACTGACGGAAATCTTCTCAGGCTCGCTGCCGTTCGTCTTCATGGTGTTCCTGACGATGG
>JBFWUS010000141.1:0-3742 GCA_050247155.1 Rhizobiaceae bacterium
GCGCGTGCCGAGAACGACCGGTTTTCGGTATTGCCCATGCTTGCCGCGCTGGAGGGCAATTCATGATCGTGAACGCGCCGCTGTACAAATCGGAAAGTTACAAGAAAATGATCGGATGTAGACGTGTCTTGCGGACGGCTGCCTCCACAAACCGACTGGCGGGAGCGCTATTTTGGCCCTTTTAAGTGAAGCTGAAGGGGGAATGGCGAGCTCCAAGACATGCCAACAACCGTGGCGGGAATAGTCGGCACGTCCATCGTACATAAGTCCAGTGAAAAGGCTCCTAATTTGACGAAGAGACAAACTGACCTATGAAAACAGCCGTCCGAACTCGGCAGGGCGGCAACGCGCAGGCGGGACTATGCCTGCCTGGATTTTATTTGCTGGGGCAAGCCATTACGGGCCGGAGCGATAGCCGCCGGGCGTGGGCGTGGTGACGGTGACCGCCTCGCCTGCCTTCAAGACCGTCTGGTCGCAAGCCTTCAGAATATCGACTGAGCCGTCGAGCCTTCGCACCTCGGTTCTGCCCACGGCGCCGTCGCCACCTCCATCCAGCCCGCGCGGCGGATGAAGGCGATGCGAGGATAGGATTGCACACTGCATATCCTGCAGAAAGCGGATCGTGCGCTGGGTGCCATCGCCGGCATTCCAGCGGCCATTGCCCCCCGAGCCGGCGCGGATATGAAAATCCTCTAGCAGAACGGGGAAGCGCAGCTCCAGGATTTCCGGATCGGTCAAGCGGGAATTCGTCATATGCGTGTGAACGCCTGACGTTCCCGCGAAACCCTGGCCGTCGTTCAGGCGGCCGGCCGGCGATCCCGAGCAAATGGTCTCGTAATATTGGTAAGTCTGGTTGCCGAAGGTCAGATTGTTCATCGTGCCCTGGGTGTTGGCCAATGCGCCCATGGCGCCGAAAATGGCGTTCGTCACATGCTGCGAGGTCTCGACATTGCCTGCGACGACGGCAGCCGGATAAGAGGGGCGCAGCATGCATCCATCGGGAATGACGATCGTGATCGGGCGCAAACACCCCGCATTCATCGGAATGTTGTCTTCGACCATGACGCGGAAAGCGTAGAGCACTGCCGCGCGCGTGACGGGCTCGGGGGCATTAAAATTGTTCGCCATCACCAGCGACGTCCCGGTGAAGTCGACGGTCGCTTCGCGCTTGTCCCTGTCGACCGTGATCTTCACTCTGATCATCTGGCCGGTATCGGTCGGATACTCGTATTGAGATGAGAGCGGCAAACGTTCCAGCACGCGACGCACGCTCTCGGCGGCGTTGTCCTGAACATGGCCCATATAGGCCTCGACGACGTCGAGACCGAAATGCCCGATCATCTTCCTGAGGTCGGCAACGCCCTTTTCGTTCGCCGCGATCTGCGCTTTCAGATCGGCAATGTTCTGATCGGGATTGCGGGCAGGGTAGGGGTGATCCGACAGCAGCGCGCGCAATTCCCGTTCACGGAACTGGCCGCCGGCTACGATGCGGAAGTTGTCGAACAGAACGCCTTCCTCGTCGACCGTGGTCGCAAGCGGCGTCATTGACCCCGGGGCTGTGCCGCCGACATCGGCGTGATGACCGCGTGAGGCCACCCAGAACAGGAAACGATTGCTGGCGTCTTCTCCGACTTCCAGCGTTTCTTCAAACACCGGGGTGACGACGGTGATGTCGGGCAGATGGGTGCCGCCATTGTAGGGGGCGTTCAAGGCGAAGACGTCGCCTGGCCGGATGGCCCCGCGGTTGAGCCGGATGACAGTTTCGACCGAACGGTCCATCGAGCCAAGGTGCACCGGCATATGCGGCGCGTTGGCCACCAAAGCGCCGTCCCGGTCGAAGACGGCGCATGAAAAGTCCAGCCGCTCCTTGATGTTCACCGAATGAGCGGTGTTCTGAAGCGTCACGCCCATCTGTTCGGCAATCGACATGAACAGGTTGTTGAAGACTTCCAGCATCACCGGGTCCGCCTCGGTGCCGATCGCCGCGCGCCGCTGCTTCTTCTCGATCCGCCGCAGCAGCACATGATTTCTCGACGTCACTTCGGCTTGCCAGCCCGGTTCGACGACGATCGTCTGATTGGCCTCGACAATCAGAGCCGGGCCGGCAATGCGCGCGCCGGGGAGCAGGGGCTGTGACCCTTTCCGCGCATCGCGGAAGTGGATGCTGGCTGCCTGCCACGAACCATCGACGTAAAGGCCGACTTCGCCCGTGGCTCGTGGCGTGTGCTGTTTCGCCACTAAAGCAGGCTCGCTGTTTTGGCGCGCCGTCCCGTCGCTCGCCTCCACGCCGATCGCCTCCACGACAATAGGCTTGTCGTCATATATGAAGCCGAACTGCGCCTTGTGCGCGCGTTCGAAAGCCAGCCGCGCTTGCGTGACGGAGCCTGACGAAAAATCGATCGGCAAGGTCGTGTCGGTTCCTTCGTAGCGCGTATGCAGCACCGGTCGCGAAACGACGGCTTCAGCCGAAATGCCTTGCGTGGCGAGTTCATCCGACACGACCTGCCGCAACGCCGAGATAAGCTGCTCCATCGCAGGTTTCGACTGTTCGGACAGCGGCTGGAGAAGCGCCTGTTGGCGGGATGCGAAAACAGCCGAGAGGCCGATGCCATAGGCCGACAGCAAGCCGGAGAACGGGTGGATGAGGATTGACTCCATCCCGAGTGCATCGGCCACCAGACAGGCATGTTGTCCGCCAGCGCCGCCGAAACAATTGAGCAGATATTCAGTGACGTCATAGCCGCGCTGCACGGAAATCTTCTTGATGGCGTTGGCCATGTTTTCGACGGCAATGGTGACAAAACCTTCCGCGACGGCTTCGGCCGACCGTCCGTCACCGATTTCCTTCGCCAGAACGTCGAATTTTTGCGCAACCGTTTCGCGGTCGAGGGGTTCGCTTCGGCTTGCCCCAAAAATAACCGGAAAGAATTCCGGCCTGAGTTTGCCGAGCATGACGTTGGCATCCGTCACGGTGAGCGGTCCGCCCCGGCGGTAACAGGCAGGTCCCGGATTTGCACCCGCGGAATCCGGACCTACCTGGAAACGACCTGAGCTGTAATGGAGGATCGAGCCGCCGCCTGCGGCGACCGTGTGAATGCGCATCATCGGCGCCCTGATCCTGACACCGGCGACCTCGGTGTCGAACGCGCGTTCATAATCGCCGTCGAAATGGGCGACGTCGGTGGAAGTGCCGCCCATGTCAAAGCCGATGGTCTTGTCGAAACCAGCGAGTTTCGCCGTCTCCACCATGCCGACCACGCCACCCGCCGGCCCCGACAGGATGGCGTCCTTGCCCTGAAAGAAGTGCGCCGCGGTCAGGCCGCCCGACGACATCATGAACATCAGGCGGGGCCGGTCGAGATTGTCCGGCTCGGCGGCTTGCGATGCTGCCGGCTCCGGGCCTACGCCCAGTTCACCGGCGACCCGGTGGACATAGCGTTGGAGAATGGGAGAGAGATAAGCGTCGACGACGCTGGTGTCGCCGCGCCCCACCAGCTTGATCAGCGGGGAAACCTCATGGCTGACCGAGACCTGCCGAAATCCAATCTGGCGGCAGAGGCTCGCCATGGCCTGCTCATGCCGTGGGAATTTCCAGGCATGCATGAAGACGATGGCGACGGCATCGATGCCGTCCTCTTTACAGGCCTTGATCTGGAGCTCGACCGCCGATGCATCCAATTCGCGCTCGATCGTTCCGTCAGCTCGTACGCGTTCATCGACTTCGATCACGCGCTCGTAGAGT
>JBFWUS010000142.1:0-3736 GCA_050247155.1 Rhizobiaceae bacterium
TGCCCTACTGCCCTACTGCCCTACTGCCCTACTGCCCTACTGCCCTACTGCCCTACTGCCCTACTGCCCTACTGCCCTACTGCCCTACTGCCCTACTGCCCTACTGCCCTACTGCCTGCCGTCACCCGCTCCACCGCCTGCCGTCCGTCGCCACACCAAACCGGCCCGGCTCCCGCGCGAAGGCGGCAAGGCCCTCCAGCGCAGCGAGAGGGTGGGTAATCACATAGGCCGGGATTTTCGACAGCCACTCGCGGTGCGGCGCCTTATCCTCAAAAGCCTCGCGGAATTTGCCCTCCTTCAACGCCGGCACGACCTTTTGGGCAATGCCGCCCGTCAGGAAAACGCCGCCTTTGGCCATGAACACCATGGCAAGATCGCCGGCCGTGCGGCCAAGGCAGGTAACGAAGAGGTCCAAGGCCTCAACTGCCACCGGGTCGGATTTGTCGAGCGCCACCGGGGTGATCTCGGCGGGAATGGAATATTTCGGCTCGATCCCGTCGGCGGCGGCAACGGCGCGATAAACATTTACCAGTCCACGGCCCGACAACATCTGCTCGCCGGAAATACGGCCGTCGAGCTGCTCGACATGCGGGAACACCTGATAATCGCGCTCGGTGCGTGGCCCGAGGTCCATGTGGCCGCCCTCGCCCGGCACCGGGATCCAGACACCATGCGAATAGATGAGGCCCGCAACGCCGAGGCCCGTGCCCGGACCGAGCACCACGCGCGCGGCCTCGGCGACCGGCGGGCCGCCGCCGATGCGCTCCATATGCTCTTCGCCCAGCGCCACGACGGCCAGCGCCTGCGCCTCGAAATCGTTGAGTATGACGATGTCCTCGAAGCCCAGGCTGGCGATCATCGCCATCGGCTTCACTACCCAGGGGCAGTTCGTCAGCGGGATCTCGTCGCCGTTCACCGGCCCGGCCACCGCCAGGATCATCGACTTCGGCCGGATGTCGGACGTCTCGTGCACCGTGGCGCGGATCGCATCGTCAATGGTGGCGAAATTTTTCGTCTGGACAATCGGGAACTGGATCGTCGGGCTCTGCGCGTCGGGTACTACCGCAAAACGCGCATTGGTGCCGCCGATGTCGCCGATCAGAATAGGAAACGCAAAACTTCTGAGCGCCAAATCCCCTCCCCGACGGCTTCTGCCGTTCTCTTTGCCATACGGCACGATGCCGGCGGTCGAGCGGTTCACGGCCATCGGAATGTCACAAGCAATGGCCAGCCGCGTCAGCGCCTTCACATCCACGTCATGCGGCATCGGCGTCAGCGGATCAACGAAGAAAATCAACAAAGGCGCATCCACAAGGGACAGTTTGCTTTTTTCCGCCGAAAAATGCAGCCGTTTCAAGGTTTGCGTTTGCAGAACGACGGTAATCGGCGCCCTGCGGCAAACCGTTTGTGAGGGGCGACCTACCGATTGGAGGTTGGAACGTTTGCACGTGGCCTGGGCACCGGAATACCTATGGTTGGCGTCGCGGAATAGGCGCTTGCGGCAGCGGGCGGACTGTCCACCGGCACATCGGCCGTCTGTTCGGCCGGCGCTTCGGGCAGAGGCGCGGTCGCGGTCATGACGCGGCCGCCCGGTCCGTAGATCGTGACGGCCTGCTCGGACTCGGGGTTCGGCGCGGCAAGCACCGCGCTGCAGGCTTTCGGCAGGCTCGACATCGTCATCAAGTCACGCGCTTTCGGCGCATCGGGGTTCTTGTTGGGCCGCCACGGCTCGTCGGTGAACCACCAGGCCAGCGGCTCGCCACAGCCGTCACCCGCCGCCGGCGCGGACTGCTCCTTGCAGCCCGTCGAACCGGCCTGACAACCGATGCGAATATGGAAATGGTAATCGTGGCCCCAAAACGGGCGGACCTTGCGCAGCCAGGAGCGGTCACCGATGGCGGTATCGCACAGTTTTTTCTTGATCGCCGGATTGACCAGAATGCGCTCGACCTCCGGATAGCTGGCCGCCAGTTTCAGCAGTTGCAGGCGGCTGTCGGTCCAGCGACGCTCATCGACACGGATCTTCTTGCCTTCGCCCTTCACCATGGTAACGGCGCTAATCTTTTCACGCTCGGTCGCCGTCAACTTCCGGTCAGGCATCGGCGTAAACCAGATATCGGCATCGAGACCGATCTGGTGCGACGCGTGCCCGGTCAGCATCGGACCGCCGCGCGGCTGCGAAATGTCGCCGATCAGCAGACCGGGCCAGCCGATCTTGGTGCCGTCGCGCGAGAATTTTTCCAACAGCTTGATCATCGTTGGGTGACCCCAACGCCGGTTGCGCGACAGCCGCATTGCTTGCCAAGTGGGGCCATCGGTGGCGATCGCCACACCACCGGAAAAACAGCCCTTTGAATAGAAACCATAGGACTTCGCTTCCGTGGCCGCCGGAAGCCTTTTGCCGCCGAACAGGGTTTTTGCCAATTGCTCGGCCTGAGCAGTCTCGACCGCCGTGCCCGCAATGGCCAACGCCATCAGTGCTGCCGCCGCCCAGCGGCCTGCCTTGCCGACCGAAATTGCCATGGATTCACCCTCACGAAGGCGCATGGGGCCACCTTGGGCCGCCATGGTTACCGAAAGCTTAACCATCTCTTCAATCCGGCTTGATCGGACTGCGGGCATCCTGACCGCCTTCGCCGCGCCAGTTGTTGTCTTGCCACAGGGCCGACAACGCCGCGCGATAGGTCGGATAGCAGAAGACGTAGCCCGTTTCCTTCAGCCTTGCGTTCGAGACACGCTTGTTCTCACCATAGAAAGACCGCGCCATGGGCGAAAGTTGGGCGGTCTCGAAAGGAATTTCGGGCGGCACGGCGGCGCCCATCAATTCCGCGGCATAGGATACGACGTCCTGCGGTGGGGCAGGTTCGTCGTCGGTCACGTTGAAGACGCCGCCAAGGTTGCGACCCATCAGATGCCACAACGCACCGCCGATATCGGCCGCGTGAATGCGGTTGAACACCTGGCCGGGCTTGATGAGCCGTTTTGCCGTGCCGTTCTCCAAATTGACGAAGGCATTGCGGCCTGGCCCATAAATGCCGGAGAGACGCAGGATCGCCAATGGCTTTCCGAATTCAGCGGCGATCGTCTGCCAGGCCTGTTCCGCCTCGACCCGCAGCTTCGAGCGTCGAGACACTGGGCGGCATTCGTCAGACTCGTTGACCCATTCGCCCTGATAATCGCCATAGACGCCGACCGTCGATAGATAGCCGATCCATCGCAGCTTCGGCATCAACCGGATCGTGTCGGTGAAGGCGTTCAACACCGGATCACCGGCATCGTCCGGAGCGATGGAAATGACCAGATGCGTCGTGTTCGCCAGCCCGCGCAAAAGCTCAGGCGTCGCGGCGCCATCGAAGACGAGCGGCGAGATGCCGGCATCGCGCAGGGCATCGAACTTGGCCGGCGAGCGGGTCGTGCCGAACAGTATAGTTCCAGGCTCGCACTCGCGGGCGAATGCCCTGGCGGAATAGCCCGCGCCGAAGATGAGGACGTTCATCGCGTGGCTCCGCCAATAGAGGCTTGGAAGAAGGGAACGACCTGCGCCCTACGTTGCCCCCCTCTGTCCTGCCGGACATCTCCCCCACAAGGGGGGAGATCGGCAGCTTCCGCCGTACCGCTCCTTCTGCGACGCTGGCAATTGGCGAAACCATCGCGGCCGGCTGATCTCCCCCCTTGTGGGGGAGATGTCCGGCAGGACAGAGGGGGGCAACGTAGAGCGAAAGCGTCAATCATCCTG
>JBFWUS010000143.1:0-3155 GCA_050247155.1 Rhizobiaceae bacterium
ATTCGGTTCCTGTCGACGAGATGCCCGACCACGTGCGCACCGCCGTGCTGGCGACGGAGGACCGCCGTTTTTATGATCACCACGGCATCGACCTCCTCGGCCTCGCCCGCGCGAGGACGGAAAACATGCGCGCCAACTCGGTGGTCCAGGGCGGCTCGACGATCACGCAGCAATTGGCGAAGAACATCTTCCTCACCAATGAACGCACGCTTGAGCGCAAAGTGAAGGAGGCGCTGCTCTCGGTCTGGCTGGAAGCCAACGTTCCAAAAAAGGAGATCCTCCAGCTTTACCTCGACCGCGCCTATATGGGCGGCGGCACGGTGGGCTTGAGCGCCGCCGCGCAGTTCTATTTCGGCAAACAGGTCAAGGATCTGACGCTGGCCGAAGCCGCGATGCTGGCCGGTCTCTTCAAGGCCCCGACCAAATATGCCCCTCACAACAACCTTCCCGCCGCCCGCGCTCGAGCCAACGAGGTGCTGACCAACATGGTGCAGGCCGGCTTTCTGACCGAAGGCCAGGTCCTTGCGGCGCGGCTCAAGCCAGCCAACATCGTCGACCGGGGCGACGCCAAGAGCCCCGACTACTTTCTCGACTGGGCTTTCGAGGAGGCCAAGAAGCTGGGCGACAAGTACGGCGTGCATTCCATGGTGGCGCGCACGACGATCGATCTCGGCATCCAGCGCGCCGCCGAAGAGTCCGTCGAATATCACCTGCGCCAGTTCGGCAAGGAATTCCGTGTCGATGCCGGTGCCATCGTTGTGCTGGAGACGGACGGGTCGGTGCGGGCCGTTGTGGGCGGCCGCGATTATGGTGCCAGCCAGTTCAACCGCGCCACCCAGGCATTGCGCCAGACGGGTTCGTCCTTCAAGCCATATGTCTATGCCGCCGCGGTGGAGAAGAAGGAGGACCTCACGCCTGTCTCGGTCGTCTCGGACGCGCCGATTGCCTGGGGCGATTGGTCGCCGCGCAATTATGGCCGCGGTTTCGCCGGCCGCGTGACCCTCGGCAGCGCGCTGGCGCGCTCGATCAATACAGTGCCCGTCCGGCTGGCTAAGGACTATGTCGGCGGCATCGATCCGATCATCAAGTTGGCCCACGATATGGGTGTGGAGACGCCGCTGGAGACCTGGGTGACGACGGTGCTGGGCACGTCGGGCATGACGGTGATGGACCAGGCGACTGGCTACAACACATTCGCCAATGGTGGTTTTTCAGGCACGCGCCATGGCATTACAGAGCTGCGCGACCGCTCAGGCAACGTGTTCTACAACTATGAACGCGACGCCCCCGAACCGCGACGGGTGTTGTCACAACGCGCCGTCACGGTGATGAACCAGATGCTTGCGCTTGTTCCGGAAGCTGGTACGGGCCGCAAAGCGGCCCTGGCAGGCATTCGCTCGGCAGGCAAGACCGGCACGACTCAATCCTACCGCGATGCCTGGTATGTCGGCTTCACCGGCAACTACACCACGGCCGTATGGCTGGGCAATGATGACTTCACGACCACCAACGACATGACCGGCGGCTCTTTGCCGGCGATGACCTGGCACCGCGTCATGACCGCCATTCACCAGAACATTGAACTCAAACCTATTCCCGGTGTGGATATGGAGCCGCCCGACGCTGAACTCGTTGCGAAAGCCAGGGCGGCCGAAGAGGAAGCAGCCGCGGCGGCTTCAGCTGACCAACCTCCAGTCACCGATCGGCCCTCAACCCTGTCTGCGGCGACGACAAAAGTCCTGCGTTCACTGACAGGTGCGCTGCGCCACTCCCGCAAGCTCGAGGCGCCGGTGGCGCCCGAAACACTTTCGGCGCTTTGATATGGCGCGTTCGCCGGATTGCCTGAAAACTGGCATGCGTCGCTGGTCTCGCATGGACTTCGGCTGCACGTGCTGAAGACAGCCTTCGCCATCTTGAGCACTGGCCTCGCAACGTTGTTGGCAGTTGCGCTAGCCGTCGCCGGCGGCGCATGGAGCCTCTGGCAAGTTCTTGACCACCCTCAAGACACAGCCGCCCTCACGGTCGGCGCTTGGACAGCCTTTCCCGAAATCGGCTCCCCGAATGCGGACCCCTACTCCAAGGCTCGCACGTCGCGTGAAGGCATTCTGGCGTTGGGGTCGGCCGAGGGTGTCGCCTTTTCGGCGACTGCCGATTCCGACGGGACTGCGCTACGCGTGGAGTGCAGTTACCGCATCGAAGGCGCTGTACCGGCGTCGCGGTTCTGGACGCTCGTCGCCGCTATTGAGCAACCAGCGACGAGGGGTCCGGCGCGCTTGCCGGCCTTGAACTCACTGTCACTCCTGAGGCGCTCCGACAACAATTTCGCGGTCACGGTGAGCACCCGGCCGGCGCCGGGCAACTGGCTCGGAATCAATGGCGCAGGGCCGATGTCGCTGCTTCTGACCGTCTATGATTCCAACATCGCAGCGGGCTCGACATTGACCGACATCACCATGCCGACAATCCAGCGTTTGGCTTGTGATGCATAGGCTTCTGTACGCCTTGATCATCGGCCTCATCGGCGCGGGCATTGTCCATATCGCGGTGCTCCTGCTGCTGCCGCGGATGTCTCCGCGCGACGCCTGGTCGCGTCTCGCCGAGCAGGCCGACCTCTACGAAGTCAGTCCCTATGTCACCGATTCTGATCTGGCTGGTGCTGCCGGCATCGCTGATCCCTTCTTTCAGGCGGTCGCCTGCCGGATCGACCTTAGCGAAGGGATCGCCCATGTCCAGGGTTCAGGAGTCGTGCCATACTGGTCGGCATCGGTTTACGACCGCAGCGGCCAGAACATCTACAGCCTGAACGATCGCGGTGCCAAGAGCGGTCAACTTGACGTTGTCGTTCTCACCCCGGCGCAGATGGTCGATCTCAGAAAGGCTCCGCTGGAGGAGTTGCAAAACGCGGTCTTTGTGGAGACTCCGATCAGCCAGGGCATCGTCGTCGTCCGGGGCTTCGCGCCGGATCAGACCTGGGTTCGCAGCGTTGCTGAGTTCCTCGGCGCGATCGAGTGCGCCGCCGAGACGATCTGAATGTTGATTTCCGTTGAGAGCTGACCCGGGATTTTCGCCGAGAAGTGACCCGCCTTCATGTATGGTTTGGGTCTCAGGCCTTGGTCAAGGTGGGTGCTTTCTCCTTCTTTGTTGGTGTGGTCTGG
>JBFWUS010000144.1:0-3133 GCA_050247155.1 Rhizobiaceae bacterium
TCGGTACTGTAAATGGCATTGGCAAATTTGTTTCCAGCACGGCCGTCGGCGTGCTGTGGACGGCAGTCTCTCCGATATTCGCCTTCGGTTTGGCTGCACTTATAATGGCGGCCGGAACCGCTGCCTTGATACGCGCCCGTTAACTGGGGGCGAGTGTGAAAAGAGGATGTTTGAAAGGGCGGATCAATGCATCATTTTTCAACGCCCTTGATCGCTTGGCGTCGGCCGGAATTCCCGCCGCGTCATGGGCAAAGGCGATCGTAATCGGCAGGCCAGTGAAAGCTAGGAGACCGAATGGACATCACAAAAATTTCCGCCGGCATTTCGCCGCCGGTCGACGTCAACGCGGTGATCGAGATTCCGCAAGGCGGAGTCCCGGTCAAGTACGAGCTCGATAAGGCATCGGGCGCCATGTTCGTCGATCGCTTTCTGCATACGGCGATGTTTTATCCCGGCAACTATGGCTTCATTCCGCATACGCTGTCCGAGGACGGCGATCCCTGCGATGTCCTCGTGGTCGGTCAGGTGCCGGTCGTCCCCGGTGCGGTCATTCGGTGCCGACCGATCGGCGCGCTGATGATGGTCGACGAAGCCGGGGGCGACGAGAAACTTATCGCGGTGCCCGTCGACAAGTTGCACCCGTTCTATACGGACATCAACTCCTACGATCAGCTGCCGCGCATATTGACCGATCAGATCGCTCATTTCTTCCAGCATTACAAAGACCTGGAACGCGGCAAGTGGGTCGACATCGTCAAGTGGGCTGGGCCGGAAGAGGCCCAGGAACTCATCATGCAGGGCATCGCCCGCGCTGAAAAAAAGGCGGCTAAAGCATAATGAGCCACGCTCAACTGCCGCCGTTACCCAAATACGCACGCGCGTGGGCGCCGGCTGTCGTCATCGCGATTTTGCTTGCCGCGACGTGCATATCGCTGGTGGCGCTCGACCTCGATATTGCGGTCTACGCGAAACGCCTCGAGGGCACGACGCTCTTCAGGATCGGATCGGCGATCACCGATCTCGGCAAGGGCATGTGGATTCTAGGCGTCGGCTTGGCGGCACTGACCGCCTACGGGATCGTTTGGCGAAATTTCGAGCGGGCATCGGCCGCCGCTTATTTTTGCGTCGCCGTCTTGAGCGCGGGGGTCATTGGCGCGGCGGCAAAGTTCGTTTTTGCCCGGCCGCGTCCGAAATTGCTTTACGATCAGGGCATTCATGACTTCGCGTGGTTCCGCGTCTCGCACGATTGGACGTCATTTCCGTCGGGCCATGCGACGACAGTTGCGGCTGCGATGACGGCGCTATGGTACGTGGCGCCTCGGTACAGGATGCTTTCAATTGCCGTGGGACTTGTGCTCATGTCGACGCGTTTCTTAATCCACGCACACTACCTGAGCGATGTGACAATCGCAGGTGCCGTTGGCATCGCCTCTGCAGTTGCGGTTGTGCCGGCTTTCGAAGCTGCCGCTCAGAGAATTCGACGGAAAATCGAAGCCGGTTCCCGGACCTGAATCAAACCGTCGCCGCAGCCGAAGAGACTACCTGAGCGAGAAAAATTCCGGCCGACGTCCGAGATCGCCCGATCACGACTTGTCGACGCGCAGCCGCGCACGCCGCGGAATCTCGAATTCCGGCAAGCCGCATTCCTTCCAGACGCCGAGCGCCTTTTCCATCATCGCCTTCGGCGGCAGCGAGAACGGGCCGGAATCGATCTTCTGGGTGGCGTCGTAGACGACCTTGGAACCCTGGCCGACATTGCCGCGCGCGTCGCGCACCGACGGATCCATCTGGATCGGGAAATAGACGTCGTCGATGATGACCGTGTCGCGCGCCGGATGGTGGCGCGAATTCATCGCCCATTCGATGTGCGTGGGATCGCGGATGTCGACATCGGCATCCACCACCGTCACGCGCTTGAGCGGGGTGATGTCGGCAATGGTGCGCCCGACCTTCTTGGAATGACCCGGATATTGCGGCGTCATGGAGACGACGCCGTGTGCCAGCAGGCCGCCGAAGGTCATGTCGATCCACACGTCGTGCACGCTCTGCTCGCCGATATGGTCGCGCATCATCTGCAGGATCACGCCGGCATTGGTCAGGCTCTGGATTGTCGTGCTTTCGGAGGGCGGCATCTGGCTGGTATAGCCGTAATAGATCGGGTTCTTGCGGTGCGTGATCGCCGTGATGTGGCCGACCGGGCGCTTGTCGATCGGACCCATGAAGCCGGCGAATTCGCCGAACGGGCCCTCGTCGTCCATCTCGCCGGGCTTGATCGTGCCTTCCACGATGATCTCGGCGTTGGCGGGGACTTTGAGGTCGCTGGTCTTGCAGGTGACGAGATCGACGGGCTCGCCCTTCAAGCCGCCGGCCACCTCCATTTCGTCGACGCCGTAGGGCAGGTTGGCGACGGTCGCCAGATGCACGACCGGCTCGGTGGCGATGACCCAGGCAATCGGCGCCGCCTTGCCCTTGGTGGTCCAGGTCAGGCAGTTGCGGAAGCCTTGCCGGCCCGGCGCCAGATTGATCACCACCGAATGATCGTCGCGCACCTGGGTGCGGTAGACGCCCATATTCTGCACGCCGGTATCGTGGTCGCGGGTCACCACGATGGTGGTGATATAGGGCGCCTTGTCCTTGCCGGGCGTCCAGGTGACGATCGGCAGCTTGGCGAGGCTCGCGTCCCTGCCGGTGAGGACTATTTCCTGGCAAAGCCCGGTCGCGACCAGCTTCGGCTTGATCGGCTTGCGCAGCGCGCTCACGACCTTGTCGTTGATCTCCTCGACCTTGACGCCGAGCGCGGTCGCCACCGATTCGGGTCCGGCGCCGAGCGCGCCCGTGATGACCGGGATCGAATGGCCTTTGATCTTCTCGAAATACAGGCCGAACCGCTTGTCGGTCGGCAGCGCCTGATACATCCATTTGGCCAGGCAGGCGACCTCCCAATTGTGGTTGCTCTCGCGCTTGATGCGCTTGATCAGCCCCTTCTGTTCCAGGGCGGCGAGATAATCGCGCATGTCACGGTAGGCCATTTGCGTCTCCTCTGGTTTCGGTCCGTTTTCGGTTCCGCCGCGTCACAAGCGCGACAGCAGCAGTGAGAGTCCCGGTAGGAAGGTGATCAGCATCAAGGCGAAGA
>JBFWUS010000145.1:0-2773 GCA_050247155.1 Rhizobiaceae bacterium
TTTACACGACCGTGCAGGGGGATGCTGTCTGGCACCTCCAGGAGTCAAATGGCATTTCTTTTCCTGTTTATGTTTATGGAAGATTGCGATCAAATAACCTTTCAACAGTCCTGGCAGCCACAGAAAAGTAAGCGAGAAGCCGAGACCGTTCAGCGCGGATAATTCCACGGCATGAGTTCGTCGATCCGGCTATTGGGCCATCCGTTGGCGATGCGCTCAAGGGTGTGAGTGAGCCAGGCAAGTGGATCAACCTGGTTCATTCTGGCCGTCGCCAACAGGGTCGCGATGGTGGCCCATGTACGACCGCCGCCGTCGCTGCCGGCGAACAAACTGTTCTTGCGTGTAATCGTTTGCGGCCGGATTGCGCGCTCGACGGTGTTGGAATCGATTTCGATCCGGCCGTCGGCGAGGAAGCGTTCGAGCGCACCGCGCCTGGAGATCGCGTAGCGGATAGCTTCGGCGAGCTTCGACTTGCCCGATAGTTTCGGCAATTCCTTTTCCCATAGCGCGAAGAGCTCGGCCACGATGGGTGCGGACTTGCCCTGGCGCGTTTTCATTCGGGTTGCCGGATCGCGGCCGCGGACGTCCGCCTCGATAGTCCACAGCGGGGCCATCAGCGCGATCGTGTGCGAAGCGATCGCTGACTGGTCCGCGACGTGCAGTTCATAGAACTTGCGCCGCACGTGCGACCAGCAGGCGGCCAGCGTCACGCCATCGTTGCCCTGATCGTTGCGGGCCAGCCGCCGATATCCGGCATATCCATCGACTTGCAGGATGCCGCGGTAGCCATCCAGATGGCGGGCAACGCATGCGCCGGCGCGGCTGTCCTCGAAGCGATACGCCACCATGGGTGGATCGCTGCCGCCGAAGGGACGATCGTCACGGACATACGCCCAAAGATACGCTGTCTTGGCTTTTCCCGAGCCCGGCGCCAGCGTCGGCAAGGTCGTTTCGTCGGCAAAAACCCGCTCGCCTCGCTTGATCCGGAGCAGCAGGTGTTCGGCCAGCGGCTCGAGTTCGAAGCCGATCCTGCCCATCCACTGCGCCATCAGCGCGCGGTCGATCTCGACCTTGTCGCGTGCGTAGATCGCTTCCTGGCGGTAAAGCGGCAGGCCATCGGCATACTTCCCCACCGCGATCTGAGCCAGCAGCGCCTCCGTTGGAATGCCGCTCTCGATGATGCGGGCGGGTGCAGCCGCCTGCGCGACCCCATCCCAGCCCTTGTAAACGTATCTGGGACGGCGCGTGACGATCACCCGGAACTTCGCCGGCGTCACGTCGAGCCGCTCGGAGACGTCCTCGCCGATCAGAACACGCTCCAGCCCCTCGCAGCCGGCTGGAACCTCAGGCTCAATCACAATCTCCACCCGCTCAAGATGATCGGCAAAGTTCTTGCGCGGACGCGGTGCACGCGGGTTCTTAGACGGCCCCGCTGCCTTGGCGAGTTGCGCCCTGATCGCCGCCACGCCGGTTGCGATCTCGTCGAACACCAGTGCGTACTGCTCTTCGCTCAGCGCATCGGCGCCCAGCCGTTCGGAGCGGCGACCGAAGCGGGCCCGTTCCAGAACCTTGATCGTCGCCGTCAGCCGCGCAATGCGCTCGTCGGCGGTTTTGGTCACCGCCTCAAGATGCGTGTTGCGCTGTTCGAGTTCAGCATTACGCGTCTCGACCTGCGTCCGTTGCGCATCCATGGCGATGATCATCGCCTTCAGCGCATCGACGTCATCCGGAAGATCAAGTGCAGGCCGCATGTCCGATCAGAGCATACTCGGCGGTGGTTTGCCCGCTGTTTTCGCGGCCTGATTCACTGTGCCGCAGCGACGATATCTATCCGACCGATTCCGGACGCACGATCGGCGTCGCCTGGACCCGCTTCCAATCCATCCCGTCGACCAAAGCCAGCAACTGGGCATGATGCAGCTGGACCCGATGATGGCCGATCGGCGGCCAGACAAACCGGGCCTTCTCCAGTCGCTTCAAATACAGACACGCGCCACTGCCGTCCCACCACACGATCTTGATCCGGTCGGCCCGTTTCGCCCGGAACACATACAGCGCGCCGTTAAACGGATCCGAGCCGGCATCCCGCACCAGCGCCAGAAGACCATCGATTCCTTTGCGGAAGTCGACCGGATGGCTCGCCAGATAAACCTTTACGCCTGCCGGGATCATGCCGAGCGCACCGCACGCAGAACACGCCGCAAATGCGCTTCGTCGACAGCCGCGCCGGCGCGAACCGTCATGCCGTTGACATCGATCTCGATGATCGGCGACGGCGCCGTTTGTGGCTCAGAGCTGACGACGCCACCCGCCGCGCCACGGCGTTCAATCTCGCCTTTCCGGACCAAAACCGAACGCCAGCCAAACAATTGCGACGGGCTGATCCCGATCTCCCGGGCCAGCGCCGAAACGTTCGCGCCCGCTTCACAACTCCGCGCCGCCATCTCCGCCTTGAAGGCATCCGACCACCGCCGACGCCGCCCCACCGGCGCCCCTTCGATGCGATCCGCAACCGCCTCGATCAAATGAAAGCTTCTATCTCCAGGCATAGGCGTAGACATGGAAATTGACACCCCGCTCGTAACAACAGTGCCACCATCGCCTCTTCGTCACGCTCTACGCTAGATGGGATATCCTTGTCGCTTACACAGAAAATGGACTTGGAATTTCTATCTTGCCCCAATATGTCGCACAGAAGGCCCTTCGCCGTGGCCAACTCGTGCAAGTTTTAATAGATTACATTTTACCGGAGCAAGAATTACATGCGGTGTTT
>JBFWUS010000146.1:0-2610 GCA_050247155.1 Rhizobiaceae bacterium
GCGAGGCCGCACTCCTCGCTCGGCTACAAGACGCCGGTGGCTTATGCCGGTACACTCACCGCGCCGAAAGGCGCAACAGCGGACCAGACTCTAACCGCCGCTGGATGAAAGTTCAGTGGCAGGTCACAAGACCTGCGATGACGGCGCGGCGGTTCAGCACGGCCCGCCCCTCACCCCAGGTTCAAATTCAACTTGGCGTCAGCCAAGATTCAATTCCTTGAAGAAGTCGTTGCCCTTGTCGTCGATGACGATGAAGGCGGGGAAGTTCTCGACTTCGATGCGCCAGATCGCTTCCATCCCGAGCTCGGGATATTCCAGCACCTCGACCTTCTTGATGCAGTGCTCGGCGAGGTTGGCCGCAGCACCACCGATCGACGCCAGATAAAATCCGCCATGCTTCTTGCAGGCTTCGCGCACGCTGGCTGCGCGGTTGCCCTTCGCCACCATGATCATCGAGCCGCCTTCGGCCTGGAACTGGTCGACGAAACTGTCCATCCGCCCCGCGGTGGTCGGGCCGAACGCGCCCGACGCGTAACCCTCCGGCGTCTTCGCCGGGCCGGCGTAATAGATCGGATGGTTCTTGACGTAGTCGGGCAGCCCCGCCCCGCTTTCCAGCCGCTCGCGCAGTTTCAGATGCGCACTGTCGCGCGCGACGATCATGGTGCCGGTCAGCGACAGCCGCGTCTTCACGGGGTGTTTCGAGAGCTGCGCCAGCACGTCCTTCATCGGCCGGTTGAGGTCGACCTTGACCACCTCGCCCGCCATCTTCTCCTGATCGATCTCGGGCAGATACTGCGCCGGGTGCTCCTCGAGCTGCTCGAGGAAAATGCCGTCGCGGGTAATCTTGCCGACCGCCTGGCGGTCCGCCGAGCACGACACGCCAAGCCCAATGGGCAGCGAGGCGCCGTGGCGCGGCAGGCGGATCACCCGCACGTCATGGCAGAAATACTTGCCGCCGAACTGCGCGCCGACGCCGGTCGACTGCGTCAACTTCAGTACTTCCTGTTCCATATTGAGATCGCGGAAGGCGTGGCCGTCCTCGGAGCCCTCGGTCGGCAGCGTGTCGTAATATTTGGTCGAGGCGAGCTTCACCGTCTTCATCGTCAGTTCGGCCGAGGTGCCGCCGATCACGATGGCGAGGTGATACGGCGGGCACGCCGCGGTGCCGAGCGTCAGGATCTTCTCTTTCAGGAACGCGATCATACGGTCATGCGTCAGGATCGACGGCGTCGCCTGGAACAGGAACGCCTTGTTGGCCGAGCCGCCGCCCTTGGCGATGAACAGGAATTTGTACTCGTCCTCGCCCTCGGCATAGATCTCGACCTGCGCCGGCATGTTGGTGCGGGTGTTCTTTTCCTCGAACATCGACAGCGGCGCGACCTGCGAATAGCGCAGGTTCTTTTTGAGATACGCGTCGCGCGCGCCTTCCGCGAGCGCGGCCTCGTCGGCGTTGGGCGTCTCGCCCGCGACGAAGACATTGCGGCCCTTCTTGCCCATGATGATCGCGGTGCCGGTGTCCTGGCACATCGGCAGCACGCCGCCGGCGGCGATGTTGGCGTTTTTCAGGAAATCGTAGGCGACGAACTTGTCGTTCGCGCTGGCCTCCGGGTCGTCGAGGATCGAACGCAACTGCTTCAGGTGCGCCGGCCGCAGCAGATGGTTGATATCGGTGAACGCGGCTTCCGAGAGCGCGCGGATCGCCTCCGGCTCGATGACGAGCATCTCCCGCCCGAGCGCCCTCTCGACCTTCACGCCTTGTGTCCCGATCTTGCGAAACGGCGTGGTGTCCTTGCCGAGCGGAAACAGCGGCGTGTGCTTGTAGGGCGGAACTTTCGGCGGCGTGACGGGGGTGAGCATGGGGCGCAAACTACAGAACTACTCTATCGCTCGATATCCGACAGAATAAGATGAATCTAGATTACACGCCCTCTGCAAGCTTTTTCAAAGTTCGCTCTATATCATTGTCATGAATATTGTCACGCCTATATTCGGTAATAATTCTATCAATTTGCTTAGCGGTCAATACAAGCTCCTTCCGCTCTACCAAGTGAACATGGTCCATTATAGATTGCCATTTTTCGCTTCGAGCACTATCTCCGTTTTTCTCTTGCGATCTGGAACCTCCGAGTTCCTGCGCAATACCGCTCCAGCCTTTATCAAAATATCGAATAGTTTTCCGTTCTAACTTCTCAAAGTCCAACATCTGCAAAAGCAATTCTTCGGGCCTACCGCGCAAACTCTCATGCACTTGGCGCCTCAAATCGTCTTTTGCTGACGACGCCAGAATGCGTTCTCGGACCTTTTCATCTAAGATCAATTTTCTTTTCTGAGCATCATCGCGCGATAATTTCCCTGCTCTCATTTCTTCATTGATATTTTTTCGTTCATCAACTTCGCTGTTGTGAACAAAAGGATACTTGCCCGTTCTTAAAGCTAGCAGCGACGCCCCTAACGCCCAGATGTCTGATGCATGATCACAATGCACCTCCTCTCCTTCTACAAACAGCTCTGGAGCACGCGTAAAAATTGTGCCTCGCACCTCACCGCCTTCGCTCGTGACAGAACCAAGATCAAATATTTTTGCGCGCTGCTGTTGATCAAGTCCGCAGT
>JBFWUS010000147.1:0-2570 GCA_050247155.1 Rhizobiaceae bacterium
ATCTCGCGAGGTCGCCCCAGCCGCCCAGGCTTGGGCATCAGCGGCGCAATCCGCTCCCACTCCTCGTCCGTCAGGTCCGACGGGTAGCGCTTGGTCCTACGGGCGATCTTGGCCATCCGGCTTCGGGTTTCATCTGTCCACATCAAAAGTGTGAATCACATTTGGAGCGCCCGCAAAACCCCAAAACCTCATTTTCCAGACAGTCTCTCAGCCGGCGCGCCGTTGGCCTGCATCAATCGAATCATCATCGCGCTGAGCCGCCTTTCAGCATTTTCGTCGGCCAATGGCCGCTCCTGGCCAGGGTCGGCCGCAAGATCGTATAGTCGCGTGTCGGACTCCAGCAACCCGCCAGGTCCGTAATTGTTATACATCGGCGATCGCTCGATGACCGGCACCTTGAGCAAGGCTGCGCCCTTGGTGAAATCGAGCGGCGGCGAAAGCTGCGCACCGGCAAGTTCCTGCGGCGTGAACGGCGAGAATATGTGCGTCGGCATCAGCGTGTATTGGTAGAGTTCCTGTCGTGACAGATTCTCGGGAAACCGATGGTAGGTATAGCGGCCGTCCGCGACGTTCACCGCGCCGCCGAAGTAGCCGAACAGCGCGCCATCACGCTTCGCCGATCCATCCGCCATCTCGGAAAGCGAAAAGCCTTCGTTCTCGGCGGGGGGCGTTGCTCCAAAGAGGTCCAGGAACGTAGCCGCCAGATCGATGGATTGAGTCAGCGCCCGGCTGCGGCTGCCCGCGCGGCCAGCATATCGTGGATCATGCAGGAAGAGCGGAATGTGCGCCACCTCCTCGTAGAGGTTCATCCGGTTCTTGGCCCAGAAGTCGTGCTCGCCAAGCAGAAAGCCGTGGTCCGTGGTGACGACCAGCGCGGTATCTTTCCAGAGATCGTGACGATCGAAATAATCGAGCAGTTCGCCGAGCAGGTGGTCGCACATGGCGACGACGGCATAATAATTGGCGCGCAACTCCTCGCATTCTTCAGGCAGTTCATCGACACGGCCATAGCGCGGCCAATCACGGGTCGGGCCTTCCCAATCGGTTTGGAATTGCGCCTTGAACCGGGCTGGTGCCGTAAAAGGCTCGTGCTGATCAAAGGTCTCGATCTGCAGCATTCAGTTGTCGGCGTCGCGATTGCGGTCAAGGAAATCGAAGCCTTCCGCGAAGCAACGGACCGAAGGAAAATCCTTCTCCTCTTTGATGAACTCGCGGTTGATGATGTTTTGGCCGAATAGGTGCGACGCTGCTCCGAGAATGAGTTGCCTGCCGCAGGGGATCATC
Organism: Rhizobiaceae bacterium; assembly: GCA_050247155.1. Taxonomy (GTDB): domain Bacteria; phylum Pseudomonadota; class Alphaproteobacteria; order Rhizobiales; family Rhizobiaceae; genus Mesorhizobium_G. Next base: position 1,285 of record JBFWUS010000147.1, read on the forward strand.
GGCTTCGGCCACTTCCTGATCGGTCGGCACGAAGATGCCGTTCTCGCATGTCAGGCCGCCGTCGAAATGAATCCCGGCTTCAGCATGCTGCACGCATGGATGGCGGCGCCCCTCACCCGTCTCGGCAAGATCGATGAGGCAAGGGCCGCGGCGGCGCGGCTGCTGGCGCTCGATCCACAGTTCTCGGTCGGCCGATGGTCAGCGTGCGTCGGAATCGCCCCAACCATTCTCGACCAGGTCACCGATGCGTTGCGGCTGGCTGGTTTGCCGGATTAGTTTCCTGTTGTCGAACACGACGCCGACACCGCAGGAATGTGGAATGGGCTGGACGGTCCAGCAGGACCGACGGTTACAGTGGCGTTCCACATGATGCCCCGGTGGACACGAGCGTACAGAAGCTCAAGGGAAGATAGATTCTCATGATCAATGAGAGCCTGTCTTATGTCGACCCTTGCGGACCTGGAGCGCAAAGTCCTCTGGCCGGTGGATGATCCACAACACCAATCATCTTCGGGATTCGGACAACAGACTTAAGGTCGACCGCCACCAGGCGTCATCGGCGTCGATGGCGACGCTGATGAGCGCGCTATTGAGAATCTGAGCCTTGCCTCAGGCCTCATACGTCTCAGCATGTTAGGCCGGCGGCATATCAAAGCAGCTGCCTCGCGCATAGCAGCGCAAGCGATATCGTAGCTGTTCCAAGTGGGATGAAAGGTGGTAGCGCTCCTCCGCCACCAGAACCACATAAACTACTGAATCAAAAGCAAAATATCGAATCTATGGTGGACTGCGCCCCTGGTTGAAATTGTTCAATGATTTCAACATTGGACGACCGGCCCCCACACTACAATTAGCCAAGTCACGTCGTGGCGAGCCGCGAGAGTCATGTCCTCCGCGTGACACAAAGTGGTATGTCAGAAAGGCATAAAGCGGCGCTATCAGACTTTCCAATTTGTGAGCATGGCAGTGCATGAAAGGCATCCAGCGGTGCCGGCATCGCCAAACGTGGGTGCTTCATCGTCAAACCGTTCCTATTGATGGAGAGCCGACCATGATTTTCTCACCTGCGCTCGGAAGGATTTCGTCACCCCCAGTGTCAAGAAGGTCCCGCCGCGCCTCCGGGTTGTCTCCCGCAGACTGTTCAAGGGCGCTGAAATAATGAGCGGCTCGGTTGTTCTGCTCAATCTGGCTGGCGCGATCGCGCTGCTTCTGTTCGCCACGCGCATGGTGCGCACCGGCGTGGAGCGCGCCTATGGCGATTTCCTGCGCCAGAAGCTGCGCGGCAT